>JAKVBG010000108.1 GCA_022447605.1 Mariniblastus sp.
GCCGGCGACCACGCGCCGGGCATTCTGCCGGCGAAAAATCCCGCCCGTGCCGCAATCGACCGGTTGCGTAGGATCCCCGTCGCGAAACCCGTTATGAATCTGGCTCTCATAGCCATTCATGTTGTCGCCTGGAATGCAGCGAAAGAAAATACCTGAATTCAAATGGTCGCCTGCTACAAAACACTCAAGCTGCAGCACAAAGTCGCCGTAGGTTCCCTCAGACTCCAGCTGCCCGCGGCCATCGGTCACCCGCAGTTCACCCTCCCGGGTCACTTCAAAGCGGCTCTTTTCAGTGCGGGTCGTATCCCAACCGGTAAGATCGCGGCCGTTAAAGATCGACTCCAATCCAACGGGTCGCAACCGCACGTTCCGAAAAGCGACTGCCCCTTCGCGAAACTGCAAACCGATCCGTCCCCGCAAAACGGGGTGCGGGTCGCGATAGTCCACCACCGGCTGGCCATCGAGGTAGACCACGATGTGCGCTCCATCGGCCCGTACCAAAAATTTGTGCCAGGGAGGCTCACCTGGGGTAACCCGTGCAACGGAACTGACCGGCACCCTGCCTACCAGGCTACCGGTTGGAAAAGGATTGTCCGGTGGGGCAATATTCAGCTCGTAGCAGTCTTGCTGCGGATCGGTGGGCACCAGGGGAGTGCGTAAGAAAATTCCGCTATTGGTCCCGGCTGCGGCCTGAAACTCCACGTGGAGTTCGTAGTTGGAAAACTCGGTGGTCGTCATCAAAAAACCAGGTTCACCTTTGGTGACCCGGATCGTCCCATCAACCACGTTCCAGTTGGCCTCGGTAGTCGGCTGCCAACCAAACAGGGAATGCCCGTCAAAAAGCTCAATCCAACCGGCTGACCGCTGCGCCGGCGAAAGCAAATCGGCCGGTTGGCCCACGATAGGCGAAGGCACCAGCAAACTGCCAGCGGCGAGAAAGCAAATTAGAATCGTCAAGTTCTTAGCCATCAGGGAGTTCTTAACCATCAGGGAAATCCTATCTCAAGACGCACTTCTCCCACCAAGCCGCCGGGCTGCTGGCTAGACACATCGTGGATGGCGCTTGGGGGATTGTCAACGGAATTGTCCATGGCCGGATGGGTGACCACGATAACCAGTTCGTTAAAGTCCACCAGCAGCTTTGTGACGTCGACCCGCAACTGTGAGTCTACCACGGACAGTTCGCCCAGCCGCTGGCCGTTAAGCCAGGTTTCGGCGTGAGACCGGGCAGGCTCGACCACCAGCCATACGACTTCGTCCTCCTGTAGGCCCTGGGGCTGGTGAAAACGACGCGTGTACCGCACCTGTCCGCAATACTCAGCTCCGCAGACAGCCGACCAGTCGGCCGGCATTTTCGCCGTTTGGGCTTCAGGCAAGTCCACCGTCACCAGACGAGGCAAACCGGCATCGGCCGGCAGAAAGCGGCCGGTCGGTTCCAACCGCCAGGGACCGGCAAGCCGGATCGAATGGACATCCTGCATTTGGCCTGTTGCTCCCCGTGCCTGTTGATCCCTGTGCCTGTTGATCTCTGTGCCTGTTGATCTCTGTGCCTCGGTGCGCCATCAATAGCTGGACTTCCGGCCAGCGACCGATCACCCCTGATTACTCAGCGACAAAATGTTGGCCAACGGTCACTTCGCGGATTTGCTGCGTGTCGAGTTCGAAGATCCGCAGCTTGACCTGCATGGCCCTTAAGGAAACGTCGTAGGGCGGCATCGTTTCGCGCTCACCGACGTCGTCAACACCATACGCTAGGTCATCGTCAAACCCATTGGTGCCCTCATCCACCAGGTCATCTCCATCCTCATTCAAACCATTGTTTTCGTAGTGGAACGACCAGGTATCGTACAGTGAATAGCCTGGCGCGAGGGGCACTCCACTGGCCGCAAAAAACCACGGGGGGACAACTTCAGGACGCAATAAGTCTGAGTCATCAAATTGGAGACCATAGCCAGCATCGACATAGGCGCCCTGCCCTACCAACCGATAATCCTCTTTGTCGGGAAAGCTCTCGAAGGGGGCGCGATACGCTTGCTTCCAGCCGAAGTCCGAGGGGGCCAGCACCGTCTCGGTACTTCGCTCCACGAACAACGGTGCACCAGGATCAAACAGTCGCAGATCAAACGCCAGCGCGTCGGTGAGCATCACATCTTCGCCCCGACGTTTTCCCCAGAGAGGAGCGAGCCCGCGGACCACGTGGACCACTTCTCCGTTGTCATTGAGAATCGCCCGGGCCGTGGCAGGTTCTCCGCCCTGCCGGTAGCAAAACGGGCGGGCTGAATGGCCACTTCCCGGGGCGGAGGGCTCAAAGTTTAGGTCCCCCATGCCGGCTGAAATCACGGCGAAGGGAAATGTTCGATCCTGTTGATCCGCCCGGTAGTGGTGGTGCTCGTAACGGTTTTCCCTTCGGGTCAGATCCGCCAGCGTGTTGGCTACGATCTTCCACCTTGCAAGCTGCGGATCCCACTCGAGGCGAACCGAAAGGTCGTACTGTTCTTGAAACGCAATCAACGCGGCCAGGGCAGTGGGAACCTGGCTCCTGTTCACAACCGCAGGCAGCAGCTGCATCACACCCGGCGGGCTACCCTCGTAGGGTGGCGCCCAGGGGGCAATCAACAGCGCCCGGCGGTAAATGGTCCGCAAACCGGGCTCGCCAAAAAAACCAGCCGCGGCGCCAGTGTTGAGTGGGTTCTCAACCGCAAACCACACCACTTCGGCCAGAGGCGACTCGATGGTCAGGCTCGCCTGAGGATTGGTCGGATCGGGCACGCGCCCCACAAAGGGCTCCTGTTCGTTACGGACCGTGAGCATCAAGATGTCATCGGCATCCCCCAGCCCACCAGGGACGAGGCTGTCGGGATCCTTCATATGTTGTTCCAGGTCAAAACCAGGTTTGACCAGGTTGTTGCGAGGCAAGAGCGAAACGGATGCGGATTGCTCATCAAAGATCAACCCGGTGGGGTTGGCATCCGTCAGGGGCCCCTCGATGATTTCCAGGTAGCCGTGGTTGGACTCTGGTCGCTGCCAGGTCACCGCCGGACAGGTTGCCCCGGCCAGGTCGCGCTGCAAAACGTTGCGCGCGTGGCGAAGCTGGCCACTCATCTCGATCATGGCTCGCCGTTTTTGCACACTGCCGGTGACATTGGCAAAAATCGTCACGACCGCGCCGATCATCACGAGCGTGATCGCCATCGCGATGAGCATTTCCACCAGGGTGATGCCTCGACGGGTCGTCATTCCACGCGCCATAAAATTACACTCCTGTCACTGCTGGTCGGTGCGGCCCCTACCGCCGGCCAAACTCTCTTAATTATTGCACTTTACAGCCACCCAGGTGTCAATCACGGTCACCGGCCCCCCAACTGTGGCCCGCAATTCACCGGGGGCGGGCGGCCTGCCAGGCAATAACCTCGTGAATTATTGCGTTTAAATCAAATTGTGGCTCAAAATCGATCGTTTGGCGGAGTTTCCTCAAATCGGGCACCCGGCAACGGACATCTTGAAAATCGTCCGAATAGGCTTCCGCGTAAGGTTGATACTCGACGGTGAGTGACGGATCGACCGCTTCGATGACTTTTTGAGCCAACTCGCCGATCGAAATTGGCTGGTCGCTACCAATGTTAAAAACCTCACCGGCCGCACCCGAAACTTGCATCAGCTCCACGACCGCCCGACACACATCCTGGACATGGGCAAAGCACCGCACCTGCGCCCCGTCGTCGTGGACCACCGGTTGTTTTCCGGCGAGGGCCCGCTCCACCAGCCGCGGCAGGACCATCCCGTACTGGCCACTCTGGCGGGGTCCCACCACGTTGAAAAAACGGCCAATCACGACCGGTAACTGATGTTGCCGGTGGTACGCCAGGGCCAAAAATTCGTCGACCGCCTTGGCGGCCCCGTACGACCACCGCAAGCAAGTTGTGGGGCCGAACACCAGATTGTCCTGTTCGGTCCAGGTTGCCTTTGGATTGTTCCCGTAGACTTCGCTGCTGCTGGCCAGGAAAAGCTTCAACGGACGGCCCGCCCTGGCCTGGTCGAGCAACTTCGACAGCAAAATCTCCACCGGAGCGATATTGCGCTCAATCGACTCAATTGGCGCGTCGACAATCCGCTGCACCCCCACCGACGCGGCAAGATGATAAACCTCGTCGGTCTCTTCGACCAGTTTTCCCATGAGCGCCGGATCGGTGACACTGCCCTGGAGATAGGTCAGTGCCGGGTGGTCCATGAACGGGGCCAGATTGGACCTCGAGCCGGTGGACTCATCATCGACGACCGTCACCTGGTGACCCTGCTGAAGCAGCAACTGGGCCAGATGACTCCCGATAAAACCGGCTCCGCCGGTAATTAAGGCACGTTGCACGGTGGAGGAATGGCAAGTCGACAAGTCAATTTCCAGCCAGTCGGCGAGGGAAGAGGGAAAATTGGG
>JAKVBG010000109.1 GCA_022447605.1 Mariniblastus sp.
AAAAAAATACCTAATCTTCCCATGGGCTGTACAGTATTCCCCCCGCCCATTTTTTGGCGCCGGATTGTGGTGTTATTCGAGTAAAAAACTCAAACGACCGTTAAAAGCCAGGGACAGGATGGGGCATATGCTGCTCGCCAACGGGGCGATATTTTGATGCTGGGGTGGTAAATCACGGCCCTTACGAGTGGCCGTATGGCTTACCTCTCGGTGGATGCAAGCGTCTTTGAAAAGGCGATGTACTTTTTTTAGATAGTGTTCAAATGGCTTTGGGTCATGCGGGCTGGAACCCGTCAACGGCCCGTGGCCTGGGAAGCACCTGCCGTGGCGACTGCCCGGCGCATGGCTTCCAGCGACGCATGTCCAAACCGCTTTTGCATCGCCCGGGTTACCGGAGAGCCCAGCCGTGCCAGAGGATGCCGCGGACGGGAGAAGGAAAACAGGTCGTACCACACCGTGCCGTCCTGGTCCTGCTCAACCAAAAAACGTTCCTCCCCCCGGGCAACGTGGCCAGGCAGTGTGCCGTAGGCAAATCCGAACCGGCGCCGCGGTGTGGTTTCGTCAATAAGATCAATCACCCGGCATGCACTTAGCCACCACGTGCCCGCCAGGCGGAACAGCAAGCCAACCGTAGCACCCCCTTTGGCCTCCGCCGGACGAGCCGGTACCAGCTCAACCCAGCCCACCTCAAACATTTTCCAATCGCCAATAGCACGGCGGGCAGCTTCGTACGTCGCATCCCCCGATCCCAGGAGAGTACGGTACCGGTGAGCCCGGTAGCCGGAGGGGATCGACCCGGCGGACGTGTGGTTCAACCCTGTGTGGCCCACTCCCTCGTACGACAGCTCCAGCTGTGACTGCTCGGCCAGAAATCGCTCGATTGCCGCATGACTGGGGCGAGACCAACAGAGCATCGCAGGAAGTCCTTAAGGCCAGGGGAGAATGTTACTTTTGGGGCTCACACGGCAAGCACCCCTTCGTGCTCCCGCACACGGATGGCCCCACATGCGTTTTGTGTGGTTGTAACGTGAAGTGGCCAAATTTGCGAGGGCGTGGTTTCGACCTTGAAAGGGGGTATGATGACTACAGACGAGAGTGCGGTTTTGATGACGCGCTTTTGATGGCCCAGTTTTAATGGACCAGTTTTGACAGTTGTTTCAAAAGGATAGGTGTATGACTGCGATGAAGTCACCTGGTGGAAAGTGGATGGCTAGGAAGCGGACCAGCGCCGCGGGGTCGATTCTGTGGCTGGTCCTGGCCGGGGTTGCGACCACCGTCCAGGCCGCCGAGCCGGCCGGACCAGTGGCCGAGTGGAACTTCGATGAGCGCTCCACCGTGGATGGCATAGGTGATACGGTGCACGACTCCAGTGGCCATGGGCACACCGCACAACTGCACGGCCCGGTGTGGGTCAAACATGGCAAGGGATTTGTCATTGCCCTGGATGGGTTTGATGACTACGTCGATTGCGGCAGCAGTGCCGAGCTGGGGCTTGGCGGGCCGGTCACGTTGGAAGCCTGGGTCCAATCGAACCGAAAAGCGCACGGGGAAGCAAAACTGCTGGGCGAGGAGTATTCGACCTATGTAATGACCTACTACAACGGAGAACAGGTCTACTGGTACATCAGTAGTGGCGGCAACAATATTCGTGGAAGACTGTCACTCCACCAGTGGTACCACGTGGTTGCCTCGTTTGATGGCCAGCAGATGCGAATGTGGGTCAACGGACAACATGTGGCTACGAAAGAGTCCGACATTAAGGGTTACCAGGCACCAGGCCGTTTTCACATTGGTGCCCAGGGATCACCGAAAAGCCCCAAGTTCAAGGGAATGGTCGACCGGGTTCGAATCTACAATCGGCCTTTCTCCGATGGCGAAGCGCTGCAGCATTTCCAGGCAGAGAAGGACGAATACCTCGACCTGACGTGGGCCGGACGCGTGAAGGTCACGCCCTATTTCTATCGCGATCGCCAGGAAGTTGTGGTGGAGTGTGACTACAAAGGACTGCAGCCACTTCAAGGAGTGGGGCGGCTTCTGGTGACGCTGGCCAGCCAAGAGAACCCGGCAGAGATTCTCCAGCAGATCCAAATCGATCGCGTGTCGGCAAAGGCCGGCCTGGCCGAGGTCACGCTGCCGTGGGACAACCTGGCCGCAGGCAACTACGTGGTTCGCGCCACGCTGACCGATGACCATGGTGCCTACCCCGTGGAAGAGTTCGACTTTTCGTGCCCGATCAACGCGCCCGCCCTGGTTGGGCCGGCCGAGAAACAGGTTGCCCCATTGGCGGCTGCACAACAGCTGACTCCCTTTGAGGTTCAAATGGGCGCCGGTGGCGGTTTTACCGTAACGGTGGATTCTCAAAGCTATCCGTTCGAGTCCCGCATCTCCTGGCCTTATGGCGACTTTAATCGTTTGTGGGCCGGTGAAAAACCAGCCAGTGGCAATGAGAAACAGTGGCACGTCCAGGTGCACCCGGTTCCGCCGGAGGACGGGGTTTCTAAAAAAGATCCCAAAAATCAGGCCGCCAGCCCAGACCCACCGATCCGATACCAGGTGCGCGCCGGTGGCGCCTCCTACACACTCGACCGCCAGGTCGAGGTTTTTCCCACCCATGTTTATGTGAAAGATCGGTATACCAATACGACCGACCAGGACCTTGGACTTTTAATCTACAACGAAACCCCCCTGAAGCCGGGGCAGGTAAAAAAATCTTTACTCTCAGGCTACGACCGTCGTGGGCGTCAGCAGGAAGGGTCTACCGATTATTGTCCCTCGGCTTTTTTCACCGATGCCAATACGGCAATGGCGATCGTACCGATCGACGACGTCTACGTCGTGCAGGCTTCGCCCTACGTCGACTGGAAAGGCCGCGCAGGCGTGGGGACCGAAAAGTTTGCCCTGGCAGCCGGGGCGTCGTACACGCTTGAGTGGTCAGTGTATCCCATCGGTTCAGGAGATTACTACGATTTTGTCAACCATTTCAGAACCGTGGAAAACCGGATTGGCCGGGTCGATGGCGGTTCGGGATATATCACTTACAGCCCGGTCAGTCGTCGGATGGTGGTCGACAAAAATTTTATGGCCAAACGAAATTTGAAGGTTGGCATCAGCCCGGTACTGTCGCGTCCGGTGGATGATCCGAATCTTCCGATCGAAGGCATTGAGTTCATTGATTTTCCCAGGGAACGGCAACTGTTGCGGCTTCAGAATACGGCCCTTCACAAGCAGCATCCTGGGATCAAGCTGGTTTTTCATATTGCCCACAGCCTGTTTGCAACCAACACTCCCGACCGGTTTGCCGATTCGGCAGTGATCGATGCGGATGGCCAGCAGGCGCGGTGGGGCGATGGACGCTACTTCGGCCCGGAAAATGCTGCAGCAGGCTGGCGCTACTGGGGGTTTTACCCTTATCGGGACCCTGAAACGGGGGCTACCAACAGTTTTCATGATGCGCTGCTTGCGAGCGTCGACGTGATGATGGACGAGATGGGGTTTGATGGGGGGCAACTCGATGGATTTTTGGCCGGCTACACCGGCCAGTGGTCTTACGACACCGACGTGCGCTGGGACCAACACTCTGCGGAGATCAATCACCAAACCAAGACGATCGCCCGCCGGGTGAACTCGGTGATTCTGATTTCGTTGCCGTCGATGATCGAGTATGCGCGCAAAATTCGCGATAAGGGGGGAGTCCTGCTGGGGATGCACACCGTGTTCATGCGGAGCATTGCCAACGAAAAGCACATTATCTTCACCGACGAGGGCACAGGGCCCCAATTGCACCTGGCCCCGAACATGATGCCACTGAGCTTTCCGCAGTTGAAGAACGAGAAAGAACTTTATCTCGATATGCTCGACAAGTTGAGTTGGGGCGAAATGTTTATTCCCTACAGCGAGCCAACCTTCTTTGGTGGTTTGACACACGATACCCTCTCTTCAAAGCAGTTTCCGATCACGTTCGAAGAAATTCGAGCCGGGATGGTCAAAGGGAAAGAGCGTATCGTGACGATGAACTCGGGAGTGTACGGCTGGCAGGGCGACGATCGCTTGCACCAGGTGCAAAAATTCGATGGGCGCGGTGCACCTGCACTTCATGATTTTGTTACCACCGTCAGTCCGCCCTCTGACAGGGCAGGCCCGAAA
>JAKVBG010000011.1 GCA_022447605.1 Mariniblastus sp.
CCCTCCACATCGATCTTCATCGATCTTGAAAATCAGAAACGCTGCCCACACGGGCAGCGTTTTTTTTGCGCCCGCTTCATTTCAGACCTTTTATCACAGCGCCCACGCTTCGCTCCGGAAAGGACACAACCTGGCCGGGGGAAGAAGATGGCCCGGCCGAACTCGGCCCGCCAGACGATGCGGACTTGGCCCCGATCCCGGTCGACAACGGTCCTGCTAATCAAGCAGCTCCTGGATAGGCTTCCCCTCGCAAATTGGCATCGGACGGCCGATCGGGGTGTCCAACTCCCGGGTCAGCTCGATGCCCAACGATCCCAGGATCGTGGCGTGAATATCTTCCACGGCATGCGAATTCTTCAGCTCCCTGGTTCGATCCTTGGCGTCCCGTTTGGGCTGGGGCGACGTTTCTCCCACAACCCGGCCTCCCTGAATTCCTCCACCGGCCAAGGCCATCGCAAACCCGGAAGGCCAATGGTCCCGGCCCTCCAGCGAATTGAGCCAAGGGGTCCGACCAAACTCACCTCCACAAACGACCATGGTCGAATCGAGCAAGTCCCGTCGTTTCAGGTCCCGAATCAATGTGGCCAACGCCGGGTCCAGTATCTTGATTCGACCAGCCTGCAATTCATGGTTATTGACGTGGGTATCCCAACCGTTCAACGTCACCTCCACGCAGCGGACACCTTTCTCAATCAGGCGTACAGCGGCCAGGCAACCTCTTCCAAATGGTGTGTCACCGTATTCTTCTCGCAGGGAGCGGTCTGCCTGGCTGACATCAAACGCCTGGACCTGTTCAGAAGACATCATTTTCAGGGCGGCTTCCAGGTTGTAGTTTCCCAGCACGCCCTGCAAATCCCGATTGAATCCCTGACGTCGCAGGAACTCCCGGTCGACCAAGCTCAGGTCGGCCAACCGGCGAGCCTGCTGTCGATCACCGACCCTCGGCTTCAAGTCGGGAACCGGGTTGATCGGGTCCCCCAACTTAAACGCATCGAACTGCTCACCGAGATAGCCACCACGCCCGGCGGAACGGTTGGCCAGGATCGAGATGTGACGGGGAATGTCGACCACGGCACCGTCGTGATTGCGAGTCTGATGGCATATTACGCTCCCGATGGCCGGGTGAAGCAGGGTTGGGTCAGGCCGAAATCCCGTCTTGATATTATAGAGCGCACGGGCATGATCACCCTCTTTGCTGGTGATGGCCCGGACCAGGGACAGGGAGTCCATCTGCTCGGCAGTCTGTTCAAAACCATCGCCTAAGAGGATACCAGGTCTGTTGGTTGGCCGGGCCAGGCTACCAGCTGCAATCTCGGTCCCCGGGTGGGGATCAAAAGTCTCCAGTTGGCTTGGCGCGCCCTGGAGCCACAGGATGATCAGGGAGCGGGAACGGTCGACTTCGCGCCGCTCGTGTTGGCGGGCCAGGCTGGTCGCCAGGGGAGTCAGCCACCCCAGACCGCTGAGACCGGCCAGCTTCAAAAGCGACCTTCGGTCCACGTGCTCCCGGCTTCCACAACCAACTTTGTCTATGGATTCGCACATTGCCTCTGTTCCATTAAACCGTCCTATTGAATTTTCATGCCATACTTGGAAACGGTCCTCATCGGCGGCCCATCAGTGATTCCACCCGAATTCGACGCTATTGATCAAGGTCCAGTAAATATCCTGGATCTTCTGATTATACGCTTGGCCATTCAGCTCTCTCAACTCGGAACAGAAGTGTTCTGTTTCCACATCCGTCGGCAACCGTGTCAGGGTCGCCAGATAGACGGCTTCGAGCGCCGTCCGGGGATCCGGCGAGAGGAAACCGACGTGGGCTGGCGAATTCAAACCGTTGGAAACATATCCCTGAATCATATTACCATTCAGCATCAACAAACGCTGCGTCACCGTTTCCCCCCGCTCAAGAAACTCATCCTCACCCGGATCTCCGTACCGGTTGATGAATTCGGCCTGTTGTCCAAACCCGGCCAAACGGGTCAGGATATGAGCCGTCGAGTCGATAGTGACCAAGGATGTCGACTGAATCACGCTGCCGGCGACCTGTTCCGGTCGCAGACGAACCAGAGGGAAAACAGCCCAGTTCTCGTCGTGCCCCTCGGTCACCTCAAAGTCAGCGTCACTTTTTGTTTGAAAGGCGCGCGTACTGGCAATGATCCGGACCAAACGGTGGAGATCATAACCATTCTCGATGAAGTCGTCTGCCAGGATTTCCATGACCCGCGGAAAGGGGCCTTCCAGGGGGATATCGTCGACCGGGTCGACCAGTCCGCGCCCGAACATGACGGCCCACATACGGTTGACCGTCACACGGGCAAAGGGAAGGTTCTCGGGATGGGTAACCCAATTGGCCAACCGGTGCCGCAAGTTGCCCTGCCCCGTATCCAGCTCCCGATTAAACGGTACGCGGGGCTGGATCGCCTCTTCCTCTTCATCATCCAGCAGGCGGTACTGGTAGGTCGGCGCGCTGGAATTGTCACGTATCCCGACCAAAGAATTTTCCACGTCCCCAAAAAAACTGGCCAGCTGATGGAAGTCAAGTTGCAAACCGCTCTGAGGATCTTCCGCGGAATTAAGGTTGATGTTTCCCAGGAAATCATCGTGGCATTGCAGGCAATCGATTCTCATGCCAAGAAAAGCACGTGACGTCCGACCGGCCAGTCGCACCGGGTCCGGTTTCGCTTCGTCGCCTCCCTGGATAATGTTGTACGTATAAAAATTGACGGCCGGGGAATCGGTCCAAATCCCGTCGTCGATCAACAGCTGGCGAACCACCTGGTCATAGGGACGGTTTGCGAGCCATTGCTCTTCCAACCAGGAGACAAACCTCCTTCGCCGAAACACCAGGAACGGACCTTCCTCGACACCGACAAAAACCCTGGCAAATCGCTCTGCCAGGTAATGGCTTGAACGCTGGTCTTCCAGCAATCGAGAAACGTACCAATCGACCTGATGGCCCGTTTCAATTCTCTGCAGTTCCCGAATCTCTTCGACCGACGGCAAGGTCCCTGCCAGCCCCAATGCCGCCCTGCGAACCACGGTCAACTCGTCGGCCCGATCGGCCATCTCGAGTCCCTCCTGGCGATAGACCGCCAGAAATTGGTCATCAATCCTGCGGGCAACCTCTGCGATACGCTGACGCTGTTTACCCCCCGGCCGAAATGTTTCCGGTTGCTCAAGCGGTTCCGATCGGAGCAGGAGCAGGCCCACCAACGAGGCACCGGTCAAACCGCAGGCCACGAGGAAGATATCCTTGATCCAGTAGCGGTTTTTCATCGGCTCACAACCAGACTCGGGAAAGAACGAATAAGACCACGAATAGCAACGAAAGGGGAAAAAAATGAAACTGTGTCGCCCCGGCAACAGTTTAATACAGATCGTTACTTCGCAGTTTGAGAATCTGTTTTAAGATTCCCCTTAATTTTCGTTATAATCTTGCATTATCAGCAAAATCAACCGGGATCGGCCCGACCGAGCCTACCACCGTGAGCCGGCGACGCCTGGTTCCGGAAAGATTCAAAAGATGCCGCCCAGGTTACCGTCCAGGACAGTTACCCCGTGACCACGCCAGCCGTTATCGACGACTTGATCCTACCTGAAAGGGTCGCTCCGGCGGGAACCCCGGCTCCTCCACCCAGGAAGAGCTGGCCCTTTCTGGCCAGCGACGGCACTCGCTGGCTGATCTCCCGGTGTTTTGGCATTGTCAGCATCATTTTCCTGGTCGCTGCAGCAGCCAGCCTGCCGATCGTGCAA
Source organism: Mariniblastus sp. (assembly GCA_022447605.1). GTDB lineage: Bacteria > Planctomycetota > Planctomycetia > Pirellulales > Pirellulaceae > Mariniblastus. The sequence goes on from JAKVBG010000011.1 coordinate 3,754, forward strand.
CTCGTCAGTTTTGGCTACCTGCTGGAAGTCTCGGGGCGACTGGCCCGGGGCGGTAAATTCTCTACCGCGATGATTGGACTGGAAAAAGCTGCACGTCTGGGCGGTGTACTGCTGGGCACCTGGTTGCTGTTGCTACCCATCCGCCTGGTTTCCCTGCTCTGGTACGAAGCGTACCTGATCGACCCGGGCAGCCAACAAACCGCGTTTCTGCGAATCCTGCAAATCACACTGATTGGATTGACGCTGGTTCAGATCCTGGCTGCCTGGCTTTGTGGCGGCAAGCTGCGTTATTTCTTCTGGCAAGCTGTCGCGCCGTTTTCTTTCATTATCTGGCTGGTACGCAAGACAGCCAGCTCGAACCACCTGCGCCCGGCGCTCAATGTCTGTCTTGGCTGGATCTCTCCTTACCTGGTCCAAAACCTGTGCGATACCCGGCCGCTGACCGACTGGTTCGTCCCCGCCATCCTCCTCAAAAAGTTCGTGAAGGGCACGGTTTATACCGACGCCCGGGACGGGCTGTGGAACTTCGTGGCCAGCCTTCACCTTTGGTTCTACTTCAAATTGGGGCTCAAGGGATTTATCGGGACATTTCTCTGGCTGGTCGTACCGACCGCTTTCCTCATGGGAGGAACGGCAACCGACACACTCGCGTCGTTGGGCTCGGCACTGATCGGGTTCGCCATGGCCGTCCCCCTGTTTATCCTTCTCCCCTTCATGCAGGCCCATTTCGCCAGGCAGGGTGCCTGGCGGGGTTTCCTGCAGCCGTTCCAGGTCCTGGCAAATTTCTGGCGCGCACCGCTGGCCCATCTCGTGGCGTTGCTGTTGACCCTGACACTGGCCCTACCCTTGTTCCTGCTGAAGATCGAGGAGATCCCAACCGAGTTGCTCTGGACATTGAGCCTCGTTTTCGTCGTCTTCACCTGGCCTTCCCACATCGCCATTGGACTGGCATACCGGCGTGGCAACCGGCCGGGTAAGCAAGGACGCTGGTGGATCAGCTTGCCGGTCATGTTCCTGGCCATCCCGCTCTCCTTTACGTTCGTCTTCATCATGTTTTTCACCCGCTACGTGACCTGGAATGGGATGTGGAGCTTGCTGGAAAACCATGTCTTCCTGCTGCCGGCACCCTTCTGGCTATAACAAGCGGTTATGACGCGCAGTTATAACGCGTAGTGATCGCTCCTGGCAGCAACACCGAGCAAAGAACACTCGCACCCCGCTCTTGGCCGGACTTGCCATCTCTCCCCCCGCACCAGCCTCCCCCCTGCTGGATTTCGGGTCGACTCACTGCCAGATGGGATCGAGCCGATCTCCTGATCCGCCGCTTGGAAAAATGCGACTGGCTGCACTGCCGTTCAAATCAGTTTCAAACGGATCTGGTTCAGCACCTGTTTTTCAGCTCGGTCCCAACGAATCCTGGAGTGACCCGCAAAGTCAAGCGCGTGATGGTCGGTCGACAGGGAGTCACGGATGACCAAATCGAATCGCGGCTCCCCATCTTCCTCGATCGGCCCGATCGCAATCCCCCAGTCAGCCTCAAATTCACGGCGGACTCGCTCGGCACATTTTTCCAGAAAGGAACTGCCAACTTCCTCGCCCAACCAACGATTGACCTGGTGCATCGGCATTTGCACGCTACCGACCATCGACCTTCCCAGGCGGTCAACCTGGTTCATCAAACGGGCCACCGAACCTCTCAAGCCGAGATCGACAATCGCCAAACTTAACGACTGACGCTCCAGGAGCGAAACCACGACTTCCTGGAGTTGCTGACCGTTCTCTCCAAAAACCAGGTCACCCAGGCACTCCCTGATCGTCCGCAGCGTCGGCGCCATCTGCTCGGCACACGCTTGCCGGCTAACGGCCTGGGCGGTAACCCGCAGCGAGATCGTCGCTTTGCTGGCGGTGATCCCCACTCGTGGAATTCGATCACGGGTAACCAGGTCGGGCAACATCGATTCAATCCGGCTTTCTCCGGCACCGAAACAGTGCAGCACATGATGGCAGATGACAGACGGGTTACCGGAATACGAAGCAATTTCACCGGCCACAACCCCGGCCCACATCTCTTTCATTTCGTACGGCACGCCCGGCAGCGCAAAGATCCTGACCGAACGCCCCCCCGTTGATGGCAATTCAAGGTCAAAGCCGGGCGCTGTCCCCTCAGCATTGGGGATGATCCGAGAACCGGCAGGAAAACAGGCTTGCCGCCTGTTCCGCTCAGGCATCTCCCGCCCCCGTCGCTCAAAAATCTGGCGAATATGTGCCAGGCTGGACGCGTCAAATTCCAGTTCCCGATTGCCCATCAAGGCGACCGCTTGCCGTGTCAAATCATCGTCGGTGGGCCCCAAGCCCCCTGTCAACAGCACGATTTCAACGCGTCGCGCAGCCGTCTGCAGCGCGTCAACGATTTCATCCAGCTCGTCGCCGACCGTTGTATGAAAACTAACATTGACGCCAGTTTCTGTCAGTTGCTCACTGATCCACTGGGAGTTGGTATCGAGTCGATAGCCACACGTCAGCTCGTCTCCAATCGCAATTATCTCAGCCCGCATCGTTTCTCAAGCATGGTCAGGAGCGTTATCGTTGCAGGCACGGGAAACGAAAGTCGTCGGGAACCCGAAATCCGAACGGAAAATCAGTCTATGGGCAACCAGAATACACGGGCGATGCCAGCTTGAAAAGTGTCTGAATTTTTCCAGTTCACTTGTAACTGGACTGGCAAATTGGCCCGAAGCAACTACTTTGGAAAAATACTTTTCTAGGACTTTCGTCCACGGCAGCATCGATACAAGATCACTTTTCCCCAGGAGGCGGCCATGTGTGGCATCGTCGGTTATGTTGGCCCACGTAACGTACAAGATTTTCTGCTGGAAGGCCTGCGTCGACTCGAGTACCGAGGCTACGACAGCGCCGGTACAGCCATCATCGAAAATCACCACGACCTTCTTGTTACCAAGTCGGTGGGAAGAATCGCCAACCTGGCTCAACGGGTGACGGGGAGTTCCGACGACTGCCAGATCGGAATTGGTCATACCCGGTGGGCCACTCATGGGGCGGCCACGCTGGTCAACGCCCATCCCCACGTGGGTGGTGAAAACTGCCTGGCGATCGTTCATAACGGGGTGATTGAGAATTTCGCAGAACTCCGCTCCCAGCTCGTTTCCCAGGGCTATTCATTTGTCTCCGAGACGGATACTGAAGTGATTGCCCACCTGTTAAGCGAACAGATCCGCCAAAAAACGGGCGGGGATCGATCGGGAACCACCTATCCCCGGGAACTTGGCATGGAGGCGATTCGAGAAATCATGCCCCGGTTACGCGGCACGTACGGCTTGGCCATCCTGTTCAAAGATTGGCCCGAAACCCTGTTTGCAGTCCGTCTGGGAAGCCCCTTGATTATCGGCGTGGGCGACGGCGAGCACTTCGTAGCCAGCGACGCATCCCCCCTGGCAGGATTCACAGATCAGATTGTCTACTTGGCGGATCATCAGATCGCCATGATCAGCGAAGACCGGTTGCAGGTATCGCACCGCGATCAGGGGCCGGTTGCTCACGATGTTCAGAAAATGGAAATCCGGTCGAACCAGGTCGAGCTGGGCGACTACGAGCACTACATGCTGAAGGAGATCTTTGAACAACCGGAATCAATCCGCAACACGCTGCGCGGACGACTGAACCATGATGACGCCACACCCGTTTTTGGCGGGTTGAATCTCTCTCCCCAGGAATTGAGAAAGGTCAAGCGAATTGTCCTGACTGCCTGTGGAACGAGCTGGCACTCCGCGCTCGTTGGTGAATACCTGATCGAAGAAATTGCCAACATTCCCGTCGAGGTTGAGTATGCGAGTGAATTGCGTTACCGGAATTCACCCACCGAAGCAGAGACAATCCTGATCGCCATCACCCAGAGTGGTGAAACAGCCGACACGTTGGCAGCCCTGAAAGAGATGAAACGGAAAGGCCACCCCACACTGGCAATCTGCAATGTTGTCGGGAGCTCGATTGCCCAGGAGGCAGATGGGGGAGTCTACCTGCATGCCGGCCCGGAAATCGGTGTCGCATCCACCAAGGCGTACACCTCTCAGTGCATCGCGCTCACCCTGCTGGCACTCTACCTCGGTCGACTGCGACACGTCAGCTACGAGACCGGCCGCCAGATGATCGACCAGATCAACCAGCTCCCCGAAGCGGTGGAAAAGGCTTTGCAGACGAATCGGCAAGTTGCCGAGATTGCCAGGAAATACCACGCCTGTGACAACTTCCTGTACCTCGGTCGCCACTACAATTTCCCGACCGCCCTGGAGGGAGCCCTCAAGTTGAAGGAAATCAGCTACGTCCATGCCGAGGGTTACCCCTCGGCGGAAATGAAACACGGGCCGATCGCGCTGGTCGACCTGAACACGCCGAGCGTGTTTGTCATGCCCACTGGTTTCATTTATGAAAAAGTGATGAGCAACCTGGAAGAGATCAAGGCGAGGGGAGGGCCCGTTATCGCGATTGCCGCCCAGGGAGACCAGCGAGTTGCCGACGTTGCGGACGACGTGATCTACGTCCCCCCGACAGCCGAGTTCCTGCAACCGATCGTCACCGTCATTCCACTCCAACTCCTCTCCTACCACATCGCCTTGATGCGTGGCTGCGATGTCGACAAGCCTCGCAACCTGGCCAAGAGTGTCACGGTAGAATAGCTTGGGATGGCGGGAACAAGGCGGCAGACTGGAAAGCCACCTGGCGACTAGGAACCGTCATCCACGCGCCGAAACATCAAAAGTCGAAAATCAACCGCTGACTCTCCTGGAATTTCTTCCGCTTGCAAGCTCAACGTTTGAACCCCCTCGTCAAGCTGTATGACGCCCATCGAAGACGCATGAAAGTCCTTGACAGCCGATTCTGCCCTCTTGAAGCGGTCCTGATCAGGGCCTTGCAGAGGAGGATCATGGGCCACGGAAATTACGGCATCGAGTTCCCGTTCACCACAGGTCAACTTGAGCTGGGTCCCCAGCGATTCACTGGGACACGTGTAGTGGAGCTGGACTTCATACCGACCCGGTTCGATCACCTCGACCGGCCAGTGGATCCGCTCTTCGGTAGACGTCCAGTTCGTGACAAAGGAGCAGTTGGGATGAATACTGGAACGCTTCAGCCCACCACTGATCTGGGCATCCCGGGCCGGCATCTGGGTATAGGCAAAGTCCGGGTGACCCAGGCTGAATGGCCGCGTGGATGAGTCCATCTGGTCTTCCATATCCTGCTTGAAGCGGATCAGGGATCCCAGTAGCAGGGCCGCAATGGCAGGCTGTTCCGACGAAATGTCTTTCTTCTGCTGAGGATCGTCAACCATATCAAACAGCAAACCTTTGTTATCCAGTCGGAATTGTTGGGTTCGCACGCTTCCCTTGCCTCTCCAGTAGGAGAAGAGCATGCGAAACCCCAGGTTGGTTTCACGCCCTTCCCAGATCGGGAGCAGGTTCTTCCCGTCCAGCAACTTTTCACCAACGTTCTCCGAACCGGTCGCAGCCAACAAGGTCGGATACAGGTCAATGGCGCCGGCAACCTGCTGCACCCGTCGACCGACGTCCTTGATCTGCTTGGGCCAGCGAACAAACAGAGGCGAGCGAACGCCCCCTTCGTCGGTCGATCCTTTTTTTCCCTTGAGATCGGCGTTCCAGCGATTGCTGTTGGGACCGTTGTCATTGAAGTACATCACGATCGTGTTATCGGCAATGCCAAGCTCGTCCAGCTTCCCCAGCACGCGACCCACATTCCAGTCGATGTTTTCCACCATGGCCAATGCTGACCGGGTCTTGGCCAGGTCTTCCTTGTCACCCTTCCGACCGCGTTGAACAATCTCCTTACTGGCAAATCGTTGCCAGTAAGGATCAGGCATCTGCGGCGGCCAATGGGGAGTGTTGTACGGCAGGTAGACAAAGAAGGGCTGGGCTCGGTGTTCCTCGATGAACTTGATCGCCTGACTGGTGAAGTCATCGTTGATATAGCCGTCCCCGCGGACCAGTTCTCCATTCTTTTCCAGGACCGGGCTGAAGTAGTGCCCCCAATGCCCGGAACAGAAACCGTAGAAATCGTCGAAGCCGCGGCCACAGGGATGGTAAGGGTACTGCATCCCGTTGTGCCATTTGCCAAAGGCCGCTGTCACGTAACCATTTTTGCGCAAACAATCGGCGATTGTCGTTTCGTCCAGATCCATCCGCTCCTGCCCGCGAGTCACACCCTTCACGTTCGACTGGGGATGGTATCGACCGGTCAAAAATTCAGCTCGCGTGGGAGCACAAACCGGACAGACAAAGAAATTTTCAAACAGGATGCCCTGGGAAGCTAACGAGTCGATGTGGGGAGTTGCCAGGTTTTGATTACCGTTGCAGCTAAAGTCACCCCACCCCTGGTCATCCGAAAGGAACACGATCACGTTGGGACGGGCATTGTCCTGGCCCGCCAGATCGGCCAACCCGCCCAGACAGGTTACCAACAGCCAGGCCGAACAAAACAAAAACCGCATCTTCATCGCAAATAGGCTCCCATGTAACTCGAAACGTCGGCCAACCGCCGACCGCCGGTCCCATTCTCGCACGTGACCACATGAATTTCGAGCATGCATTCAGACGGAATCCCCACAAACGGCAAAACCCCTGGCAGATCGGTTTGGAGCCTTTGAAAACAGCCGCGGGCAACGGCTTCAAGAGAAGCGTGGGACCGTCAACCATCGGGACGGATCAATCATCCTCGTCCACATCTTCGTAGTCATCCTCTTCGTAATCTTCGTATTCCTCGTACTCTTCTTCTTCACATTCCTCTTCCCCTACATCGCCGTCCGCATAGTAGTCGGCGTCTCCTTCCTCCTCGTACTCCTCTTCCTCGTATTCTTCGTCTTCGAATTCATCTTCCTCACCATCGACGCCTTCATCCTCTTCGGAAGGCGAATCCGTCTCCCATTCGGTCTCCTGCGATTCTTCTGCCGTCTCCAAAGCACCTTCTTCCTGGCCCGGTTCCGCTACCAGCGGCGCGACTCCTTGGTTGGCGGCGAGCAACGTCTGGCGCGACGTATCGATTTTCAACAAGGCAGGTCGTTCCGGGGCGAGGGTGACCTCAGCTTCGGCCTCTTCCCCGGCCTGGATTTCCAGCCAGCGTTCCGATGTCAGCAGGACTTCTCTCGACTTGGAACCGTTATAAGGACCTACGAAACCGTCCTCCTCCATATAGTCAATCAAACGGGCGGCCCGACCGTACCCGATTCCCAAGGCGCGCTGCAGCAGTGAAACGCTCCCCCGCTGTTCGTTCACCACGGTGTCGACCGCCTGCTCATACAGGTCGTCACGACTCTTCAGAGCCTGGGCACCATCGGCCCCACCCTCCGAATCGACCTTCAGGTTGACCAGTTCCGAAACAAAATTCTGTTCGCCCGTACTTACGGCATCGGTAATCAGGTCAATTTCTTCGTCCGTCAAAAACGTGCCCTGTCCACGCAACAGGTTGCTGGTACCCGGCCAGAGGAACAACATGTCACCAGATCCAAGCAGTTTTTCGGCCCCCATGGAATCGAGGACAACGCGGCTGTCCACTTTGCTGGCAACCTGGAAGGCCAGCCGGGCCGGCAGGTTGGACTTGATCAAACCGGTAATCACGTCCACGGTCGGTTTCTGGGTTGCCAGAATCAGGTGGATTCCCACAGCCCGACTCTTTTGAGCCAAGCGGATAATGTGCTGCTCCACCTCCTTGCCCGACGTCATCATCAAATCGGCCATTTCGTCAGCGACAATCACAATGAACGGCAGATTGTTTGGAATGTTATCGCGTTCGATGGCATCCTTCGGTTTCAGCCGCTCCAGCAGCTCTTCTTCACCCAGCTGGTTATAGCTGTTGATATGGCGCACGCCTGCCTTGGCCAGCAGCCGATAACGATCTTCCATCTTTTCGACCGCCCAGGCCAGGATCGCCTCCGCTTTTTTCATGTCCGTGACGACCGGGTGCATCAGGTGGGGCAGTCGACCATATCCGCTCAGCTCCACCATCTTGGGGTCAATCATCAACATCCGCACCTCGTCCGGCCGGCGGGTCATCAGGATCGAGGAGATGATCGCATTCAAACAGACGGACTTACCCGTCCCGGTGCGACCGGCAATCAACAAGTGTGGCATCTTTGCCAGGTCCACGGCCATCGGACCGCCCACGGCATCTTTACCCAGGAACAAGGGGATGCTCATCCGCTTGGTCTTCGCTTCACACTGCTGCATCACCTCGCGCAGGCGCACGACCTGCCGCGACTCGTTGGGCACCTCGATCCCAACCGTGTTTTTCCCAGGGATGGGCGCCACGATACGAACACTGGTCACACGAAGTGCAATGGCCAGGTCATCGGCCAGGGCCGTGATCTTGTTGAGTCGCAGCCCCGCTTCGAGTTGAATCTCATACTGGGAAATCACGGGCCCCGTTTCCACGGCGACCACCTGGACCTTGTAGCCGAATTCCCTGCAGGTCTTTTCCAGGATCTTGGCCTTCTCCAGGGCTTCCAGCTTTTGTGATTCAAAGGGAACCGAATCCCCCTCGATCAACATCTCCATGCCAGGCAGTTCATAGTCGATATCACTTTGAATATTCGCCGCCTCGTCCAGCTGGCTCATGACTTCATCACGCTCCGACTGAGCGGCATCCGCCGCCGGTTGCTTGACGGGGAAATGCGGCTTGGGGGCGACGGACGTCGCCGCCGGAACTTCTTCATCGGACTCCACTTCTTCCCCATCAAGATCTTCCTCGTCAACCGGGTCGGTGGTCTCCATTGGGAGAACCGGGGTGGCCCCGGCATCCAACTCGTCGTCCTCTTCCTCTTCGTAATCTTCGAAGTCGGCCTCTTCCTCGCAATCCTCGATATCTTCCTCGACACGATCACCATTGATTTTTATCGTGCGAGGTCGGTCCAGGTCCTCATCCAGTTCCAGTTCTTCATCTTCCTCTTCATACTCCTCCTCTTCGTCCTGACTGCCATTGACCCAGTTCAAAAGGCGGTGAACCAAACCGAAGGGCAACAGGGAACTGGCCGCTACCAGAGCTGGTGAAAAGACCAGGCGACCGGCCTGAAAAATCAGGTACTCGGTCCACATCATGACCCCAACCAGTGCCACACACGACGCGACAAGGATGCCCCCCATCCAGCCAAGATGATCATTCGCCAAACCACTCGACAGCGCGCCGAGGTAACCGCCGGCACCGATAATCGGGCTGACCGTCCATTCCGGCAACGTCATGCTGGCCAAGCTGACAAACCCGAGCAGGCTCAGCATCCAGCCGATCGTTTTGAGCAGGGGAGCCTTGACGGACGTTTGTCGAAACAGGGCGATTTCCAGGGAAATCAGACCAATTACCAACAGGTAGGCGCCCACACCGAGCACGTGCACCAGCAGGTCCGCCGTCCAGGCACCGATCCGCCCGCAGGCATTGGCGAAGGTCTCGTTCTGCGGGTAGACCAACTGGTCCGGCTGATAAAACTGGTTAAGCGACGGGAATGCCTGGGAAACCGGGTCCGCCTTGTCATATGTCGCCAAGCAGGCAACCAGAAATACGATAGCCGTCAGCAGGGCGACCGCGACAATATCGTTTCGGATTTTTCTGTTTTCTGGCATGGACGCCAAACCTCGATGGTTAATAAACCAATGAACTCGAATGTGTGGCGATCCCTGCCGGCGAGAACAATTCATTCAACAGAACGTCTCATCGTCTATTTCGACCGGAAGTGCGTCCACGATTGAATCTGGTTGAGGGACAACCCCATGTTTCGCCAACTGCTAGAACAGGCCAATTGCATGGAACTGCTCCAACCCGCTTCGACCGATTAATCGAAGCGAGCCAAAGCGGGTGGAGTGTCGGGAAACCTGTCCAGAAGAACCCTCGCAGGAGAACGTAGAATGCCGGTCGGAAAAACCGGAATAGCCGCTGCAAGCCGCAACCCGTTTGCGAATATCGTTTGGCCCCACCGGTGGCCGACCCAGGAGACGACGACTGACCGCGGGGCTCGGCCGAACTAATTACCCGGCAGACGATGCCCCATCTTGTCCCGCTTGGTGGCCAGGTAGGACTCGTTGTGCTCGTTGATCGGAGGCAGGATTGGAACCTGGTCAACCACCTCCAATTTGAACCCTCGCAAGTTGAAAGCTTCGACCTTCTTCGGGTTATTGGTCAGCAACCGGATCCGGCTCAAAGACAAGTCCTTAAGAATCTGAATGCCGACGCCATAGTCACGCATGTCGGCCTTGTGCCCCAATGCATGATTCGCTTCGACCGTATCCAGGCCCCCGTCCTGCAACGAGTACGCCTTGATTTTCTCGGCCAAACCGATCCCGCGGCCCTCCTGGGGCAGGTAAACCAGAACCCCGTAGCCTTCGTTGGAAATCATGTCCAACGCCAGTTTGAGCTGATCGCCGCAATCACACCGCAGCGAGTCAATCAGATCACCGGTAAAACAGCTGCTGTGCATCCTGACCAGCGGAGGCAATGCCTGTTTTTCCGGATCACCCAAAACGAGTGCCATTGGCTGCTGGGTTTCGTACTTGACGTCATACGCCACGATCTTGAATTCACCGAACCTGGTTGGCAACTTGGCCGTGGCCAGACGTGACACCAGCTTTTCACTCATCCGCCGATATTCGATCAGGTCTTCGATCGTGATAATGTGCAGGTCTTTTTCTGCCGCAATTTCAAACAGGCGGTCCCGGGTCGCCCGGTTTCCATCGTCATCGAGAACTTCGCAGATGACGCCGGCTGGTTGCAAACCGGCCATTCGGGACAGATCGACGGCGGCCTCGGTATGACCCGCACGTCGCAACACACCCCCCTCCTTGGCCAGCAACAGGTGGACGTGCCCCGGGCGGACAAAATCTTCGGCCGCGCTCTCCGGGTTGGCGATGGCCCGCACGCAATGGGCACGCTCTTCAGCCGTGATTCCCGTTTTCGCCGAAACGTGGTCAAGCGGCGTCAAGAAGGCCGTGCCCAACTTGGTCTCATTCTCATCGACCAACGGTTTGACCTTTAGACGCGCAGCCGTTTCAGCCAAAACCGGCATACAGAAGTCACCTCGACCGCTGAGGAGCAGGTTGATCGTCTCGGGCGTCGCTTTTTCTGCGGCGCAGATGTAATCACCCTCGTTTTCGCGGTCCTCGTCGTCCACCACGATCACGACGTGACCGTTGCGGATCGCATCGACCGCGTCCGGAATACTAGAAAAACGCCTGGTCACACCAGAGCCTCCTGTTTTTTGGTCAGTTCAGAACGCCCTATATTATAGGTTGGTCGGGAAGGGGGTTAAGGCGCGTCGCCCCAAACCAGTATAATTATCTGAAGAAAACTCGTCCGCTCCATCACCATTGTCAACGCATGAGCATGAAGATTCCGTCCTTAAAATGGTCAAAACCGAAAAGCCTTGCCAGCGGATCGCTCTTCCTGTTCCTGTTCTGGGCTCAGGCCGCGGGGATCACGCAGGAGCCGCGGACGCTGCCTGACAACCCCGGGCGGGCCGAGGCCGGCCCCGATCAGGAGGACGATGACCGAAGCGACCCGCGATCCGCAACCGAACCAGACACCCGCTTCAAGTTCAAGAAACATGGTGCTATTGAATATACCCGTGGAGAAAATTACCGCTTAACTCTGGATGTTTACCAACCCGAGGGAGAAGGCCCCTTTCCGGCCGTCTTGGCCGTCCATGGAGGTGCCTGGCGCAGCGGCAGCAAAATCACCATGATCCGCCATGCCTGGAAACTGGCTGCTGCCGGATACGTGGTAGTGGCCATCAATTATCGGCACGCCCCGGAACATAAGTTTCCCGCTCAAATTCACGATTGCAAACAGGCCGTTCGCTGGATGAGAATTCATGCCGATGAGTATTCGATCGACCCCCAGAGGATTGCCGCATTTGGCTATTCCGCCGGTGGGCACCTGGCCGCTCTGCTGGGAACCACCTGCGCAGACGACAATCTGGAGGGGACCCACCAAGCGGCTGAGCAGGATCAGGTTTCCACCCGGGTCCAGGCGGTGATTGCCGGTGGAGCGGTTTGTGATTTTGCCTGGGTCAGCCCCGAAAGCAGGTTGCTTGAATACTGGATCGGCGCCACTCGCCAAACCGACCCGGCGGCTTACCTCACTGCCTCACCCATTCATTATGTTTCACGCGACGACCCCCCGTTTTATTTTTTTCACGGCGAGGAGGATGCCATCGTGCCCCTGGCCAGTTCCCGGCGGATGCACCGCAAGCTGGTCGCCCAGGGCACCCCCAGCGAATTCAGGCAGGTCACAGGGAAAGGCCATTTGGCGACCTTCGGGGATATCCAACAGATGAACGGGTGTATTGATTTCCTGAAAAAACAGATGCCGGAACCGACTGGTCAACACAACGGGGACAGCCAGCGACGGCCACCATCTCACCAACCAACAGCCCGGGAAGCCCCTTGAACCATGCAGAAATTGCCGAGCGAGGAATACGTTGAGCAGGCTTACCTGTTTCGTGCCCTATCCCAGAGGATGACCTCAACCGATCCGGTTCAGGATATGCTGGGCCACCTGCGCGAAGAAATACTGGCAACCACCAAATTGCCCATGGCCATTGATTACCTCTTGGCCGAACTCAACCACGTCGGAACGATGTCGACGGCAATGGGCAAACTGGCCCATTACTTCACCCCCTTTCAGACCTACCTGGTGGCCGCCGCCGAAAGCGAAGCGGGAAGGTTCGACATGAACCTGGCCTTGTTGATCATGGAACATGAAGCGAAGTTTCGCGCTGCCCACGCTCCCCCCACCTCGATGTTTTTTTTCCAGTTCGAAACGATTTCCCGCAATCGCCTTGCGTACGACACAGGGCTTGAGGCAATCAGCCAGGACCCGGTTTACGATGAAGAATGGAGCCGCTGGATATTGAAAGTACGGCACCAGATCGGGATCGTGGACCTGGCAGATCTGGTTTATGTGCACAGCGAACACTATCTGCAAAGACAGCAACAGGCGGCACAAGCCCAAGTTCAAATCCCCGAACCGATCCTGTTTGGCGAAAAAGAGGGTCGAATTGCACTGGCCAACCGAAGCAAGGAACCGATGTTCCTGTTTTCGGCGCTGCAACGGCACCTGAATTACCCGGCTGTCCCCAAGCCTAAACGTCGGGACCCCAACCAGGACTTGATCCCCAAGCTGGTGCGGACACTCGAACGGATCGAAGTGCGATTGAAACTGCTGGAAGACGAACAACGTGAGAAAGGAATTGATCTGAGTCAATTCTATGATTCAGACAACCAACCCGGCTTCGAATAAGCTTCCTGCCCCGCAGAACGGGAAACGGGCGGCCCTGCCAGGGAGGGGTAACGGCCTGGATATCGTTCCTGAATATCGCTAAACAGACATCCAGGCATGACTTAGGAAAAGATTGATTTTAGGCTCTAGCCGGCCCCGTTTCGGCAGCTAAAATTTGAGGCTTGATTCGTGGCAGGCAGTTGCCCCGGATACCGGGCTCAAGCCCATTGTGTCAACGTGCCAACCCGCTGTTTTCAACTGGACAGCTCCGGACAGCCAGACGGCACGCCAACCGTTTCCTGTGCCGTTACAGGATCCATCCGTTTTCCTTAATGACTTCTTTTGATCAGGCCAATGTCACGAGAAAAAACTCTGGAACGGCTGCGCAAAGCGACGCCGGCCATCCTGCCTTCGCTGCTGTTATGCGATTTTGGCAACCTGGAACGGGAAATTGAAAAACTGCATGCCGCAGGATTCAAATCACTGCACCTGGATGTAATGGACGGGGTGTTCGTACCGAATTTTTCCTATGGCATTACGATCGTCGAAGCGGTTCGCAAATTGACCGATTTACCACTCGACGTCCACTTGATGATGGTCGAGCCACAAAAGTATGTGCAACAGTTTGCCGATGCTGGCGCCGACTTGATCACGTTTCACGCGGAAGCGGTCGAGGAGACTCGGCCGGTCCTCGAAGCGATCCGACAAACGGGGATTGCCGGCGGTATCGCCCTGAACCCGGGAACGGATGTTTCCACCGTCGAGAAGGACCTCGACCTGTGCGATGTGTTCCTGGTCATGAGCGTCCACGCGGGGTTTGGCGGCCAGGCCTTCATGGAAAGCGTGCTGGAAAAATTCGAACAGGTTCGCAATGCCCCCCACGGGGAAAATATCCTGTTGGAAATTGATGGTGGAATCAACGCCGAAACCATCGGCCAGGCTCACGCCATGGGGGTCGATCTGTTTGTCGCGGGTTCGGCCGTCTTCCGGCAGGCTGATTATCGGCAGGCACATGACCGTCTGCTGGAACAGGCTGGGGTTTCCAATGAACGCGTTTAACCATCCGCAGCTGAAAGTCATGCTGCTGCGCCCCGGTTCGACGGACCTGGATGAACAAGGCCGCATCACCGGCTCCCTCGACATCCCCTTGAGCGATCTGGGCAGGAATCAGGTGCAGCGATTATCGGCTGAGATGCCCCCGATGACGGTGGACCGGGTTTACTCGGCTCCCAGTAGCGCAGCCCGGCAGACGCTTCAGGAATTACCCCGGTTCAAAAACGTCAAAGTCCGTTTCGACGACAACCTCGCCAACGTCAACCATGGCCTGTGGCACGGCATGCAGATCGTAGAACTGCAGAAAAACCAGCCCAAGCTGTTCAAGCAGTGGCAGGAAAACCCGGAATTGGTCCAACCGCCAGGCGGTGAGTCGATCGACGAGGTGAGGCTGAGGGTCAATCGCCTGATCCGACAGATCAGGCGGAAACAGAAAGCCGGAAAGGTCTTGATCGTGGCAGCCGAACCGGTTGCTGGTATCATCCTCTCGGAACTCGATGGTTCTGAACTGCAATCGCGCTGGCGGACCCAAGGTCGGTTTGCTGAGTGGACCTGGGTTCGATGCAGAAATGATGAACTTCAGGTAGCCCGGTAGCCATTCAGGCTGCCCGGCGACCGTCTTCCAGTTGTTGGATCATCCGGTCGCAGGCCGTTTGGACATCCTCGGCAGAAATATCCTGCATCGCCAAGTTGTCTGCCGACCTGCGCTCTCGGCAGGTGCCGTCCTGGTGCCACTTTTGAATATGCAGATGCCCCGCCCCGTAGGCGCCAGACTCACTTGGCAAGGTTGGACCATACAGCGCGATGCAAGGAGTACCGACGGCCGTCGAGATGTGCATCGGACCGGTGTCGCAGCCGATGAAAAACTCGGCCATCGACAAGATGGCCGCCAACTCGTTGAGGCTGGTCGGTGGCGCGAGGATGGATGCCTTGGGAGCCTGATCTCGCAACTCATTGGCCATGGCCTGTTCGGCGGGACCCGCCCAGGTAATCAGACTCGGCAATTCATAGTTCTCGGCGAGATAATTGGCAACTTCAGCAAAACGACCCGTTTCCCAGCGTTTGGAAGCCCAACTCGCCCCCGGGTTGATAACCGCGAACCTCCGGCTTACCCGAGAGTTGGCCAGGAATTGACGCATCGCATCGACGGCATCCGGTTCGAGCGAAAAGCCGAAATCGGCCCTTGATTCATCCATTTCAAAGGGACCGAGTAATTCGAGTGATCGATCCACGAGGTGATCGCGCTGCTGACGCACATTGAAATTATTCAAAAGAGGGGCCAATTCTCGACCCCATCTGCCCCGAATGCCAATTCGGGTACGGGCACCTGAGAGATAGCTGAGCAGGGCGCTCTTGGTGATCCCCTGAGGATCAATGGCAATCTCGAATTCCCTCGATCGCAAATCGCGGAGGATCGCGCCCCACGCCCGTGGCTTACCGATCCAGCCCTTGGGGATCAGGATGATTTCGTCCAGGCCGGGCTGGGATCGCAATAACTGGTCGCTCGGTTTCTCAACCGCCCAGGCGATGTAGGCGTCGGGATACTCCCGGCGGAGGGCGGTCAGCAAAGGTAACGTCAAGACACAATCACCGATATGGCTCAGTCGCGAAATGAGAATACGTGGTGATTTCAAGGTATCTACTTCCCTAAAGACAAACGGTGAGTCGTGATCCTAGAAAATTCATCCCCATTTCCCAAGACGAGTCTAGCTAGCGAAAGAGCCCATTTTTAACGCTTTTTGCCAATCGATCGCCGTTTCTAGCTGTCGATCCGACCGGCCTGGAATATGGAATCCATTGGCGAATTCGGCACGCCCGCCGACCGGAAACTGGACATACTGCCGGGGCCCGTTTCCGATGACCGGCCCGGGCCGGCAGACACGGCCAGCGGGGGACGCTCGAGCAGGGAGGCTGAGGGGGACAAGAAACCGGTTTGCCCTGGAACGAGGTCTTGCTCGGCAAACCGATCGCCAGGGAGCTCGACGAGACAAACTCATTTCGGGCCGGTCAACCGTTTTGCGGAGCTGATCGCCCCTGTTCTGCGACCGGTTCGAGACGAATTGTGCCGATTTTCACCTTACAGCCGACCTTTCTTCCTCCAATATCAAGGCTCGAATACGCTCGTCCAAAGTGAGATCACACCCAACTGTATGGAAATTTGATGAGTGAAACCGACCCGTCTGGTCGGTTTCCAATAATTTCCCGTAAATTCACTTATCGCCGTTGACAGTGGGAATTGTTACCCTAAAATTGCACCTCACAAGAGCGGGTGTACGCCCGCTCTGTTTTGTTCTTTGACAATTTAGTAGTGAACTCTTGTGTTCTTATTCAGGTTCGATTTATCGAATCCAGATAAGAACAAACCTCAATTCTATTTGAATTGAATAAGCCAGCATGAGAACATGCGAACCAGGGCCAGATCGACATTATTCCAGTCGGACTGGTTCTTAAGTTCAAACAAGTCGTCTTTAAGACGGCAACTTTAATTGGCTAGTCGTCTACGAAGCTTCGGCTTTGTAGCAAGCATACAATTGAAGGGTTTGATCCTGGCTCAGAATGAACGTTGGCGGCGTGGATTAGGCATGCAAGTCGAGCGCGATACTTTTAAAAGATACTTCGGTTGATTTTGAAAGTGGAAAGCGGCGAAAGGGAGAGTAACGAGTAGATACGTACCCAGGGGTTCGGGATAGCTGCGGGAAACTGCAGGTAATACCGAATAATGTCTCCGGACCAAAAATTTATTGCCCCCGGATCGGTCTGCTTACTATTAGCTTGTTGGTGGGGTAAAGGCCTACCAAGGCAAAGATGGTTAGCGGGTGTGAGAGCATGGCCCGGCTCACTGGGACTGAGACACTGCCCAGACACCTACGGGTGGCTGCAGTCGAGAATCTTCCGCAATGGACGAAAGTCTGACGGAGCGACGCCGCGTGCGGGATGAAGGCCTTCGGGTTGTAAACCGCTGTCAGAGGGGAGGAAATTTTGACCGATCCTCAAAGGAAGTGCAGGCTAAGTTCGTGCCAGCAGCCGCGGTAATACGAACTGTGCAAACGTTATTCGGAATCACTGGGCTTAAAGGGTGCGTAGGCGGGTTTAAAGGTCTGATGTGAAAGCCCACGGCTCAACCGTGGAATTGCGTTGGAAACCATAAGCCTTGAGGGAGACAGAGGTAAGCGGAACTGATGGTGGAGCGGTGAAATGCGTTGATATCATCAGGAACACCGGTGGCGAAAGCGGCTTACTGGGACTCTTCTGACGCTGAGGCACGAAAGCTAGGGGAGCGAACGGGATTAGATACCCCGGTAGTCCTAGCTGTAAACGATCAGTACTAGTCTGTGGGGACTTCCACATCCTCTCGGACGTAGCGAAAGTGTTAAGTACTGCGCCTGGGGAGTATGGTCGCAAGGCTGAAACTCAAAGGAATTGACGGGGGCTCACACAAGCGGTGGAGGATGTGGCTTAATTCGAGGATACGCGAAGAACCTTACCTAGACTTAACATGCTTGGGAATTTCTGTGAAAGCAGAAAGTGCCTTTCGGGGAGCCCTTGCGTAGGTGCTGCATGGCTGTCGTCAGCTCGTGTCGTGAGATGTCGGGTTAAGTCCCTTAACGAGCGAAACCCTTATCCTTAGTTGCCAGCGAGTAATGTCGGGGACTCTAAGGAGACTGCCGGTGTTAAACCGGGGGAAGGTGGGGATGACGTCAAGTCCTCATGGCCTTTATGTCTAGGGCTGCACACGTCCTACAATGCACTATACAAAGCGACGCAAAATCGTGAGATCTAGCAAACCGCATAAAGTAGTGCTCAGTTCGGATTGCAGGCTGAAATTCGCCTGCATGAAGCCGGAATCGCTAGTAATCGCGGGTCAGCATACCGCGGTGAATGTGTTCCTGAGCCTTGTACACACCGCCCGTCAAGCCACGAAAGTTGGGGGGGCCCGAAGTCGCAAATCTAACTCTCTGAGAGGATAGCGCCGAAGGTCAACTCGATGATTGGGACTAAGTCGTAACAAGGTAGCCGTAGGGGAACCTGCGGCTGGATCACCTCCTTTCTAAGGATATTTAAACGAACGGTATTTACGAATCGTTCGGTCACACATCATGGTGACATGATGTTGTGATTCTTAGTGGAACATGATCTCAAGCAACGGTACAAGAGTCAGGTGTTCAATCACCAACTACTTTATTGATAACAAAAACCCGCTGTTGGTCTAAGCCAGGACCTCAGCGGGTTTTTTGTGCGCGCTACGAGAATTCTTCCCAAACGTTTGAAGATACCAGGCACCTGGGGACGGCATCCCCCCAACGGCAACCGATCTACAGAATGAAGCGACTCAGGTCTTCATCCTCGGTGATGGCCGCCAGTCGCTGGGCCACATACTGGCCATTGATTTCGACCTTCCCCATCTTCATGTCGGGCGCTTCGAAACTGAGATCTTCCAGAAGGTGCTCCAGGATCGTATACAACCGTCTGGCCCCAATGTTCTGGGTGGTCTGGTTTACCTGGAAGGCATACTCCGCCAGTGCCTCGACGGCATCGGGGGTAAAATCCAGTTCAACGCCCTCCGTTTTGAGCAGAGCCGCGTACTGGCGGGTCAGGGAATTCTTTGGCTCAGTCAGGATCTGCATGAAATCATCTTTCGTCAGATCGTCCAACTCGACACGGATCGGGAAACGCCCTTGCAATTCGGGCATCAGGTCGCTGGGCTGGTTCTTGTGAAACGCCCCGGCCGCCACGAACAGAATATGGTCCGTTTTGACGTAGCCATACTTGGTCTGCACCGTGGTCCCTTCCACGATCGGCAACAGGTCGCGTTGGACCCCCTGCCGGGATACGTCGGTCCCTTTCCCGTCGCTGGCAATCACCTTGTCCAACTCATCCAGAAAAATGATCCCCATATCCTGGGCCTGAGCAATCGCCATCTCGTTAATCTTTTCCTGGTCCAGCAGGCTTTCACACTGTTGATCAAAAATGACTTTCCGAGCATCGGCGACACTCAACGAACGGGTGACCGAACTCTTGGGTATGATCTTTTCCAGCATTCCCTGAAAATCCATGTCCATCTGTTCGAGCCCCATGCCTCCCATCATGACCGGCTGCGCCTTCTGCTCAATCGTCAGCTCCACCTGGCGATCCTCAAGTTCTCCCGCAACGAGCATATCCTTCATTTTGGCTCGCGTACGTTCATAGGAATCGGTCTCCAACTCAACGGGAGCGGCATCCGGTACCGGTCCATCCCCGTTTCCGGCAGGCTGAAATTCATAAGCCTTGGGACGTGGCGCGAGCAGGTCCAACAACTTGTCATCCGTTCGGTCTCGAGCCAAGGTTTCGACACGTTTCTTTTCGGCGGCCCGGATTAACGAGATGGAATTCTCGACCAGCTCTCGAACCATACTCTCCACGTCCCGGCCGTAATATCCGACCTCGGTGTACTTGGTCGCCTCGACCTTGATGAACGGCGCATCGGTAAGTTTTGCCAGACGCCGAGCTATCTCTGTCTTTCCTACACCTGTCGAGCCAATCATCAGAATGTTCTTGGGCGCGACTTCGCCTCTCAAGTCTTCCGACAATTGCTGCCGCCTCCAGCGGTTGCGAATCGCAATCGACACAGCGCGCTTGGCCCGCGCCTGTCCGACAATATAACGGTCCAGTTGCTTGACCAGTTCGCGGGGCGTCTGGGCTTTTCTCTTTAATCCAAACATGATCTTCAACTTGAAATGATTCTGATCCAGAAGGTCAACCAACCATTAGGCGTCCAGCATCTGGAGAGTTTCCACAACAATATTCGTGTTCGTATAGATGTCGATACTACCGGCAATCTTCAATGATTCCACCACGATCTCGGGGGCGGACAATTGACTGTGTTCCTTCAAAGCACGCGCTGCTGCAATCGCATAGTTACCGCCTGAACCGATTCCCACAATCCCATCAGTCGGCTGAATGACATCTCCCGTACCACTGACAAGCAGTGTGTTTTTCCCGTCGGTGACGGTCAAAAGAGCTTCCAGCTGTCGCAACGCCTTGTCGGTTCGCCATTGGCGGGCCAGCTCCGTCGCGGCCCGGGGAATGTTTTCAGGAGAATCTTTCAGCTGTTGTTCAAATCGCTCCAACAGAGCAAAAGCGTCGGCACTGCTACCGGCAAAACCGCACAGGACACGGCCCCCGAGCAACTTGCGGATTTTCATCGCGTCCGTCTTCATGACGGCGTTGCCCAGCGTCACTTGCCCATCGCCACCCATGGCAACCGTGCCCTCGTGTTCAACGGTCAATATCGTCGTGGCGTGAATTTTCATTTTGCTGTTCCCACCGGTTTTTATCCCTCTATTCTCTATCATTTGAGCCCCTTTCTCTAGGCCACTCAAGGGTCTTCCTCGCGACAATGCTGGGTGACCGAAAATCAGCCACCTATGCAACGGCCCCCCCGGCAACACTATATTGGTGTCTCGCAAACCACCTAACCGGAATACCCCCATGACAGAAAACAGCAAAAGTGACGCGCCTCGCAGCCCTCTCATGATGAACCGCAAACAGACGGCATTGGTGGTCATTGATGTGCAAGAAAAACTGCTTCCCCTGATCGACAACCATGTTTTATGTTGCTGGAATATCGGTCGCCTGGCACAGGGATGTCGCCTGCTGGAGATCCCGGTCGTCACCACCGAGCAATACCCGGCTGGCCTGGGCAACACGATTGCTTCGCTCTCATCCCTGCTACAGGATGCCGGCTCGCCATTCCTGGAAAAAACCATGTTCAGCGTGCGGGAGCTGGCCTCCGTTTTTGAACAGCTCAAAGAGAGCGGCATTCAAAACCTGATCCTGACAGGGGTGGAGTCCCACGTCTGCATCATGCAGTCCGCCCTCGACCTGATGAGCCAGGGCTTTGATGTTTTCCTCCCGGTCGATGCGATCAGTTCCCGGTACCAGGTCGACCACGAGACGGCCTTGTGCCGTCTGGAAACGAGCGGGGCCACTCTGGTGACCACGGAAATGGTACTCTTCGAATTGTGCGTCGGTTCCGACTCGCCGGAATTCAAGGGAATCAGCCAACTGGTCAAGGAAGAACCACCAGAAGAAAACAGGGCAGCCGATCAGGAAGCCTAATTCCAGAAACCCGCCAGAAAAATAATGGCAAAAATAATCGCCATGAACCCGACGACCCAGATCAACGACCGGTAGGATTGTATCACAATGTCAGACATGTATTCATGGCGTGTCGCTCCATAAACCAGACTGATCGCAATCACCAACGGCAGGGCAAACCAAATTTTGGCCAACGAGTTGGCCAATGGCAAGATTTCTATCAGCTCGTTCAAGATCCGCTCCTTTGCGAGGTATCACCGGCCCTATCCGGCGCATCAACCGCTCCCTTTTTTTTCTTCTTCTTGGCTTCGATCTTCTCTCTCTGTTCGGCTGTCAAAATGGCGGGGCCGGTAAAGGCATCGTAAATGGCCAATAGATTCAGCAAACCTGCAATCACGCAATACAGTGTTCCCATCTCGAACATGTGTTTCATTTCAAAATGCCACATCCCCAGAACATCAACCTCATTCTGGTCAATGGGACCAGCAGGGGGGGCCATGAAACCATCCTTGTACGTCCTGCTGGGAAGCCCGCTCCCGCTGTCAACGACGTCGGGAGGAATTTGCCGGAATGACTTGCCCATCCCGCTGCCCTCGGGGTAACGCTCGCAAAGCACCAGGAACGGATCGCCACCATCCCTGGTCTTTACCGACTGCACAATTGCCGGCAGTGCAACCAACCCGGCTCCCAGTTGACAAATATACTGCCAGCGGAAGTCCCCCCGTTCAAAGGAGGCGTAGACAACCCGGCCCCGTCCCAGCCACAAGCCGAAAATGAAAATGCTCAAAATACAGACCATGAACAGCAGGCCCTTGCCGTACCGACGCTGGTAAATATGACCTGCGCCCGGCCACATCCAGGCCAGAAAAGCAGCCCAATACGGGTCGCGCAACTCAACCCGGACTGTTTTCCCGTGTTCCTGTGGATAAACTACTTCTACCATGTGGGCTCGATTCATGGCCTGGCCGGCCCAAAACCGGTGGCCATTTTGAGTTCGGGTCTGGAGATTCGGTCATTCTAACCGGAAACCAGCATTACACCAGATCAACCGAGTTGAATCGATGGCGAACCGATTTTTTGTAAAACCACCCGTTGCCGATCGTTGTCTGATTACTGGGGAATCGGCCCATCACATGATCAACGTCATGCGGATGAAAGCGGGAGATTCGGTCACCCTGTTTGACGGCACGAACCGCGAATACCAAGGGAGCATCACGGAACTGGACCGGAAATCCGTCACCATTTCGATTCAATCAGTAAACGAAGTCTCCCGGGAACCGGAAGTCCGCTCAACCTTGGCGGTCGCCTTTCCCAAGGGGGATCGCCAGAAGTTCATGATCGAAAAACTGGTCGAACTCGGAGTCAACAAACTGGTTCCCCTGCTCACCGAACGATCCGTGGTTAAAATCCAGCCCCGGTCCATGGAGAAAATCGAGCGTTGGATCGAGGAGGCAAGCAAGCAGTCTGGACGGAATCAACTGATGCAGGTGGAACCGGCCGTTTCGTTTAAGGACTGGATTCAACGGCCAACCGAGGGCCCCAGATTCCTGGCAGACCCCCGCGCCCCGCAAGCCAGCGTTACCGACGCGGCCAGACGGGCCCAGACAGCCAAGTCCGTATCTTTGTCCATTGGACCCGAAGGTGGTTTTACCTCGCAGGAGATCGAGGACGCCGGACGGGCAGGGTGGGCGCCCCTCCGGCTTGGAACCACGACATTACGCATTGAAACCGCAGCGATTGCTGCGGCCTCCCTGTTCAGCATTGCCGGCAGCCTGGCGGTGAACGGGCAAAACGATTAGTTGCGTCACTCGCTCCGCACAGGCAAATTTTTGGTGGCCTCGGCAAGTGGAGCAGCCTGGCTGGCCTCACCTGCAACATGATTCGCCACACGCGGTGCCCAAACGCAGGGGTTCAGCGACCAACTGGTTGAGGCGATTATTCCTTTTTGGATGGCTCCGGTTTGGTCTTCTCAAACGTACCAAACAGATGGCCACCCACGTCGCCGTGAGCCCAGGTTCCGGCGTACTTGTTCTTGCGGAAAACAACACGGGCATCAAACGTGCCAAGCCCCGGCACAAACAGGCTGTCGACGGTCATCACCGGCGTGTTGCCAGCCCATTTCACCTGGATGGCAAGCGGCACGGTCACGTCGTTTTTGCCGTACTTGATACGGGCAGTAATCCTCCAGAAATCCCCCTCTTCCATCTTTTCGACCTCGAGGATTTCGTAGGTTTCGGACGTCAGGTCCTGGCCAGGTTCACTGGTGACCGTGAATTTCCCCGTCAATTTTGTTCCCGATAACCGTTCCTTGAAATTTCTGTAGCGCCTTTGCATGACGGCGTCAGGTTCTTTTTCTTCCCCAACGGCCCCTTCCGGTGATTGGGCCAACAGTTCGGAACCCTGATAAATCAGGCCCGAAATCAAAACGACGATAAACGGTAGTAAAAAAATTTGTTTCACCAAAGCGACTCCTGTAAGAATGGCTTGAATATCTGCGAATCCATCGTCAAACAGCCAACTTCCCGTAATTTACGTCCAGTCGTTGGCGTCTGCGAACCCACCAGAGGCGGCCTACCATCATACGCGACATTGGTGTTGCCAAATATCCCCAACCTACTTAAGCTACGCGACTGCATGAAGGATATTTCACTCGGAAACTGTGGTAAGCAAGGGAGTTGCGTTTGTTTGTCGCCGCATCAACTCGTTGTTTCAAGAACCTGGACCTTGCCGACGCGATCGAAAAAATCGTCGACTTGGAGTTTACCTCCATCGAATTATGCATGGACGAAACGACGGGGCATTTCAGCCCCACCCTGGCCATCGAAGATTTTCAGCAAGCCGTAGAACTGGCAAGTGCTACCCGCCGTTTAAGTGTGTCGGGTTACACACTCGACATTGCCCAGCAGGGACAGGAATATTTCGATATCTTCACGGCCTGTTGCAAAATGGCCAAGTTGAACCGAGTCGTTACTCTCACGGTCCGCTCGGGTGTCCATGGCACACCCTTCAACGAAGAAGTCGAGAAATTCAAAAAGCTCGTCGCGATTGCCGAGCAGCATGGTGTTCGTGTTGGCATGCAGAGTGAATACGGACATCTTTCCGGTGACCCGGACCAGGTCTCCGTCATTTGCGGTCACGTGAAAGGGCTCGGACTCTCGTTTGATCCCAGCCAGTACATTTACAAAGCGGACAAGCCGGTTGACTGTGACAAACTGATGCCTTATTTCCAGGCCGTTTATTTTCGTGATTCCACCCGGGACGAAATCCAAGTTCGCGTAGGACAAGGTGTGATCGATTATGGCAAATTGATCAACCAGTTGCGCAAACTACGATATGACCGGGGCCTGATCGTCGATATCGAACCGAAACCGGAACTGGATCACATGGGAGAAATGCGCAAAATGCGATTGCTCCTCGAAAGCCTGTTGATCGTCTAAACTCCGACCTGTCTCCGGGCGGATGTCGACTCTTCGCAAACCGACTGCCATTCGATGATTCGCAGCCGTGATCATTCTCCCATGGTGCCCGGATCACTCAGGTACTCAATTACCAGTGGAGTGTCGGATTTTGGATCGCCCACCCGAATGGCAATGGCACCGTTGAGAACCTGGTCAATCAGCTGGCCCACAATTTCCGCCCGCCAGCCTTGAACCAGACTGGGAGGTTCATCCATCTTGAGTAAACCAAGGCGCCAGGCAGCCATTTTCCTGACATCGCTGGCCGTGCCAACGATAGCCGGCGATATCTGTTGATCTCGGCAAACGACCGTCAACGCCGTGGAAAGAAACTGCCCCAACAGGCCCAGGTTCATCGATTTGCCGCGCGGCAGTTTCCTTGGCAATTCCGACTTGGCCATGCCGTTCGCCTTTTCGATCGCTTCAGAAATCTCCCGGGAAATGCCTCGGGTCACACGGTTTTCAAAACCCCGTATCGCCTTGAAACTGCTAACCGATGAAGAACCTCGCTTGGCCAACTCAACGATCAGGTCATCCGGGATCACCCGTTTGGGCGCTCGATTCCTGCGCGCCGCTTCGGCATCCCGGCAGATCCACAATTCCCTGACAATTGCCAACTCCCTGGTGTTCAGGCTGGTGATTCCACTGACCCGTTGCCACTGCGGTTCCGTCTCCGTCTTGACCAGTTCTTCCATCCATAAATCGACCTCATCGATATACCAGGCCAGGCGTTTCAGTTGTTTCAATCGACCCTCGATCACCTCATACAGATCACGCAGGTGAACCACGTCGAACAACGCGTACTGTAATTGCCGATCGGTCAACGGGCGACGGCGCCAGTCCGTTCGGGTTTCACCCTTGGCAACATAACTCCCCAGCAGCTGCGAAACCAGGTTGCTGTAGGATGCCGGGTAATCCAACCCGATAAACGCGGCCGCCAATTGTACATCAAACAGTTTCTTCGGCTGTTGGTGACAGTCGCGAAAACAGAAAAGAAATTCTTCACGCGCAGCATGGGCTACCGTAATATGGGACCCCCTGACCAACCATTGCCAGAATTCGCCAACGTCTTCAATCGCCAGCGTATCGATGATGGCAATTTCACTGTCGGTTGCCACTTGGATCAGGCAGAGTTCCGGTCGATACCGGTTTTCAGACACAAATTCGGTGTCGAAGCCAACATAACGACTACCCTGGTTGCGCTCACAAAAAAGGGAAAGTTCCTTGGCAGAGGTAATTGTCTGGTAACTGATTTCTTCGGTCATGGAGTCATCAAACAGGTTGCGGCGATTTGTGCCCGAACAGGAAATGGGCTAAATTCAATCTGTTTACAGCCTAAACGGTAATTTTTTGAATGGATAGCGGGGCTTCCGTGTTGTCTCAGCCAAGTCGATTCCCGGTGCCTTCCGTCCGCCTACTGGTAAGTGTCAGGAATGCGGCCGAAGCGGCCGTGGCGCTGCGGGGTGGTATCAGCATCCTCGACGTCAAAGCACCCGAATATGGTGCACTCGGTCAACCCTCCGATGAGGACCTGGAGGAGATCGGCGCTGTGGATCCCACCAATAGGATCGATCGGAGTGTCGCCTGTGGCGAATTGACAGATTACATTGAAAACAGACAGGAACTTCCGCATGTCCCGGAAAATTTCACCTATTTCAAGCTCGGTTTGTCCGGCCTGAACCAAACCTCCCATTGGGCAAAATCCTGGGAAATGCAGATCCGACGTTTCACCGGCATGAAGCCGGTCGCCGTTTCCTATGCCGACTACGAGCAATGTGCGGCACCGCACCCGGAGGCGATCATGCAAGTTGGCAAGCAACTTGGATGCCAATTTTTCCTGTTCGATACTTTTTCCAAGGTAGAAAAAAAAAATATTTTCAGCTACCTTCCTCAGTCGACCCTCTCCCGCTGGATCCAACAGGCAAAAAACCTCGGAATGAAAACAGTTGTCGCTGGTTCTATTACTCAGGACGACGTTAAACGCTGCGTTAAGATGGCTCCCGATTATATCGGCGTACGTCGAGCAGTTTGCAGGGCGGGTCGAGAATCTGAACTCGACCGTGACAAACTGTCGCAACTCGTCGACCGTCTGTCCGACTGTCATCCAATGGAACGACTTGTCAAGTCTCCTTGAATTGTTGAGATAAAAAATCGCGCCGTCGTTCCAACGGATCACGAATTTGAAACCGGCCCAAATCAACAAAATTTGCTTGACAACCTTCTAAAAAACTTCATATTGTTGACTGACATAGGCAGTTTTGTGATGTTAGTTACTAACAGGCGACGGCATCCAGCATTTATCAACTTGGCAGATCTACCAAGTACTTTCATTGACACTGTAGAAGGAACTTGCCGTGCGAGAGTCAGTTTTGGAAGCGATTCGACAAGGCCATTGGGACTTTGAACCGGAAAAAGTAAAGGACGACCAATACGATTCAACTGAGGCCTTACCCGGTTCAGAAGCAAAAATCCAGGAATTAGCCGAACGCGCAAAAGACGGGTTACCTCTATGGCACCCCGATGACCGACAATCGTACGACGATACTGAAAAAGCTCTTGAGTAAGCTTCCGATCCTTCTTTTCCAAATCGTCGCAACAAGGCAGCTCCACACCGAGTGATGCGCCCGCGCGAACAGGAGTCCATGTGCCAAAATTCAATGTTGTTGTTGCACACGAGCACGATCGGGAACACGTCGTAGAACAACTCAAGAAGTTTTCCCAAGTCATCCAACAACAATCTCCAGTCCAGTTGTCCAATGTTACCGAGACCTGGGACGATGAAGGTAATTTGTACTTTGCTTTCACCGCCATGAGCATGTCGATTTCGGGGAACATGATCGTGGAAGAAACTGAGGTGATTGTTGCCGGGAAGATGCCCTTGGCTGCTGCCATGTTCCGGGGGGCAATCGAAAACCAGATCAAAGAAAAGGTCCAGGAAATCCTGGGGGGATAATTTGTTGTCCCTGTCCGCTGGAGTCTTCATCGTCGGTTGCTCCCGATCGATCAGCTTCAAACTCTCTAAAACCAAGTAACATCCTGCCACCCCCTGAGAACTGCAGTCACATGTCGGCTTCAAAACCCGATCTTGTATTTGAAAGTTTCGAGCAACTCGAAAACTATCTGCACCAACTTCAGAGGCAGGGATACCGGCAAACGGGCGATTGGAATTTGGCCCAGTCGGTTCTGCATCTGAACGACTGGATTACGTTCCCCATCGATGGGTACCCACGCTTGCCTCTTTGGCAACGTTTCCCTCTGTGGACTTACAAGTTGACGACCGGTCGGCGGCAATTAAGGAAAATCCTGCGATCAGGAATTCCACCTGGGATTCCGACGCTGGCTTCTACCACGTACACGACTGGGCATTTGGACGAGGAAGAAGCGGTTGACCTCTACCTGGCTTCCATCGATCGCTTCCGCTGCCATAACCAGAACTACCATGCATCCCCCGTCTTCGGCCATATGACCCCGCAAGAGATGCGACAACTTCAATTGACCCACGCGGCTCACCACCTCTCCTTGTTGATACCGCGCGCTTAGATTTCCGCCGCCGCGATTCAGACTCCTGTGAGGTGGATCGCCTTGGATCAGGTCATTTCTTGCAATTGCCTAACGGAGTGTATACCTTTTAGCAAGTTGGTCCTCCCCGATCGGTTTCACCATGCGTCTTTCGCTCATTTCCATCACCAGTTGCCTGCTGATCACGGCGGGATTCCTGGCCGGCGCAACGGCACAAATTCCGAAGACCCCCAAGAATCGACTGGGAGTCGACGTGGCCAACCTGTCGAATGGCAAACGACTTTATGGTGTCCTGCTAGGCAAAACAGACAGGGGAGAAGTCAAAATAGCCATGGAGAGGGAGTGGCTGAAGCGGACTCATCGGGACCTGTACGACTTGTACCGAGCTGCAGAAGTCACGGCTCGCCAGAAATCGACCGAGCAATTGACGCAGCGAATCGACCGCTGGGCCCAACAGCGGGCTGGAGATGCCCTGCTCTCCACGTTTCTCGAAGACGAGAAAAAAAGGATCGAATCCGGGAATACCCAACCGGGTAACGAACCGCAGTTCATCGTCGCCGTGATTCCCCAGGACCAGGTCCGCAACGTCTTCGTGCAACCGACAGAGCGACGGAAAATTGTTGGCCTGGCATGGCAAAACGAGTTGGCCAACCCGACTACCACATCGACGACCCTGCTCAGGAAACGGCTGGAAGAAAAACAGGTAGACATCCAAAACGAGCAGGTCAACCTGGCCCGTGAACTTCCCCCGACCCCTCAAACCGACAAGGAGTGGAGTGCCAAGGTCGCCCTGGTCGAACATGTCTTTCGGCCCCCGTTGGAATACCAGGGAACGGGAACGATGTTGTTCCGCTCCGGCGAACAAGCTGACGCCAGGAATTTACTCGGCCCCCTGCTGGGCCAGCAAAATCCACTGACCCGGCAATTGACAGACCAACTCGGACTGGGGACGCCACCGGTAAAGGACAAGCCAGACTGGTGGAAAACTGCCCGGGAAGGTGCCGAACGGGAAGGCTACAACGGCGTTTTCGTGATTCGAATGACCCAGGATTACACGTCACCCGAAGTTAAGGTCGACGGTTATTTTTTTGCCAAGCATGTGGACGGAAGCTGGTTTGAAGTGGCCCACCTGCAGGCCGCCTCGAATGTCAATCAGGAATCGGAGCAGGCGCTTCAACGCTTGAGACAGGAGCCCCAGGTAAAACAGATATTTGATACGCTGAACCAACTGGGACTCCCCGGGGGAAATGCACAAATCGAATTGGCCCTCCGGCATGGGGCGGCGACCCAGACCTCGCTGGCCAAATTGCGGGACCAGTTCGAGAAACTCCTGGGAAACTACACCGGGCAACTCGACGTTCCCGTGGTTCCTGTTCGTTAAGAATGACGAAAGCAACGCATCAGACGTCCGGCCTCAAGCGCGCCAGGACCTGGTCCAGTGGCAGGCGGATGCGATCGAACCACTCTGCCTGCAAGCTTTCGTTCAGCACATGTTCATTCAGTCCACCCACCGTCAGGCACTCCCGACTCAAAGCTTGCAGCTGCTCGGCATCTGAACGCGTGGTCAAGGCCGTCAATCCAGCTGTGAACGAACTCGCGTACCGGGCGGCCTCGTCTGGCGGGACGCCCTGCTCTTCCATCCAACGGGCCTGCCAGGCTGTCGACTCAAAGAAATTGGCCATCAGCGCACTGCTGGCGGAAAACACGGTAAAACACGATTCGTCATCTACCGGTATCACCGTCCCCAGATGGCCCAGGAATTCAGCCACTTTTTCCAGGCAGGGGAACAGGGGAATCGGGCCGACCCCATATTCAATCGGTGGCAAAGGGATGAGGCGGCAAATCTCCTGTGCGGGCGCCAACTGCTCTGACAATGATTCGAGTTCCAGGCCAGCCACCAGGCTGATGACCGTGTGGGACGGTCGGAATTTCAACTCCCGAATGACACCCTCGGCCTGACCGGGAAGTATGGCCAGCACCACCCAGTCGGACTGATCGACCAGCTCCTGGTTGTGATCCAACACGGTGACATTCTGAAAATCCTCTGCCAGACGGGCCGACCGCTTCGCCGATCGTCTGGATATAAGGATTGGGTCGCGGTGCCCGGCATGACCGACCATCCCGCGGATCATCGCCTCGCTGATGCCCCCAGTACCAATGAATCCGATTTTCATCGATCTCTTCCTGTTACTTGGCACCCGCTGCCAGGTTGATACAGACAATCTCGTCGTCATTGCGAACAAAGATACAGCGGTTGGCAAAGGCCGGGTGGGACCAGCAAACACCATTCCTCTGTCTTAACTGGGCCGTGGTTGGGTCAATCAACTTGGCTCGACTCTTCTCCACAAAACGGTCGGGGGAAAGCTCTGCCAGGATCAGCTCACCGCGTTCATTGAACATCCAGGTCTGTTTTCCGTTCTGCACAAAATGGATCGTGCTCCAGCGCGACTTGGGCACCGCCTCCTGGCTTTCCCAGACCCGCTTTCCCGTCTCGGCATTCAGGCAGCGGAGCTCCCCGTAACTGTCGACACCATACAGGTAGTCACCGATCCAGACCGGTGTGCTGATGATCGAGTGCAGACCCTCGGTCTGCCGTTCATTGGGGCCCATCGCTTTCCATACTTCCTTGACCGACATGCTGCCCGTTTCCATTTCCAGCATCAGAGCGCCATCGTAAAAGGACGTCAGAAAAATCTTGTTGTCATGGATCACCGGAGTCGCCACCCCAATCGGCATCCGCGAAGGTTTGAACTCATGTCTCCAGTAGACCGTGCCATCCAGCGGATTCAGCCCGGCCACGCTATCACCGGTCCAGCAAACCAGGACGTCACGACCGTTCTGTTTCGCCAGGACCGGGCTGGAGTACTGGCCCCGATCGTTGAGTGACCGCCATTTTTCTTTCCCACTCTTTTTGTCAAACGAGACGATGCAGGCGCCGTCATCTCCACCCAACTGGACGATGACCTGATCTCCATAGACCAGGGGAGACGTAGCAATTCCCCAAATCGGCATCCGCTTGGAATCGACGATCGAATACGCCTGGTTGAGATCGATTTCCCATTTCAATTCACCCGAGGCAGCATCCAGGCAAGCCAGGTGGCCCATCGTACCCAGCGAATAAGCCAGACCTCCGTCCACCGTAACCGACGCGCGGGGACCGGCCACATAGCCGACATTGACATACGGGGCCGAGTACTGGTAGGTCCAAACCGGTTCACCACTCTGTTCGTCAAAGCAGAGGACACGTTCCGTCTGTTCCGGTTCGGTCTGCCGATCCATCACGTAAACCCTGCCCTCTGCCACGGTCGGACCACTGTAACCTGAACTGATCGGCTGGCGCCAGACCACGGGCAACGATCCGGTTTCGAATTTCTGAACCAAACCGGTCTCCGTCCAGGTCCCGTCCCGCTGATTGCCCCGCCACTGGGTCCAATCTTCGGCAAAGGTCCCGTTAACGGGCCAAGCACTGATCAACGCAACCACCAGGCACCATCCGATTCGTTTCTGTTTCATGTTTAACCCGTTTCTACCAGACCTGTTTACTTTCAATCGAAGCGGTTCGTTGTTTACAATGCGGACAGCAGGAACCACCTGCCTGTCAGCAACCTGTTTTATTCGAGATTGAACCGTGATGCGACCATACAGTGTGAATATTGACAATTGCCGAACGTTTTCCGGCATCGTGCTGATAGCGAGCCTGCTCTTTCTGATCCCCGGTAGCCGGGAGATTCGGGCAGAACAACCGATCGCCAAATCACCCATCCTGACCGCTGCCCAATATCAATCACGGATCGAAGGTGATATTCGTGGCGCCGAGAAGCTCTTCCTGGTTGTGACTGACGCCGGAAATGGCTACAGCTTTGACTGGGCCGCCTGGATCGTTCCCCAGCTGGAAGGTCCGCAGGGAAAGCTCGATTTGACGGAGCTGAAATGGTCCCGCGCGGAAACTGACTTCGGCACCGTAATCGCCAACCGGAACAACCAAAACGATCCGATCCGGGTGGGTGGAAAAGTGGTAGCGAAGGGAATCGGAACACATGCCAATTCGGTGATTGAATTTGATTTACCGAAAGGGCACCGGTACCAGAAATTCACGTCCGGTGTGGCCATCGACGATGGGGGAACTTCCCAGGGCGGGGGTGCCGCAGCCAGTATCCAGTTCATGGTATTTACGAAGTCACCCCCTGCCGGGCTCTGGTCCAGCAAAGGAAACGCAGCCCCGGCCAAACGGGATCCGGCCGACGCGATCGAACAATTCGAAGTCCACCCCGATTTGGAAGTAGAACTATTTGCCAGTGAACCGATGTTGGTCAACCCGACCAACATCGAGGTCGACCATCGGGGTCGCGTCTGGGTCGCCGAAGTCCTCAACTACCGGAACCAGATGAGAAATGGTGACCAGTCGGCCCGACCGGAAGGGGATCGCATCCTGATCCTGGAAGATACCGATTCCGACGGCAAGGCGGACAAACAGACCGTGTTCTACCAAGGGAAAGATATCGACTCCGTCCACGGGCTCTGTTTACTGGGTGACCGCCTGCTGGTCTCGGCCGGTGCCGACGTCTTCTACCTGATCGACCAGGATGGCGACTCGGTCGCCGACGAAAAGCAGATCCTGTTTACCAAGATATCAGGTGTTCAACACGATCACGGCATCCATGCATTCGTATTTGGACCCGATGGAAAACTTTATTTCAACTTTGGCAACAGCGGACGGTCCATCAGTGATGCCGAGGGAAATCCGATCGTCGACATCGCCGGCAACGAAGTCAACAACCGTCGGCAACCGTACCAGGAGGGGATGATCTTTCGCTGCAACCCGGACGGCAGCCAGTTTGAAACGCTGGCCTGGAACTTCCGCAACAACTGGGAAGTCTGTGTCGATTCGTTTGGCAGGATCTGGCAATCGGACAATGATGATGACGGCAACCGCGGGGTTCGTATCAACTACGTTCTCCCGTTTGGAAACTACGGGTACCGCGACGCCATCGACGGCAGTGGCTGGCGGGATTATCGCTCCGGTTGGGCTGAGGACATTCCCAACCGTCACTGGCATCAGAATGACCCGGGCGTTGTGCCCAACCTCCTGCTGACCGGGGCCGGATCTCCGACCGGGATCTGTGTCTACGAGGGCGAACACCTGCCCCCCGTTTTCCAGGGTCAGATGATCCACTGCGATGCGGGCCCCAACATTGTCCGCGCCTATCCCGTCCAGAAATCAGGGGCCGGGTTCAGCGCCGAGACAGTCAACATCCTGGACGGCTCCCAGTTCAATCAGTGGTTCCGCCCGTCCGATGTCTGTGTCGCACCCGATGGTTCGCTCATGATCGCCGATTGGCACGACCCGGGGGTGGGCGGTCACCGAATGCAGGATATCGCCCGGGGGCGCCTGTTCCGGATTACCAACCAGGGCCAATCATCCGTCTACCAGGTCCCTGACGTCGACCCTTCCGAACTGGAGGGGGCTTTGCTGGCTCTGAAAAGCCCCAACCAGGCGACCCGGTACCTCGGCTGGCAGACCTTATTTAGGCAACCGGCCCAAGCGCTTCCGGGACTGGAAGCGATCTGGGATTCCAGCAATCCCCGTTGGCAGGCGCGGGCCCTCTGGTTGGTGGTTAAAATGGACACCGATCAGTCCACCAAGTTCCGTTGGCTGAAAAGGGCTTTGCAAGATGCCAACCCCGATCTGCGGGCGACCGTCGTCCGGATCGCCCAACAAACGAACACGCCGGATATCGCCCGTTTCATTTGGGAGAACATCGACCTGAATGATCCGTCACCGGCCGTCCGTCGAGAGATGCTGATCGCCTTGAGCGAAAATCAAATCCAAAAAGTCAGTGAGCGTGACCGCGCCAAAAAATGGACCGAGCTGGCAAGACAATTTGATGGCCAGGACCGCTGGTACCTGGAAGCCTTGGGAATTGCCGCTGACCGCCACTGGGATGCCTGCCTGGCCGAACTGGAAAAGCAGGGGGAAAAACAAAGCGGCACACAGACAAAACCGACGATCGCGTACCAACCGATCGTCTGGCGATCCCGCGGTGAACAGTCGTTCCCGCAAATCATACAGTTCATCCAGGACCCAACCACACCGACCGAAGAACTGCCCCGCCTGTTCCGCGGCCTCGATTTCCTGAACCCGGCCGAACACCAAAAGGAACTCCTGGGGATGATCCTCACGTTGGACGGTCCGAACCCGCGCAATCTGGTCGTTTTCACCGAGACACTGCGACGCCTTCCCGCAACCGACCTGGAAAGTGAAATTGGAGATCACGCCAATCCTTTCCTGGATGCCCTAAAAAGGAACAAGGACTACGTCGAATTCGTGGCCAAGTTCAAGCTGAAAGACCGAATGCCCGATTTGAGCGAATACCTGGTCGGCGACAATCGCCAATTGGCCATCGACTCACTCAACACCTTGCTTGGATCCGGGAACGAGGCCCTGGTCGGTCAACTCCTGCAAGAGTCGGACGACACGGATTTCGAAACCGCCGTTGGCAACATGGCCGTGTCCAACCAAAACCGCGTTTCGCCCATCCTGGCCGCCTATGCTGAAAACAGGGAGAACCCGCTCGAGCGACGTCGCTCGGTGGTACGCGCCATGGGTAAAATCCGCAGCGGGGGTGAAACGATTCTCGGCTGGGTCGATGCGAAAAAGTATGATCGGCAACTCGAGTCGGCCATCAGCTCGGCTCTCCATAATTCCAAGTGGCAAGATTTCAGGAAACGGGCCAATCAACAGTTTCCGATTGCCGCCGCCAAAGACAATCAACCACTCCCCACCCTGGACACCCTGATGAAATTGAAGGGCGATGCCAGCAAGGGAAAAAGCTTGTTCACCAACGAGGGGACTTGCAGCAAATGCCATATCGTCAACGGTCAAGGGACCGAAATCGGACCGGACCTGTCCGGGATTGGCAAGAAGCTCTCGTCCGAGGCACTCTTTGAGTCGATCCTGTTTCCATCGGCCGGCATCAGCCACAATTACGAAAACTGGAAAGTCGAGACGGTCGATGGCAACCTGATTTCCGGGCTGAAACTGAGTGAGTCCGATTCGGAAGTCCAGATCCGGGATGCCGAGGGGGTCACTCATCGAATCCAACAGGACGACGTCGAGGGCCTCAAGCAACAGGATGTGTCGCTGATGCCGGCCGACCTGCATAAGAACCTGACCGCCCAACAGTTGGTCGATCTCGTTCAATACCTGAAGACTTTGAAACAGACGACCAATCAATAGCCATCGATTTCGCCCCCAACTCAGTCAGCCCAACTCAGTCAGCCCAACTCAGTCAGCCCAACTCAGTCAGCCCGATTTTTGACATGCTTGTCGAGCCAGTCAATCATCTCGGACTGGGTATGCAGGACCGATTCCCGCGCGCGGTAACCGTGCGATTCATTCGGCAACATGACCAGGCGAACCGAGCCACCGTTCCCCTTGATCGCCTGGTACATCCGCTTGCTCTGCATCGGGAACGTCCCGCTGTTATTGTCGTTCTCACCATGTATCAACAGGATCGGTTCATTGATCTTGTTGGCGTGCAGAAAGGGTGAGATCCCGAAATAAATATCCTTGGCATCCCAAAAGGCGCGGCGCTCGGATTGAAATCCAAATGGCGTCAACGTCCGGTTGTAAGCACCGCTGCGGGCAATCCCGGCTTGAAACAGGTCACAATGCGCCAGCAGGTTGGCCGTCATGAAGGCACCGTAGCTGTGCCCGCCCACCGCGACACGGTCGCGATCGGCCACGCCCATGTCGACCGCCTTATCAATCGCTGCCTGGGCGGCCGCCACGATCTGCTCGACGAAGGTATCATTCATCGTTTCCGGGTCACCGATGACCGGCATCGTGGCGCTATCCATGATGGCATAACCCTGGGTCAACAGCGTCAGGTGGGTAATCCCGCCCATCCGTGTGAAACGGTGGGGACTGCCCGAGATCTGAGCCGCCGTCTTGGCATCACTGAACTCCCTGGGGTAAGCCCAGACCAAGAGCGGCAAGCGCGTCCCCTCCTGGTAGTCCGCCGGCAGGTAGAGTGTCGCCGAAAGCGGCACCCCATCGGCCCGCTTGTAATTCACCAGCTGTTTCTTGATCCCCCGAATGGCCGGTGTCGGATCCTCGAAATCGGTCAACTGGCTCGACGTGTCGTCGTTCAAGTCACGGAGGAAATAGTTGGGCGGCGTCGTCGGGTCTTCGCGGCGGGTGATGATCACCGGCTTCTGATCGGGCGAACTGCTGGCCATCCCTACGCACTGTTCGTAACTGCCGTCGGCACAACGCCACAGCCTTTCCGTTTCCAATGTCTTCAGGTTCTGTCGGTCAATGAAAGGAAGGTTACCCTTGGGCGAGGCCCCGTCACCCGTTCGATAGATCCAATCTCCGTCCTGCAAAGCAATCGAATGCCCCGTCTCGTCGCGGACGGAAACGATCCGACCAGGATCCCCATACCGGTCCCGGATGCTTCGATCCATCATCGTTTGCGGAGTCGAACCGGGCGTTTTCAAGTCATGCATCTGGGCCCGCACCCAGCGGCGTTCCCGATCGTATTCGGTCGTCAAGAGCAAAGAGGGATCGGCAAAGAACGAAACGTCCGATGCCCGGTGCTGCAGCTGAACCAGTTCGGCCGGTTCATTTTCAAAGGGTGCCGAAAGGGCGACAATCCGATCACGAAATTCAGCCTCGGACCGGGGATCGCCACCGTCCAGTGCCTCGGTCCAGATCAAGGTTGCCGCATCCCCCGCTTTCCAGTCCACGTTGCGCGGCCCCTGCCGCACCCCCTCGATCGGGATGTTCTCGGCCATCGGGATATCGGCAATCACTTGCCGGGATTTCAGTGGGTCACCGTTCGGTCCACCCAGTTCCCAAACTTCAACTGAGCGGGGAAAAGAACGATACGTCATCAGATAGGAGAACGGTTTCTTGATCCGCTCAACCAGTAAATAGCTGCCATCGGGCGAAGGCCGGACACGGGAATAAATGGCCGGTTCTCCCAGCAGGGTCACCTTGCCGGACAAATCGATCAAGGCAATCTGGCTCGTCGCATAATAGGAAAACAGCGCTTCGTCGTGAGGATTGGACAACAGGTCCTGGTACGTCCGCGTAGGTGATTTATTGCCATACGATTCCTGGATATTCGGTCCACTCGGCGTCAGGGAAGGTACCGGTTCCGCGCCCCGGTTCTCAGGGACCAGTCGGGCGAGTACCGTCTTTCCATCGGGCATCCAGGAGCTGCCACCCGTTACGGTGGAGAGACGGTCAGCCAGCTTGACCGGTTTTTTTCCAAGCGGCTGCGGTCCCGTGGTCTGCAGGCCACCCACCGCCCACAGCTCGGTCCCCCGATCGGTAACCACCGAGTAGGCAAACGCATCCGATGCGTGAGACCAGCTCAACGTTGCCAATTTCCCGCCTGGCGGCAGTTCGACACGACGACCAACCTGGGAGTCGGCCATCGAGCGATACGTCAAACCCTTGTTGTAGCTGGTCCGAAAAGGACCGTTGGCCGCCGGGTCGATACGCATGCCGGCCAATCGCAACATCCGCCTGGAAACATCCTCAATACCGGGCATGGCGGGCCGGTCGATCAGCACCGTCCAATTTCGATCCGGGCTGAAACTGACCGAAGGTTCCGGATCGGCATCGATAATCTGAACCACCGAGGACGGGGGCAACTGGTACCCCTGTTGAGCCAGCAAGTTGAAACTGAACGACGGCGACATGATCAGCAGAACAAGTGTCGCGGTAAATCCCTGAAAACGCATCTTTGACCCCCTCTGTTTTTTCTGCATTTTAACGAGATCTGGCTGTCCAGGTGGCCCCGGAAACCAAAATATCGGTTGTCGGGAAATTTTTTTGACGGTATTTTGAAACCAGCTCAGTAAAAAAAAAGTTAACTCTATCAGTCCCTGCTTGGCAATATCCTGGTACTTTTCTTCATGTTTCGTTCCTTACTAGCTTTGATGGTCACGACCCTGATGACCGGGTCCATCATCGAACCGTGCCCGGGCTACGATGAACATCCGGCCTCCAACCTCGAGGATCGGCTCCCATCGGCTGGCCAACTGGTATTACCACGCCCGGACGGTCCACCGCTGACGCTGACCTTGGATGGACCGCGGTACCAGGTTTTCTGTTTCGTCGGTTGTGAGTGCCCCCTGGCGCGGCTCTACGGACAAAAATTGAACGTGCTGGCTGACCAATACACAGACCAAGGTTTCGATTTTATCGGGGTCAACAGCAACCAGCAGGATACATTGCAGGAAGTGGGAGAGTACCGGGAACAACTGGGCATCCAGTTCCCGGTAGTCAAGGACTACGACAATCGCCTGGCTGATCTCCTGTCCGCCAAGCGAACTCCGGAGATCATTATCGTTTCACCCGATCGGAAAATCGTTTACCGGGGCCGCGTCGACAACCAGTATTCACCCGGCATCGCCCGAGCCGCGGCGACCGAACACGATTTGTCCGATGCTTTGCGTGAAATTTCCCAAGGCGAACCGGTCAGCCGAACGACAACGGCCGTCGAAGGCTGCTTGATCGGTCGCACCCGAAAACCGACTGAGGGTTCCTCGGTAACTTACGCTAACCAGGTCGCTCGGGTTCTGGAACGTCACTGCATCGAGTGTCATCGCGAAGACGAAATCGGACCGTTTTCCCTGACCGATTACGAGGAGGCAAAGGGCTGGGCCGAGATGATGGTAGAGGTCGTCGACCAGGGCCGAATGCCACCCTGGCACGCCAGTAGTGAGCACCAACCGTTGTTGAACGAAAGAACGATGCCGGAAACTGACAAGCAGATCCTGCGGCAGTGGCTCGAGTCGGGCATGCCTTTCGGCTCGGCTGCCGAGTTGCCGGAACCACAAAAGTTCACCCAGGGCTGGCGGTTACCCCGTCAGCCAGACATGGTCATCCCCATGAACAAGAACGGGTTCAATGTGCCTTCGCAAGGAACAGTCGAATACCAGTATTTCGTGGTTGACCCCGGGTTCACCGAGGACAAGTGGGTCACCGCAGCCGAAGTCAAACCGGGACAATCGTCGGTGGTTCACCATTCGATCGTCTTCATTCGGCCCCCCGACGGCGTTCCCTTCAAAGGGGTCGGCTGGCTGACCGCCTATGTACCGGGACAGACGATTCCGCCCGTCAGCGACACGCATGCCCGACGGATTCCGGCCGGCTCCAAGTTCGTATTCCAGCAACATTACACACCGAACGGGCAGCCCGAAAATGACATCACCAGCGTGGGCCTCATTTTTGCCGAACCGGAAAACGTCACGCATGAACTCTATACGTTGATGGGCCTCGATCAGGAATTCGAGATCCCCCCCCACGATCCGGGTTTCCAAGTCGATGTCAGCCTGTCGCGATTGCCCAAGCAAGGAGTTTTATTGAGCGTTTCTCCTCACATGCACTACCGAGGCAAGTCCTTCGTGATGGAAACCGTCGATGGGGAGGGTGATTCCAGAGTCACGGTCGAGGTACCTGAGTACGATTTCAATTGGCAACATAGCTACCTGTTTGAACATCCGATCGAGTTGTCCCAACTGAAACAAATCAACTTTACCGCCACCTTTGATAATTCGGAGGCCAACCCGTTCAACCCGGACCCGACCGCTCCGGTGACCTGGGGCGACCAGACGTATGAAGAGATGGCGGTTGCCTTTTTCGAGATTGCCGAACCAAGGAACGTTTCGTTCGGTGCGACCGTCCCGCGTCGGCCTGGCAGTCGCCCCAAAAAAACAGCCCTGGACGCTGATTTCGCAGATGAGTTCTTTGAGCGATTTGACAAGGATCGCGATGGTAAAATAATCCGTTCCGAGGTCACCAAGGCGATGAAACATTTCGGGTTCCGCCAATATGACCTGAACCGCGACAACGAGATTACCCGCCAGGAACTGCTCGACCGGGGTGCCCGTCGACGTTAGCCCAAACCGTCGCCCTTCTTTCCGACTTCAGCCTTTAGCAGGATGCCCCGTGAACCAGGTCTTCGCCAGAGCAACGGACTGGACTGTCCTACGGCCCCGGGTGGCCAGTTGCCTGCTGATATTGATCAGCCTGGTTTCACTGATTGGTTACCAGTCCTCCGATTTGATCCGAGCCCGATTTGCCACCAAGGCCTTTGATGAAAACGAATCTCGCACCGACGAGGAAAAACCGGACACGCCCCCCGATATCGAACCGGTCAGCCTGACCGACACCGATGCCATCCTGGTTTGTCAGTCCGACCATTTTTTTACCCCCACAGGTGCCGACACGATGCGGCATGTGGTGGACGAACTCGAGTCGCTCGATTTCGTGACGAGTATCCTTTGGATGGATCGAGTCCCGGTACTTAACATTTTTGGACTGAATGAACCGTTGTTGCCCCGACAGGGTGCCTCGCCAGCCAGGTATGCCGCCGCCCGCGACAAGGCCAAGGCGCACCCGCTGGTCAACGGCCAACTCCTGTCGTCCGATGGCCAAACGATGCTGCTGATGGTTCGCTTCGACTTCCTGCAAATCGAAACGGACGACGCCTGCACCGAGGAACTCCGCCAGGTGGCCGAGCGGGCTGCCGCCGAATTCCCCGACATCGATATCCGGTTCATGGTCACGGGGCGCGTCCCCATCCTGTTAACCGCCCTGGAAACGCATGAAGAGAACCAGCTGAAGTACCAGTTGATCGGCTACAGTCTGATCCTCATCATGAGTTTAATCCTCTTTCGGGGCTGGACGTCCGTCCTGGTGGTCGCCCTGGCACCGGCGGTGGGGGTATTCTGGACCCTGGGAATCATCCAGTTCTTTGATTTCGACCAGAATCCCTTCATCGATGTCGTGTTGCCGATCCTGATCAGCCTGGTCGGGTTTACCGACGGCGTGCACCTGCTGATCCAGATTCGACGAAACCGCGCTGCCGGGCTGGACCGCTCGGCGGCCGTCCGCCAGGGGGTCCACAAGGTCGGACTGGCCTGTGCCTTGACCTCGCTGACGACCGCCATCGGGTTCGGCTCCCTGATGCTGGCCAACCATGAAATTGTCCAGCAATTCGGGCTGGCCTGTGTGGCCGGGGTCCTGCTGACCTTCCTGGCCGTGATTACCTGTATCCCCTTGGCCTGTCTCAGCCCGCTCGGCCGCAACATCCACCACGGTCATGGCGACGGGTTGATTGATAAGAACCTTTCGCGAATCAGCCAGATCATTGATTGGGTGTTACACAGAACCCGCCTGTTGACGACGACCGGGATCCTCGTCACGCTCGGCCTGACGATGATCGCCTTGACCCTGGAACCGGACGAGCGCCGTTCCAGTTCCCTGCCCACCGGGAGCGAAGCTTCGCTGGCCCTCGCTCAGATGGACCGCGCGATGGGCGGCCTGGAAGTCGCCCGCGTCAATGTTTCCTGGTCCCGGGACCTTCCCGGAGATGACCCCCGGTTGCTTGACGTGATTCGCCAGGTCGACGATCTGTTGGCCAGCGAACCGCTCATCGGCCACCCGATCTCCATTCGCAATTTACTGGATGCCCTCCCCGGCCAAGGGGATTCCGTAGACCGCATCTCATTACTGGATTTATTGCCACCGCCACTCAAGCGGGCTTTCTACACACCAGAAGACCGCCAGGCGACGATCAGTTTCCGGGTTCAGGATTTGGGAATTGCCAGGTACGGTCCTGTTTTCCAGAGAATTGAAGACGGCCTGCAGGAAGTCGAGCAAGCGCACCCGGAATTCCAACTGACCATGACGGGCGTTCCTGTGTGGCGCTGGATGAACCTGTACCAGATCGTCGTCGA
Organism: Mariniblastus sp.; assembly: GCA_022447605.1. GTDB lineage: Bacteria > Planctomycetota > Planctomycetia > Pirellulales > Pirellulaceae > Mariniblastus. Next base: position 45,900 of record JAKVBG010000011.1, read on the forward strand.
TTTGGCGACCAGCCTCGGTACGGCCACTGTGATCATCTTCGTGGTCCTGGCAATCGTCTACCGCTCGCTGCGAATTGGCATGATTTCGATCGTGCCCAACCTGTTCCCACTGGCCGTGGCGGGGGCGTTCCTGGCCATTTCAGGTCAATCGCTGGAGTTGGTCAGTGTCTGCGCGTTTACCGTCTGCCTGGGGATCGCTGTGGACGACACGATCCATTTTCTCACCCGGTATGTCGAGGAAAAGGCGGAGACCGGGGATGAGACCTTGGCGATCCGCAATGCATTTACCTCGGTGGGAACGGCCCTGATCATGACCACGATCGTCCTGGTAGCCGGTTTTTCAACCGTCCTGTTCAGTGATTCGCGCCCTCACAGAATCTTTGCCGCCATGGGGGCGATTACCGTCGCCGCGGCTCTGTTTGGCGACCTGCTCTTCCTGCCCGCTATGCTGAAGCAATTTGCCAGCCGCAAGAAATCCCCAGCGCCCGGTCAAAGCGAGTGACAGCATCCTGTCCAGCCGGTTTTATTTCGTTACACTGTGTGGTTCCAAGATTATGTTGTCGACAGCCAGGCAGTTTTCCGAACACACCGCTGCTACCCCGGACTGTCTTCCAGCTCAACCATCTTTGAGAACGGAAAAACAATGAAACTGAAATATCTTTTTTGCATGTTCCTGGCAGCCACCGTGAGCTTGTCGACCCTGCCTGTTGAGGCGTGGAGCCAATCGAGTGCCAGCGATAACAACGCGGTTGTCCGGTTCGATTTCAATCTGAAACGATTGCGACAAAACCCACTTGTCGGCAACGCTGGCGCGGACCAGATGCTGCAGCAGATGCTGCCCCCACAACAAGCTACCGCCATTGATTTAAAGAAAATCGAGAGGATTTATGGCGGCATGGAAGCGCCGGCTAGTATACAAAAGGTCCAAGGGATCATGATGGCCCCTTCGCCTCCGGACAAGTTGCCCATCAACTTTTTCATTCGCGTCGTTTTTTCTGACAAGGACGCCGCCAACGCCATGTTGGATTCATTGAAAGAAAACGGTCGAGCGGTTGAATCCAATGGCAAGACTTATATCGCACCGCCGCCGAACGAACCGCAAAACATGCGAGCCCACCTGGTTGACGCCAACACGTTTGAATTGGGTACGACCGATTATGTGACGCGTTCGAACCGTGACGTCTTTACCAAGGCGCTGAACGCCCACTGGGACCTGTTGCCCAAGACGGATGCCGTGCGGATTGCGGCAGATGTGGGCGGAATGCAAGCCCTGTTCGATGAAGGGATGGGTATGGCCCGTGATCAGGCACCACCGGCAATGATGGGGCTGGTCCAAATGGGACAGGATCTGGCTGGACTTTCTGTCTCGATGGACATGGACTCCAAACAGATGCTGAGCGTGGCTTTTGTCGCCAAAGATTCGAAAGGTGCCGAGAACATGGAGGACGGCCTGAACGGTCTGCTGGGCCTGGCCAAGATGCAAGCCCAACAAGGGATGGCCATGTTGCAGGATGATCAAAAAGCAGCAGCCAAGCAGGTGATGGATGCTCTCAACGCGAAGGCCGAAGGGAATGCAGTGATGATCCAGATCCCCAAGCCGGACGGCTTCGAGGAGATGATCGGCGGAATGATGCAGGGGCTCGGCCCAGGTGCGGATTTCTAGACGGCACAATCCAGAAACTTGACAATCGAACGCGTGGCAATCATCGCCACGCGTTTTTTATTAGCGACCGGCTAATTGCAGCGGGGCATTCTCGAGTTGGCCGACGGATTCTGCAATCTCTTCCCAACCGACGACCGGTGCCTGGCAGGCGTGTTGTTGACAGATATACAGGGTAGGCCGGCCCTCCACCATCTGTTTGCCTGCCGTGACCTGGTCGATCAACTCGCTGTGAAACGCATCTTCTGGTGAACGACAGATCAACGACAGGCTATCCAATTTCTGCGCTCGCAGCAAACCTTCGAGTTGTGCGAATTCCTCTCGCCGGGAACCGAAAAAAACCAGTTCGACAGAGGGTTCCAGTATCCTCTGTAAAACGACCAGCATTTGCCCACTGGCCAGGGGCGATCTCTCCATCAGGGGCATGGAACCCCTGACAATGGACTCGGCCCAATCCGTCCACTCAGGGTCTCCCAACAACCTCCCCAATTGGAGCAGGCCGAGCGCGGCCATCGCGTTGCCGCTGGGAACACTGCTGTCCTGGAACGACTTGGAGCGGGCGATCAAGCGTTCCTGGTCATCGGCCGTAAAATAGAAACCGTTGGCCCCCTGGAAATGGCGAACCATCAACCTGGCGATCGAGACCGCCTGCTCGATCCAGTTCTCGTCAAAACTGGCCCGGTACAAATCGAGCAAGGCCACAACGAAGTAGGCATAATCATCGAGATAGCCATCCAGTTTTGCATGACCATGTCGGTAAGTGTGTAACAACCTGCCCCGCTCATCCACCAGGTGATCGAGCAGGAAGCGGGCCGCCTCTTGCCCCGCCTCCAAATACGGTTTCCCCGTGGCCTCATCCAGGGCCAGTGAGGCGCGGGCCAGCGCCGAGATGGCCAGGGCGTTCCAGCTGACGAGGATCTTGTCATCCAGTCCCGGTCGGACGCGGCGGTTGCGAACTTCCAGGAGTTTCTCGCGGGCCGCTTCCATCTCCGCCAGGAAACCTTCCTTTTCGACACCCATTTTTTCCGCCATGACCTCCAGCGGCCGAGACAGGTTCAGAATGTTTTTACCCTCAAAGTTCCCCGCCTCGGTGACATTGTAAGCTCGGCAAAATCGCTCCCCCGTTTCAGCCCCCTGGCAGTCAATGATCTCATCCCGACTCCAAACATAGAACTTCCCCTCTTCCCCTTCGCTGTCAGCATCCTCGGTACTGAAGAAACCACCCTGTTGGTCCCGCATCCCTTTCAACAGGTAATCAAGCGTCTTGCGAGCCACATCGGCATGGGAAACATCGCCAGTTTCCTGGTACATTTCGACATAAACCGACGCCAACAGGGCGTTGTCATACAGCATTTTTTCGAAATGCGGGACCAGCCAGTGCTCGTCGACACTGTAACGGGCAAACCCGCCGGCGAGGTGATCAAAGATGCCGCCCTGCGCCATCTTGTTCAAACTGACTTCGACCATTTCCAGAATCGTTGGTCGCCCTGGTGGCAATTCGCCAGGCCATCGTCGCGACAGGCGGATCAACAGCTCGAGGTCCATCGGGTGGGGAAATTTTGGGGCGGAGCCAAAGCCGCCGTGGTCCGGATCGAAATTGCCATGCAGGGCGTAGATGGCCGATTGCAAGGGCGCCGCTGAAATCCGGGCCGAGTCATCGACCGTCTCCGCCCGGTTCAACCAATCGCTCACCTGCCGGGATTGAGCCTCTACTTCTTCCCTTCGATTGCGAAACGCATCCAACACACCGTTCAGGACCCGGTCAAAACCGGGCATATTCATGCGCGACCGTGGCGGCCAATAGGTTCCACCAAAAAAGACCTGCTGCGACGGTGTCAAAAAAGCACTCAGCGGCCAACCACCCCCGCCTCCCCGGATCGACATCACGGCATTCATGTAAACCTGATCCAGATCGGGCCGCTCTTCACGGTCCACCTTGATACAGACAAAATGGTCATTGAGAAGCTGCGCGATCTCCAGATCCTCAAAACTCTCGTGTTCCATCACGTGGCACCAATGACAGGCCGAGTAGCCGATGGAGAGGAAGATTGGCCGGTCTTCCTCTCGGGCTTTCTGGAGTGCTTCCTGACCCCAGGGATACCAATCAACCGGGTTCTCGGCATGCTGCAAAAGGTACGGGCTGGATTCAGAGACAAGTCGATTTGACATAGGGCAAACAACCAAAATAGTAACGCGAGGGGGCATTTCCCGGTGGCAGGAAACAAGGTTATCGGTGGGAGCAATTTATCCCTTAATCTTCGAACAGGGAATCCGTCATCAGGCCGATTAACCGGGCAACGACTCCGGATCGGATCCCCCCTTCCCTGGTGACTGCCCCATCATTTCAGGAAGCTGGTTTCACCCGGCACAAAGTCGAAGACCACCGATGACAGGATGAGACGATCATGTTCGGCAAAATGTGGGAACACGGCGACCACACGGCCGCCGATCGCATCCAGGCCGATGTAATCACCAAAAAAGACCTTGTCATTGCATTTGAAAGGCAGCACATCAATACGAAACTGGGTAAACGTACTGCCACCGTCGACGCTGCGTGCCAGGGTCAGGCCTGTCTGGCCATCTTGCAACCCACTCCGGTCATAGAACACAAGGTTGACCGAACCGTCCTGGGGATCGACCGCCATCCAGCACAGAAACTGGTCCGCGCCGTTTCGTTCCGCATCATTATTGACCCGCAGGACCCGGGTCCATGTTGTCCCACGGTCGCGCGAAGTCGTCAAAAAAACATCCTTATCCCCATTCCGTTCATCGACCCAGCAGACATAGATACTGTCCTTGAAGACCGAAGCACTTTGATCAACGCAACAGACTGGCATCCCGCAATGGCGCATCAAGCCCGGCACGTCACTCCGCCAGCCGCCGGGAGTTTCTACAATCACCCGGTCTTTCCTCCATGTTTTCCCCCCATCCGTCGAGGCATCAAACTCCAGTCCCCTGGGACCGGCCCAAACCAGGTAGACCTCGCCCCGAATACTGGTCACCGGCAAAGCCCCTCGTAAAGTGTGGTCATCATTCCGGCAATCACCCGCTCGATCAGAAACAACGACTGGCGGCGTAAAGTTCTTGCCATCGTCATACGAGGCACTGAACATGATCCTCGATTGGTCGCCAGGGCTGTTGCTGCCAAGCAGGTCGTGCTGCGGCCAGGCAACGTAGATGTTGTTCTTGTGGGGTGACGATTTCATTCGATCGACAACGAACCAGGGCTTTCCTGCCCTGGGTCGGTTTTCCTCGCCGTGATCAAAGACCGTCATGAGGGGCCCCCATTGATAATCGCCCATCGCCGCGCGCCTCATGAAAATACGGCTGGCAACCAAGTTCTTATGGGACGCCACCTGCGGATTGACCGGCAAGTAGCAACGCAACAGCGCATCGTCTGCATCGAATGCAATAAAACCGTTGCCCGACCCTGTGGGCCCCATCTCCGACAGGTCATTTTCTGCCCATGTCTTTCCGACATCCTTGGAGAAAAAAAGGTGACTCGTTGTGCGGTCCCCCTTAAATCCTGCCCGCTTGGCCAAGACCAGAATATTGTCAGGGTTCCTCGGGTTAATCGCGACAGAAACATCATGGGGCATATGACTCCTGGCAGGCGACAACGTGACGACCCTTTGTGCCAGACTTGACTGCCGATCCAATCCACCCATCAGTAAAAGGATCAACAGGCTAACTAAATTACAATGTTTGGCCATCTCTTATCCAGAATTTCCGCCCAACGTTAACCGGGGACTGGCTCCGTTCCAGCCGTGGTCAACAATCTAGCAAAAACCGGGAATATGACGATGCCAGTCTTATCGATCCAGCATAGCAACGTGTGAAAAAACACAACGCTTTCAAGGAATCAACCGAGTTGCCACGACCAGGCAATCGACATACCTCACGCGAGCGAAGTGATAGCGTCGACCGTCGAACGATGCAAGAAGCGACCTGGCCGATCGATGAGACGCTTCCCCGGTTCGATACGGCAGTAACCGCCGACTTGCTCACAGGGGCTACTTCGGGACCAGGGGAACAAAATCTCGACTGAGAAATTCGTTGTCTGAAAATAGATTATTCCAACAGGTCCCGCGGACTCGACCGACTGACTGTCCACAAAAAAGAGCAGCAGGCGTACGGCGCCAATATCATGAAGCCCGTAACCCGACCCCCAACGGGAAACCAAAACCGAGCAAGGTTTTCATTCGCTGGGATCATAAAAAAGAGAGGTGGAACTGGATTAATTGTATAATTCAGTTAGGTTGGTTGCTGCCAGCTTGTCGATTCTTCCTTATTCAGAAGCGAAGCAGAAAGCGGTGAACCAAAACCGCAATCACACAGCTTTTTGAGGCAGGGCCAAAGCCTGCACAAAAAGAACGCTCTTTCGAAAGTCAGAAATGAATATCCTCCTAGCCGAAGACAATCTTATCAACCAGAAATTTGCCCTTCGCGCTTTACAGATGAAAGGGCACAAGGTTGAGGTTGCCAACAACGGCGTCGAAGCGATCAATCTATGGGAGACCAACGAGTTTGATTTAATCCTGATGGATGTCCAAATGCCTCAAATGGATGGCTTGGAGGCGACACGTCAAATCCGTTTGAAAGAGCAAACAGATACCAACGGCACTCGAACATTGATTGTTGCCATGACGGCCCACGCGATGAAAGGCGATCGCGAGAAATGCCTGTCGGCCGGAATGGATGGCTACCTGACAAAGCCGATCAGGCCAACGCGCCTGTTTTCCATCGTCGAAGAATTGGCCAAGCCCGCATCCGAACGATCGCTGGAAATATTCTCGGACGAGTTCTAGTCACCCGTCGCCTCGGTGACTGCCACCGAGACATCTCCCCGCTAAACGGTTATCGGTCACCTATAAAAAAAACCTGGCCTTACGACCAGGTTTTGTTGTTTCAAATGCTACTCGCGGCAACCCCTGTCAGGAAACGAGTTCCTTGATCAGTTTTCCACTGTTGGCAATCTTCATCGGTCGTCCACTGCGACTGGTGAAGGTCGTCTCCAATGAAATTCCAAGTGAGGCACACACCGTGGCCATCAGGTCTTCCGACGTGTACGAGGTACCCTCGACACGTGTTCCGTCTTCGTTGGTTTGACCAATAGCCAACCCACCATTCAGACCGCCGCCGCCGACTGCAACAGACCAACTGCGCGCCCAGTGGTCACGCCCAGTATTCCCGTTGATTCGCGGGGTTCGGCCGAATTCGCCCATCCAGATCACGGCGGTATCCTGCAACAGGCCACGCTGCTCGAGATCTTCCAGCAAGGCGCTCATGGCCTGATCAATGGTTGGCAGGCGTTGATTTTCCAACGTCGTAAAGATGTTCTGGTGGTTATCCCAACCACCCAGGTTAACCTCGACAAATGGAACACCCACTTCGACCAAACGCCTGGCCATCAAGCAGCCCCGGCCAAAGTTGTTTTCACCGTAGCGTTCCTTGACCTCATCCGGCTCCTGGGCAACCTTGAAGGCAGCCATTTGCTGACTGGTCATCAGGTTCAGCGTCTTGTCCAGAACTTTGGCATGTTCCTTGGCAGAAATACCGCGGTCTTCACTGATGAACCCGGTCTCAAGAAGCTTCAATGCCTGCATCCTCTGGGTCAATCGATCCGGGGTAATCCCCATGTCGAGATTCCGCACCTGGCCGCTGGCATTCACGCTGAAAGGAGCCCAGGCCATACCGAGAAAACCGGGGCCTTCACTGCCACCACCGACCGACACAAACGGAGGAATCTCCAACTCGGGTCGCTGGGCAGCGAGTTCATGGGCAATCACGGAACCGTAACTGGGATGGGTTACATTCGGATTGGGAACGTAACCGGTATGCATGTAATAACGACCGCGGGAGTGATCCGCTTCCCGGGTGCTCATGGAGCGGACCACCGACATCTTGTCCATATTCTTTGCCATCATCGGCATATGCTCACAAATCTGCATATTTCCGTTGGTTGCGATCGGCTTGAACGGACCGCCTGTCGAGGCGCCTGGTTTCAAATCCCAAATGTCGATCGTACTCGGACCGCCACCCATCCAGAGCAAAATGGCACTCTTTCGTTTCCGAGACAATTCATTGGCATGGGTCGTAATGCTATGCCCCATGGCCAGCGCGCTACCGGTCAGGGCCGAAGCACCTGCCATGTGGTGCATAAAGTGCCGCCGTGACATTCCACTAGGGGTTCGAAATCTCATCTTGATTCTCCAATGTCCATTTTGAATAAATGGGAGCCTTAGTTGCTACGGTATTCCCGAACTGTTTTTTTGTTTGTATGACTCAGTGATTAAAAATGAATTCGTTACTGTTCAGCACTACCCACCAAAGGTCAGTCAGTGCTTCCCGCATATCCCCGGATCGGGCCTGGTAAAGCTGTTTCGCCAAGTTCGCCTCTTCCCGGTTTGGCTTACGACCCAAGCCCGCCATAAACAGGTAATCGACACGGTCCTTATCGTCCATTTTCGTGTTCTTGACCAGGCCATCAATCAAACCGCCTTTGGCGGACGTAGCTCGCTTGATCAAGTCCCCATTGAACATCATCAGCACTTGCGGAATCGTCCCGTTGAACGTGGTTGTTTCATCACCTTCATCGGTACCAAACGCCTGGCTGAACTGCCTCAACCAGTTGCTCTTGAGGGTTTCCTGTTGCTCGTAGTTGCCGCGAGATTCAGCCGCCTGGGTAGCCACCATCAGCGACTCATAAAGTTCCTCGGCCCGCATCTGCCGCAGATAGAAATGCGAAAACTTGGGGGGCTCGCCCAGCAGCGGGTCGTCAGATTGGTTGGTTTTTGTGCGTCGACTCGACAGCGAGTAAGGCTCGCTCAATGCAATCCAAGAAATCAATTTCCGAACATCAAAACTGCTGCTGCGAAATTCCTGAGACAGGTAATCCAGCAGCTCCGGGTGCGTCGGGATGTTATGGGGTCCCAGATCATCCACCGGGTTGGTGAACCCGTAGCCTAGAAAATGCGCCCAGACCCGGTTAACCGCCGCCTTTGAAAAATAGGGCGATTCGACGATCTTGTCCGCCAGTACTTTTCTCCGATTGACGACATTGACGTAGCCTGAGCGGTCGATCTCACTGCCATCAACAAAAACAGGATAGGCAACCTTGATCAACCCGTTCCGAAGTTCGAAAAACAAGTCAGCTTCGTCGATGTTACCACTCTCGCCATTGAAATCCTGATCCGCCAGTTCCGCAGCGGCGTTGCTTCCCCGCATTCCGCCGGGAAAGGCCCGCACTTGTCGAAAGAAAGCGTTCATTTCCCAGTACTTCTGCTGCTTCCAATCATTAAAAGGATGATTGTGGCATTGAGTACATTGAACTTGCAGCCCCAGAAATATACGACTCGTTGCCGCCGTGGCCAGGGAAGCATTCTCTTCATTCACTTTGTCAATCAGGAAGTTGACCGCCCCATTAAATTCGTTCTCACCCGGAGCGGTCTTACCAGTCGCCGTGACTAACTCGTAGGCCATCTTGTCGTAAGGCTTGTTCCGAGCAAAGGAGTCTCGCAGGAACTTCTGCATGCCAGCCCGATTGACCATCGAGTTGTCGTCCATCCCGCCTGTTCGCCCAATCAACAGATTGGTCCACAGGGTCGTCCAGTTACGAACAAACTCTTCCGTGTAAACATCGTCGTAGAGCAAAGTCTCTACCAACTTCTGTTTCTTGTCTTTGCTTTTATCAGCACTGAATTCTTTCAGTTCTTCAACCGTCGGAATCCGGCCAATGATGTCGAGATAGACCCGACGGCACCATTCATTTTCAGTCGCCTCGACCGATGGCTTCAGTTCGTAATCGTCCCAAGTCTGGCGAATGTACTTGTTGATTTGGTCGACCTGCCGCAACTGGGAATCATCTTCCTGTTGAGCCAGGAGCGCGGAGTCGGAAAAGCTGCCGATCAAACCGGCAAAAAGCAAAGCGCCCCAGAGTGGGAGGCAGTTGTGGAAGGGAATCTGTAGTTTCACTGGATGCATTTGTGTTTGCGGCCGAAATGGACCGCCTCCATCTGTTCCAAGTTTGTTCTACAAAACGAATCAGCAGGAATTTTCTGGTTGGTTAAATATAACAGAAAATTTGGCAACGACCGGTCCAATCTGGGGTGTATTAAAACAAAACACATGTTTCATTTCGATACACCTAAAATGAACAAGCCGCGGAGTTCATTAATCTGATCCTCCGCGGCTTTGAACTAAGGAAATCGAAATATCTTACAATTGCGGCCTGGATTACCTGCCAAAGCAAGTAATCCGGGCACTGCCTCGTCTCTGCTCCGCCCCCAAGCAAATTAACGCATTGAGTTAATGTGTTAATCAGTCGTGGGCGAACCACTTCCAAAAGAACATTATGCAAAGGCCGTGCCAATTTTAGCGATTGCTCCTGCGCAAAAAATAATAAACCCAGCTTACCAATATCATCAGACCCAAAGGGGCCACATTGGTGAACAGGATAAACCCCCCCACATCGGCGACATCTCCCGTCGATGTTCGCCATAGATGGGCGATCCCGGCAGCCGTCGAGGCCATGACCGCAGTGACCACCAGAATCGACTCGATCGAAAACCGGCTCCAGGATAACCGACTTGAACGGTTACGCTGAGTCGGAGGCTTGGATTCAGCAGGCAATTTCTCCAAAGACGCCACCCCTTAAGAAAAGTCCGGTCATGCTTGGTTACTTTATTATGCGTCCTATCCATTGATCGTGTAGCTCTGAAGTTTCCAGAATTTCCAACTTTCCTGATTTACTCAATTTTCCGAGTTGGTTGGTCGATAACGACATTGAGGATGCTTAATCGACCCAGCCTGCATCTGACACAATACCGGCCCCGAATGATCCAAGGGCCACTCCCGCGCCCTGCTGAAACAGGCGATTGTGTTGGATTCCAAGAGCATTGCCAGGTCGATGCGGCGATTGCGCGATTCGCGCAACACTACGACCCAGTTTTGTCAAAGGAATCAAACAATGCGATCTCTGTTGAGCGCAACCGCGTTGACAGCCTTATGTCTTTCGATGACTGGCTGCACTATTACTATGGATGGGACTTGCGATTCGTTCGTACCGAATAGCAATGCCACGGTTTGTCAGTCCAAGTCAAATGGATTGCTGGAGCGACTGTTCGGTAAAGCATGTGACACTCCTGTTTGCGACGCCGCCTGCGATACCAATGGCGATACGGCATGCGACTCCGAGTGCAACACTGCCTGTGACAATGGCCACAACGGCCGAATTTTCGGCAAATTGATCAGCAGGCCGGTTGCCTGCGATACGGCCTGCGACGATGCTGCCTGCGATTCCGATGGCGGCAATGCATGCGACAGTGCGACCGACAATTGCCGACAAGGCATGTTCGGTCCCCGACACAACCCGTGCGATAGCGCCTGCGACGATGCCGCCTGCGACAGCCTGCTCGACCACTGTCGCAAAGGATTGTTCGGCCCACGGCATAACCCGTGCGACAGTGCCTGTGACGATGCCGCCTGCGACGACAACGCCTGTGACGACGCGTCCTGCGACACAGCCGCCTGTGATTCGGCCGGCTGCGACAGCCTGCTCGACCACTGCCGCCAAGGATTGTTCGGCCCACGCCACAACCCGTGCGACAGCGCCTGTGACGATGCCGCCTGTGACGACAACGCCTGCGACAGCCTGCTCGACCACTGTCGTAAAGGATTGTTCGGCCCACGCCACAACCCGTGCGACAGCGCCTGTGACGACAACGCCTGTGACGATGCCGCCTGCGACGACAACGCCTGCGATTCCTCCGGCTGTGACAGCCTGCTTGGCCATTGCCAGGGGCTGTTCTCCAAACGGGCCTCTCGACCTGTCACCATGAATTTCTGTTCGCGGGACTGTGATTCCAATGCCTGTGATTCCAATGCGTGTGATTCCAAGGGGCACGGCGGTTTGCTCGGCCACGGAGGAGGACATGCAGGCCAAGGTCACTTTGGCGGTTTCCTCTCCGGTCATGGTAAAGGAGCAGGAAACGGTCATGGCCACGGTAAGCACCATGGTCACCACGGCCTGCTGTCAGGTCTGTTGAGTGGTGGAAAACACCACCAAGGACAAGGCCATGGAGCCCACGGGCCTTTGGTAGCCGGCTGCGGCATGTTGCACCGCGGATCAGGCCTGGGCCACTCGCATGGGCATGTTCGCGGACTGCTCCATGGGCTCCACCAAGGACCGTACGGCGGTGAAATCCCGCATACGGCCAACGCAGCTGGCATGCACGGCCTGCAGGGTGGAAATGCGGCACCGACTTATGCCTACCCTTACTACACAGTCCGCGGTCCGCGTGACTTCCTGGCCGATGGATGTGGTGCAGCTCCGATCGCACCTTACAATCCACGACCACCCATCTGTCTGCCGACCATCGGTTGGTAAACAGGGAGGTTTCCGAAACCAATCAAGGCGGCGAATTCGAAAGATTTCGCCGCCTTTTTTTATTGCAGGAAAAGCCAGTCACCCGCGAAGGGAACGCCCCAACCACCGCGAATCAGGCTGCCCGGCGGCCTTGGTTCTGGTGATGCGGCTCGACCAGGTTGATCTCGATCGGGCGATCAATATCCAGATGAACATCTCGTTGGGGGAAGGAAATCGTAATATCGTTTTCCCGGAACAACTGGTCGATCTTCCGCCGCACATTGCTCTTAGCCCGTTTGGCATCCATGATCAATCTCATGTGAATCCAGAAGTGGACTTCAAAATTCAGGGAGTCTGCACCGAAGTCGGAAAAGAGAATGATCGGCTCCGGTTCGGCTTTCACTTCCGGTGTCTGCTCCAGAGCCTGCTGCAACAATTCGATTACCCGGTCCGTCGGCGAACCGTAGGCAACGCCTACGGCAACGTTGATCCGAATATCGGTGTTGGACAGTGTCCAGTTGGTCAATTTGAGTTCCATGAACTTGCTATTGGGAACAATGATCTCCATGTTTTCACCGGTCAGCATCTTGGTACTTCTGGCCCCGATATGAGTGATGTTGCCATGAATACCATCGATCTGGACCAGGTCGCCGACGCGTACCGGTTGCTCGCCAAGCAGGATCAGGCCACTAATGAAATTATTGAGAAGTGTTTGACTCCCAAAACCGATTGCGATAGCCGCCGCCCCGCCAAAAAATGTAAACACCGTGAGGGGTATATTGAGGGTTTCCAGTGTGAAAAACGTAAATAACACACACAGGCCATAGAACATGATCGTTTGCAGGGCGAGAGAGCCGCCTTCCTGCATTCCCAGCCGCGGGAACATTTTGCCACCCAGGGTTCGACTTAACTTCCGGGCGATAATCAGGCCAATAATCAGCAGCAGGAATGCCGATAAAAGCTTGCCAACGGAAATCTTCTCGTCATCGACCTGAATCAGGTCATAGGTCCACCAATCTTCACAGCTTTCGTAAATGGCACTCCAGGCTTCACTCGTCGAGTCGGCCGTCGATTCATCCTGCAGCTCCAACTCCAGGCGGCTTAACAGTTCGTCCGTATCATTCAAATGATCCAGGCGATCACTCCCCAGGTTCAATAGATTTTCGACCGCTTTCAGTCGCACTTGCAGCCATTGCAACACGGGGTCGCCGACAATCGTCTCGTCAACGATCCGGTCTTCCAGATCCGACTTGAAGACATGAGACTCTTGCAGGTGCAGACGGACCATATCCTGATCGTCGTGCAACCGCTGTCGAAAGGTCTCCGTGATATCCCTGGCTCCCTGCAACGCCTCCGGGGTCGCTATTTCCTGGGCAATTTCAAACCGCTTCTTCCAGCAAAACTGGACAACCACCAATTCGGCCAAGGTGGAATTGACGTAGGCCGTTCTCAAACGCAGGTTTTCGCGCAAAAGTTCAATCGTCCCCAGGATCTCGGCTCGCTGCACCGTGGTCAGTGACTCATCGTCCAAAAGGCCGCTCGACAGTTGTTTGTCCAACTCCTCGTCGAGTTGTTCGATCTGTTTCAATTGCTCACGCAATTCGGATTCCAGGTCCCGAACTTTGACAAGTTGTTGTGCGAGATCATCTTTCGTGAAAACAACATGCTTCTCGATCGCCTCATACACCGAAACCATCGTTTCCAGTCTACGCTTGGCGACTTTCAGCTCCCTTTCATAGTACTGTTTTTCCAAGCGAATCTTGTCGATCGTAGCACGATTGATCTTGATGCCCAGTTTTGCCTGGTTGATCTGTTTCTCAATTTTCTTCATTGCCAGCGAAGGGTCCGACGAATCGTACGATTCCAACAGGAGGCGCCGTTTACGATCATTGGAAGCCAAACGACTGTCGACGACTTTCTTCAAGGACGCGCCCGATTTGATCTCCGCCTCGATCGTTTCAACCCGTGCCGCCTGGGTTTCCATCGCATCACGCAGTTCCTCGAGTTCTGTAAACGTCGCATAACGACCGGTTGCCAACTGCTGTTCACGATAACGCTTCAGCTCTGTCTCAATTGCCTCGTCTTCCGATTCAATATCTTTCCCGTCCAGCAGAAGGGCCTGATGCTGGGCGTAGATCAATTCCAGGTAGCGAAGCTGCTCGACTTCCATGGCGTAAGCATCCGCCAGCCACTGGTTGTCAGGGGAGTTTCCCACAGCGCGCATGGCGATTTCCAAAGATTCAATTTTGGCCGACACATCGGTCCGCATTTTTTCCAGTTCGTCAGCTGTGAGAGTAGGCAGGGCCGCCTTTTTATCCGGCTTGCTCTCAATGGAAATAGGGACATTTTGCGCAGCGAGCGTGAGTGAAAACGCCAGAACCACCAAGCAGAACGCCAGGCTTCCGATGATCCGGCTTCCGATGATCCGGCTTCTGATGATGCGGCTTCTGAAAGGCCATTGCCAGCTGGCCATCTTGGCTGCGGCTGTCTTGGACACGGCCGTCACTACCGGCGACGTCATCCGTCGTTTTTCCCAAGAGCGGCTTGGGGTGCGCGAATAACGGCGCGCCGACTCAATCTGCATAGCATCCTTGCTTTCTGCCGATTGGCGAATTGGGTTTCACCGTTTAACAGGCGAAACTGAATCCAAAAAGGGAATTCCCCGGAGTCTCCCGAATTGTTTCCAGGAGCCCATACGGAATTCTATCTCCTGGTTCCGCAGCCAGGCAACCGGAAACAGAATGAACGAACCTGCTAGCTGCTACCAGGCCCGTGGTCTATCCAGTAACCAGCGGCGCAGTGCAAAACAGTCTCAGTGATTCAAGGGACTAACCGAGCTTACCGAGGTTCTTCAAATACTCGATCACTTGCCCTGCCGATTCCTCCACGGACTCGCTACCGCTGGAAAGGTGCACCTCGGGATGTTCGGGCGGCTCATACGGGTCATCAATCCCTGTAAATCCTGTGATCTCGCCTGCCCTCGCCTTCTGGTACAAACCTTTCGGATCGCGTGATTCACAAATTTCCAGGGGAGTATCGACAAACACCTCGACAAAATCTCCTTCTCCCCCCGACCGGAGCACCGTGTCGCGGACGAGCTGACGGTCTTTTCGATAAGGACTCACAAAGGCGGTCAACGTAATCAGGCCGGCCGAGCAGAACAGGTCGGCGACACAGCCAATCCGACGAATGTTTTCGCTCCGGTCATCGGCCGCAAACGACAAACCAAAACGCTCCGCAAACGGGCTGCCATAGTCCGGTTCCAGAAGCTCCGGGCTGGCGTTCAGCCCATGCCGAACGTTGTCGCCGTCCAACAGGAAACTGGGCGCCTTCATTTCGTTTAACTGAAAATCGATATGATTGGCCAGTGTACTCTTCCCACTACCACTCAGACCTGTGAACCATACGACGCACCCACGCGCTCGTTGCACTCGGTGCTCGTGCCAGGTCACCAGGGTTTTGTCTGCCATCTTTTCCGCTTACCTTCTTGAATTCCCACTCGATCAATCATCCCTGCCAGGGATATCGTAAATCAATTCTCCAGCCCGGCCAACTCGCACAGATTCGCCTGGGCTACCCCCTGCGGACAACTCCAAACCAGGAAAAACAGGGCCTCGCGACACCAACGGCCCACCGGATGACCCTCAACGTAGCCCGCTCCCTTGGCGGCGACAAGTGCTGACTGCGTCGATCGCAGGACCAGGCTGTTCGATTCGGTTCGCAAGGCCTCCCGGCTACAGGTTGGGTTTCCTTCCGCGGCATTCAAAAGCTGCTCGCAGAGGTAATCGAATTGCCTCTGCAAGGCGGTCGCATTCTCGGCCAGTTCCGGTCGCTCCCCAGCCTGCTTTTGCAGGAAACTGATGGCGGCATGGCTGAGACCAACGGCCAGAGTGGAGGTCTGCAATCCACCGGTAGACCCGGCACCCGCGCTGGCCATGATGTTTTCACCCGGCCCGGCTATTCGCCTCGAATCGGCGACAAAAACGTCATTAAATCTCACTTTCCCAGTATGGCTGGCGGACAAACCAACCAATTCGAATCCGGGGTCAACCTCGATACCCTCTGAATCCATCGGCGCTACCAACAAGATTTGAGACGCGTCACGCAAACTGGCACCTACCACCAGCTGATTCGCTGCCTGCCCACCAGTGACCCAGGGTGAGTAACCGTTTAACCGCCAACCACCTTCAACCCGGTCGGCCACCAGGACTGGGTTGGCCAGGTGGCGCCGACTGGTCGTCAAGTGGGAAATGCCCACGGTCGCAAAGGCCTGTCCAGATGCCAGGGCGGGCAGCAACTCCCCTTTCAATTGGTCATCGCCGGACATGGCGATTCGACGGCAGGCAGCGACGAACTGGGTGATGATAAACGTCGTCGTCAAGCATGCCGAACTGAGTTTCAGGTAGCCGCGGATCACATCCGGTTCCGACCAATCCAGCCCGCCCCATTGAGTTTCGATGAACCAACGATTGACACCGTGGCCAGAACAGAGAGCGAGTGATTGGCGGGGCCAATCG
The DNA here is from genome assembly GCA_022447605.1 of Mariniblastus sp. Taxonomy (GTDB): domain Bacteria; phylum Planctomycetota; class Planctomycetia; order Pirellulales; family Pirellulaceae; genus Mariniblastus. The sequence continues at coordinate 62,443 of JAKVBG010000011.1, forward strand.
GATGGTGTAGCCAGGCCGGTTCCCCCAGCCTGCAATTCCTGGCAAAGCTCATCGAGCCGGGGATCGTCGGGCGATTCGATCTGGTGCTGGAAAGAGTTCATTGGATCATTTCATATTCTGCTGGGGTCTTCGGGTCCACGTTGGCAGGTCGACTGCTGGCAGGAAGCCGATCAGGAAAACGACATCCTCTGGATAGCTCCCAAGGGCGTTTGTTTCCACCCTACCCCCGCTGCCAGCTACCAACGCCGAACAGGCCGATCGTCTCAAACTCACCCCACGGCAAACAGGGATTCATCAAATCCTGCGATCAAGCTATTTTATTTGTTTGTTCAAAACATACAAACCGGTGAACTGTTTCCAGATATCCCCAATTTCCCGCGGATCACCTTACCCATGAATGAATCGACTTCCATGCACGCAAAATCCCGCTCCCGCCGACCCCAGGATGATACGTTCATCGACGAACTCTACGATAAGTGCATGGCCCTGGCGAGTAATTTATGGTGGTCCTGGACCCCGGAAGTGGAACGGTTGTTCCGCGACCTGGATCCGGTCCGCTGGCGGGAACTGGATCACAACCCGATCGCTTTGCTCAGCGAATTCACACCGGACCGCCTGTTTGAACGGGCCAATGAGATGGTCCTGTTCAGCCGCATCAACCAGGCTTACCGCCGGTTGAAGGAATACATGGCGAATCACCAAACGTGGGGTTCCACGCATGCCGGTGTCCTGGGAGCCAAACCCGTCGCGTATTTTTCGGCCGAATTCGGGATCCATGAATCCCTGCCGATTTATTCCGGAGGACTGGGCGTCTTGTCGGGTGACCATGTCAAGAGCGCCAGCAACCTGGGCGTCCCCCTGGTCGCCGTTGGTCTGTTTTACGCGCAGGGGTACTTTCGACAAAAACTCGACCGTGACGGTTTCCAGCATGAAGCATATGACGACACAAAAGTGGAACAGTTACCGATCAAACCGGCGATGGACCGCGAGGGCAACCCGGTCCTGCTCGATATTGCAACCCAAACCGGTATCATCAAGATCAAGGTATGGAAGGTACAGGTCGGACGGGTTCCGCTCTACTTGCTGGACAGCAATGTCGCCGGGAACGGACCGGAAGATCGTCAATTGACCAGCCGTCTTTATGGCGGTGACGAGCGGACACGGATTCGCCAGGAGCTGGTCCTCGGCATTGGCGGGGTCAAGGCACTCAACGCCATCGGCATCAGTCCCGGTGTTTATCACCTGAACGAAGGCCATAGCGCATTTGCCCCACTGGAGGTCATCCGCTACCGCATGGAGAGTGACGGCCTGACGTTTGAGGATGCTGTCCGCGAAGTGTCGATGCAGACGGCATTCACGACTCACACACCGGTCCCGGCCGGACATGACCGGTTTACCGCTGAACTGGTCGAAGAACACCTCGGCCCACTCCGCGAAGACCTGGGGTTATCACCCGCGGCGCTGGTAGAGCTGGGCCAGGTTGATCCCTCCGGCTCAGCAGAACTTTTTTGCATGACCGTTCTCGGGCTCAAACTCTCTCGAACCGCCAATGCCGTCAGCCAGTTGCATGGTTCGGTTTCGCGACGCATGTGGTCATCATTGTGGCCCACCCGCCTGGAAGAGGATGTTCCGATCGGTCACATCACCAACGGCGTCCACTCCCAGACCTGGTTGGCCAACCAGATGCGGACGCTCTACAACAAACATTTTCCTGTTGACTGGACAAAACGTCTGGGTGAGCCGACCGTCTGGGACGGGATTCTCGATGTGGACCCTGGCGAGCTGTGGGAAACTCACAATACGCTCAAGGCGCGCATGATTTCATTCATCCGTCGTCGACTGGCAGACCAGGCATCGCGCCGCGGGGAAGATTTGGAGGCAGTCGAGTTTGCCCGTTCCGTGCTGGATCCCGAAATTCTGACCATCGGTTTTGCCAGGCGTTTTGCCACCTACAAGCGGGCCAACCTGCTTTTTTCCGAGATGGAACGGATCAAGTCTCTGATGAACGATCCTCACCGCCCAATTCAGATCGTGTTTGCCGGCAAAGCCCATCCCAAGGATCAACCCGGCAAGGACTTTATCCGCAGCATCGCCAGCCTCAGAAACGACCCCGCGCTGAAAAACAGGGTCGTATTCGTTGAAGATTACGATGTCAATCTCTGCCGGCACCTGGTCCAGGGAGTGGATGTCTGGCTGAACAATCCGCGCCGCCCGATGGAAGCCTCGGGAACCAGTGGACAGAAGGTCGTGTTGAACGGCGGTTTAAACCTCTCCATCCTTGACGGTTGGTGGGCCGAAGCATTCGATGGCGGTAATGGGTTTGCCATCGGCAACGGAACCCATCACACTTCCGACAAAATTTCCGATCAGCGCGATGCCGAATCGCTCTACCAGGTCCTGGAAAATGAAGTGGCGCCCATGTTCTATCATCGAGACATTGACGGTTTGCCACGGGAGTGGGTCCGCCGTATGGTGCATTCCATTCATACGCTCGCCTGGCGGTTCAGTTCCGATCGGATGGTGATGGATTATGCCGAGCATGTCTACCTGCCCGCTGCGGGTGGCCTGAGTTGCAAAATGTAGACAAAAATGCTGGCCAGAACGCACCGGCAATCCAGAAAATGGGGGATATTCCCTGGCCCAGAGCAAAGAGCGAGCTGCGGCCATGAATCGGATCGAAAGCTCGGGCAAGCTCAGCTAGAATGGCGAACGAACCGGGGAGCGACCCGGGGAACGAGTCGGCCCATACGCCGTTGGTCGAACCCGATCGCTCCTGCCACGATGAAAACCAACCCCGGGAGTTCCCATGCCTCGAATGACTCACGAGAAAACCGTTTTGATCCTCTGCTTGGTTTTTTTTCTACCCGTTCCACCTACAGCGCTGGCCCAGTACCAAGAGACCGCGCCTCCCCCGGCTGACTTGACGGTCGGTTTCGACTCGATCACGGCGGACCAGGCTGAGAACTGGCTTACGACATTAGCCGACCCAAGATTTGAGGGCCGGGGAACCGGTCAGCCTGGTTACCTCAAAGCGGCCCACTGGATTGCTGGCAAGCTGGCCGAGTTTCATTTGAAGCCGGTGGGTGATGGGGACACCTACTTTCAAATGATGCCCATTACGCGCCGCTTTCCCGACATCAGTGAATGCCTGATTGAGGGACCCGATGGATTCAAGTTGCCCGGCGCAGGAAATCTAGGTTTCGAAGCATACAACGATCAGGCCACGGTCACAGGGGAAGTCGTGATGCTCCGTTTTAACGGGCCGGATCCAACCATCCCGGAAAACATCAACCTGCGAGACAAGATTGTCCTGTTCAGCGCCGACGAACAGGCCTTGAACCGTGCGCCTCGATTGATCGCGGCTAACCGTCCAGCCGCCACGTTGCGGGTGATTGCCGGCACACCGACTTCCAGCTGGCAAACGATCTTTCCAGGTCGACAACGACGGGCCGGTCGTGTCTCGGGCACCATCCGTCAGACCGCTGCCACCAAACTGGCCAACGCGTTGAAAGTACCTCAAAACTGGAGCGCCAAAGAAACGGCGATTGAAATACCCGTTTCGATCACGATCCGCATGCGCATTCGCGAGGAAAAGGCGGCCGCTCCCAACGTCGTCGGTCTGCTGGAGGGTTCGGACCCGAAACTGAAAGACGAGTATGTTGTGATCGGGGCCCACCTCGATCACTTGGGGACCCGAGGTGGTTCGATCTACCCTGGTGCCGATGACAATGGCTCCGGCTCCACGGCCGTGCTCAGCATTGCCCGCGCGCTCTCTCTCAACCCGGTCAAACCGAAACGAAGTATTCTATTTATCTGGTTCACAGCGGAGGAAGTCGGTCTGATTGGATCCAAATACTATACCGATCACCCAATCCTGCCGGTCGACAAGATGACATGCATGTTCAACATCGACATGGTGGGTCGCAACGAAGACCAGGGAGCCGGGGATGCGGATGCCGATAACGAGGGGCATATCCACCTGGTGGGGAGCCAGCGCGGCGATACCGAACTGCACAACCTGATCCTGGCTGCCAATCGGCACGTCGGATTCCAGTTTGAACTCGATATGGAGTCTGTTTGGAATCGAAGCGATCAGGTCAACTTCTTTGAGCAGGGCGTTCCGGTTGCCTTCCTGTTTGGTGGATTTCACCCCGATTACCACCAACCCTCGGACACGGCCGACAAGATCAACTACCCGAAGATTGCTGCGGCCGCCAAGCTTTTCTATCTGGCCACTTTTGCTGCCGCGGACCATGGAAAATTCACGATGAAAACCGGCTCAAGCGAATGACCGGATCGGGAACCACTACCCCCGTTTGATTTGGAAAAAATCGACATTCCCCTTAACAAGATTGCCGAATCAATCATCATCCCAGAGCTTCATCTGGCCGGGGGGCAGCGGGTCGGTTTCAGCTGCCGGTTCCGTCCCGCCCGACGGGTCGGGGCGAGACGGCGTTGGCGTGGACAGGTCGGATTCCAGTAATCCCCAACCCGGGTCGTCGCCATCGGGCAAATCACCTGCCCAAGTGGCCGTTTCTTCCTCGGTCAGCTCAATATCGACCCGTCGGTCGGAAGCGACAAACAACAATCGCGCCGTCACCCGTTCGATCGGTAAATGACAGAAACGGCTGACGGCCATCCGATAGGCATTCAACTGCGGCCGGTAATACTCCACCCGTTGCCCCATATTCTCCTCCGTCACCTGGTCGGTCTTGAAGTCGATCAGATCCGCAGCGATCAAATTGGCCCCGTTGTAAATCAGGACCAGCCGGTCGATAAAACCCTGCACCAGCTCTCCTCGATGGTAAACGGCAAAGGGCCGTTCATTCTGGACCTCCAACCGTATGGCATCGGTCGATACAGGATGATCCGCGAGGAATTCAGGGAGGATCTCCTGTTGGTAACGGTCAAGGGAGAGCACGTGGGCCACCGAATCGGTTTTCAGCATCTGCTCAAAATCGCCAACCGCGTGCTGGCAGGCCGCGGGCGATGGATCGACTTGTTTCACCTGATCAAGCAGGCCCTGCCGGTCGACCTTGAAATCTTCCAACCAATGAACCTGCTGAAAACAACGGTGAATCAGGGAACCGTAGAGCAGGGCGTCCTGTTGATCGTGGGCGGAGAAAATCGTTTGCAAACGGACACGACTCCCCCCTTCCAAGCTGGATGGACTGGTCCGTGTCAAACCTCGCCCCGAGCGAACCGTCTGATCGAGTCCGACCGGTGTCAGCATGGCATCGTCTGACAGGTAAAATTCATCCAGCCGTTCATCCGCAGCGGGGGGCGTGAGTGGACCGGGAGTTTGCCGGTACCAATTTGGATCACCCAGTTCATAAATCAGCTTGTCCTTGGGCGCATTCTTGTCGGCACCCGCTCCCAAGGTCGATAACAGAATGCCTTCGTCCGATACATCGCTCGCCTTCGCACCACGAGAGATGACCAAGTGGACAGCGCGAACCGCGCGGGTCAAGGCGACATACAGCACGGACAGGCTTTCGCGAACCTCTCCTTCACGTTCCTGTTCAAACATCTGCGGGAACGGTTCCGCCAGGTAGTGACGTTCGTTTTCACTCACCCAGCGGCAGGCGATCGAAACCGGTTCGGTCGGCGACGGGCGGTCAACCACCACGTCGGGCCGGTGGTTCAACCAACCTTGCCGCGATGTCTGGAATGGCAATACGACGATGTCAAACTCCAAACCCTTCGACTGGTGAACCGTCATGACACGGATCTTCGCACTCGACCGGTCGTGGGCCCGAAATTCTTTCCGAATGTAGGCCACAAACCGGTCTGCCCGGATGCGCGAACGTTCACCGCGGACCTGATCGTCGTAATTGAATGCCTGTTGGACCAGTTGCTGCAACCGCATCAACTCGCGGCGGGTACAATGGTCCACCAGGTCACACGCCATCGACTCGATGGTCGGTCCATACCCTTTGGACAGTAAATCTTTGCGCAACGGGTTGGCCGACAACACGGCCGTCTCGGCATTCGCCTGCTGGTTACCGGTAACCTCTGGCTCCAGCCCGAACCTCGCTGCCAAGGGACTGTGCGAGACATGAAATCTCGCGATCGAATCACTCGGGTGATCGATCAGCTGAATGGCCGAAAGCACCAATTCGACAGCTGCCGAATCGGTCAGGGGGTTCCCGCCCTCTTCACTGGCAGGAATGCCCGCCTGCTGCAAACCGAAGATCAACTGGCCAACCGTCTCGTTCTTCCGCACCAGCACACCGATGGTCAATTCGTCATCTGCGGCGTGACGCGCAGATAGCCCGGAGATCAGATCAACGGTCCGCTGAATGACGTTCTGGTTCCGTTGCGCCGCCTTTTCCCACCAGTTCTCTGCGTCTTCCGCTTCAGGGGCATACTCCATCGTGACGTAACCACTCAACTCCTGTTTCGCCGTCTTGTGGGTTTCAAAACGCTCCTGCCACTGCCGGACGGCCAACTGGACCAGAGGTTTCTTGAATTCGAGTTCTCCCAATTGACCAAATACCGAATTCACCATCTCGATCACCACCGGTGAAGAGCGATAACTGATGGAAAGTTTTTCCGTGTCATTGACATCTTTCAGCTGGCCAGTCACCACATCAAAAATCTCCGCCAGACCTCCACGCCAGCCAAAGATGGCCTGCTTCGTATCGCCGACACAGAAAAATGACCGGTCATCACCCTCTTCCGCCGCACGGAGTGCGAACGGTTTGATGACGGACCACTGAGAGGGTGACGTATCCTGAAATTCGTCCAGTAACAGATGGTGAATCTGGTGATCCATTCGAAAGGCCATCGCCCGCATCTCCCTGGCGGCAACGTAGGCCACCAATCGCTGCGTAATGTCGTCAAACCGCAACTGCCCCTCGGCCGTCTTCAGTTCTTCAAAACGCCGGGAATACTGTTTCAACAGTTCAAACGTCGAAGTATTCTGCTGAATCAACCGGGCCACCACATAGGCCCGGCAGTGCGGGACAAGGCGGGAATACAACTCGACCAGTTCGGGCGGCAACGGCTTGTAGTAGGAAGACTCACCACTGACCACGGTAGCGAACATCTTCGATTGAATCAGCGCATCCCAGTCCCGGTTGACGAGGTGTTGAATCTCCTTCTGCAGTTGCCCTTTCTGTTTACTATGGGGAAAATCGATCGACTCCAGCCCCTCCAGTTGCACGACCAGCTCATCCAGTTCCTGATCGGTAAGGTAGCTGTTACAAGCGGGAATCTGGTTCCAGGCACCCGGCTCCGAATCGAGGTAAATCGAGTAGATGGCACGTACCGTCAGACGGATCAGTTCGGAAACCCGCCGCTGCGCATCCCCCTTGTTCATCAGGCGAACCAGTTGCAAGACAGAATCCTCCCGCAGGACCTGTTGGATCGCCTGATCCCTCAACAGATCCATTTCCTGTTCCTGCACAATGCTCCAATCATTGGGGAGTGCCAGCTCCAAACTGAACGACTGGGCAATCCGGCTGAAAAATCCGTCCAGCGTTCCGATCTGAAGACGGTGCAGGTTGACCATCAGGTCGGCCAGCATCGACTGGGCACGGGACGTATCGAATTCAACTTGCAACGCTGCGGACAACGTCTCGGCCGCCCCATCGTCCAACGCCGCCTCGGCCAACCGCTGGATGATGCGATCCAGAATTTCACCCGCGCCTTTGCGGGTAAAGGTCGTCGCCAGGATACTCTCGCAAGGAACCCCAGAGGCCAAAAGCTGCAGGTAACGGTTGGACAGTCGGTACGTCTTGCCGGTACCGGCCGATGCGCGGATCACATCATTGGAAAACGTCTTGGCGGGCTCCGAATTCATGACGACGCCCCCCCGGAATGTGGCGGTAACCACGGCTCGAAGACGTGGTCCTGGCAGATCCCGGACCAGGCTTCCGAGTAGCGAGGCGGCGTCGCTACCGGCGGCCAAAAAACACCTTGCTGCAAGGACCGAATCAACTCTTCCGCCTGTCGGTCCGCATCGCCCAGCTGTCCCGCATCCCAATCGGCGGTTTCAAACTTGGTCTCCTTGACCGACTTGGGCAATTTGATGTAACCGAGACTCGGCACCTCCAGATCATAACCCTGCAGGGCCTCGATCTGGCTGGCCAGGTGACGGTACAAAGGCAACTGCAGGTCAACCCAACCACGGTCCGAGGAATAGTGGGCCGCTGCCGGCGACTTGCCAGCATCCGACGTCTTGTAGTCCCAGATCGCTACCTTGCCACCCAGGCGGTCGTTGACATCGACCCGGTCGATCGTTCCCCGAATCGTAAACGGACGCCCATCGACCAGCAGTTCGTGCTCCCGGTATTGTTCCACAGCGACAATCCGCCAACCCTGCCGCGCCTGTTCGGCCTGCAACTCGGCAAATCGCTCAAACCGGTATCGCAACTGTTCCACCTGGATACGAACGGCCGGCAAGCGTGACCCGCGGTATCGGATTTTCTGCCATTTATCCAACGCCGTGGAAAGGAATGCGGCGATCTCCTCCGGGTCGACCGAATCCCGACAGGGACTGTTGCCGAATTCTTCCAGAACATCATGCGCCAACGTACCAAAGGCCCGGGCATCGAGCTCCCGCAAAGCATCATCCACCGACTCGAGTCGCATGACCCGGGAGAGGTAAAATCGGTAGGGACATTGAATGTACTCCCGGAACGAGGTGACCGTCATGTTATCGAGTGAAATTCCCGCTTCCGGTTGAGGCAACGCCAACTGCTGCTGGGCTGGTCGATCGGCTGGATCGGCCAACCAGAAACGGGCATCCACCTTCCCGCTGTAACCGAAGAAAGCGCTGGCCCGCCGCGCGACGGTCCGCGGATCGGCGACAAACAGCAGCCGACTCGGTTTTTGTGGTTCCCCTTCCTGATCCCGCCGACCCACTACGAGCAGACAGTGCTCGCGAACCTGGTGAATGATATTCAATGCGTACGCATCCCGCGCGTAGCGTCGGTTATTATCCAGGATCCCGAGTTTTTCGCAGAGGGAATTCGGTAGAAACAGGTGGCCATTCTCCGAGGCGGGTACAAACTCATCGTTCATCCCGGTGACCACCATGACCGGCGCATCATCGAGCGGGAGGTCAAGCCAACCGACCAGTTCCACGGCCAGGGGATCGGCCGGTACCGCCACCGTCCCTTCGGCGGCCGTTTGGACCGCCAACTCCAGCGCTTGGGTCGCGGTGACACGGGTATTCCACGTTACAGGCACCTGCTGCTTGTCCGCCAGTGATTCATAGAGACGACGACAGGCGCGAATCGTCTGGGAATCTTCTCGGTCCTCTTTCTCCATCTCGCGTTCGCCGTAGATCTGGAGTAACAGGTTCCCCCAGGGCTTTGTCCATTCGGCCAAAGGCCTGGACTTACCTGTCAACGGCCCAAGAATCTGGGCCAGCTGTTCATGAACCTGATTCAGGGTATCGGCGGCCGCCGCCTGTCGCTCGGCCCGCTCGCGCGACTTTTCGTCACCCTCCACGAACCGGCTGCCAATCCGCTGCGGGTCCCCGAACGGCTGTTCCCCTCCGATCAGTATTTCATCCGGCAAATTTTCATTCTGGAAACGGTCAAGATACGGCAACCAGCTCTCACTCTCTACGTTTTGACTGAGCCAATGGAACAGGTCGGGGTGACGGACCAGAGTGGCAAACGAGTCATACGATCCCGATTCAAGATAGTCCCGGACGGTCAACAACAGGCGGACCGGACCGGCTTGGGACAAAGGCTTGCCGCGCAGGTTGCGATGCCGGACGTCGAGAGCGTTGAGTGTTCGCTCAATTTGCGGTATGACCGCCTGGTCCGGAACGCCAATCGTAATCTGATCGGGCGAAAATCGTTCGTCCAGCTGACCGAGGTACTGACCGACGGCAAAGGCCTGGTCATCCGGCTGATCCACAATCCGAATACGCGAATTGGGGATCTCGATCGGACCGTCGAGCCATTGCTCCGGACACAGCCCACCATACGGGTCAAAACGATCTGACCAGTCATCCGGCGCGGCCACCAGGATCGTGGGTCTCACCTGCAGTTGGGAAAGCATCTCGCGAAGGCAACGATTCAGGTCGGCCGTCCCCAGCATGACAACCTGTCGTTCGGTCCGGCATTCCCGTCGCTCGATCGCGACCGTTCTGGCCGCCTGTCGATCCCACAGATCGACGTCGTCAAGCAGGGCATAGTAGCGCGACTGGATCGCCTCCAGCGCCTCCCACCGCTTCAGTTCGGCCGGCTCCTGCAGCGCCCTTACCTCGCGGGCCACACTGGCAAAGCTCCAGGCATCGTTGGCCAAACGGCGGTGCAAGCCTGCCAACAGGGTAGCCAGTGGCTGCCAATCATCCAGTCCAGACCGTCGACCCGGTCCAACGAGTTGCTCAATTTCCTGGCGGGGTGTTTTTTCAAGGGCGTGACACCAGGCGATCCGGACAGCCAGCTCCGATGCAAATCGCTTCTCGGCCGTGTAGAGAAACTCGGGAAGCTGACCGATCGTGGTCAGCGTCGGCGGTGTAAAAACCTGTCCTTGCCGGTCCGCCTCGGCGACCAGCAGTTGCAGCAACCGGTTCATCGAACGACTGCCGGGCAACACGATCAGCAGATTGGAAAGATCCAATGAATCGTGTTGACCAAACGACTCCGTCAACCACCGAGTGGCCGAAAGCAGCGGCGGTCGATCGAGCCCCAGGAATATGCGATCGGGCTTCGTCTGGTTATCGGTCAATGAATTCTCCACTCCTGACAATCCGAAACAACCGTTTCAGTCCCCGGCCGCATTCCCCTCCGCCGGAACGAAACAGAACTCGCGTCGGCATCTCTTTGGGTCGCAATTATAAAGATAAATATTCTGAATGACACGTATGGTCAGTCGTTCTCGTGTCGCTGGAAAGATAATAAAAAATCCCGGTTGCCCCGCTTTTTGATCCGCTTGTTTCCCACCGGCTGGCGGGAGGGCAGCACCGCAGGACTGCGACCCAACAACGCCTCCCTGGTGATGACGGCCCGGGTGCTGCTGCCGGGTATAGCGGGATTTAGGTCGTTGGATTTGGCACGATCTGCGGTAGAATTCAGAGCGAGGTACTGAACCAGTGAATTCCATATACAACGATGCCCCAGGCGACAGCGATGATCCTGGCAATTCGCCCGGGCCAGAGGGTGGGCCAGGCAGCGACCCGGTCCAACCGGACCAGGCATCGGTCTACGCCACCCAGCCCGGCACTCAAATCGCTCAGGTCGAACCGCTCGAGGTTACCGAGATCTTCCCAAACCCGCTACCGATGCCAGTCAACTTTCAGAACCTGGCAGCGGCAGGGGGCTCAGTGGGCGCCCTGGTACTCGGCGTATGGTCCATTATCGGTGCGACCCTGACCCCGTTTTCCATGATCAATGCCATCGTCGGGATCCTGATGGGATTCTGGGGATTGACTTCTACGAAAAAAACCATGGCAATCGTCGGCATGGTCCTTTGCCTGATCGGTTTGTCACTCAGTGTTTGGGAGGTCAACGGGTTCATTTCAAATTACTTTTATCGAGCCGAGGAAATGTAATACCAGTGAAAATCGGTTACGATCGAAGCTGGTTGCAATCCCTTTCTGGAAGGTCAAGCCCGTATGGCCAAACTTTATTTTTACTACTCGGCGATGAACGCCGGCAAAAGCACCACCCTGTTACAGTCGGCCCACAATTACGAAGAGCGAGGGATGCGGGTTGTGCTGTTCACGCCCAAGCTGGACAGCCGCAATGGGATTGGCACGATCTCCTCGAGGATCGGGCTGGACCGCTCGGCCAAGACATTCACCGCGGAAGACGATCTCTATCTGGAAATCCGCGATGAACGGGAGAATGAAAAGGTGGACTGCATCCTGGTCGATGAGGCTCAGTTCCTGACGAGCAAGCAGGTGCTACAGCTGACACTCGTGACCGACCGGCTCTCGATTCCCGTCTTGTGTTATGGCATCCGGACTGATTTTCGCGGGGAGCCCTTTGATGGAAGCAAGTACCTGTTGGCCTGGGCGGACGAATTAACGGAAATCAAGACGATTTGTCGAACCGGCAGAAAGGCAACCATGAATGCCAGGCTGGACGAACAGGGAAACCGCGTCTGGACCGGCAAGCAGGTCGATGTCGGAACGCATTACGAAGCCCTTTGTCGCAAGGAATTTCATCTGGATCGAGTTTCGCCGGTCGGTTACCAACCACCCGATTAGACCTGCCCCCCAGCAATCACGACAAGATGACCGAACCCCGAGAGACTGGTCCCATCAAACGCAAGCAAGCTCCCTCGAACGAGTCGAATTTCTGGCTGAACCAGGACATCGCCAAGGTGCTGGATCATGCCAACGAGTTAATCTGTTACGTCGACGAACAACTGGTTTACCGATACTTCAACCAGCCCTTCGCCGATTTCTGGAATCTGTCCCGGACCGAACACCTTGGCAGCCCGATCGAGAATGGCTCCGACGCGGTCGACTCACCCGTTTCTCGAGCGGACGCCTTGCAGGCCTTGCAAGGTTCAGTCGTGCAACGGGAACAGCAAGTCAATATCGAGGGTCGCACCCGCTACCTGCAAAACAAGTACCAACCCGACATGGACGCCGCAGGGAGCGTGAACGGTTTTTTCCTGTACTCGCAGGAAGTCACCAATCTCAAGGAACGGTCGAACAATCTGTTGCGCATCCTGGACAATGTGACCGCCTGCCTGTTCTGGGTCGACCAACAGCTGATCATCAAGTTCGCAGGTCAGGGGGGGTTGAAACATTTCGGTTTCGACGCGGAACAGATCACCGGCATGAGTATCGAGGAGTTCATCGGGACGGATGCGTACCAGGTGGCCGAGCCTTACTTGCGTCAAGCGCTGGCGGGCCATGCGAACCAGTACGAGAACCTGACCCGCACGGCGGATGGGCGCCAACTGGAAATCCAGGTGCACTGCGTGCCCGACGTCAACCAGAACGGCGACGTCCAGGGACTGTTCGTGGTCTCCTTTGACATCACGTCGATCAAATTGGCCCAGCGGGAACTCGAACGTGCCAAGCAACGGTTGGACATGGCCGTGCGAGCTTCCCAGATTGGCATTTGGGAAACGGACCCCGAGCAACCCGATTGGTTCTTCACCGACCATATCGAGCAGTTGTGGGGACTCAAGGCGGGCAGCCTCGACAACTCGATCCGGAAGTTTGATTCGCGCATCCATCCCCAGGACTATCCAAAAATCCTGGAAATCCGCCGTTTGACCGAAGAAGAAAAAACGGACCACACGGTTCAGTTCCGCGCCCTGACCAACACGGGTTACCGCTGGATGCAGGCGGCTACGCATTCCCAATTCGATGATCGGGGAAACTTGTTGCGTCGGACCGGCACGATCGCGGAAATCGATCAGATCAAACTGGCAGAAATCAAATCGGCGGACGAAGTGGAACAGCGCGACCTGTTCATGGCGATGTTGTCCCACGAGCTGCGGAACCCGATGACAGCGATCTACCATGCGATCTACTACGCCCAGGAAACGGGAGATTTGCCCGACTCACTGACCGAGATATTCGAGATCATCGACCGTCAATCGAGACAGATGACCGGATTGATGGACGACCTGCTGGAAGTCTCCAGGTTCAACCAGGAAAAAGCGGACATCAGGATCGAGTCAATCGACCTGAACCGGATACTGGCCGAACTCGTCCCTGAGTTTGCCAAGCAAAGCGATTTAATGAACCAGGGCATTGTGCTGCACCCGGCCGCAGGTTCTTTCTGGGTTGTGGCCGATCCCGAACGGCTCAACCAGGCGATCAGGGACCTCCTGGAGAACGCCAACCATTACCATGACGATAAAGCCCGGATTGAAATCGCCCTTTGCCGGGATGATGAAAAAGTCATCTGCACCATCGCCACCGGCCGGGACGGAAACCTGAGCGAACTCCAACCCGAGATAATCAAACAACTGATTCCCGAGGAACAGGAAAATTACCGCTCGATGGGTGGATTGACGATCGACCTGTTTCTCGCTCGCTGTATTATTCGCGAATTGGGCGGTAAACTAATCATCCAGAATGACGGCTTGGGAAAAGGATGTACCTTTACCTTCTGGCTCCCAGCCAGCCGCCCGAGTGACGCGCCCACCCACCCCGACGAGGTTGAATCATGACCCTTCGTTTCTGTTACGTCATGCTGCTGCTGAGTGCGGCCTGCCTGGCCCCGGCCCCCTTGGCAACCGCCAGCGATCCCGAGCCGAAAAAACCGAACTTCTTGTTTATCTTTGCCGACGACCTGGCCTTTGATTGCGTGGGAAGCTCGGGCAACAGGGAGATCCGGACACCGCACCTGGATGATTTGGCGCGACAAGGGATTACGTTCACGCATACTTACAACATGGGTGCCTGGACCGGTGCAGTCTGTGTCTCCAGCCGCACGATGCTCAACACGGGCACGTTCCTGTGGCGTGCCAACGGTCTCAAGAAACAACTGAAAAAAGAGTGGTTGACCGACAAAAAATTCTGGTCCCAACGATTGGAACAGGCTGGCTACCACACCTACATGACAGGCAAATGGCATGTACCTGTCGATGCCAACAAGATTTTCAATACGGTCCGGAACATCCGGCCCGGCATGCCGAACCAGACCGAATCAGGCTATCACCGCCCCCAATCGGAAGAGGACAAGAACTGGCTGCCTTGGGACAAGAGCAAGGAAGGGTTCTGGAAGGGAGGCAAACATTGGAGTGAAATCGTAGCCGATGACGCGATCGATTTCCTCGAGATGGCCGGCCCTTCCCCCCAGCCTTTCTTCATGTATGTCGCCTTCAATGCGCCGCATGATCCCCGGCAATCTCCCAAGTCGTATGTCGACGCCTACCCCCTGGACAAGATCTCTCTGCCCAAGCCGTTTGTGGCCGAGTACCCCGACGAAATCGGTTGCAACAAGATTCGGGACGAAATCCTGGCGCCGTTTCCTCGGACGCCTTACAACGTCAAAGTGAATCGCCAGGAATACTACGCCATCATCCAGCACCTGGACGACCAGATCGGTCGGATTCTGAAAACCCTGAAAGAGAGTGGCCAAGCAGACGAAACATACGTTTTCTTCACGGCCGATCACGGGCTGGCGGTCGGTCACCACGGCCTGATGGGAAAACAGAACATGTACGACCACAGTGTGCGGGTCCCGTTCTTCATGACCGGCCCTGGCATCGACTCGGGTGAAAAATTGAGGACACCCATCTACCTGCAGGACGTCATGCCGACCACGTTGCAATTGGCCGGAGCATCCCGGGAGGGGGTCGAGTTCAAAAGTCTGGTGCCCCTGATCCGCGGCGAGGTGACGTCCCATTACGACTCGATTTACGGCGCCTACACCAACCATCAACGGATGATCACCCACGACGGGCACAAGCTGATTGTTTACCCGCGGATCAACAAGATGCGTCTCTTTGACCTGGCAAGTGATCCGTGGGAAGAGCGTGACCTGATCGACCAGCCGGATCAACAGGCGAGAATCGCCGATTTGCGGTCCCGACTCGAACGACTGCAGGTCGAAATGGAAGATCCGTTGCCGTTGAGTCAAAAGCCGGAATAACAGAAGAGGGGTGCGGACATCCGAGCGATATCCGCACCCGAGGTTTCTGGCTTCTTCTGTTCGGTCAGTCCTTCCCCTCTTCCAGCAACAGGGGGATGATTTCCGGATCGCTAATAGGATTCGGTTCGTCAAGCGACAAAGCCGCCGGTCCCGGTAGCAATTGCTCGTACGGGCCGTAGCTGACTGGGCAGGTATCGAGCCATTCCGTGTTCAGTTTGCCACTCCGCAGTCGCGTCGCATTGACCTCCGCTTGCCGCTGGGCATCCTCGCACCAGGGACCCTCGGTCAGATAGATGTTGTATCGTGCCAGTAACGAACCAGTCGTAAAGGCGTACTGCATCAACGCCCGGTTGTAATCGGAGATCGATCGGTGCACGTCGCTCTCGGCCGTGGCCGCTCGCTGCTGGGCATCGAGTAGGAAGAAGACCTGATCCTGCCCCTCCTCGACCCGTTTCCGTTTCGGTTCCAATTCGGCCTGTACGGCCACGCGCTGGTTGAAGCTGACTCGCATCGCCTCAAACGCGCGGTCCACTTCGCTAAAGGCGCTACTCAAATCATGTAACAGCTGCCGCTGCTGTTCTTGGAGCAAAGCCCGCTCTCTGGTTAAATTCAGTTCGGCGTTGCGAATCGCCAAATGCCCCTGCCGATTCCCGAGCGCCCCGCTTATCTCGAAGCCAAGGTTCCAATCAGCCAGGTGGTTATTCAGCAACTGGTTATAGGCGCTGTAGGGCGCACCAGGCGCCGTACCCGGCGCGCCCATCCACTGGTATGGGCTCCACCCTTTGAAATTGTAGTTCCCGATCAGGTCAAATCGCCAACGGTACAGTTGCTTGGCCGCGATCAGTTCGAGTTCCCGCTGGCGGACCTGCCATTTCTGGCGGCGGACCTCGACCCGCCGGCCCAAGGTTTGAATCTGCGAATCCTCCCAGCTGAAGGCGACCGGGGCCGTGATCGGCTCGGTGATCGGCCGAATCACTCGGCCATCGTAGACCGGCAATCCCATCAAGCGTCGCAGTTCCCGTTCGGCGCCCAAGACGCCCGGTCGTCCCTGCGGGAGACCGACCAAGGCGGTCTGAGCCAGTTGGTCGAATCGGTAATACTGTTGGCGGGCTTGCGCCTCGTCATCCGGACGCCCCACCCCATTATCCAGTCGTAGTTTCCGATTGGCCCAGGTGTCGCGGGCCGCGTTGCGGGCCAGGATCGCCGTATCCAGGTCTCGGTAACCAAAGTAAAGCAGCCAATAGTTGTTCACCACGTCGCGGACCAGGTCGCGAACCGACGCTTCAAAATCGGCCAGCGAGACATCGCTCCGAATCCTGGAAATCAAAACGCCGTTGTAATTGCCGGGCGTCGCGTTGGGGCCGGCAATCCGGTTGACCTGTGTCCCCCGGTTGCGCAACAACGGCTGTCGTACTTCGAATGTTTTTTCGACCGTCCAATTTTTTCGAGAGGGGAGAAACAAAGGATTAAAAGTCTTCTGTCTCTGGTAGATCGTTCGACTGCCCATGGTAAATGATGCACCCGAGGCGGTCTGTTTCGACAGGCCCATGTTGATGTTGGCGCCATCCGTTTTGGGTGAACCGAACACCTCGGTCGCCCCGATAAACGGCTGCTCGGTGTGGTTCAGAAACGAGCTACTGTTCCACTGGGCGTCAAAGGCGCTGAGGGCTGCTTCCACACTGCCAAACGGGTTCGTTTCAAACAGGGCCTGGTCGTACAGCGTACTGGCCGCCTGCGGCGCCGACACGACCAGCCCCCCCAGTTTGTTCATCACTTTACTGTTGGCCAGCGTCATCTCGACGCACTGGTCCACCGTCAGGTTCCACGGTTCCAGTTGTTCGTAGTTCGAGACCGTCATGGGCGGGCCCGTCATGAACTCGGTCCCGTCCGACTCTTCGGCGCAGGCGAGATCCGGGTATTCAATCTGCTGCAGAAAATCCTGGCACGGCGCGCAAGAAGGCGAGAAACTGATCTCTTTCTCGTGATGATGGCAACCGGTCAGCCAGACTGTCGAGAGACAGCCGAAGGCCAAAAAGACGGCCGTCCAAGGATGAAGCAGCAACTTGTTTTGCATAAGTCAGTCAGATTCGGGTCCAGAAACCGAAGCTCCGGACCGTCTACGAGCCCGGAATTACCGTTACTATCGGTACGGCTTCCGGTAGGGGCCATGATAATCGGTTGAACCGTTGAACCCTCAGCAACAGCTAAACTCTGCCAAGAGACCGCGTTTTCGCTAACCCGCAGACTTTAACAGCCGGTCACAACCAGACGGTCAGGGCGCCTCGTTCTGCCGCTCTTTCCGGTAGATGGCGGGGGTGATCTGCAGGGCGGAGCGGAAATGCCGGGTGAATGCACTCTGGTCGGCGAATCCACATAAGCTGGCAATTTCGACGAGGCTCCGCTCGGAATGGACCAGTAGCCGGGTCGCCCGCTCCAGGCGTGACTTCATGATGTATTTCTTGGTCGACAAGCGAAACACTCGTTTCATCCGGCGATCGAGCTGATCACTCGACATGGATGCCCGCGCGGCCAGCGACTCGGTCCGCAACGGGGTATCCAGATTCGACTGGATGAAATCGACCACCGATTTGACATTCGCCATCTCCAGGTCGCGGTCCGTGGGCGAATGCAGGTCCTGGGAAATTCCGACCAGGCCGACCGGTCGGTTCTGCTCATCCAGGATCGGAAACTTGTTGGCCAGGTACCAACCCAGATTCCCGTCACTGTTGGTTACTTGCTCCAGTTGGTCCAGGATCGGCTCGCCCGTGTCCAGGACATGCCGGTCCTGGCGTGTGTAAATTTCAGCCAAATCTTCAGGGAAGAGATCGGCCGCCGTCTTTCCGATCAGGTCCGATTTGTCGGTCGCATTGACCCGGTCGACCAGCGCCTGATTGACCGATCGATAGCGGGCCTTTTCGTCCTTGAGACAGAAGACAACATCCCCCAGGGCGTCAAACAGGCTTTCCATCAGGCGGTGATCGAGCGTCTCTTTCATCGTCTCCCGTTCAACGTTCACTAGGATCCAACATGGTAAAGCAGCGGGAGGGGACGATCCCCCCGGATGCGTCTAGGATAGCGGTTTGCCATTGGCGATCTCCCTCTCTTCCGGAAACGTTCCCGCTGGGCCTTGAAACTGGTGCCCCTGGCGAGGCATCTCCGGCAGACCGGCCCACTGCGCAAAGTGATGCAAGACAATCGCCCCGGCCACGTTGACATTCAAGGAGACGGCCGTGCCATGTTGTGGAACATAGACAAGTCGATCGCAGAACGCCATCTGTTTCGGTAACAGGCCCTCCCCCTCGTTGCCAACCATGAAAGCGGTCGATCCCTCGAACGGGTGCTGACAAACCGAGTCGGCGGCCGGCGAAATCTCGACCCCATAGATCTGGCAACCGCGCGAACGGGCAAAATCGACCGCTTCCTGCAGCGTATAAAATCGATGCATCCTTGTGTAGCGAGTTTTCGCATTCGCCCCGCGCCGCGAAAAATGTTTCCGCCCCACCACGATCACTTCCGCGCCAAAGGCATTGGCCGTCCGGATCAGGAAACCAAAATTCGAACCCTTGGCGATATTGAAGAGGATCAGGAAACTCTCGATTTGCTTGGCCATCGTGGACGCGATCATCTCATGCGGATAACAGATCTGGCTGGTTTCCGGTTGGTTATATCATCTTTTTCGACTTCAACCAGAAGCAGGGCAGGGACATTTTTACGGCCACTTCCGGGCAGTAAGCCTGAATCCAAAACAACACCCGGATCGAAGTCTGCAAAAACGGAACCTCCCATGGCGGGTGGAACTGTCCGTTCATTGTTCAGCGAGTAGACTATTAACGACAGAGGCTCAAGGACCTCAAAGTTTCACTGTCCCGTGATCGATAAGGACTAAGTGACATGAACTTGCGACCCACTCATCCTGTCCCGATGGAAACGCTCTTTCGCCGCTGCATCCTGGCAAATTTTGAGATGAAACCGGAGGTCCTTGCCGCCCGACTGCCGGACTACCTGGAACCGGACATTCACCAGGGCAGATCGTTCGTGTCGGTGGTAATCGCGGATATGGAACGGATGCGACCAGCGTTCCTCCCCAAGATCATGGGCGTGACTTACAACCAGATAGTTTACCGGGCGGTGGTGCGATGCGGTGATCGACGCGGAGTGACATTCCTGAGAAGTGATTCCGACAGTCGCTTCATGGCAGCCGCCGGCAACCTGCTCACCTTCTTCAGGTTTCACCGGGCAAAAATCTCCTGGGAGAAGAACCAGGAGACGCTCGACTTCGTTTTGAAACCTCTGTTCGACAAAGGGTCCGGAATTCGCTTGTCGCTGGAACTCGATTCGCTGTCTTCGCAAATGCCTGCCGATAGCGGTTTCTCTGATCTGGCGGAGGCCCAGGATTTCCTGACCGAACTCTATTCAGCGTTCGGCGGGCGACGGCGAGATGGCCGGATTGAAACCGTGAACATCCGGAGATCGGCCTGGCAGGGCAAGGTAGTCAAAGACCGGATCCACCAATTTGAAGCCATGGACGGAGGCTCGTTGTTTGGCTCCGGCGAGACGCGGTTAAATTCGGTTTTCCTCGTAGAGAATCTTTACTATCACTGGTACCGCCTCTCCTTGAGCCGTCCCGAACGGGTTGATCAATGACCGACGGCTGCGAGAGAATGGTTGCTCGCCAGACACTGTCCAGGAGCGGTCCCCGCCTGCCCCTCGTTTAGAACGATGTCTACTGGGTCACCGATATCTTGTCGGTAGCCGATACCTTACCGACCATGTTCTGGCTGATGGCGTTGATTTCCAAGGTGTAATTCCCTGGCTGCCTGCCCACCACGATGGCGGAGAAGTCGATCGTCTCGCCGATTCTCATCTCGTTGCGACGAGGGAGAAAGTACTGGGAGTCCCCTTGGACATTGGCGGCAATCGGATTGCCATCCGCATCGCTGAACGACTGCAGCTCGAGTCCGGGGGGGATCAAGACCGCGATATCGATGTTCTGTTCCTCGGCCGGGCTACTATTCTTGATCGAAAAATCGATACGCCCCCGGCTGTTGAGGCCAATGGACCTGTCAAAGGTAGAAACACTCACCTGCAACGACTTGCGAGCACTGAAGTCACCCTGCTGGCCCGGTATCTGAATCGAATCCCCCCGGTTGGGCCCCGTTCCCTCGTTCGGTAACAGAGCCGGAGGCAATGGACCGATCGTCCCAGGCGGTTCCACTCGGGTGTTGAAGCGACGGGTCAGACTGGGCAACGACGGCGACGAAATCGTCATTTCCACAAAGGCATTCGGATCAACCGTCTTGGCCAACATGACGATCTCCACAACGGTCGACTCACCCGGATCCAATCGCCCGATCTGGATGAACAGATCATCTCCCATCCACTTGTGCGGGTACAGCTTGGTGACCTGGATCGGTTCGAGCGAGTTGCTCATTCGACAATTCAACTGCAGGTCCGCCAGGGTCAAGTTACCGTTATTGGTCAACGTGGCCCGGAACAGCGGTTTCTGCCCCTCTTCGGCCGTCGGCTGGCCTTCCAGTTTCATCTCGATTTGCGGCACGGCATCGAGCGTTGCCTCGACACATCGACGCTGCCGCGCCGTGTGGCCCCCGTCGGCGGTAATGCTCATGTTGAAACAACGCGCCCCGGGTTGCAGCACATCAAACACCAACGGGATCGTCTTCTTTTCGTTGTAATCCAGGGTCCCCAGGTCCAGCCCGATCGGGTTCCCCACGCCCGTCGCGTCCAGACCCGTGTCGTACTGGACCTCGACTCGCACATTGCTCAAGGCCTGTTCGCACTGATTGGCCACGTTGATCTCGAATTCGATCTGTTTCCCGACCTTGGCCGTCGTCGGCCCTTCGATCTCGAGACCAATACAGGGAGCGGCAATTTCGGTCTGGGCACAAGCTTCGGTTTTCAACTGGTCGGTATCCGATACGACCTCGAAACAGAGCTCGGCGTTCCCCCGGCTCTTCGATTTCAATTGAACATTCACCACCCTGGGGTTGGCTCCAGGTGCCACATCGCCCACGCGCCACTCATAATTCTGGCCGTACTGTGCCGGTTTCGGCTCACTGGAAATGAACTCCAGGTCCTGGCTGAAGTCGCGGGTCCGCAGGATGACCGCCCGGGTCACCTGATCACCTGGGTTGGAGATTTCAATCCGGTAATTGAACGCTTCTCCGACCCCTGCCGTTTTGGGGCCGATCGCGCGAATCGTCAGGGCCGGCGCGCTCCAGGTGACGGACGTCACACCACTTTCGACGACCAGTTCTGACTCCCCAAACAGGGCTGGTCGGATCACTTCGACGCGTATCTGGGTCGTCCCCGGGTCAAACTTGCCGGCCAGCTGCCGCAGTTGGACTGTCGCTTTTCCGTCATCGCCCGTCACGACTTCGGCGGTTTGCGAGCCGGTTGGAGCGAATTCTGCCGGTGCACCGCCCAGGATCGAATAGCGAACCGTCCAGTCGGCGATCCCTTCTCCATCGGAAGACCTGGTAATGGCCGTGGTCAAAGGGTAGACCGTCCCGGCTGCTGCAAAGGCCGGCATCGGGATCGACCAGGTTCCGTCGACCCAGTGAATCACGGTCGTCGATCTCCGCTTGTCCCAGGCTTCCGCCTTCGGCGCCAGGCAGGTCACGTAGGAGGTACCTGGTGAAGCGCTCGACAGACTGGTGTAAGCCTGTCCCTTGAGCGCGTTAATATCATCGGCTGGAGTCGGTGTGCCGCGCGTTATTAAACGGTCCTTCAGACCGGTCCTGCCGTGCGCGTATTGACCGTTGACTTTCTCGGCCGTCGGGGGCACGACCTGGTTGAAGGTCGGGTGATGCATCCCGCCCACTTCAATGAACTGTCCCACACTGTCATTGGACAACATCCATTCCAATGGCTGGTTGAGGACATAGTAGCCATCGCCACCACAGATACCCGCCAGGACCACGACTTCGCTGCCAACCGGTGCGATAATACGGGACGGCGTCATGATGATCTCACCCATCTGGCCACGCGTCTTGTAGCCCCGGGGATTCGGGATCAGGTGCTGTTTTTGATGCCCCATTTGCCCCACACCGCAAACACCAAGACAGGCTGCTTTGCCACCTGGATCAGAACAGGGCAGCGGCTGGGGAGGCTGCGTAAAGACTGGCTGAACCGGCGGTTGGGCCGGCCGATTGAGGAAATCGAGGCAGCTATCCTCGCATCCCGAGCAACCCGTAAAAGGTGCTGTCAGGCAACCCAGATCGAGACAACAACCGCCCGACTCACCGTTTTCACCCAACGCTGCCGACAGGGAGTCAAGACCGAGGCAACAGCCACCTTCGCCCAGGGAACCACAGGATAACCACCGTGTCGTATTACCCCGCGGCAGGAAAAATCGCTCGCCCGATGGATCGATCGCGGGAATCCCAACACAACAACAGCCGGCGGAAAACAGCAACAACCAGATCGTCAATGCGACCCATAGATTCTGGTATTTTCCTGACTTCATGTCCGCCACCCTTGGCACAAGTTGATTCTGTCAACCGGAAACTCGCTCAACAGGCATGGTCCGGTCACCTTTCTAATCCGTGCCAAAACGTAGCACACATCTTGGTAACGTGTGGCGTTTTAACCACCTTGTTTGATGAGAAAAAGCAACCAGTGTAGGTAGGCGGCAAGGTCTGAACCCAAGATCAGGATCGTGCCGGTTGTAACGTCCGCCAAGCGGGTGAGTCCGCAGCGCGCGGCCTGGCAACGTTGACAGGTAGATACTGCGCTTCCAACCGGGCGGACAGGGCGAGCCACAGAGGGATCAGCGACGTTGCCCCCGCTTCATCTTGCCTTCGGCACCCGTTTCCACTGAATCCCCCTCGCGCAAATCAGGGGGAACCACCATGGGAACGACTTTGGACACCTCCGGTGCGATACCGATCGGGTCCGACCCCAGGATCCACCAGATCATCAATTGTGCCACAGGCAGGGCCATCAACCCTCCCAGCAGATACATGATGAAGTCCAAAGCAGGATTTCGCTTCCGAGAATTTCGCCCCTGGCGGACACGTTCTGGCCGGACCCGTTGATCCCCGGATTTTTCCCCTGTGGAACCGGCTGCCTGATCACGGACGCGACGTTCGGATTCGCGGCTGCTCGACCTGGATCTTCTGCGGGGTTTCCTTTCGGCAGCTTTGGCCAGATAGGCGGGGACAATGAATCGGCCATCTTGCTGCTCGGTGACCGGTTCGTATTTACTCTCATCCGGGCTTTCCACCGCATCGTTCAAACCTGCGGAATCCTCCACGACCTCCAGAGCGGGGATATCGTGATCCAGGATTTCTGACAACTGGTAAGTCTCGCCACATCTCGGACAGCGCACTTTGACCTGGGCGCGAGTATGGGAGGGGACTCGCACCAGACCGTTGCATCCGATGCAATTCCCCACAACAAAATCATTCGATTGGCTTGAACTGTCCATCGCTCGCTCAAACAAATTTGTGGCGGAATACGAAACTGACAGGAATGGGTCGAGAGCAGGCAATCCCCCGCCGCATGATGACGTGTTACCGTCGATCCTGCTGGATTATACATCAATTCAAACCGGCGAACGTATCGAGCCGAGGTTTGCCACCTGAAATTCATTCAATTTCCAGGAACATTCCTTACGACAACCGTGATTTTTAAAATCGCTATTTCCAGTATCTCCGCGATGGCCGATTCAGAACTAGAACCCGTAAATAGCTGAGAGTTTGTTCCGCAAGTGACGCATCAGGGGTTGGTGAGAGAGCGGGTTGCCACAAACCGTCTCACTCAACAAGCGAGACCGATACCGAGCTCCCCGGCCATGGACATTCCGATTCAACCAATCCTTCAGGACGGAGAACTCCCCGGCCGCAAACAGCCCGTCCAAATCGCCCAGCTCCTTCTCGGCCGCTTCGAAAAACTGGCTGGCCATCAGGTTCCCCAGCGAATAAGTCGCAAAGTAACCGACCAAGCCGGCGCTCCAATGAATGTCCTGCAACAGACCGTTGGCATCCGAAGGAGGCTGAATCCCGAGGAACTCCTGGTATTTCTCATTCCACGCATCCGGCAGATCGTCCGTCTGCAGTTGCCCCTCCATCACCGCCTGTTCCAGCTCAAAACGGATGATGATGTGCAGGTTATAGGTCGCCTCGTCCGCCTCGACCCGGATCAGGGAAGGTCGGACATCATTGATCGCCGCATAAAAATCATCTTGGGAAACATCCTGGAGCGCCGCCGGGAAAAACTCCTGAGCCCGAGGGTAAAATCGCCCCCAGAACGAATGGCTTCGACCTACCAGGTTCTCCCACAATCGGGATTGGGATTCGTGGATCCCCAGGCTGCAGTAACTTCCAGGTGGCAATCCATACTGTTCAGCCCGCAACCCCTGTTCGTAAATCCCGTGGCCGGCCTCGTGCAGAGTGCCAAAAAAAGAGGAGCTGAAAAAGGTGTCATCGTAGCGGGTAGTAATGCGAACATCATCGGGGCCCATTTCGGAGCAGAACGGATGACGGGTCGTATCGAGCCTGCCGCGCTCGTAGTCAAATCCGATGGCGGTGGAGGCCAGACGGCCAAATTCACGCTGGGCGTCAACCGGGTAATGCCTGCGGAGAATCGAGATATCCGGCTTGAAACCGGCTTCGCGAACCTGGTCGATCAAGGGGACAAGCTCCTTCCTCAACGCAGCGAGAACGCCGGCCACCTCATCGGTCTTGGCACCCGGCTCAAAATCATCGAGCAGAACATCGTAAGGGGTTTCCTGGTAACCGACCGCGTCGGCTTCCTCCCGCTTCAATTCGAAAATCCGTTTCAGACTGGGAGCAAACCGCGAGAAATCATCCTCTTCACGCGCCTCGGCCCATACCTCTTGGGCCAGGCTAGTCGTCCTGGCCAATTCCTCGACCAGAGGCTTGGGAAGTTTTGAATTTTTTTCATAGCGATGCTTCAACTCCAGGATGGTCGACCCGACATCACTGTGCGGATCCTCGACCAAGTCGGACGCTGTCAAGTCATTCAACAATTCACCATAAACAGGGTCGGTCCTGCGACGGTGCATCTCCCCGGCCAAAAAAGTCAGTTGCTCGGCCCGATAGGCGGCTCCCCGCGAAGGCAACTTGGTCTGCTGGTCCCAGGACAGGAGAGCACTCGTCGATTCCAGGTACTTGATTTCGCGAGTGCGTTGGCAAAGGGTTTCAAATTTTTCCAAGTCGTTCATTCAAGACCTTTCAATACCTGAGCTGGACTGCTGGAAAGTAAACATGGCGATGGCCGCCGCCGAGGCAACATTCAAGGAGTCCATCCCGTCAACCATGGGAATCTTGACCTGTCGGTCACAAATCGATTCGAACTCGGGGCTCAACCCAAATCCTTCATTGCCCAACAACAAGACCGTCCTCCCAGGAAATTCAGCCTCGGTGATGGAGATCGCTTGGCGCCCCGTCGATAACCCGATCGTCTCAAATTGAAAATCACTCTTCAACCGGGCTAGTTCCGTCAGCAGATCCGGTGGTTGAATGATGGGCAAACGAAAACAGTTACCCATCGAGGTACGGATGGCGCGGCGGGAGAAGGGATCGACGGTGCGGCGGCCAACCAACACAGCCTGCACACCGAGCGCCGCCGAGTTCCGAATGATCCCGCCCAGGTTCTCAGCCAACTCCGTTTCCGGACAGGCGACCAACAGGGTTCGCTCGGGCCAACCCGTGTCGTCGCAATGAGATCGAACCTCCCGTTTACCACAAGCCATGATCCCCCGGTGGAACGGAAATCCGACCAGTTTTTGACACACGTCCTGGTCCACCTGCAGTACGGGTGACCGAACCGAGTCCAATCCCTCCACGTCCTTCGGTGCATCATGGGTGACCAGCACGGATTGAATTTCAAATTTGCTGGAAATCAGCCGTTCGACCACAAACCGGCCCTCGGCCACAAAATAGTCCGAACCGACGGAGTGCCGGTTCTTTTTGAGTTCCCGGTACGGATCAAGCCGCGGGTCTTCCAATTCTGTTATCCGTTCCATCAAATTCCTGGTTAACCTCTGGGTTGTCTGGCTGATTCCTGGACTTCTGGCTGGCCACACAAGCGTTCCCACCCCAAAATACTGTAGGGCGATCTCATGACGCTTCGTCACGGCCCCCAAGTACCACCCGTCTATCGACTTGAACCCACGTGAAAAATCTCCCGATCAACAACCTGGAAAAAGCCTGGGTCGAATCATCGATGGTCTGGCTGGCTGCCCACGTCGGGATCAACCCATTCAACCAAGCCGACATTATCTTGCCGAATCAGCCTGCGGGAAGACCTCTCCGCATGGAAATCCTGCAGGATATCCAATTCGTTTTCGGGGAACAGCTGGGAGGTGTCTACCAACCACTCAAACTTTCCCACCGGGCCAACCCGGCGACCGATCCCACCTTTTTGTATCGCGATGGCACCCTCGTTTTCAGTGACCGCTTGCTGGGGAATGACCAGGATGCCATTGCCACGTTGTTGCACCACGTTTCGCACGAATGGCTACAGAAAAATTTGACGATCCAATGGTCGGTCGAGGAACTGGACTGGTTTTCGGACCTGCTGCCGGTTTACCTGGGCTGGGGGATTTTCGGCGCTAACACGACGGTTTTCAGCCATTCCGAACGGATTGGAGAACTGGATAATTGGCGCATTGCCAGCCACCGCGTCCTGACTTCACGTCTGTTTGGCTACGGACTCGCCCTGTTTGCCTGGGGCCACGGGGAAGAATCGCCGCGCTGGCAGCAAATGCTGCGGCCGGATGCGAAAATGCCGTTCCGCAAGATGTTGACCTACCTCGACAAGACTGGTGATTCCTACTTTCAACCAACCAACTTTCCCCTTTGGCCGGCGGGCAATCATCATCAACTCCGACAACAACTCGAATCGACTTCTCCCTCGATCCTGATCGCAACCCTGTGGGAAATACAGAGCCGCGGTACGTTCGAGTACGATTTCGTCGATCGGCTGACAACACTCATGCAACACGGGGATCCGCATGTCAGGCTGGAGTCACTCAACAGCTTGGTCCTGGCGAAGACACTCCCTGACCGGACGGTTGAAAAAGCGGCCAGGCTGTTGACCGATTCCTCCGATCAGGTTCGCGCCTCGGCCGCCATGCTGATTGGAAAAACGCAACCGGTCCATGCGGACGACTCTCATGGAATCGGCCACCTTCTCTTGGACACGTGTGAGGCCGTCGTGATGGCCTCGGCCGCTGCCATCGCCATGTTTGCCCCCCCGGATGACTACCTGGTACGCAACCTGCTGAAAGCAATGCGCCGGGCGCTGGTCAACTGCAACTACGAATTGGCGGCTTCCATCGGGCGGGCCTTCTATACCACCAATCGGGATGCCGACGAAAAGCTGGAACAATTTTTTGAACACGACCCTGACTTGAAACAACAGGCTCGTGTTATGATGAGGCGTGAAACAGACGCCGGTTGAATGGAATGGGAGTGCAATGTTCTTACCAGGCTGGAAAGCAAACAGGTTGAGCCGATCAATTCTCTGGAGCATTACCTGCTGGGGACTGATGTCCACGGGCCCGGTGATGTTGACCAACCGGGCACAGGCCGAGTCCCCTGCCAAGCCACCCAATGTCGTGGTGATCTTCATGGATGACATGGGTTACGCCGACATCGGCCCGTTTGGCGCCGAAAACTTCAAGACGCCCAACCTGGATCGCATGGCGAAGGAGGGTCGCAAGTTCACAGACTTTGTCACGTCGACCGCGGTCTGCTCCGCTTCGCGAGCTGCGTTGCTGACCGGTTGCTACCACCGCCGAGTCGGTATCTCGGGGGCCCTCGGACCGGGTTCCAGAATCGGCATTCACCCGAACGAAACGACGTTGGCCGAACTCTGCAAACAGGAAAATTACGCCACCGCCTGTTTTGGGAAATGGCATCTGGGTACCCAGAAAAAATTCCTGCCGTTGCAACACGGCTTCGATCACTATTACGGGCTGCCCTACTCCAACGACATGTGGCCATTCCACCCGGCCTTTGTCGATCTACCGGCCGACTCACCCAAACGAAAGAACAATTACCCCGACCTGCCACTGATCGAAGGGAATCAAATCATCGATCCCGAGGTGACGGCAGAAGACCAATGCCAGTTGACGACCGACTACACCCGCAAGGCAGTCGAGTTCATTGACCAGAACCACGACCGTCCCTTTTTCCTGTACGTTCCGCACTCGATGGTGCATGTCCCGCTCTTCGTCTCAGAAAAGTTTGCAGGAAAAAGTGGTGCCGGAATCCTGGGCGATGTGATCATGGAAGTCGATTGGTCGGTTGGTGAAATACTGAATGCCCTGCGCCGCCACCAACTGGAAGAGAATACGCTGGTCATCTTCACGTCCGACAACGGACCCTGGCTGAGTTACGGTGATCACGCCGGTTCGGCCCAACCCTTGCGGGAAGGGAAAGGGACCATGTTTGAAGGGGGCTACCGTGTCCCCACCCTGGTCTGGTGGCCCGGCAAGGTCCCGGCCGGGACCGACTGCGATGAACTTGCCTCGACGATCGACATCCTGCCGACCGTTGCCAGGCTGCTCAACACCGAATTGCCCAAACACAAAATTGATGGCCATGACATTCGACCCCTGATATTTGGTGAAGCGGGCGCAACATCTCCTCACCAGGCTTTCTATTGCTATTACAAAGGTGGAGAGTTGCAGGCCGTCAGAGATCGACGCTGGAAACTTCATGCTCCCCACAGTTACCGCACCCTCAACGGTCGCACCGGCGGAACTGGCGGAAAACCGGTCAAATACGACCAGCAGAAGATCGGCGCCGAGCTGTTCGACCTCAAGAACGATGTTGGGGAAACGACCGACGTGTCCGCGCAACATCCGCAGGTTGTCGCGCGGCTGATGGCCGAACTGGAAAAGGGAAGGGCCGACCTGGGTGACAGGTTGACCGGGACCCGTGGCTCGGGAATTCGTCCCGCCGGGCAGGCCGACCCATCACCGAACCAGAAGTGACCAGCCTCTTCTACCAACCGAGCTCCAGCCAGAGCGGAAAATGATCCGATCCGGTCGGCTGGGTGAGCAGTTGACGATCGATCACCTGAAGGTTGTCCGATACAAAGGCCTGGTCAATCGGTATCCGCATCGGCCAAAAGTCGCTGGGCCAACTCCCCTGATAACCGAAACCGCGACGACTGTCGTGCAAACCGGTCACCGACAACATCTCCTGCAGGAAAGGGGACCAGGGGACACAGTTGAAATCACCCAGCAGGACGGTCGGGTCGCTTCCTGCGGGCAAATGACGGGTTAACTCCTCGATCTGCTGGTTGCGAACCGCCAGTCGCGTGTACCCCATCGGCGCCAACAGGTGAGTCGCCGCCACCCGCATCGGCGTTTCCGCCCCTACGTCCAGCGAAGCGACAATCATCGGCGAGTCGGTATAGGAAGGTGCCAGGCGGAAAATACTGGAATCGAGTACCGGGTACTTGCTGAACAGGGCAATCCCGAATCCATGCCACCTCGGCTGCTCGATCCGATACGGGTAGTCCGCCTGGAGCCCCTGACATAAGGGCACCCAGTCACTGGTGTATTCGATCAGGATCACCACGTCCGCTTGCGTGCTGTCGATCAGGTCCAGCACAGCCCCCGGGGTTTCATTCAACCCGTAAATATTGAATGACAACACACCGACCCTGACCTGGTCCGCCGCCACCACACCGCGGGGCAGGTAATTGGAAAACACGGTTGAGCCAAACAACAGGCAGACAAGGACCAGTGACACCGCCCAGCGATACCCTCCCAGCAACGCCATCACGATCGCTCCGGTCAAGACAGCCAGGATCAACTGGAATCGAAAATTACAGATCAACTCGGCAAAGAAAGAGAAACGACCAAACAGGGAAAAGAACAGGAGGGCGACCGGGAACAGGGTCAGCGCCAGAACGACCTTCAAACGGGCTGAACGCCCGGGAGCTATGGCCACATCCGGGGAGTGACGAGGATCTAGCGATTCATCCTCTGGAGCATTTTGGTTCACTGCAACATCACCCAACCGGGCCCAACGTCGCCCGCCAGACTACCTCTTTTTTACGAACCGACTAAAAAACAAGAGCCGTTGGATCCGACAAGATCAGGCCACGTCGGCCTGGCGCTTGTACAGGTAAGGATTGAGCGTGGCATCGTTGTACATCTTGAGTTGGCGATAGGTGCGATGCCGTACGCGACCGGCCAGCATATCATCCAGCAGTAGCTGCAACTCGTTGGACAACTCATCCTGCTGCAGGTAGCAGACGGCAATACGGTGCCGCACCTTGTCAAAATGCTCCTGGTCGACATCTTCCCGTTCCAACTGTTCTTCCAGGTGATAAATCCGCAATGCCAGGATCGACAAACGGTCGATGACGCTGCCGGGAGTTTCCGTGTTGATGCGCACCGTCTCATCCACCTGGACGTTGTTTTCGTCAAGAATCCTGGCGATATGGTCATCCACCAGTTCGATCCAGTCATTTCGCTGCTGATTGAACCCGTCTATCGCTCGCTTGACCCGGGCGATGATCGCATCATCGGCATCGGGGCTGCGGGCCAAATCTTCCTCGTGCCAAAGCTGGTAGTTGAAACTGTGCTGCTTGCAGATATCGGCAAACAGACCCTCGAAAGGGTTATCAATCGGTTCGTTGTGCCAGCGGGCAACGGTCTGACACTGCATTTCGACGATCTTCCGGACATCAATCATGGGTTTTCAGCCTGTAAATAACAACTCTGGAGTTTAGGCCGACGATTCTATCTTGTTCCCCCTCGACGGAACAATACAAGTTTGACGGTACCGGAGTAACAGCATCTCAATACATCACCGTTGGTTTTCAAGGCCAACTGGCGTAAGATCTGTAACCGGCACCTACATTCGCTAGCAAACCAAACGCATGATTGTTTCCTTTTCCCAACGAGCTCAAACACTTGCCCCGGCAATGATCCTCTTCCTGGGCATCCTCAGCGGCTCTTCTGTATTGCCCGGGCAACAGGCCACCGACAAGCAGGATTCCACGGGCAAAGTCCAGATGTCCTTTTCGGATGTCGAACAGGAACCGGACAAGGAAGACCCCGTGGCCACACAATTCAATGGCGAGGCGGCTTTTGAGATCCTGGAAGCGATCTGTGAAATCGGGCCCCGCGTGAGTGGGACCCCGGGGATGAAGAAACAACAAAAGTTCATCAAGGACCATTTCCAGTCGCTCGGTGCCGAAGTGGGTGAACAGGTGTTCACGGTCCGGCACCCGGAACGGGGGACGCAGGTGCCGATGACCAACCTGATTGCCCGATTTCATCCGGAACGGCGCAAACGACTCCTGTTCTGCTGCCATTACGACACGCGCCCCTTTGCCGATCGTGACCCGGTCAACCCAAACGGTATTTTCCTTGGGGCCAACGACGGCGCCAGTGGTGTTGGCCTGTTGTGCGAACTGGCGCGACATGTCAAGGAGATGCCGGGCAAGTACGGGATCGATTTTGTTTTTTTCGATGGTGAAGAATTTGTTTACGTCTACCGGCGCGACCCAATGTTTCTGGGCTCGACCTATTTTTCCCGGCAGTACGCGGCAGGACGGTACCCCGGCAAAGTGAACTACGCCATTCTTGTCGACATGATTGGCGACAAGGAACTCGAGATTTACTATGAGGGAAACAGCCTGCAAATGGCCTCCCGCCTGACCCGCAGTATCTGGAGCGTTGCCAATGAACTGGGGGTTAAGGAATTCACGGCAAAAGAGAGACACAAGATTCGCGACGACCATTTACCGCTAAATTCCATCGCCCGAATCCCGACCTGTGATATCATCGATTTCGATTACCCGCGCGTCGGGACGGAAAATATGTATTGGCATACCCAACAAGACATACCAGAAAACTGCTCCGCTAAATCCTTGGACAAAGTGGGCCGTGTCCTGCTCGAGTGGTTAAGACAAATGCAGAAGATTCGTTGAAGTTCTATCGAAAGATCCCATGTCGATTTTGCCATTGGAAACCATTCGCATCGAGGCAGTCCTCCCATTGGCGGCCGCCTTTGACGACGTGCGACCCATCCTGCTCTGGTTTGGGCTGGCGACCCTGGCCTTTGGCGTGTTCCTGATGTTCCTCCACAAACGGATCTACGACCAGATCGAACAACAGGGTGAAGACGAACGGACCCTCCTGTTTGAACACCGCAAGTTCCGCCGCCGAACCATGCTCAGCAGCCTGATTGCAACGATGGGGGTCATCATGGCTTCCCTGAACTGGGCGATTGAACCAATGGTCTTCACGGCCCTGGTTTTCATGATCCTGATCGTAATTATTGCCATTCTCGGCCTGGCCCTGCTGGACATGCTGAGTATCAGCCTGAGGGGCCTGGCCGAATCGGACGATCAGGCCAGGCAGGCCCTCGTTGACGCCTATCTCAAGCAACGAGAGAAAAAAGCTCAGCAGGAATTGGCGAACGAAGAAGCCGACAAGACGGAACCATAACCGCCAGGGAGCGAGGGAGCCTCAGCCCAGTCCTGGCAACCGTTGAAACGGAGCTGAGCACGTCCCCGGTTTTTCCAGTCCGTACCAATCTTCCGGCCACTTGCTGATTCAACCTCGCCAAATCGGCACGTTTTTCATCGGCAATGATTGACTTTGCTCATCACGGCAAGCAGACTTTCACTAACCGGCCCTGGCTGTTCTCAAGAACAACCCGTCTTCTGGCTGGCAAACAACCCCATTGATCCATAGCGAGTACCTCCATGCGTTTGCGTTCTGGCCTGCTTTCTGTTTTGCTGCTCTGTCCCTTGACCGTCTTCGGTTTTGCCCAATCAACTTCTCAAGAAAAGGAGAAACCGGCCGAATCGAAAATCGACAGCGGACTGTTGTCGGCATTCCAATTGCGCAACATTGGTCCTGCACTGATGTCGGGGCGAATCGGGGATATCGCTATCGATCCGGAAAACCCGAACATCTGGTATGTCGGTGTCGCCTCGGGCAATCTCTGGAAAACGACCAATGCCGGCACGACCTGGAAACCGATTTTTGAGAATTACGGATCGTATTCGATCGGCTGCGTCACGATCGATCCCAACGATCGGAACACGATCTGGGTCGGCACGGGTGAAAACAACGGGGGACGTCACATCGGTTATGGTGATGGAGTTTACGTCAGCCATGACAGCGGCAAGAGTTTCAAGAACATGGGTCTCAAAGAGACCGAACATATCGGCAAAGTCATCGTCCACCCTCGCAACCCCAATATTATCTGGGTTGCGTCGCAGGGCCCGCTCTGGTCGCCTGGCGGACAGCGAGGCCTTTTCAAATCAACCGATGGCGGCCAGACCTGGAAAAATGTCCTCAGTGCTGGCGAGTGGACCGGGGTCAGCGATGCCGTCCTCGATCCGCAGAACCCGAATGTCCTGTACGCCTCAACCCATCAACGACACCGGACGGTCTGGGCCCTGATGAACACGGGGCCCGAATCCGGGATCCACAAATCGGTCGATGGAGGTGAAACGTGGACCGAACTCAAAAAGGGACTTCCCGGCGGCAACATGGGAAAAATTTCACTGCAGGTTTCTCCCCAAAAATCGAACGTCGTCTACGCCACCATCGAACTGGACGGCCGCGAAGGCGGCTTCTACCGGAGTGATAACGGTGGCTCAAGCTGGTCCAAAATGAGCGATTACCTGGGCGGAGGAACCGGCCCCCATTACTACCAGGAAATCTACGTCGACCCCCACCGGTTTGATGTCATCTACCAGGCCAATGTCCGGCTGGGCCGCAGTGTCGACGGTGGAAAAACCTGGGACAATATCGAGGGGCAATCAAAACACGTCGACAACCACGCGGTCGTGTTTCACCCGAATGACCCCAATTTCGTCCTCGTCGGCTGCGATGGAGGCTTGTACGTCTCCCATGACAACGCGAAAACCTATCGTTTCATCAACAACCTGCCGCTGACCCAGTTCTATAAAATCGACATCGATTACGACTTTCCCTTCTACAACGTCGTGGGGGGCACCCAGGACAATTACTCGCAGTATGGCCCGACTCGAACCGGGAATGTGCAGGGGATCAGGACATCGGACTGGAAGATCACGATTGGTGGTGATGGGCACGACAACGCGATTGACCCAACCGACCCGAATATCATCTACTGCGAATCCCAGCAAGGTTTTATCCGACGCTATGACCGCCGTACCGGTGAGTCGGTTGACATCCGACCTCAGCCGGGTGCAGGGGAAGAAGGTTTCCGATTCAACTGGGACTCGCCAATCCTCATCAGCCCGCACGACCATAAGCGAATCTACTTTGGGTCCAAGTTCCTGCACCGGTCAGATGATCGGGGTGACTCCTGGACCAAGGTGAGTCCGGACCTGTCGCGCAACCAGAATCGTTTCACCTTGCCCATGATGGGGCGTGTCTGGAGCATAGACGCCGGCTATGACTTGATGGCCATGAGCCGCTACGGCAATATCACGTCGATTTCGGAATCACCGCTGGTCGAGGGGTTACTGTACGTCGGTACCGACGACGGCTTGATCCAGGTCTCCGAAGACGGGGGCAAGAACTGGCGGGCAGTCGACAAGGTTTTTGGCGTCCCCGAAAATTTCTTTGTCAACGATATCAAGGCCGATCTTCACGACGAAAATACGGTTTACGCGGTGATGGATGATCACAAGACGGGCGATTACCAGCCTTACCTGGCCAAGAGTACGGACCGCGGGAAAACCTGGCAGTCGATGGTGGGCGACCTGCCCGATCGGCACCTGCTCTGGAGAATCGTACAAGACCACGAGAACCCGGACCTGTTCTTTCTGGGCACCGAGTTCGGCATTTACTGCACCGTCAATGGTGGGAAAAACTGGCACAAGCTGAAGTCCGGCGCGCCGGCCATCCCGTTTCGCGACCTGGCGATCCAAACCCGTGAAGACGATCTGGTTGGAGCCACGTTCGGACGCGGGATTTACGTGCTGGACGACTATTCACCTCTGCGTGAATTGAACGATCAACTCCTTTCTGAACAGGAACTCTACCTGTTCCCTGTTCGAAAAGCTCTCTGGTACATTCCAGCCGACGCGCTGGGAGGACCTCGGGGATTCCAAGGAGACAGTTTCTTTGCCACCCCGAACCCCGATTTCGGAGCGACATTTACCTATTTTGTACGGGACGAGTACAAGACGCAGAAACAACAGCGTCAAGAGAAAGAGAAGAAAGCAGATGCCGCCGGCACGGATGTCCCGACACCATCCTGGGAAGACCTCGAGGCCGAAAAAGATGAAGAACGGGTCGAGATCTACTTTATCGTCTACGATGCCGATGGGAATCGCGTCAGCCGAGTCGAGGGGAATGCCTCACAGGGCATGCATCGTGGAAGCTGGAACCTGCGACACTCGGGGATGGGGGGCCGGGGCGGCCCGATGGTAGCACCCGGCACCTATGCCATTCAGGGATTCAAGTCGGATCATTCCGAGGTGACGAAACTGGGCCCAAGGAGAGAAATTGAAGTGGTCTCGATTGTCCAACCGAGCCTGGAAGCCCAACCCAGAGAAGATGTCGTCACCTTCCACCAGAAGGCAGTCAAATTGAGTGATGCTGTTTCAGCAGCCAGTGCTTCACTGCAAACCGCCATCGACCAGATGACCGAGATTCGCAAAGCGATCGGGAACAGCCCTGCCGGCACCCCGGAAATTGCCAAAGCCGCCTTTGACCTCGAACAGTCGCTGAAAACTTCGGCTTCCAAGCTGAACGGGGATTCGGTTCGGTCTGCCAAGTACGAACAGACCGTTCCATCCATTGGCAGTCGCGTTCGCAACGCCATGTCCGGAACCGTCGGCAACACTTACGGGGTCACACAGACCCAACAGGAACAACTGGAGATCGCTACCCAGGAATTCACGGAGTCGCTGAGTGGCATTCGCGACCTGCTGGAAGTCGATTTAAAACTGTTTGAGCAACAACTCAACGATGCCGGGATCCCCTGGACACCCGGCCGTCCGATCCCGGATTTCAAATAGGCGGTCAAACGATTTGCGGCGGCGAGGTTTCCCCGGGGCAACGGGCGTCCCGCAATCTTTCCGGCGCGGTACTGCGCGGCACCGTTTAGAGGGGTGCCGGCAAGTCTCGTCGGTTGAACTTGTACCCACCCCAAACGAGCAGGATCAGACCGAGGCCGAACAGGATCAGGTTCTGCGCCAGTGGCCCGGCATCCAACCCCTTTTGGCCTACGACCACCCACTGGAAAAGGGCGGATGGACCCGACTCGGCCAGCTGAATCGCGGGCGCCGGTGCGTAATAGCCAAAAAAGTTGAAGAAACCGAGCCAGGCAAACGTTTCGGAACTCAACGACAACAGCTCCACCATTGCGTTCAGCAGGTAGAGACCGATCACCAGCCCCAGTGTTCGCCAACGGTATCGATCCCAACTGGAACAGAAAGCGGCCAGGCAGGACATGAAAAAGACAAACGAAAACAGGTTGACGATACCGGGGAAAAATTGGAGCGGCGAAACACGGGAATCCATGGCCACCACCTCGGTTTGCGCCCCGAGAAAGGTAAGCGGAATCCTGTAATCGGTGAGCGGAACCAGGATCTCCGGGTAGGTCGTCTCCTCGACCGAGGTAGTCATAATCCCGATCGACATCCCCATCCATACAAGCAGACAAAACCCCAGGGCGACGGCCAGCGTCAACAGCATATGCTGGTAATAGACCCGATAGCGGCTGACCGGCTGGGCCAGTAACATCTCCATCGTTCCGCGGCTCACCTCGCCACTCACCACATCGCTCCCGCGAACGATCGCCCAGATGGAAATGATCATCAGCAGCATCGGTTCCTCGAGGGTCAGAGAAGTCCGCCCCAGGTAGGAAACCAGCCAGTCAAAATCGACCGACGAAAATTTCCGCCAATCCTCCGGCAACATATCCACAATCTGCTTGAAGCGGGCCGTATCCAGTTCACCCACGACCCAGACCCGGAACCAACTGAAAGCGAACAACGCAGCAGCGCAGGCGATCAGCAGCAGCAGGGACTCGGTAAAATACTTTCTGCACAGGGCGCGGTTGATGATCGGCTGATTCATGAATCGTCTTCCACCCACTCACTGTGAAAACGATCGTATACCGCCCGCAAAGAGATCGGTTGAATATGGACATCATCCAATGGGGCCTGGGATAACCAGGACATAACCTGGGAGAGCTGAGCAGGTGTTTCAATCTGGATCCTGTCGTCCTGTTGCACGACCGACACTTCCGATTTCAACAATTCGGGCATATCCGGCAGCTGGCCAACCAGCCGAGCCCGGATTCGGTGTTGCCGCTTCAAATCGGTGATCGACTGGTCATGAACCAGTCGCCCCTGCCGCAAAATCAACACCCGGTTACACGTCTCTTCGATTTCGGACAGGACATGCGATGAAAAAATGACCGTCCGACCCTCGTCCCGAGCCTGGCGAACCAGCTGCAGGACCTCTCCACGGACCGACGGATCGAGATTGGCCGTCGGCTCATCCAACAGCAGAATCGGTGCCCGGGTGGAGAGGCAAACCGTGAGCGCCAGTTTCTGTCTCATTCCCGTCGACATGAAAGCGACCCAGCGGTTCAAGTCAAGTTCCAGCCGAGAGGCCACCTCTTCCGCCATACCCCAATCCGAATCGTCGCGGATGTCGGAAAAAAACCGGACCACCTGCTTGGCCCGCATGGTGCGAAACAGACGGGCGTCACCTGGCAGATAAGAAATCAACCGGTGAATCTGCACCCGTTGACGGTAACAATTGAGACCTTGAACCTCGGCCGACCCGTCGGTCGGTTTCAAGAAACCGAGTATCAGCCGCAGCAAGGTTGTTTTCCCCGACCCGTTTGGCCCGAGCAGGCCGACCACTTCTCCCCGGTGAACCTGCAGGTCACACCGGGAGAGCGCGGTGAAATCACCAAACCTTTTGGTCAGGGAGTCCGTTTGGAGAACGACTTGGCTCACGCCACACCTTGAACTGTAACGAGGGAGAAAATATTACCGGATGGGTGGCAACCCCATCAGACGACGCAACAGACCGATCTGTCCAGCGTGCAACATCTCGTGGTTCGCAGCAAACAGCAAGGAACCATAACGGGTCGGGAAACCGGAATAAGGTTGATCGACCGGTTCGTCCAGATTCGGGCCATCCAGCTGGTCAATCTCCAGGAGCATCTGTTCATGAACGCGATTGAGGACCTGCAGGATTTCATCCGGCGGCAGATACGATTCCGGTTCGGCCTCGGGCTGCGTCCCTTTCATGACACGCTTGCGAAACCGATTGGGGATCAGGGAACCATCAATTTCGGAACGACCGCGCTGGCGAAACAGCGTCAGCCCGTATTGAGCCATGGCGAGATGCCCCACCTGCCAGGCAATGTGCGAGACGGCCGGTTCGGGCGTCCAGAACCACTGTTCATCGCTCAGTCCTTCGAGCAACGTCAAGGTGTACTCCCTGGCCGAAACGATATTCCGTTTTGCTATCTCGAGTCGTTCTGAAATCGCCATACGGTTTTCCTGTTCATCGGTCCAGACCGCAATGTGAGAAGAAACTTAACTGGCAAGATTCGCGCGAGCCAGGGATCTTCGCCCGGCAGCCGCTGCCTATCCCTCGTTCAATTCGAACACGGCTTCAATCTCTACCATCACACCGAGCGGCAGCGAGTTCATTCCCACGGCACTACGGGTACCCACTCCCGCCTCTTCGCCAAACACTTCTTTCATCAATTCGCTACAGCCATTGATCACGCCCGGGTGCCCCTGGAAGTCCTCGCTACAGCAGACCATGCCAAAGATCTTGACAACCCGCTGGATACGGTCGAGGGACCCCAGGTGCTGCTTGAGGGTTGCCAGAATCGTCAAGCCAACCTGTCGGGCCGCCTGGTAACCTTGTTCCTCGTCGGCATCCCGACCGACACATCCTTGGATCATCGATCCGTCCGGTTTCAGGGGGACATGTCCCGATGTGTAACAGAGATTGCCAACATTCATGGCAGGTCGATAGACACCGACCGCCTTGGGGGCAGGCGGCAGTTCACAGCCGAGTTCTTCAAGTCGTTTATCCGCGCTCATTTTCGTCATCCAACTGGAGAGGTACTATTCTTCAGGGGTTTTACGATATCGGATCGGATCTCACCTGACCATGGGTCGAAAACCGGGCGACCGACTACCAGCTCGGAGAGCGGGACTATTCTCTCCCACCACAAAAATGATGATTGATTTCAGGCACGGGTGTACGTGATAATTAGAGGATGTTCACGCGTCGCGATATCCTGGCAGCTGGCTCGGCCCTGGCCGCCAGCCTGCCCCTGGAAAACCTGGCCGGCCTGACGACACAGACCGTGTCGCCTGTCCCGGTGATCCTGTTCGAGAAAGTCCTGCAAAACCTCGACCCGGACCAACTGTCCGAGGCGTTGGTCGAAATCGATGCCGATGGGATCGAGGTCGCCATCAGGCCCGGTGGGCGAATCGAGCCGGCCGATGCGGCCAAAAAACTGCCACCGCTTGTCCAGGCGCTTGAGCGCAGGGGCAAAAAAATTCTGCTCGCGACCACTCGCATTACCTCCGTCACTCCGGCATCAACCGAACTGCTCCGAGTCCTGGCTGACAACCAGATTCCCCAGTACCGAATGGGTTATTACCGCTGGAAGGAAACCGACCAATGGTCCCAGCAACGCACCATCGTGCAACAGCAAATGCAAGAGCTGGCCGAACTGAATCAGAAAATCGGTATTCGCGGGCTTTACCAGAACCATGCCGGTAAACGTTATTACGGCGCCCTGGTCTACGAGATCCTGTCAATCATCTCCAAGCTTGACGCCAATCAAATCAACCTGGCCCTCGATCTTCGGCACCTCCGCGCCGAAGCGGGGCTCAGCTGGCCCACCGTCCTGCGGTTGGCCGCTCCCCGAACCGGCTGTCTCTACATCAAGGATGCCCGCTGGCAAGGACCCCGGACCGACCAGTTGGAAAATGTCCCGCTGGGAACCGGATTTGTCGATCGCGCCATGTTCGAAACGGCTCGCAAAGCGTGTCCTTCGGTCCCGATCTCATTGCATGTCGAGTACCATGGTGGCAAGCCGCTGGAGGGTGCCGACCTGCAACAGGCGATCGCGTCCTATCGAAAAGATACACGGCTGCTCCGCCAATGGATGGCCGAAACGAACCCATGACCAACTGCCCCACTGAAATGAGAAAACCGATGAAAACGATCAACCGTCGAACCTGGATTCAGACATCCGCCGCACTCTCCTCCGGTTTCTGGCTGGGTACCCGTGCCTCGGCGAACCCGGTTGCGGCCAACGACAAACTCAACCTGGCCTTCATTGGTGTGGGAGGTCGGGGAGCGGCCAACCTGGGTGGACTGTCCCAACAGAACCTGGTCGCTTTCTGTGATGTCGACGGGACCCGGGCCAAGAAAGCATTCGAGAAATACCCGAACGTCCCCCGTTACACCGATTTTCGCAAGATGTTTGACGAACGGGCCAACCAGATTGACGGCGTGGTCATCAGCACTCCCGACCACACGCATTTTCACCCCGCTTATCAGGCGATCCAGTTGGGCAAAAACGTTTACCTGGAAAAGCCGATGGCCCACAACCTGTGGGAAACGCGCACGCTGACCGACCTGGCCCGGGAAAAGGGTGTGGCCACGCAACTCGGAGTTCAACGGCACACCCTGGCCAACATGCATCGCACCGTGGAACTGATCCACTCGGGTGCGATTGGTGATGTCCAAGAGGTCTACTGCTGGATCGACGGGTCGCGGGGAATGCCGGGCGT
Source organism: Mariniblastus sp. (assembly GCA_022447605.1). Classification (GTDB taxonomy): domain Bacteria; phylum Planctomycetota; class Planctomycetia; order Pirellulales; family Pirellulaceae; genus Mariniblastus. Next base: position 103,743 of record JAKVBG010000011.1, read on the forward strand.
GCCCAAGGACAAACCGCCTGTCCCGTCCAACCTCGATTATGAACTCTGGACCGGACCTGCCGCGTCCCGGCCTTATCACCCCAGCATCACACCGTACGGCTGGCGATTCTGGTGGGATTATGGGACAGGGGAGACGGGCAATTGGGCCTGCCACATCCTGGACATCCCGTTTTGGGCACTGGACTTGAAATACCCGACCCGCGTTTCGGCCAGCGGTCCCCAGGTCGATCCCCTGATGACCCCCAAATCGATGAGCACCACCTTCCAGTTCCCCGCCCGGGGGACGCGCGGTCCGGTCACGCTCCACTGGGATCACGTTGCCCAGGGCCCAGCCGTTTTGAAACAGCACAACCTGCCGCACAAAGGATACAATACACTGTTTATCGGCAAGGACGGGATGCTATTGACCGGGTTCAGTAAACTCAAGCTGTACCCGGAAGCCGATTTCGCCCAGATGGAAGCCCCGGACCGGACGATTGAACCGTCACCCGGTTTTTACCAGGAATGGATTACCGCCTGCCAGGGCGGCCCACAGGCAACCTGTCATTTTGACTATTCAGGCCCACTGGCGGAAACGGCTATGCTGGGAAACCTGGCTTACCGTAGCCAGGCCGATTTTGATTGGGATAGCAAGAACCTGAAAACCAGCTCCGAGCAGGCGAATCAGCTGCTCAAGACCCGTTATCGGCCCGGCTGGGAAATCGACACCGCTTGAGATCAACCTGTCGAGATCGAACCGACCATCCATCCTGCCCGCGGGTGCCCGATCAGACGGAATGCGTCTTCCGTTTACTCCGACCGGCACGTTCGAGCCCATAAAAACCAACCAGGGTCAACAGGCCGACCAGCAGGCTGAGATACCAGACCACCTCGGGTCCGCCCCATTCGTAGCTGCCTATGCGGAACGCCTCGGTTTCGTAGATGGCGCCACCAATGGCCGGTGCCATCAGAAAAGCGACCGAGTAGGTCGTGGAATAGAGACCCATGTACGATCCCTGGTGCCCCCTTCGACTTCGCTGAGCTACCCACCCGCTCGACAGCGGCATCGATAACATCTCACCCAGTGTCACGATCATCATGGAGAAAATCGCGAACAGGAACGTCTCGCCAAAAGGCAAGATCCCGAAACCGAGACAACTGAAAAAGCAGCCCCAACCAATGATCACCAGCAGTCGCCAGCGTTTCACATATTCCACCAGGATCATCTCGGCCAGGATGATCAAGGCGGTGTTGGCTGCAAAGACAAACCCGATACCGAGATTGGAAAGACCATAGTGGTCCTGCAAATAGAGCGGGTAGGTTGATTGGAATTGAAAAAAGGCGATCGACGCAAAGAGCAGCAGGGCCAGGAACGAGAGAAACCTGAAGTCGTGCCAGGGTGAGCCAACCGTGGCCGGTTCTTCCTGGGCCGAGCCCGGTTGCTTTTCCAGGTCCGCATCTCCCGCTTCCCCGTCAACACTTCGCCCGGCAACGTGACCGGTTCGACTTCGGCCGAAAAACCAGATCAGCGCCACCGCACACAGACACGTGGTGGCAGCATCCACGACAAACAGCCAGAAAAAACTGATCATCGTCAGGAGGCCACCGATGACCGGACCAAAGGAGAAGCCCAGGTTCAACGCCATCCGCTGCAAGGCAAACGCCCTGGTTTGCAGACCGGCAGGTGCCATCTGGGCTATGGCGGTCGAGTTGGCCGGCCGCACACCCTCCGAGACAACACTCAGACAGAAAAGAGAGATGCCAACCGAGAGCCAGGTCTGGCAAAAAGGAATCACCAGGAACAGTGGTACCGAACCGAGCAACAGGAGAACCTGCAGCCGGATCGCACCGACCCGGTCGGTCAACTTGCCTCCCAGGTAAGTCCCCAGGATCGCCCCGCAACCGTAGAGACTGAGCAGGCGGCCGGCCGAACCTTCGGCAAAACCTAGTTCGCGGGTCAGGTACAACATCAGGAACGGCAAGACCATTGTGCCAAAGCGGTTGATCAACAGGGCAAATGAAATCCACCAGACTTCACGGGGCAAGCCGCTATAGGCGTTTCGGTAAGTCCGTATGATTCTGGATAACACCGCGGTCACAACTTCGACTGATTTCAAACAATGCCGGGAAATACCCCGGAAAAGACAACCTCTGGAACCGGGGGATGGAGAAGATGATAAAGCACCAATTTTTTGCCAAGAAACGGGTCCTGGCAGCGAATAAAGGCCCAGTTACCAGCAATCAGCAACCGGAAAAGCTTTGATTCATTTATACCTAAATGCTTCTCTCACCATGAACCCCCTGGGGAAATTCCCGGCAAATTGTCGATCGCGAATGCCACATTTTGCTGGCCGATGCGTTAAAAATGGAGTCTGGTGGAACAGACTGACGGAATGCGTGGAGCTTTGGCAGTGGCCTACTGGAGACCGCGCCCAAGTGCACACCCGTTCAGACAGACCGGGAACTCGGGGATTCGCCCGTTGTAACGCTCGATGGAAACATTCGGTTTACAACAGTTATTCGAGAGAGATCGGCGAACTTATTTTGTGATCGCAAACGGCTGGTCATGATTAGCGCCCTATATTTTTCGAATAGATCCCGTGCTCGGGGCGCAAGCCCCAGCGAGCCAGCCGTGAAAAGCTGTGATAACGACACCCCGTATGTCCGCGTTTGAGTATCCACTTGAAAGTCACCGAAAGGCCATTTCCAAGGCATATTCAGCTGGGAACCTGACAAGATGATTGAATTTCTTAACGAGTGTATCCTGCCGGTCAACCTGCCCGTCACCATCCTGTTGGGCCTGGTGTTGATGTACTGGCTGATGGTCATTGTGGGCGTGTTCGGCATGGACACGATCGACTTTGATCTGGACGGTGATTTCGATCTCGAGGGTGGCATCGACACCGATGTCGACGCCGGCTCCCTGGTAGGCGACTTTTTTCGTTTCATGCATATGGGCGATGTGCCCGTGATGATCGTCGTTTCCTTCTTTGTGGTCAGCATGTGGATCGTAACGATCATTACCAATCACTACTTTAATACCGATTTTAGCTGGTTAATTACCGGAATTTTAATTGTCCCCAACCTGATTGTCAGCTTGCTGGCAACTAAAATAGTCGTGATGCCGTTTGCCACGATGTTTCAACATGAAAACGACATTGAACTGGACCGGCAGGAGATGATTGGCCAAGTCGGTCTGGTCAAGACATCGGAGATCACCGATGTCTTCGGACAGATCGAAGTAGCCCACGACGGACCACCCGTCACATTGAACGTACGGACAGCACCTGGCCAACGACTCGCACAGGGAGATGCTGCAAAAATCATCTCTTACGACGCCGCCAACGATATCTACCTGGTTCAACTTTCGAAATGGGAGAAAGAATAGATGCTGGAGATCTTGACCCTCGCACAGAACGACCCATTCATGGGCAATTTCACAATCGCAGTGATCGTGATCGCCGCCGTGCTCCTGTTTGGAGCGGCCGCGCTTTTGATCCGCTGTTGGCGGAAGGTTGCCCAAGGTACGGCTATCGTTCGTAACGGCATGGGCGGAACGTATGTCAATTTTTCAGGCATGTTCATTATCCCGATCCTGCACAAAGCCGAGTTGATGGATATTTCCGTCAAGCGGATTGAAATTGACCGTAGCGGTGAAGATGGCTTGATCTGTAAAGACAACATTCGCGCCGATATCAAGGTCGCCTTCTTTGTCCGGGTCAACAAACGGGCAGAAGATGTGGCCCAAGTCGCCCAGTTCCTGGGTTGCGAGCGGGCCTCGCAGGAAAGCTCCCTGGTTGGCCTGTTTGAACCGAAATTCTCCGAAGCTCTCAAGACGGTCGGCAAGCGTTTCGATTTCATTGAGTTGTACAACACGCGCGAGTCCTTCCGCGAAGAAATCTTGAAGATCATCGGCACCGACCTGAACGGCTATGTGCTGGATGACGCTGCCATCGATTACCTGGAGCAGACGGACCTGGAAAAATTGAATCCGAACAACGTCCTGGACGCCGAGGGGATCAAGAAGATCACCGACCTGACGGCCCAGGAAGCGGTCCGCGCCAACTTCATCCGCCGCGAAAAAGAAAAAACCATTACCAAGCAGGATGTCGAGGCACGCGAGGCGATCCTGGAGCTGGAAAAACAGCAGGCAGAAGCAGAAGAAAAGCAACACCGTGAAATCTCCGAAATCAAGGCGCGGCAGAGAGCCGAGGCCCACGTCATCGAACACCAGGAACGCCAACGATCCGAAACGGCACGCATCAGTTCCGAAGAGGAAATCGCCATCGCCGAAGAGAACAAGCTCCGCTCGGTCATCGTGGCCGCCAAGAACAAGGAGCGGACGGACGCGGTGGAAACGGAACGCGTGGAAAAAGACCGAGGTCTCGAAATCACCGATCGTGAGCGGGCCGTGACCCTGGCTCAGATCGACAAGGAAAAAGCCGTCGAAGTCGAAAAGAAGAACATCCAGGATGTCATTCGGGAACGAGTTATCGTGGAGCGCGCGGTCGTTGAAGAAGAAGAGAAAATCAAGGATACCCGCGAATTTGCCGGGGCCGACCGAAAGAAGCGCGTCGCCGTTACGGATGCCGAGGAAACAGCCCAAAGGGACTTGGTGCAACAGGTCAAGTCGGCCGATGCCGACAAGCAGTCAGCCGAATTGCACGCCGAGATGGTTGTCATCAAGGCGGAAGCCGATCGCACCGCGGCCGAAAAAGAAACGGACGCCAAAAAGATGTTGGCCGAGGCCACCCAGGCCGAAGTGGCCGCACCAGGATTGGCCGAAGCCGATGTGACCCTCAAGAAAGCGGATGCCCTGGAGCGTGAAGGCACAGCCGAAGCGAAGGTCCTGGAACTAAAATTCAATGCCGACGCCAAGGGCATCAAGCAAAAAGCCGAAGCGATGAAACTGTTTGACGGAGTCGGTCGCGAGCACGAAGAATTCAAGCTGAACCTCAACAAGCAGAAAGAGGTCGAACTGGAAGCGATCGAAGCCCAAAGGCAGATTGCCGAAGCTCAGGCCCAAATGGTGGCCGATGCTCTGCAATCGGCTAACATCGATATCGTGGGAGGTGACAACAAGTTCTTTGACAGCATTGTCAACTCAATCACGGCCGGCAAGCAGGTCGATCGACTGGTCGGTGGCAGCTCAGTCCTGTCCGATGTCAAAAACACATTCTTCAACGGTGACCCCGAACAGTTCAAGAATGAGCTGCAACGTTACATCGACATGTTTGGCATCGAGTCCGAGGACGTAAAAAACCTGTCGATTACCGCCCTGATTGGCCAGATGATGGGATTGACCACTGATTCCAACGTCCTCAACCAGCTGCAGTCGATGATTGCTGCAGCAAACCGGGCAGGCCTGGCCAACGATAGTGCCAAGAACCTGCTGGGCAAGTCAAAACAATCATAACCAGGGTTCAGCGGCGGTCCCGCCCGATCCGGGCAGGACAGAGCCGACGTGGCGCCGTGGTCCGTCGGGCGAGCACTGCCCGACCATGGCGCGAATGATGGTCATGACTTTACCCGAGCAATGGCACTGAATGTCCAACGACTCCCGTCAACAGAACGAACCGACCGATCTACCGGACAACGTCGCCGCTGAATCATTTCAGCTGGAACAGTCGACCTACGAGATCATCCAAAACCGGTTGGCGACGTACAGCGATGAGTTGCAAAAGCGACTGCAACAGCTCAACGAGCAACGGCGCGACGTTTTTGGCTCGATCCCGACAGAACTCATTTCTACCCAGCGGATCACCACCGACAACAACTGTTCATCACGGGACATTGTCCCGATCGGGAACCGCTTCATCTTTGGCTACAATGTCCACATCGGCCTGAAAGCCACCACCGAGTTATCCGATGTTTTTTCGATTTACCACCTCGGAGAAGACGACCAGTTCCACCAGGATGAACTGGATGCCCTGCAGAACCCCAATTTCCTGCACGACTTCGGCCAACTCTACAAGTACTACAAGGACACCCGGTTCGTCAAGTTCCACCTGATCGGCCCGCACCTGTACATGGTGTTCCAGGTAGGCAAGACCATCAACGATGTGAAGGCCTTCAAGTTCCTGATCAATGACGACCAACTGACCTATGTAGATGGCCGTAGCGAACATGAAGCGACGTTCCCTTCCCAACATGATTTCCAGTGGATCAGAACCCATCGCGACTTGCACCGCAGTGGTGAACACCCCCACATCTCGATCGACGACCGCGTCTTTGTTGAAACGATTGGCGGTGACCTGACCATCAAGGTTGAAGACAACACGGAGGATGGGGCGGGGATTTACAGTGAACCGGTAACGGACCCCGACCAGACACTGGATGATGCGGAAATCTACTACGCGATTGTGGGCAACATCATCCTGCTCAAAATCCGCCCCTTCAAGGAAGAAACCTTCCGATATTTCGTGTTCAACGAAAAGAAAAGCCAGGCAATCCGACTCGACTCGATCAAGGATGGATGCGTTCAATTGCCAGAAGACCACGGCTTGATATTCTCCAACGGCTACTACCTGCAAACCGGAGAACATAAGGCTTTCGACAGCAATCTCGACCAACTTCTTTACGAGAAGCGAATTGCTTCCCCCAATGGCGAAGACTACCTGTATGTCTTCTATCGCCGCCAGTCGGGTCATTACGTCCTGCTCTCGTACAACATGATCGAACAGAAAGTGGCGACACCGATCATTTGCAATGGTTATTCGCTGTTCGACAACGGGCACCTGATTTTCTACAAGTCCGATGAGTCCCCTCAGAAACACCACGCGATCCAGATCTGGCAGACTCCCTATGTCGGAGAACAATATCAAACTTCGGAGAAAACCGACTCGTTCATTTTCAAGATCGGGAACCGGGACATCGTCCGGGCCATGTCCGAGGCACACGAACTGATCAGCCTGATTGGCCAGGAAGACAGTTACGCCAACCTGTACGTCGACATCGTCAAGAAATCAACCGATATCATCGACAGCTATTTCTGGCTCAACGACCAAAAGACCTTCGACCTCGCCGATCCCATCGCGGACATCCAGTCGGCGGCCACCGCTGCCGTTGACGAATTCGACAAGGTGGTCAGAGTTCGAAAAAACACCAGGGAACAGTTTTCGGCAACCAGCAAGGCGGCCCGCGAAGCCGTTTCATCAGCTGCCAGTCGCCAGAAACGGACCATCCATGACTATGTCGAATCCCTCGCCGAGCTGCGACTGGTTCGCGGGCAGGTCATCTCCCTCAAGGAGCTCAAGTACATTGACATCGCAGCTGTCGATGAGATTGAACAGGAAATTGGCGCCAACACAGATCGGCTTTCCCGGGCCTGTGTCGAGTTCCTTCTACGAAAAGACTCGCTGAAACCGTACATTCAAAAGGTCGACCAGCAAGGCCAGGAAATCGAACAGCTGGAAACTGGTTCACAATGCAAGCAACTCGACACAGCCATCGAGGAAACCGCCAAGCAACTGGAAATGCTGATTGAGATTGTCAGCAACCTGAAAATTGATGACGCGAACCAGCGGACCCAGATCATCGACAACATCTCCGTCATCTACTCGAGCCTGAATCAAACTCGTGCCGCACTCAAGAAAAAGGCGGAAGAACTACTGGTCCGGGAAGGTGCTGCGGAATTCAATTCCCAGTTGAAGCTATTGGGCCAGGCTGTCATCAACTACCTGGATGTCTGCGATTCCCCCGAGCGCTGCGACGAGTATCTCACCAAGATGATGGTACAGGTCGAGGAGATCGAGGGTCGGTTTGCCGAGTTTGATGAATACGTGGTCCAACTGGCCGACAAACGAGATGAGATCTACGCCGCATTCGACGGAAAGAAGCTGCAGTTGTCCGAAGCCCGCAATCGGCGGGCCACCGCGTTGATGGCGGCTGCAGATCGAATCCTCAAGGGAATCCAGTCGCGGATCGCCAATTTCAAAAACGTCGATGAAATCAACAGCTACTTCGCCGCTGACCTGATGATCGACAAGGTTCGTGACATCACCGGTGAACTGGAAGACCTGGAAGAGTCGGTCAAGGTCGACGACATCCAGAGTCGCCTGAAAACAATTCGGGAAGACGCCGTTCGCCAATTGCGCGACAAAAACGAATTGTTTGTCGACGGGCAAAATGTCATTCAGTTCGGTGAGTTCAAGTTCTCGGTCAACGTGCAAACACTCGACCTGACGACCGTCCTTAAGGACGACACGCTGTTTTTCCACTTAAGTGGGACCAATTTCTTTGAACCGGTGGAAGACGAGGCGCTCCTGGCAACAGTCGACGTGTGGGATCAATCCGTGATCTCGGAAAACCAGGATGTCTACCGAGCCGAATTTCTCGCTCACAAGGTCTGGCATGCCTCTCAGCAAAAGGAAATTCAAGCGGCTGACCAGTTGATGCAACTCGAATTTGAAGCGATGGTAGAAACCGTTCAGCAATTCATGGCTCCCCGTTACTCCGAGGGTTACGTCAAGGGCGTTCACGACCACGATGCGGCCAGGATCCTTGCACCACTGTTGAAAATGGATCTCAGCCTGGACCTGCTGAAGTATTCACCCGACACCCGGGCATTGGGGACCATTTTCTGGGCCAGCACCCGGGGGAGTGACTTTCACAAGACCATACAGGCCCAACTGGGCGGTTTGGCCGAGGCCCGCAAGTTGTTCGGCGATTCCCTCGACCGGGCTACGTACGTCGAAGAACTGTCATCCCAGATGGAGACTCTCTGTTCCGAAATCATCACGATCCCCGACACGCTCCGCACCTTTGCCGCGCATTACCTGTTTGACCAATTAACGGGCGGCAGCCCGAACACCTGTTCCCAGCCTGCCAGAGAACTCTGCACGAAGTTCTCCAAGTTGCTTAAATCCAAGAATGGCGAGGCAAAGTTTGAAGAAATACGCAAAGCCAAAACCATCTCAACCAGCCAACGTTTCCTGTTGATTTACCAGTGGGTCGACTCCTTCGTTCGGCAGTCGGGGCAGACAGAATGGCTACCCTTCCTGAATGAGGCAGCGGCCATGCTGCTCGACGGTACGGAAAAATCACGCCATGTGGTCGACATCCAGGCCCAGGTGGCTGTGGAGGGCATGCTCGGTGACCACCCCCGTATCGACTCCAGTCGCTATGCATTTGACTACCACGATTTCACGGTCAGACTGAGCCAGTTTGAAACGAAAACCGTCCCCGCATTCGAAGCCTACCATGAACTGAAATCACGGGTGACGGAAGAACGGAGAGCCTCCCTTCGGCTCGAGGAGTTCAAACCACGGGTCCTGACATCCTTTGTTCGAAACAAGTTGATCAATGACATCTACCTGCCGATGGTCGGTGCCAATCTGGCCAAGCAGATGGGGGTCGTGGGAGAACAGAAACGGACCGACCTGATGGGGTTACTGCTGTTGATATCCCCACCCGGCTACGGCAAGACGACCCTGATGGAGTACATCGCCAATCGCCTCGGCATCACCTTCATGAAAATCAACGGGCCAGCGATCGGTCACCAGGTCACGTCGCTCGATCCGTCCGAGGCACCCAATGCCAGTGCCCGCGAAGAGATTGTCAAGCTGAACCTGTCACTCGAGATGGGGGACAACGTGATGATTTACCTGGATGACATCCAGCATTGCAATCCGGAGTTCCTGCAAAAGTTCATCTCCCTCTGTGACGCCACGAGGCGGATCGAGGGCGTTTTCCGCGGCCGCACCCGGACCTATGACCTGCGGGGCCGCAAGGTTTGCGTCGTCATGGCAGGCAACCCGTATACCGAAAGCGGTGAGAAATTCCAGATCCCGGACATGCTGTCCAACCGGGCCGACACCTACAATCTGGGAGATGTCATCGGCAATTCCCAATCCGCGTTTGAGTTGAGTTACCTGGAAAACTGCCTGACTTCCAACCCGGTCTTGAATCGCCTCAACTCGCAAAGTCGCAACGACATCTACACCATCTTTAAAATGGCCAGCCAGGGAGAAGAAACCGTCACATCCCTGGAAGGCAATTATTCCATCGAGGAAATTGATGAATTCGTGGCCATTGTCCGCAAACTGATCACCGTTCGGGATGTCGTGCTAAGGGTCAACCGCGAATACATCGACTCGGCCGCCCAAGCCGATGAATACCGGACGGAACCAGCTTTCAAGCTACAGGGATCCTACCGGGACATGAACAAGATTGCCGAGCGGATCGCAGCCATCATGAACGACGATGAACTGCAAACGCTGATCGCCGGTCACTACGAGAACCAGGCCCAGACGTTGACGACCGATGCGGAAGCCAACATGCTCAAGTTCCGCGAGATGATCGGCCAGCTGGATGACGAGAGCAGGCAACGTTGGGAGGATATCAAGCGGACATTCAAACGGAACCTGTTACTCGGTTCTGCCGGACAGGATGATCAACTCGGCCAGGTCATTGCCCAGATGACGACCTTTTCGGAGGGCCTCTACGACATTCGAAAATCACTGGACCAGGGGATCCAGCATTTATCGAATGAGGAACCGGCTGAAGAATCTTCCCTGCACGCCAACACGCTCCAGGAAGTGGGGCGAGCGGTCGATCAACTGGAAAAATTCAATGCATCCCTGGTCGACATCAAGGATCTCGTGGCCAGTCACCAGGAAACCCAGGCCGGCTTGGCCAAGGCCGAACCGGTCGAGCACAAAATTGAAGTAACCAACAAGATACCCGCCGCTTTCCTGGGAGTCCTGCGTAATCAATTCCGTGTCCTGCAGACCTGGATGGAGCCAATCCTGGCGCTGGCCGAAACGCTGCCGGAAGCGGAGGGCCTGAAGTCCGCAGCCAAGTCGACTGAGAAACACTATCGCCGCGTACTCAGGAAAATCGAAGCGACCGACGATCCGCAGTTGACAACCGACGACGCGCCGGGGGCAGTAGATGAGTCGCCTGACGAGGCAGAGGAATAAGTTAAGCGGGATGATTCTCAGAACTTCCGCAAGCTCGTTTTCACAGGCCCCTGGGATTCATCCAGCACCTGCATCTCGGTAATTTTCCATTGGTCATCGATCAATTCGACCTGGAACCGAGCGTCGTACTTGTTGGTCCGTTCGTGGATATGCCCCCAGTGCTCAACCGTTCCAATCAGGTCCCACTGGCTGCGAAATCCGAACCCGGGTCGATCGGCCGCAGCTCCGTTGGATTGACTCCTCTCCGTATCAGGCGGAAGAGGCGTCCCTTCGACAATCTTGACCTCGCGGATGTTGGAAACCGCCCCACCCTGCTCCTTGACCTTGAGACTCTCGATAATCTTCAGGTAGAGATCCCGCAGGAGGTCTCCGTCAACACTTTGCGCGAGCGCATTGTAAATCTCTTCTTCATTGCGGTAGTCAAAAGCCCGGAAAATATTCTTGTGGAGTTGAGCAAAGACCGAACTCGCCTCCTCCGGTGGCACTTGGGGCCGGGCCACGAACGGGTTTTTCATCTCCCACACCTGGACATTCCAAGTGGCCAGCCCTGCCAGAAAACAGGCCACGACAGCCAGCAATCCGGTCATCCATGAACAGCGGCCCAATAGGCAACCGCCCAGGCAAACCATCAGAACCAGGCCAAACCCAAGGGAAACCAGCGGCAGGTGGATCACTGGCGTGGCGTAACGTTTGGCATTGGTCGTAACCCCGGAAATGGGAGCCGTCGCCGGCATGTCGGTCGCCTGCCATTCAAACGTATTGTCCGTCAGGAACATGGTGAATTCCGTCTTTTGGATCTCGTCAAAAGCAAACACGACCGAGTCCACCGATTTGACCGCATCGTTAAAGAGATCCCACGTAACACTGACACTCCGCGGCATCCCCTTGGTGCTGTACGACATGATGACACCGACACGGCCATTGGCCATACTGATCTTGCGACGCTCGGCTTGGACAGCAAAATCACGCAGGTCCAGTCCATAAAAATCGATCCGATCAAAGGTCGGCTGTACCTCCACGCCATCAATCTTGACCGGGTTGCCCGAAGAAAAGAAAACCTTGATCTTCTCGGCAGCCGCATCCTGTTCCTGGACGTCAAGAAAACCGGGGTCCGCCCGGCTTAGATCGAGGAACGACGCCAGGTTGGCCAGCGGGATCAGAACCTCGTGCCGCACCTCGTAATGTGTGATGTAGATAAAGGAGTAAACCGAGCTGTAGCTTTGGATTCCCAGCGTCTTTTCCCTCTGCTTTTCAAACCAGCCCTCCCAGTCTTCATCCGAAGCATCCGAATTGAGAGCCGGATCATCCCAATCAAAGCGGAATGTCTCGGGCTGGTCCGGCTTCATCATTTTCATGAAAGGTTGATCGGAACCAGCCTGCTTCAACATGACCTTCAATTCCGACGGGAGCAGCATCCCCTCGGCAACCATTTGCTGGTTGATGGTGATGAATTCGGGAGGCTCCTCGAAATCGTATTCCAGCACGAAACCCATGGTATAGTTCATCAATTGGCCCTGCCGGATCCCCTCTTCCGGAATCTCAAACTGGGAAATCTCGACCACCTTGGCCGGCAACTTGATACCGTCGGCCGTGAGCAACTGAATTTTCTCAGCCAGGTAATCAGCGTGGTCTTCCGTGGCATCAACCAGCTCTTCGGAATCATAAAAACCGTCATCCAGCGCTTCGATCCCCTGCAACAGCTCCAGGTCTTCGGCAAACGCCTTCAACTTGACCGTTGCCTTGAACTTGGTGACATAGATATTGGCTTCCACAACCGAAACCGGGTGTGTCCCCTCCCACGAGCGGCCCGTGGACGGCACCAGCACCCAGGAAAACAGGAGCATCCCAACGAAGAAACCGGCAGCAGAACGAATCATGGGGTCATTTCATGTCTGGATGAGTGAAGCGGCCCATCTCGGCCAGGTGACAGATCAGGGGGTACGTCCGATTGCAATCAAAACGGATTTCGGTGAAATTCTTGTTGCGCCCCTTATTCTAAACGCTTCCCCCGGAAGGGTTACAGGTATGGATTTGGGCATTCCAACAAATAGACCAAAATGGACAGCCACCTGAGCGACGCCGTCCCAACCAAATATATGAACGCATTATCAGAAATCAAATCTCGTTTCAAACGGGTACTCGACCAGATGGTAGATGATTCCTCCAGCCTGCTGGAGATGATTCGCCCCGCCCAGGACAGCAAGTTTGGGGACTACCAGGCCAATTGCGCCATGCCGATGAAAGGGATGCTGGGCGAGCCACCCAGAAAAATTGCCGAACAGATTGTCGCCAAACTGGAGATCGACGACCTGTGCCATTCCGTCGAGATCGCCGGGCCCGGATTCATCAACCTCAAGCTCGATGACAGCTGGCTCAAGCAGCGACTCACCGAGGCACTCCCCGATCCAAGACTGGGAGTCCCGCTGGTCGACACGCCTGGCACGTACGTCATCGATTTCTCGTCTCCGAATGTGGCCAAGCCGATGCATGTCGGGCATATTCGCTCAACGCTGATTGGTGATGGGCTTTCCAAGACACTTCGCTTTGTCGGTCACCGGGTCATTACCGACAACCACCTGGGCGACTGGGGCACCCAGTTTGGCATGATCATCTATGGCTACAAGCACCTGGTTAACCCCCAGGCCTACGCCGAGAAACCGGTGCAGGAACTCGGGCGACTTTACAAACAGGTCCGACAAATCATCGATTTCCATGCCGCCAGTCAACAACGGCCGACCCTGCTTGAGCGCATCGCCAAACAACGCGCGGAACTCGAAGAACTGGATTCCGGCGAACCGGTAGACGACAAGAAGAAGCGGAAAGAGATCGGACGACGAAAGGCGAAAATTGCCGAACAACAGGAACAGGCCAATGAACTGGAGGCAAAAATGGCCACCGTTCAATCGGACACGGACCTGTTGAAATTGGCCGAGCAGCATACCGACATCGCCACGGAGGTTTTGACGGAAACCGCGAAACTGCATGCCGGCGATCAAGAGAACCTGGCGCTCTGGAACGAATTCCTGCCGTACTGCCGCGAGGATATTCGTCGGATATATGATCGCCTGGGGATCGAGTTCGACCATGAACTGGGGGAGAGTTTTTATCACGACCAACTGGAAGGTGTCGTCGAATCACTGGCCGAGAAGGGATTGTCGCGGGAGAGCGAAGGCGCAACCTGCGTGTTCATGGAACAGTATGACACTCCGATGATCATCCGGAAAAAGGATGGCGCGTTCCTGTACGCCACGACCGACCTGGCAACCATTCAACACCGGGCAACAACGTGGCAACCGAGTGCCATGCTGTATGTCGTTGACCACCGCCAGCATCAACATTTTGAAAAGCTGTTTGATGCGGCAAAGCTGTGGGGCTACGACGACGTGGAGATGACGCATGTCAGTTTCGGAACCGTTTTGGGTGATGACGGCAAGCCGTTCAAGACGCGATCGGGGGACACGGTCGGACTGGAAGGGCTGCTGGACGAGGCAGTGCACAGAGCTGGCCAGCTGGCCACTGAATTGAACCCGGAAGGGAATGCGGCTGAGCTGCAGGAAGTCGCCCAGGTCGTGGGGATCGGTGGACTCAAGTACGCCGATCTCTCCCAGAACCGGTCTTCCGATTACAAGTTCAGCTACGACAAGATGCTGGCGCTCAAAGGCAACACGGCGACCTACCTGCAGTACAGTTTTGCCCGCGTCCAGGGGATCCTGCGAAAAGGGAACATCGACATCGAGGCCATGCGCAACGACCCGGTCGCGTTCTGTTTTGAAAATGATGTCGAACGTGAGTTGGGAGTCAGCCTGATCCGTTTTGGGGAGACCCTGGACGAGGTCCTCATCGATTACAAGCTGAATCTCCTGGCAAATTACCTGTTTGAACTGGCCCAGACGTTTTCCGGATTTTTTGAGAATTGCCCCGTGCTGAAGAACGAAGATGAGGACCTGAAACAGAGTCGTCTTCAACTTTGCGATTTGACCGCGCGCACCATCCAGACGGGACTCTCGCTGCTGGGAATCGACGTGGTCGAGAAAATGTAAGACAGGAGTTTTTCAGATGAAACGGAATTCCAAGGCTTCCACGCCCAACGGGTTGAAGCTGAATCAGATTATCGAGGGAGACGCCTTGCGCGTGGCCTCGGATTTGCCCGACGAGTGCGTCGACACGATTGTGACCAGCCCTCCCTATTACCTGCAACGGGACTACGGGTCGGAAGATCAAATTGGCCAGGAAGCCTCGGCTTCGACCTACGTGGCCAGGCTGACCGAGATTTTTACGGAGTTGCTGCGG
Source organism: Mariniblastus sp. (assembly GCA_022447605.1). Lineage (GTDB taxonomy): Bacteria > Planctomycetota > Planctomycetia > Pirellulales > Pirellulaceae > Mariniblastus. Next base: position 118,934 of record JAKVBG010000011.1, read on the forward strand.
GTGGTCAAACCAACCGGGTCTGCCTGGTTGATCATCGGTGACAAGTACCAGAACGGTGAACTGCTGGGAATGCCCTGGCGGGTTGCCCTGGGGCTCAAGGATGCGGGCTGGAGATTGCGAAGCGATTGCATTTGGCACAAACCGAATGCGATGCCCTCGAGCGTCAAGAACCGGCCCACGACAGACCACGAGTACATATTCTTTTTCTCCAAATCGCGGGATTATTTTTACGATGCGGATGCCGTGCGTGAACCACACGTAACGTTTTCGGATCAATCGAAGATGAAGGGGGGGCGCCGCCATTTCGGGAAACGGGGCGGAACCCCGGAACAAGGCAAGAACGGTGGAAACACGAACTTGCATGATGCCCGCTGGGACCAGGCGTTCCACCCGAAAGGACGGAACAAGCGGACCGTCTGGTCCATTCCGCTCAGCAAGTTCCGCGAAGCTCATTTTGCCGTTTTCCCGGAAACCCTGGTCGAAACCTGCATTCAGGCTTCCTGCCCGGAAGCGGGAGTGGTGCTCGACCCATTTTCGGGGGCCGCCACGACAGCGGTTGTTGCCCAGAAACTGGGGCGCAACTACTTGGGGATCGATTGCGTCAAAGAGTATTGTGAATTGGGACGAAGGCGGCTGGAAAAATCAGGAAACGGGTAAAATGCGAACCGTGTTCCAGGCCGGACCGGTTCCCGGGGATGACCGGCTGACGAAACCGAGCTTTTTCGATTATGATCCGGGTAGGCAGCAGTTCACTACGACCATGGAATATTCTAATGCGAGTCCCTCTTTCCAAATTGGCCTACGCGAGATCCGGTGACAAGGGTGACGGCAGCAACGTGGGCGTGGTCGCCTACTCACCTGAAATCTACACCTTCTTGAAACGTGAATTGACAGCCGACCGGGTTAAAAACCACTTTCGTGAAATCTGCTTTGGCCAAGTCGATCGATACGAGGCGGACAACCTGCTGGCCCTCAATTTCATTCTTCACGACTCCCTGGGCGGGGGTGGGAGCGAGAGCCTCAAGACCGATGCCCAGGGCAAAACCCATGGACTCGGGATCCTCTACATGGAAATCGATGTCCCGGAAGATCTGGCCATCCCCGGTTAGACTCCCGGAACCAGCCACCCCTGCCGACCACCAAATGCCTACTGGTCGAAGGAATGCTCCTGGTCGGGAAACACGCCCTCGCGTACTTCGTCACACCATTGCCGTACGGCCGAGTTGACCGTCGCGCCAACATCGGCGTACGCCTTGACGAAACTGGGGACATAACCACTGGTCAAGCCGAGCATATCATTGACGACCAGGACCTGACCATCACAGTGCGGTCCCGCGCCAATCCCGATCGTCGGAATGGCAAGCTGTTCGGTTACCCGCTGGGCTACCTGAACTGGAACACATTCCACAACGATGGCAAACGCACCCGCATCTTGAGCTGCCAGGGCATCATCCAGCAATCGTTCCTCATCCCGCTGGACCTTGTAACCACCCATGGCGTGAACACTTTGGGGCCGTAAACCGACATGAGCCATGACTGGAATACCTGCGCCGACCAGTGCCTGGATGACGCTGGCCTGGTCAGCCCCCCCTTCGAGCTTGACCGCCTGGCAACGGGTCTCCTTCAGGATTCGCCCGGCGGCGGCAACACAGCTATGGATACCGAGATGGTTCGTCGGAAAGGGCAAGTCGACCACCACCATCGCCCGCTCGGCGGCGCGGCCTACCATTTCCGCATGGTAGATCATCTCGTCGAGAGAAACAGGCAAGGTATTTTCATGCCCCTGGACGACCATCGCCATACTGTCGCCGACCAGCAACGTGTCGACACCGGCCGCATCCAGTATCCGCGCCATGGTAAAATCGTAGGCCGTCAACATCGTGATCTTTTGGCCTTGCTGCTTCATCCGCAGCAGTCCCGGGACCGTCATTCGCTGGTGGGGGTTCTTATTCATCAATCATCTGTGCTGTAAACATGATCCCCGCGACCGGAGACAACTATCCAGTAGACCCGAGAACGAGTGAATTGCCAAAGGGTCAGTGCCAACATTTTCCTATCGGGAGTCACTGGTCCGTCGTCATTTCCGCAACGTCCTGCTCGCTCAACCGGCGATTGATCCACTCGATGGAGATGCCACCGGAGGCATCTTTCGCGGTCAACATCGGCTGCACATACCTTAACGGCTTTTTGCTGCCAGGCACCTTGAACTTGTCCCCTTTTTGCAGAATTGGACGAACTTCCGGCATTGCCCCGAAACAGTAGTCACCCGCTGCCTGGCAGGGAATCCAGTGCCCCTGTTTCTGCTCGTCTTCCATGTAGAATTCGGGGTAAGTGTGTCCCGGTATCCAGACCGCCCGGGCCGGAATCTCCTTGGCGCGACAAAACGCGATGAACAGGGATGAAAGTTCTTCGCAGTCACCCTTGCCGGAATCGAGCGCTTCCAGGCATTCATGAATCACCGGGTCAAACTCGTACTCGACGTGGCTACGAACCCAGTTGTAGATTTTTTCCACCTGGTCGTAATCCGACACCTCGTCACCAAAATCGAATTCCTTCTTTACCAGCGCCTTGATCCTGGGATGATTGCTTTCAATGTAGGGGCTCGGTCGCAAAAAAGGCCGCACTCGGCTGGGAGGAGACTTGGAAAAACGGAGCCGTTTCGGATCGACCGGATGATCGATATCCCGCTTGTTTACCCGGAATACAACCGAGGCCTGGGCCGTTTCACCAGGGGCGAGACGATTGGCCTTGATCACCAATTGTTTCATCGGCTTGGTAATGTTGTTGTAGGTCAGTCGCTTCAGGTTGTCTGTTTTTTTCTCCCGCACGATTTCCACCTGCTGCTCGCGCCAATCGACAGGTATCGGCAGCGTCGCAATAATCCCGGAAGAATTTCCCTCGGACTGGATCTTGAGTCCAAATTCCCAATAAGAGACGTTCGAATCGCCCAGCACGGGACCAACTTCTTGCTCCAGATCGCGGGGAACGTCGTCCTGATCCAATTGGGCGATCGCGGTCGAACCACAAGAGGAGACCAAGATCAGCAACAAACTGTATAATGGAAGCGGGTGAGACATCAGCAATACGACCCCTGATCGAATCCTAGTTACCTGCCGGCAGCATTTCACGGATAAAGCGAACCTTGGGCTTCGCCTGCCCCGAACCCTTCACGAATTCGGCCACAAACTTCTGCCGCAGTTCTTTCTCCGGAACCTTGATATTGTCACCCTTCTGCAAGATGATCCTCGGTTCATTCATGCTCCCGAATTGGCGTAAGCCGGCGACCTGAGCCGGGAACCAGTGATGCTCGCCCTGTTCATCAACCAGCATGAATTCCGCATAGGAGTGTCCTTCCACCCAGACAACCCGGGCTGGAACCTTGGCCGCTCGGCACATCGCTACAAATAACCCGACCAGATCTTCGGCACAACCCTGCCGTTGCCGAAACGTATGAATACTGTCCTCTTCATCTCCGTCGACCAATTCTATATTACTGCGAACCCAGTCAAAAATGGCCTCGATCTTTTCCCAGTCGTTTTCGGGTTCTGAAATCAGCTTCTTGACCTGGGCTCGAAGCTTCGAATTTCGATAGCTGATCTGCGGGCCAACCCCCAGGTACTCTTTCGCCTCCCGCGGCGGTTTCTTGGAAATTTTAAGCGATGCCGGCTGTTTTGGCCCGCTGATATGACCCACGGTAACCTGGTAGATCATCGAAAGTTCCACCAGTCGATTGGCCTTGATCCGGGGAATGTCAATCACCAGTTGCTGGACGCCGCTATTCAGGGATCTCTGCTTGACACTACGGATTTCCTCCGGGACATCCTGTTCCAGCAGTTCCACCCGCTGTTCGGGCCAGTTGACCGGGATGGGGATCGTGACCAGGAAGTTGGAAGCGGGACTGCGGCCGGCTTTGATCTGCACCCCGACCCGCCAGTTGTACTTGACGGGATTCAACAGCGACGGTCCCGTTCCACCAAAACCATCCTGCTTGCCTGCCAGCGCAGGTTTCGTTTTCTGTTCTTCTTGACCGGATGCACCTTCCTGCCCCTGAAGCGCAGGCAGCCAAAGACCTTGGCCTCCTACGACCACGGCGGCCAGGCAGATCAGGATTGCCAACCTCGATACAAGTCTGTTCATTGAGCTCTTGTTTCTCACATTCTGTTTCCGAGAGACCAGGCACCGTCCACGCTGAGCTTCTCGACGATACCGGATGACTCCCGATGAGACAGGACCAATCTAAGTACCCATTCCGACGCTGTCAGTGACCAACTCGGCTGGGCAGTTTTCCAGGGGCGCAGCAAAACGCGACGGGCAATGCCTGTCGCATTTCTACTGAATCGGGGAGAGCCGGCCGATCTATCCGCCGTTGGCCGGGCCAATCGGGGGCGTGATCATGTTCGAATTTCCATACACTTCCGACGAGGGAACCGTCTCGACGCCTCCCTGGTTGTAATACTGGACACCCGTATCAGGCGTCGCAAAACCGGCGGCCGGAATCGAGGCTGGGTTTTGGTTGTAAATCCCAGAACCGCAGGTGCCGTCCATGCAGTTACCGACTGTATTCATACCGCAGGGTTGCGCCATCGGCGGTTGGCATGTGTTGCATTCGGCACCACGGAACCAATCACGGCAGGACCTGCACCCCGAGGTTGCCAACAACAACATTGCTCCGACGGCCGTCAATAAGATCGCGTTTTTCATGAGAAACCTCCTGACAATACCCGATGCTCTTCCAAAATCAGGTTGCCATTCCATGTTTGGGTGCGCGATTTTGAAACGCCAGTTTCGACCCGTCAACTAATTCACGCACGGATTCGAGTCTTGCAACCGTACACCCCAGCCATCGATGTGCAAGTTAAACGTGTTGATTTTCAAAAACAAATCGATTCGGCCTGCGGAAAAACCTGTAACGACCTTACAATGCTTGATCTGCCGCTCTAAAAACCCTATAACCCCCCTGTAAATTGACGTTCGTTTATAACCATTCTTCTGGAATTGCCGGCTTGCGCAGGAACATTCCCGTCCGATACGACTTGGTTTTACTGGCACTGGTGGGTGTTA
>JAKVBG010000110.1 GCA_022447605.1 Mariniblastus sp.
TCACGGCGTCGCTGTGGCTGCGTGCGAACGCCCGTCGGGACGACCCCACTGAGGCAATCCGGCTGATGTTTCGTTTTGGCCGCGAGATTGGGTGAAAGGAATCGGGATTATGTCGTATCTCCCCTTCGGCGGAGGCGAAACGTTCTGTAAAAAAGGAAGGTCGAGTCCGATTAGGGGCCGCATGAAAACCCTTTCCACCGCTAAGATACCGTGAATCAATCAGGCGGTTGAACCCGCCGGGCGGCCGCGGCTTGATTTTCCTCCCGCCGACGCGGGTTCCGACCATGGCAATCGGTGAGTATTTCTCATGATATTTGTTCGTAAATTGAATCAATTGGCCCTGCTGATTGCGATCGGCCTCGTGTTGTTCGCTCTCGTTTCCACCCCAATACAAGCAGGCAGTCCGACCCTGGAAGACCCCGTGCCGGCCCAACAGACGACCTCGTCGGACGAGATCGGCGACACCGCACCTCCCAGTTTTTTGGGGAACCTGGTGACCCTCGGTTTGCTGATCCTTTTGCAAGCCGTCCTCGGGTTTGACAATCTGTTATATATTTCGCTCGAATCCAAGAACGCACCGCCTGAAAAACAGGCTTCCGTGCGGGCTTGGGGCATCGGCTTGGCCATCATTCTGCGCATTGGCCTGCTATTCCTGCTGGTCGCATTGCGCGAACTTTTTGAAACGATTTCCGTTTTCGAAATCGATACTCCTTTTGTTGAGGGCCATTTCAACATCCACAGCTTGATTGTATTGGCAGGCGGGATCTTCATCATCTATACGGCGATGAAGGAGATCTGGCACATGACGAGGTTGGAACACGCACACGGTGATCACGGGAAAAAACGCACCAAATCGGTATTTGCGGTCGTTTCCTGGATCATCGTCATGAATCTTGTCTTTTCGTTTGATTCCATTTTGAGCGCCATGGCCCTGACGGAGGTGTTTTGGGTGATGGCCTTGGCAATCGTGATCAGCGGTCTGTTGATGATCTGGCTGTCGGACCGTGTCGCCGATTTTTTATCCCGCAATCGGATGTACGAAGTACTAGGTTTATTTGTGTTGTTCGTCGTGGGCATCATGTTGCTTACCGAGGGTGGCCACCTGGCTCACTTGGCGTTGTGGGGCACCTCAGTGATGCCGATGACCAAAACGACGTTCTACTTTGTGATTGCCGTTCTGGTCCTGACCGACATCGTACAAGGCCGGTACCAGAAAAAAATCCTGGCAGAAAGCCGAGAAAAGAACCCGTCTTGAACCAACAGGCAGGATTTGGAGAGAATGCCACCGCGGGCTCCCTCGCGGTGGTCTCTTTGAAAACATCCGGTTAGGACAAGTTGACTACTCTTCCATGACCTCGCTTTGACGCGTTTTAGCCATTTCTGAGGCTTTCTCCTCATACTGGTGGGTCAACTTCTGAATGCCGTCCTTGATGTCGTCTCGCTGGTCTTCGCTAACCGTTTTATCTTTTTCAGCCTGTTCCGCAGCCTTGTTGCCGTCACGACGAATGTTCCTGATTGAGACCTTCGCCTCTTCGGCCAAATCCTTGATGCGGGAGACCATTTTTTTGCGAACATCCGTGGAAAGAGGCGGGATGTTGATACGGACGACGCGACCGTCACTTTGCGGGTTGAAGCCAAGATCACTAGCGACAATGGCCTTTTCAATTTCCTTGATCGTCCCCGCGTCATACGGTCGAATCACAATCTGGGTCGGTTCCGGAGCGCCCACGGAGGCGATCTGTTTCAACGGGGTAGGAGAACCATAAACGTCCACCCGAACGGAATCGACAAGCCCCGGGTTGGCGCGCCCGGTTCGAATTCCACTCAGGTTCTTCTTAAGAACATCGATCGCTTTATCCATTCGTTCTTCGGAATCAAAAAGAATTTCGTCACCCGCCATTGGTCATCCTTTGTATAAAAGCCTGGTATGTTTTGCTGAAGCGAAAAGCATCGTTCAATTAACCGGCACCGGGTTGCGGCGCTAACTCCGGTTTCCGCGAACTTCCGATGATGGTGCCAACCGTTTCTCCCTGAACCGCTCGTTGGATGTTGCCATCTTTCTTGAAATTAAACACCATCAACGGCATGTCATGTTCCATGCAGTGGGAAATTGCGGTCGAGTCCATCACTCTTAAACCTTTTTCAAGAACCGTGTTGTAGTCGAGTTGGGAATATAGAACCGCGTGCGGGTTCTTTTCCGGGTCCTCGCTGAAGACGCCATCCACGCGGGTCGCCTTCAACAGGATGTCAACATCCAACTCCATGGCCCTCAACGCTGCAGCTGTGTCGGTGGTTACAAAAGGCCCCCCTGTGCCCGCAGCCAGGATGACGATCCGACCCTTTTGCAGGTGACGTTGGGCCCGCCGACGTATGTACGGTTCGCAAATACCGTCCATGCGGATCGCACTCATCAATCGTGTGTCACAGCCAACGGATTCCAAACCGTCCTGCAAAGCGAGCCCGTTGATGACCGTGGCTAACATTCCCATGTAATGGGCGGTCGCTTCCTGAACCACCGCATTGGCTGCCTTGAATTGGCTGCCGCGCAGTATGTTGCCACCACCAATCACCACCGCAATCTGGCAACCCAACTCACTGGCCATCTTTATCTGTTGGGCGATATGGATCACTTCGTCCATCGACACGCCCCGTTCACCGTGAGAACAGAAGCTTTCGCCGGACAATTTCAGGATGATCCTTTGGTAGTGGGTATCTTTTCCATTCATGCGAGCACCTGTCGTTCCCAAAAAAAAGCCCCGATAACAATCGGGGCTGTTCTCAAACTCAAGATTCCTCACCGAGTTCCCAGTGAACAAACTTGTTGATTTTCATTCCATTGGAATCGGCAAAGTTCCCAACGGTCTGTTTGTCATCCTTGACGAACGGTTGTTCCAATAAAGCGCGTTCGGCGTAGAAATTCCGCAACCGTCCCTCGACCATTTTTTCTACGATGTTCTCGGGCTTTCCTTCGGCCAGCGCGGCCTCTTTGAGGATTTCACGTTCCTTGGCAATCTCTTCGGCGCTGATATCTTCAATGGCCAAAGCAGCCGGCCGCATGGCGGCAATATGCATGCTGATATCTTTCGCCGCATCGTCGTTGCCACCCTCGATGGCCAAGAGGACACCCGAAACGGTCCCCGCGTTATGGCTGTATCCGCCGGATGCCCCATCGATACGATGGAAACGCCCGACATTGAACACCTCGCGGATTCGATTGAACAAGTCTTCTTTCTGTTCTCGCAGCGTCATGCCGTCTTTGCTGGGAGAAGGTTGATCGAGCAACTCATCCGCCGTTTCGGCACCTGGTCCGGTCGCCAATTGGTTGGCCAGGTCGTTGGCCAGTTGGATGAATTCCTCGTTCTGAGTGACGGGGGCGCTTTCGCACATCAATTCGACCATCGCACCTCGGTCTTTATCGGAGCCGGTATACAGCCCGAAACGACCAAACGCCGTTTCCCGATCAGCTCGTTTCTCCAGGACCTGCTGGCCTCGTTTGCGCAGTAATTCAACGGCTTTGTCCTGATCGCCGTCCGCTTCACCCAGGGCTCGCTTGCAATCCATTAAAGGCAAGCCGGTCCGTTCCCGAAGTTTTTTTACATCGGCCGCGGTAACTGTCATTTCTGAATCTCCTGAAAATGGTTGTTCTGTATGTCGTGTGGGATGATGGTTGCCGTTTCCTTGGATGATCAGGCTTCCGCCTCTTCTTTTTCAGTTTCGGCTGCCGGTTCCTCTTTGGCGCCTTTACTGGAATCGTCACCTTCCTGTTTGCGGGTCACATTTTTCGCACCCGCAACCACGGCGTCGGCCAAGTGGGACAGAATCAATTCTACCGAACGGATCCCGTCGTCATTGCCGGGGATCGGCAAATCAACGTCGTCGGGATTGCAGTCGGTGTCAGTTAGGGCACAGGTGGTGATCCCAAGCAACTTCGCTTCGCGGATCGCGTTTTTTTCCTTGTTAGGGTCAACCACAATCAAGCATTCTGGCAATCGATTCATCTCCCGGATGCCGTTCAAGTTCCGGTACATTTTTCGGTATTCTCGGTTGAGAGAGGATTGCATCTTTTTGGAATAGGAAGCCAGTTGGTCACCGGACCGGATCGCCTCCAGTTCTTCCAGACGGCTCATGCGGCTACGAATGGTACGGAAGTTGGTCAAGGCTCCCCCCAACCAACGTTCACTGACAAACGGCATTTTGCACCGTTCGGCTTCTCGTTGAATGGCTGCGCCGGCCTGTCGTTTGGTGCCCACGAACAGCACGAGACTGCCACCGGAAACAACCTGAGAGATGTATTTTTTTGCCCGCAAAAGGCCACGAACGGTTTCCCGGATATCGATCACATGGATCTGATTGCGGCGGCCGTAGATGTACGGCGCCATCTTCGGGTTCCATCGGCTGGATCGGTGTCCGAAATGGACGCCCGCGTC
>JAKVBG010000111.1 GCA_022447605.1 Mariniblastus sp.
GATCGCCCTTTTCGGGAAGATTGGTAAGGCCATCAGGAAGCGGAGATATCCCAACCAGATCGCGAACTTCTTCCTGAACGGTCCACTGACCGTTGACCTGGACCAGACTGAAGTTCTTGACCAGCTCTGCTTCTCGATCACTTGCATTGTGGCGGTTGGTCAGCAGATACGCGTCAAGATCTCCATCGAGATCATAATCGGCCAGAGCCATCATCACCGAGGCCCCCGAAAAATCGATTCCAAATTCTCCTGCCTGATCTTTAAAAGTGCCGTCGCCCTGATTTACATAAAGGTGATTTGGGGCATGGAACCCGCATACCACCAGGTCCAGATCACCATCATTGTCGATGTCGCCAAAGCTGGCTCCGGTACCCCAAAACTCTCTGTCGGCCAGACCCGCATGATGGGTCACATCTTCAAAACGAAAATCGCCAAGATTACGGTAGAGCCGATTGCCGCCCTTGGGACGTGTCAGGAACAAGTCTGTCAAGCCATCGCCATCGTAATCGCCAAGGCATACACCGCCACCAGCGGCTGAATTATCTAACAAGGACTCAAAGCCCTTGGGTGGGTCCCAACGGTGCACCCAGTCGAGTCCGGTTCTCTCGGCGCCGAGCATCTGGAAACGTGGGCTGTTTTCGACGGCCTCGCGTCGGGCCAGTTTGACCGAGGTAATGCCCTGTCTCTTGCCTGCACTATTTCTTTCGGGGTGACTCGATATTTCGGGCGCATGCTCAGAACATCCCGACAAGCAAATCGCCGCCCAAACAATCACTAATGTAAATCGAACTTGCGAAAACTGTTGCATATATCGACAGGGCTCCCTGGATATCGACAAGAAGGCGCACAACGAGCGGCTTCGCTTTTTTAGCTTAACACGGAAATCCGAAAACGACGAACGTCGAATGTTTGTTCCAATCAACTACGGATTGTTGGCAATCCCCTCACGCAAAATCTGCTCAAACTCCGCCCCTGTAAACGGGGCCCTGTCATACCACGGGTGCGAACTCGTGGAAGCTGGATCGGGCAGGTCTACAGCAGCTGGGTCTGGAATTTGTCCCCAAAATTTGTAGCCCGCCGAAATCATCGCCATGCGCACAGGCACCATGTACGAATCGCTAATACGACAAATGTACTTCATCAAATGGCTTGTCGCCTGCTGAAGTGCCTCAAGAACCTCCGGATCGGCGTCAACTTCGCCGTAAGTCCCCACACTCTTGGTGGGCTGCGTCGCTCGAAATTCGTCAAAATCGAACCAAAGCTCACAGTAGCGCGTGTATTTAATCAACTCCTCGATCCGGGCCCGGACCTCGGGATCGGTAGTTCCCTGGTAGGCCTCGTTGAGCGCGTTATACATGGCGCCGATCCGAGCCCGTCCATAGGGAACTGGCGACCCGGGCAAGAACAGTTCGTAGAACCGCCGCATAGGCTCTTGGACTTCGCCGAAGCTCAGCTCGTAGAACTCGTCCATGAGCATGTCAGCCCGCTTCGCCTCGTCAATATCCCACAGGGTACGTGCCATGACGTAGTGAACCAGGTTATCACCGGGCGACATCCCCGTATCGATCAGGTAGGTGCTGAAATCGTACTTGCGGTCCAGCTCGGCAATTCGCCTGGCCTTGTCGCGCGGATGCGTCACGCCGTGAGGCATGCTATGCCTGCCTGTATAGTATCCGCCGTACGCATAGGTCAGCAGCCTGTTGGTAGGTGCTTTTTCGCGCCATCCTGTGACAATCTGGTCGAAATTCAAGTCGCCCATAAACATCGACTGGGCTGGTTGGATAATCACATTCGGATCGACTTCGATCGAGGGTGGTGGGGCATGGTAGTAATAGGCGAGAATCCCAATGTACCTTTGCCGGTCATCGTTGAAATGTGCGCGAACCTTTCCGATAACCTGGTTTGCCATGCCAACCACATAATCAGTAATTGCACTCTGGTTGCCTGACTGGAACTCGGCCTGCAAGGCTTCGCCGCCGTTGTAGCCATCGTCCGGATCGACTCCAACTACAAAGGTGCTGGGGTCTGTCTCAAATTTCTCAATGACATAATCGGCCACCATTTCAATCACAGCCGGGTTGTTGAAATTCAGCTTGTTCCAGCTTTCATCGAAGTAAAAATCTTCCGGGATTTCAGAAAGGCCACGCTTGGCTTTGTAGTCGGTAATGATGCCGGTCCAGGCATGGCCAACGGTAACCAGTCCACTGGTTTGCAGTCGATTTCGAGTAAAAAAATCGCTGATCGCAGGATTCTGGGAAGGAAACCATCCTCCCTGGTAAAAAATACCGCGACAAGAATAGTCGGGAACTTCCAGGTCATCAGCCGCCAGGCGATAACTGGCAATCTTGGGGACAATCTCCCATTTTTCATTCGGCTGGAATTGGCGATGCCCCATTCGGTAAAGCAGGTCCCACATGCCAAACTCCGCAGCCTGGGGCGTGGCCCCAATGATCTGGAGGCCACCCGAATGGGTCCTCAGGAGATACTCGCTGCTGCGGAAAGGATTCGCCGGATCAAAACGCCCCTCCAGGCCCAGTTCGGGAAAATCACTGGCGACTCCCACCGCAATTCCACCGGTACCGTCGCCGGTCTCGATGTTGACCTCGTTACCGGTCATCCGCTGCAGGTATCCAGCCAGCGTGTCGGCCAATTCCCCCACCTCTGCTGCAGCATCCTCTCCAATGACAATGTCGTATTGAACGTGGTTGTCGGTGACCAGATCAATTTTTTTGCCCGGTTGCTCGGCTCCCTGGTCGGCGTAGCCTGACGTACACACGAGGATGCTTCCGGCGACAAATACCAAAGTCCATATGAAACTTGCTGTCTTATTTTCTTGCATGACTATTTTTTCCAAACGTGAATGAGATCCTGCTTGTATTGCGAATGGAGACTGAACGAATGGAGACTGAAAGGGGGTTGTATCCCCACCGACCATCCATGCCCACTCGGTATTCTATGTCGTCGGTCCCAGGCAAGCAACGATTTCAAGAGGGGCCTGTGAAAGAGGGGCCTGTGAAAAAGTTCAGCTTTAGTAGCAAACCGGCTTTCGGGTTTTCATCCGGCGGCCGCGAAACAGAGCCCCGCAAAATGGAAACCGCCGACTGTCAAGCAGCTTGCCATTACAAGTCCAATCTAGTTAGGTCTACGGGAGCAACGTAGGCTATACTATCTCCAACGGAACACCAGGCTATCCCCAACGGAACACCGGGAAATGACCACTCCAATCCCCGAATGCAACGTCCCCGAATGCAACGAAGACCCAGCCAAATTTCAAGAGCTTGGTTACTGTGTCTTCCGCAATCGCCTGTCGGCTGAGGAAGTGGCCCGCTACTCTCAGGATCTGAACGAAAAAATTGCGCATGACCAGTTCGAGGGAGAGCCGCACTATTACTTCCAGCTATGGCGCAAGCTCTGCTGCCACCCTCAGGTGCTTGATGCCGTCAGGGCCATTTTAGGGCCAGAGTTGATCCTTTTTCATTCGAGTGTGTTTGTAAAGCAGCCACTCGACGAAAAGCGTGTTGAATGGCACCAGGACAATCCCTATTGGACAGCCGTTCGCGGAACAGACGTGGTCACCGCCTGGGTGGCGCTGGATGACGTGGATGAGGAAAACTCCTGCATGAAGGTCATTGCTGGTAGCCACCAGGGTCACAACGTGATGGAGATGAAAAAAATCAAAGACATGACCGGTGCCATGCTGAGTTCGAAGGTAGAGATCTCACCGAATACAGAAAGCGAGGCTGTGCCAATCGTGATGAAAGCCGGTGATGTTTCGATTCACGACTCTTTTGTTCTGCATGGCAGTGACCCGAACATGAGCAATCGTCGCCGCGCGGGATACACCATCCGGTATGGCAACGCCTTGACCACCGAGATCAATACCGAACAGCACACCGGCGGTGAGGACCTGGCCCTGCCGGTCTATTATGTGTGCGGTTCAGGCCAGGGTCTTCAGAAAACCTATCAGGATCTACGAGCCGCCTTGTAAGAATGGGAAAAAACAGGAGGTTACAACAAGTGCCTCCAACCAGTCACCTTTCGAAAAACTCAACCGCTTCGATTCACCAGAAGTGGATAATTTGCCTGGAACATCCGCTTCCGTAGAATGCATCGTGCGGAAGTTCAAAATCAAACCGACTACACAAAAAAGGAGTCCATCTCATGGCTGAAACCAGAGCACTGCAGAGCATTGTTCTCGTGGTAGTGACATGGATCTGCTTCTGTGGCTGCACACACAGTTCACCACCAGCGCACGAAACAGCATCGCCTGAGAAAGAAACTCGCCAGCAACCTTCCCAACCAGAGGCCCATCACGAAAACACGAACGCTGGTACAGGAAGTGTGCGTGTGCTGGGAACGGTCCCGCCATTTCGACTCCAGGATCAGGATGGCAAGGG
>JAKVBG010000112.1 GCA_022447605.1 Mariniblastus sp.
AGTGTATTTTACGATTCCGGATCTCCTGTCGGATGCAATTGCCCCTCAGGAATGACCAACAGCGAGGTTGGTACTGTCTATGAAGGAGCCCCTGCGGCCGCACCTTTAACCAAGGAACTAGACCCTACCCCTATCGACGAGTAACGATTCACCAGTAACACCCCAAGGGTACGCTTCGGGCGCTGCGCGAAAAAATCGCCCTCCCCCGATTCGAGCAGCCAAAGTGTACCAACCAAGGTTGGCCTCATGTTGGGTCAACCTTGATGACTCTGCCCCACACGATTGTGCAGTCCTGACGCAGTCGTGTGGGGTTTGTCATTGCGCGGTGGGCCCGTGAGGCCTGTCCCTTCAAAGGAAGTACGACTTCAAGGTGGTCGTTCACTTTGAACCTTGCAGCGGAGGCTTGGATTTTTCCGCCGGTCACGGAAAAATCGAGCTACAATGAATGAAGAACCTTCCTTTTTCTGGAACACTTGTCACCATGCGTTACACGTCTCGCATTGCCATTTTTTTTGTGCTGGCATTGGTGGCCTCGGCAGCAGGTCAGATTGCCGAAGAAGAGGCCCCGGAGTTTGGCGTTCGCTTTGGTGAGCCCGAACCGATTCATTACCGCGTGGGGGCTAAAGTCACTTCTCGAGGGGGAGTCTGTCGCAATATCAAGGCGATGGTTGCGGTGCCCTTTGAGTGCCCTGAGCAAGAGGTGAACATTCTGGAAGAAGATTTTTCCAGCCAGGTCGACAGCGTTTCGTATCGGATCCTGCAGGGTGGGGCACGCCAAATGCTGATTGAGATTCCCTTCCTGCCTGACGGGGCCGTGGCCCATGCCATTGTGACTTTCGAAGTGAAGCCTCGCCCCATCCTTCCCCCGGAGTCGACTTCCGAGCTAAAAATCCCGGCCCGCGTGACCGGCAGTTTGCGCCGGTTTATCAATGGCAGCCCCTACATTGAGGTTCGGCACAATCAGGTTCGGTCTCTGGCCCGGGAAGTCCTTGGCGGAATGCCCGAGGACGCCACCGATTGGCAGCGTATCGAAGCGCTCTACGACCGGGTGCTGGAAACGGCCCGTTATGTCGAGGGGCCTGATAAAAGCGCCGTCGATACCCTGCGTGATGGCTTTGGCGATTGCCAGGGACGTAGCGCGCTGTTTATTGCCCTTTGCCGATCGAGCAAAATTCCTGCCCGCATGGTGTGGGTCGACGGACACTGCTTCCCCGAGTTTTACCTGCTTCACAACGACAAACAGGGGAGCTGGTATCCGTGCGAGTCGGCCGGATCGAGGGCCTTTGGCGAGATGCCACTTGCGCGAATTGTGCTGCAAAAAGGGGACAAGTTTCGAGTCCCCGAGCGGCCCAAAGAATGGCTCCGTTACGCGTCCGATTATCTCATTGGTGTGCCAACCCCCGGCGCGCGGACCCCCAAGGTGCAGTATATTCGCGAACAATTTTAAAAGTCGCCAAGGGTGTGCCCCGATGGGCTGAGACGCTAAACGGGCCACCGGCGCCGGTCGTTGTAAGGCACCCTGGCCGGTGCGTAATTAGGCGCGCCAAAGTTTCGATCAGCGCATTTTCGGCTTCTTCGAGGCTGTGCCCCTGCGAGACAATCGTGCCTTGTCGATCCAGCACGATTAGCGTTGGTATCCCCCGAATCCCAAATTGTTCAAACATGGTTTGGGCCCCATAGCCAATGGGCCAGTTGATTTGAGGCATGGTGTCGAGATACGATTTGACCGCTGGTAGCTCACTGCGGTCTTCAGGAGTTAAGCCCAACACAACAACTCCCTGGTCACGGAAGCGATCGCGGAGCTCGATCAGGCCTGGCATTTTTTTTCGGCAGGGTCCGCACCAGCTGGCCCAGCAATCGATCAGCACTACGTTGCCCATCAGCGACTGGTTGGTCGGTGGCTGGTCGGTATTCAGCCAGCCGGCAACCTTGAGTTTTGGCATGTGGTTGCCCATCGAGGTCGAAGCCAGGTCGTCGGAATTGAAAAACCGACGGGCCACCACCACACCCAGCAGCACCACTGCCAGCAGGATCCACAACGACGGGCTGGAGGTTTTTCCCCGGCGAAAACGGGGTGGTGCCAGGTTTCGTAAATGCATTCGTCACTCTCCGACCAAAGCGATTGTGGCTTGAAAATTGGCCGCCAAATTGACAGCAGGTCCGGTGCGTCTCACCGGGAGTACCGCCCCGTAAAGAGGGCTTTTCCCTAGAAGGAGACGGGTTCGATCTGCCGTGCTACCGCGGCACGGATACCATCATACCGGCCGCTTCATGCTACGGGAACCACGGGCCAATTCCTACGTCAAAGTGTGGCCGGCCGTTGTTGGAGTAGGCACGTGAGAACCGAGCCCTTGGTACCACCGGCGCTCATTCCATCAGCTGTTGACTCAAACAGGCCGCTCACTCAATCCGTCGGCGGAGGCGAATGATGTTTTCCACATTCAGGTCTTCACCCGGTTTGAAGCCAACCGGTAAGGTTCGGTCAACAATGTAGAACCCGCGGTGGCGGCGCGTATTGCCCGTTTCAATGCCGACTTCCTGGCCCAGCTGGTAACCTTCGGGGTAGACCTGGTCGTAGAGTGTCCTGTCACCTCCAAAGTTGGCCTGCGTTTTAGGTCCAGTATTTGGGTCATTCCAGGCGGGTGCTGGCTCAACTTCAAAATAGGCAACCGTAATCCACACCGCAAAGACGCCCGAGCGGGTGGTGGTCAAATTGCCCAGTCGGGTGAGCGGCTGATAAAAGAAGTGCGGGTTCCGCTCGGCATCGATATGCGGTACGCGGACCGACTCGCTGAACAGGGGTTGGTCGCTTTGGGACGTCGATAGGTCAAGGTCAAAAACGTTTGGAATCGCAAAGTCATTACGAGCGCAGAGTTCATCGTCAATTGGGTAGGTACCCGAAACCGTACCGGCTTCGACGGTGCGACCATGTCCGTACAAGGGGTCGTATGGATTTACATCGACCTGGTTGTCCACCCTTGGTCCCCAGGTTCGATCGGCCCCCTGGTTATAGGGATGGGCCCGCAGCAGGCTTGCGTTGACGCCTGGTTGGACCATGAATTCAAGCGGCACCAAATCCCCTGTGCCACTTGCCCGAAACGGGTTTGCAAAGAAGGTTGGAAAGTTCGGATTGAGGTAGCTGCCGGTTACGCCTGGAACTTGAGGGGCAGTAATAGAAGCCTTATACCCCTGGCGACTGAGAGCCACATCGCGCCAAGCAGGTCCAAAATGGCTGGCGGTGCCTTCAACGCCCGGTGCACTATCGTGCAAACGGTGCATGATACCGTCGTACACAGCAGACCACGAACTATGCCGGGAAGTACCATCGGTGCGACCGGTGACCGTGTTGAGGTTCACCCGGCCCGGCTCACGGTAATGCGAAACGGTGGTATGCGGCGGCTGGGCAGAGTTTGGGTTTATTATAAACGTTTCGGTATTGATAAACCGCGAGGGAACGTGCACGAATTCGAGTAAACGGTGATAATTGGGGGCTGTCGCGGAAGAGTTGTTAGCCACCAGATCGGGATCGGGAGTAGTTTGTAGGAAGTTCAAAAGGTGGCCGTAGGGTGCCCGCTGCCGGGCCAGCCTCTGCGTAGGGTCATCAACGGCATCGTCGCCCTGGCTGTTTTCTGCAACTGGGTTGTAGGGGTTGGGACTATCTTCGTTCATCACCGAGTAGTCCCGCAGCAACATCGAAGACGAACTGGCCGGTACCTGCAACAGTTCCATCTGGCTGACAAACGGCCGGTTATTCCACGGGAAAGCAGGGAACGTGGAACCGAGCATTTTTGCAAGTCGCTGCCCTTCGTTATCGGGGTTGATCGGTTGATTTTCGCGTTTTTGATTTTCTCGGTTGTTGTTGGATGGACCTGGGTCTGGAGGGATTGTGTCTAAATTTAAAAATGGCGCGCTTGCCGCTTCAGGGCGAAACTGTCGCCTCAGAAATTTCTTTTCCTCTGCTTTTTGCGGCTCTGTCAGTCCTTGTTCATGGGTCAGAACTTTGGCATTTCCGGGGACCCAGGAATCCTCCGCAGGCACAACGCTTATGTTCTCATTCTTAAGAGCCGGACTATCGAGAACCTCATTATTGAATACAGCCCACGGGGCTTCTGCGAATTCGG
>JAKVBG010000113.1 GCA_022447605.1 Mariniblastus sp.
ACCTGGGCACAACGGGCATCGCTTACAACGCCCAAATCGTACCGATCTGGTACCTCGCCCCCCCAGAGGACGGACTGCCTACGACTACCGATGACGAACTGCTGCCTACGAATGCAGATCAAGCCGAAGCAGATTCTATTACCTATGAAGTGGATGAGATCGATATCTATAACCATAGCTGGGGCCCTGACGACAACCGACAAGTCGAAGGCCCGCTTGAACTGACAACCCAGGCGCTGCGAGACTCCGTTTTCTTTGGACGCGGGGGCCTGGGCAACATTCATGTCTTTGCTGCCGGCAATGGTGCCTACGAAGGATTGGACGAAAACAACGAACCCGCCATAGCCCGCGACTTCGCCGGCTACGACGGCTACGTTTCGTCGCGTTATACGATTGGGGTGACCGGTTACGACCATGATGGGCTCTACGCCAATGTCGACGGCACGATCACGAATTTCGCCGAAGTTGGACCCAGTGTGCTGGTCGCTGCCCCCACGGGCTCCTTCTACCAAGAGATTGGCAGCGACACGGGCATTGGCAGCGGTATTTGGACAGCTGACTTTACCGGCGATTATGGTGGCAACCTGGAACCCCTTCCCAGCGGGCTGGAAACCGACGATTACTTCCCCGACACCGATTACACCTCACGGATGAACGGCACCTCGGCCTCAGCTCCTATGGTCAGTGGCGTGATCGCGCTGATGCTCCAGGCCAACCCCAACCTCTCTTGGCGCGATGTGCAGGAAATCCTCGTCCGCTCCTCTGAGCAAATCGCCCAGTTCGAAATCCCCGGAACAGGGGCGGGCAACACGGGCGATGATCGCTACGTGGGCAAAAACAGCTGGACGGTAAACCCGGCCCAGCTCTTCCGGGACCAAGATATCCGCATGTACGGCTCCGGAGACCGAGCCCAAATCAGTCATCTCCTGCAAGAACAATCGCAAACCGACCCCAAGTGGCGTGTCAGTGGTGACCCGGTAGCCACCGGCCTGGAAAGCCGCACCTTCCATGCCCCCCCCTCGCCGCTTTTGTTTGCCAACGCCGCAGGTTACACCGTCAGCCATGGCCGCGGCGTGTTTGGCGAAGACTTTGGTTACGGACATGGCGGAGTCGATGCCGAGATGGCCGTCGCCCTGGCCCAGAAGTGGACCGCGACCGGCCAAACGCTGCTGCCCGAGAAGACCTGGACCACCTTCACCCAAACAGCCTCCCTGGAAGTTGGAGGTTCAGAAACTCTCGAGCTGGGAGATCCTGATTCCGACTTGGAACTGGGAGAAATGCTTGTCCCCGGACGGCTTCCAGGGCGCGATGAATTTCCAGATGGATTTTTTGGGGAGAACGGTGACGATAGTCCGCTGGCCGAGTTGGCAGAAACTGGCTACGCCGACGGTTTTCTGACGGTTAAGGTTCCCGACTCGGAGTTGATGACCGTTGAAACCGTTGAAGTGCGTCTGAAGATTGCCGACGGCACCGATGCCCTCAACTACACAGCCATAAACCTGGTTTCACCTGGTGGAACCCATTCACAACTCAACAGTTTCTACGATCTTACTGACGACACCGATATTGATACGCTGCAGCACCCCTCCTGGCCAGGTGTCGCCGTCAGTGAACTGGACGATATTACCGCCGGAGAAGAATTCAACTGGACCTTCGCCACCAACCGGGCCTGGGGCGAACGGAGTGATGCAGCGCTGGTTCTTAACCCGGCCACCGGCGAACCGTTCCTTCAAGAAGCGCTGCTTGCAAAACTCGACGCGACCCAAAGCAGCACGGCTTTGCCCGAAGAAACGGGCATGCGAACCTGGGAACTGCACCTGCAAAATTTCTCCGGTTCCGAATTGACCGCCGATGAGGTCGAAGTGATTTTCCACGGCAACCCGCTACCGGCGGGCTCGATGCGGATCCAGGGAGCAGTGGGCCTGGATCAAAACCAGGATGGCGACTTCAACTTCGACCGCTACCTGCAAAACACCCAGCTTACGGCCCCCGAACTCGACCTGGACACCGATGGCACCACGAACCGCCAGAGCGAAATCACGCGAATTGGCGACGTGAACCAGGAACCGTTTGCCGGCAATATGACCGTTGAATTATTATCGACCGGCAATAGCTGCAGCGAGATCCACGAATTCATCACCGGCCATGATGGAAATTTTTACTTTGATGTTGTGCCTGGCCACTACACGCTCCGGGTGGTCGACCCACTCGGCCGCGACCTGCTGAGTGAGTCGGGCGGCGCAGCTGGCACCCTGCCCCGTTTCCAACAACAGTGGCAAATCACGCCCGAGTGGTTCTACGCCGGACAGAAAGAGGTCGAAATTTTCCAGGCCCAAGACGGCATGGGAAACCTGCTTGACTTCGAGCGGATTCGTACCGTCGACAACAACACTGGCACCCCCGCTGCCTGGAGCCATCCAGATCTGGGCACCCCGCTTGCCGACCATGTGCGCGGCATTAACTTCCTCGTCGACGGTGGGCCACCGCCATCCGGCTCAACCCAAGTCGGATCTGGCCCTGGCACCACCACCGGCACCGGGCTCGTCTATGCTGACCTGGCAGGCAACGGCCAATTGGACGGGTTCGATGTGGGCGCCGGCCGTGTTACCGTCTATGCCGACCTGAACAACAATGGACAGTACGATCCACTTTTCGATCCGTCGGCAGAGACCCTTTCGGACGGAACCTACCAACTGGAAGTTCCTTTCGACACCGGGTCAGTCAATGTCGGTGTTGTGCTTCCTACCGGCTGGACCCATACCAGCGAATGCGGGCCTTTCCAGTCGGTCACCATCAACCCCGCTCAGCCAATCATCCAGGTTGATTTTGCCTTGATGCCTCCGGTTGATTCGGGAACTTCCGGGACATCGGCCCCCGGACGAATCCTTGGTTCCGTCTTCCTTGACAGTAACGGCAACGGCAACCTGGATGCGAGTGAAACAGGTGCAGCCGGTGCGAGTCTTTATCTCGACACGAACCTCGATGGCAACCTGGATCCTGGTGAGCCGCAAACAGTAACCGGCCCTGGCGGCGGTTATGCATTTGACAGTGTCGATCCAGGCACCCTTCACGTGCGGCTTAACCTGTCCGACACCTCGCTGGTGACGGCACCCGCTTCGGCCATGTATGCGGTAATGATGGTCGGCGATGGCACCTTTAGTAACCTGCATTTTGGCCTCGAGGCAGTCGAGCAGCGCGACTATGGCGACCTGGGCGGTGATTTTCCGACCTTAGCCACAGAGAATGGTCCGTCGCATCTGGTCGCCCACGGGTTTTCGATCGGCCAAAACGTCACGGGTGAATTCGATGGCAAACCGGCGGCAAACGCCAACGGCGACAATTACGACGACGGCGTGCAACTGGTCAACTGGGTAGGTAGCCCGGTCGATGGAGAGGGAAATCCGATCGAACTGGTGGTGGGATCGAACATTCTCCAGATTGAGCTAAAAGGCTCAGGCGGCCGGCTCAACGGCTGGATGGACTTCAACGGGAACCAGGCCTTTGATCCCGGCGAGCAGATCTTCACCAATCGGGACCTGACTGCCGGAACCCACATGCTCGCGTTTGACGTTCCCTCCCTTCCCGCAAGTGGCGCCGATGTGGCTGCCCGCTTCCGTTGGGGCGAGGCCAATCTCAGCTACACCGGTGGGTCCAACTCGGCCGGTGAAGTCGAAGATTACATGCTTGGCAACTCACTGGTACCGGCCGTTGCTGGTGACTTTGACGGAAACCGTGTTGCCGACGACGGCGATTACGACGTCTGGAAATCGACCTTTGGTTCCACTACCGATCTTCGGGCCGACGGCAACGGCGACGGAGTGGTCGATGCTGCCGACTGGACCATCTGGGCCGACAACCGCCAACTGGGTACCACAAGTAGCAGCAGCAACGGCCCATCGACCAACACATCGACCAGCGCATCACGGTCACTGGCTGCACCCAATCATGGTGCCTCCAGCCCCCATAACCAACC
>JAKVBG010000114.1 GCA_022447605.1 Mariniblastus sp.
ACAACGATGATCTGCTCCTGGTCTTTCGTGCAATTAACTGCAACCCGGGAAGCGACCCGGAAGACATGGTTGCGCTCCACATTTATGCTTCTGCGGACCTCATGATCAGCATTCGCCACAAAAAGGTTATTGCGGTCCAGGACACAAAGAAAGCCCTCTTACGACGCGGCAAACCAACAAGGACAGGAGAGGTACTTGCTTCAATCTGCGAAAAAATTGCCGACCGTATTTCCGACACGATCGAAAGCATGGAAAAAGAAGCCGACGACCTGGAAGACCAGGTGGTCAACACCGAAAGCAGGCTCCTCCGAGTTCAGCTGGCGGCATTTCGCCGAAAAACGATCACACTGCGGCGATTTCTTGCCCCCCAACGAGAAATGTTTGCCCACTTGGCCGTCCACAGTTGCTCCTGGCTACTCCCGGAAGACCACCGGATCCTGCGAGAGTCCTCAGAGATGATTACCAAGGCATGCGAAGACCTTGATTCGCTTCGCGAGCATTCCGTCATTACTCAAGAAGAACTTGCCAGTCGCCTTGGCGAAAGAATGGAACGCATTACCTGTTTATTGACCATCGTGGCCACCATCTTTCTCCCCTTGGGGTTCCTCACCGGACTGATGGGTATCAACTTAGGCGGAATGCCTGGGGCCAAAGACTCACACGCTTTTTGGATTTTCTGCGGTCTGCTGGCGGCGATTCTAACGGTCGAATTGATGATCTTCCGTAAAAACAAATGGCTCTAGCCGCTAGCAGCAACTACTTGCCAGCACGGCTTGTGGGCCGATCCTCCCGGTAGCCGCCCCCCAACCAAGAGGCCCGCACCCGTTGGCAGGGGCTGATAGCCCCCAAAAAAACGCCTTCGCCGACTGTTGACTCTGGGGAACTCGACTGAAATTCTTCTGGGCTTGGTTGAATCCGGCAGCTTCGAGTAAAAGAGGGGCGGGTACCCCGACGTCAGGACCTGGGCCTAAAAACACAAAGGTGGCGCAAATGCAGTTTGGTCGTACGATTAGTCTTCTGTTTGCTGCCGGTGCACTAGGGGGTCTTTTCTACGGGCTGGTCGCCTGGTTACTGGGGGACCTCGGCATCAGCCGTGGCCTGGGGGTTCGAATGAATCCTGTCCTCACGGCTCCCTGGATCTACCAGCAGATCGTTTGGGGAGGAATGTGGGGCATGCTATTCGCCCTGCCGCTTTCAATGCATTGGCTGGCCCGCGGCCTCACGCTCAGTTTGCTTCCAAGCTTTGTGCAACTTTTTTTCATCTATCCCGTGATCCTCCACCAGGGTCCATTTGGGATTAGACTTGGCATCTTAACCCCCGTTCTTGTCCTGCTGGTAAACGGGGTCTGGGGCGTTGTCGCAGCGTGGTGGCTCCAGACGGTCCGCGGTGGCGGCTACCGATGATCCGCGATTAAGTGATCAGATTCGCGCTACCCGATCGGCTTATCCGCTGACCAGAGAATTCGCAATCCAGGCGCGGTTCCAGCTGGACTTGCCGGCGGAGTGCTACCAGCGAAATTCCGCACCTGCCGAACCCACCCCAAACGACTGGTAAGCGTTCACCTGCCAGTCATAGTTGGCGAAGACACTACACCGCGGCAGGATCTGCCAGTCGACGCCAGCTCCCAAAAGGGCCCAGTCTCGCCCCAGCGACGCGCCTTCGATGGCAAAGGTTGGATCCCACCCGCCTTGGAAGCCAGCATTTACAACCGGCGCCGTCTCAGACAAAAGTTCATGGATCCACTGTGCGCGAAGCTCCCAGGTGGGCCCCCAAAACGACCCTGCGAGTCGTCCACCTAGCAGCATTCGAAAACTGTTAAAACTCGAATCGTCAACGACCAGATTTACCGACGAGGCACCAGTCTCGGTAAAACCATCCTGTCCAAGGTAAACGTACTGTAGCGCGCCATAAGGCTGGAAGAAAAGGTTCGAAAGCCCAAAGGTCAGGCCATGTTCGGTGTAAATGCCGGCCTGCCATCCATCGTGATTGCCATCGGCCCGTCGACCTAGAAAACTGATCTCCCGTCTCGACTCGTACTGGTCCTGTCCACCGCCGGCAACGACCATTGAGTACCCAAGCCCATAGTCGCGCGTGAGATAGACCCCCCCAAAGTTATTTTCTGTCGTTACCCTGTCATCCAGGCCACGGACATCAATCGTGGACTGGCTGTAACTGAAGAACATCCCCAGGTTTGATTCAAAATCAAGATTCCTCTGGACGCCAACAAGGCCTCCGTTCTGCGTATAAGCAAACCCGTGGGCATTTCCGTCACTATTAGCGTCGCCATCAAGTCGTGCTACGGCAGCCCAACCGCTCCAGGCCGACGCGGCCGCCGCCTGGCCATGTCGGAAAAGACTTTCGTTATCCGTCCGCCCATAGCGCGCCATTGCTGTCGGGGCAGGACAAAGGGCCATCGCATTCGGTCGCAGGTGATTGCCGATTACCCGAAACATGTTCGAAGTAGCCTGTACTCCGGCACTGGAAGCCGATCCAAACAGGGCCCCATCCAACTGATCATAGGCCGGAGCCTGATCAGCAAGGCCCAGGATGGTGGAAGTCACGGTGTTCATATCGGGCGACTTCGGTGAAATACCCGAAGCCGTCTGGGCCGAAAAATAATCCCCCATGGCTAGATTGTTGTGCGTGAAGTGCTCAATCCCCTGGTAATATCCGCCAGCCTTGATCACAAACCCGTAATCGGTTCCTGTGTGATACGGCTCCAATGCATACCTTCCGCTGTGCGATCCGCCAGTAAGCGTCAGCAACGAAAAATCTGTCGTTACAACAACAGGGCTGGCCACGATAAATGGGATTTTGTCATCGACCACAAACGGAGTACCTTCGGCCGCATTGACCACCAGCGATCCATCGTTGATTTGGGCCTTTCCACTAACTTGAATGGTGCTCACATCATAACCGCCTCCGACCTGCTGCATCTCGACCTGAACAGCACCACCGTTGTTGTCGAATTCTCCTGTTACAACCAGGTCTCCATACGGATCGCTTTCACTTCCAACCTGAACCGTTCCACCAGCGCCAACCGGCCCCTCGTTTACAAGGTCACCATCTATCGTACCTACGGCCTGCAATTCCCCTCCCGATACCGTGACAGCACTCTTCAATGCCTGACTGGTCGCGTCCAGTTGCAAAATGCCGCCATCGACCGTGGTGCCTCCAGACACGGTGACATCACCGTTCTCGATGGCCAGAACGCCCGCGTCTACAATGACCGTTTGTGCCGTAATGGTTGAATCGCTGTCGAAGGTGAGGGTTTCCGCGCCTTCTTTTGTGAAGAGGTTGACATTTTTGAGCGTTCCGCCGAAATCTCTCGACACCGTGCTGTCATAACGCACATCACTTCCGTCGGCGTCAAAGACTCCCGAGGAACCAATCAGGCCAAAATTAATTTCCCCTGAACCAGCGAACTTGATCTCGGTAAATTCTGCCGGCCGAAATCCTGCAAACGCAGGATCGATGGTCGTGTCCTGGTTGATTTCAAAGGTACTCTCGGCACCATTGAGCCCCTTCAAATCGACACCCAACTCTCCATTTCCGGTAATCCCGGCAGGCGCCCACGAAACCGTATGACCACCGATGGCTACCCCTGAGTCGTACCATTGAACCTGGCCGTCCGACGGAGAACTACCGGCGATTACCTGCAGTGGATTGCTGAGCGCGATAGGCTCCGTGCGCACCAACAGGGTCCCACCATTTTCAAAACTCACTAAACCGGTATTGCTGCCCAGCCCGGTCGCATCGTCAATCCCCAGTGAACCGCCCTCGACATTCGTCCCACCCGCGTATGTATTCATACCGGTAAGCCACTGGATGTAACTACCTCGCTTCGTGAGCGATCCACTCCCGCCGATGGTTCCGCCGAACTGTTCGTCGGTAGTTCCAGAGGCACCCTGCAAGGTCAGGTTTGCACCAGGCTGCAGGGCAACA
>JAKVBG010000115.1 GCA_022447605.1 Mariniblastus sp.
AAAGCCCTTCTTTCTTGAAGCCCAGGACTTATGGCTGGCGACCACGGCCTGGGCTCCACAGTTTCGTTTTTTGCGGTTCTGTTTTTTACAGAACAGGTGTGTCCTTAAAAAATTACAGGTCTCCCGCTTGGGTCATTTCGCGGGCGAACTCCCGAGCCGCGTTAATCTGCAGGTTTCGCAGTTCCTGCGAGGCCTCATAAATCGGGGGAGTTCCGGTCGTGGCCACAGTGAGTACCGATCTTGGATCGACAAACGCATTTTCGGTCGATACGACCCGTCCCGACTGGGCTCCGATCACAACCCAGCGGCTTTCCGGGTTGAGCCAGTTGATCGAGGTTTTGAGTTCTTCCAGCTCGGTATCGGTCAGCTGGTTCATGCCGACGGTCTTGAGCGTGTTGTCGCTGGTTAACTGGGTGACGGGAATATTTTCGCGAGGTCCTATCAAGAGGAAGGTGGAAGAAACAATCGAGTCACTACGGATGTTCCCAGAGAGGTCGGGGCCCTCATTCATCACCACGCGATGTACGGTTCCCTCGGGGGTGAACAGGATCATCACTGGGTCGTTGTTATTGGGGCCTGTGACGTTGTCATTGGGGTCTGTGGATTGCTGAGGTTCGGCATTGTGATAAAAATAGTGCGAGTCGCCTGAAGCCCGCAGGTCGATGGCAATGCCTTCGGGCAGTTGGTACGGTTCGGCTGAGGTGGGACTTGGCTGACGCAGTATTTTGTAGCTTGTGGGAGTTGTCCAGAATGGTGGCTGCCCTGCTATTTGTGTGTTCCCTCCATAACGGATCAGAGTCAACTGCGGGAAACCATTGGCGGCGTGCAATTGCGGTTTTACCAAATATCCTTCGCGGTCGACTTCGCAATTGAGCATCTGGCCGGCGTCGTTTTCGACTTGGGCAAAGAAGATCAGGGTTTCGTTGGAATTGCCAACGTCTTGGTTGTAGAACCTGCCCTGCGTATCAAGTTCGGCGGGTTTTTCTGATGGATATAAATTTGGATCGGGCGCTGGTGCCAAAAACCGGTAAACATTTCCGGCAACCTCAATTCGGTCGCCCGGTTGCAACATTTTTTCGGGGATGCTATCGGGGAACCAACCGGTGGAAAGATTGGTTCCTGTTGTCGTCTGGTCTCGACGGACGAACTGCATCCGCACCTGGTAGGGAGTTGTCGAAAACGAAATCCGCACAGCCGAGGTTTCGTCAAACCCCGTAAACGCCGGCGGCTGCTCTACCTGGTAGAGTTCCAGGCAAACCCCGTTGTCGTCGGCATTGCCCGTATCTGCCGAGAGTTTTTTAAGGGCCACGCCAACCGGTCGGCGAAGCTCCATCGCCTTGGTTT
The DNA here is from genome assembly GCA_022447605.1 of Mariniblastus sp. Classification (GTDB taxonomy): domain Bacteria; phylum Planctomycetota; class Planctomycetia; order Pirellulales; family Pirellulaceae; genus Mariniblastus. Next base: position 1,345 of record JAKVBG010000115.1, read on the forward strand.
GGGCGGCGGTGATGTAGGTGTTAACCGCCCGCGAGGCCTCGCGAATGCGGCGGTCGTTGCTCGAGGGGGAAAGGATCGGAATGGCGGCCGCGACCAGCGTGGTGAGGATCACAATGACGATCAGTAGTTCAATCAACGTCATCCCAGCACGAGCATGGGAAATGCGCGCATTGCCAGTCGGCAGTCGCAGTGCTTGCCTTGTGGTCAGTTCGTGCTGTGACAGAATGACGTACGTCATGGGTATGGTTACTGGCCTGCAATCAAATGATTATGGATGTTGTCGGCGGTTTGGTCGCTGTTTGTTGATGGTTGTTCCCAGGTAAGGGCTACTGACAGAAACATTGCCGGTGGGTTGGAAGGGTGAAAGAATCGGCCTGATGAAGGGAGCAGAGTTTTCAATAATACCCGGACTGTTGTTGTGCCAGACCAGCGGCGACGCGGTGGTCGAAATCTCTGAGTCATGCGCCCCGCCACCGGTGTAAATTCCAAAAATTTCATCGGGGCCACCGGAAAAAATTAATGGCATGGTTCGAAATGCAGTCGATTCTCGACGATACATATCGAACGGATCGTGATCTCCAGCAGCGGCTACTTTCCAGGATTCATCGGTCCGGTTGCCAAGCGCGTTGGCATTCAATTGTGCATCCGATGCAACTCCGGGAGCCCATCGCAAAAAACTAATCGGATGTCCCCACCCATCGAGAAACTCGGGTGCACCATCGCCATCGACATCGCCAATGGAGCTTTCGCCAAACAAGGAGCGAGCTTCCCCATCGGCGGTTGCCAGTGTGATTACCAGGTAAAGACATTCGGCCCCCTGGTGGCGACGGATCTCTGCTTGGGTGTTGGGGTTGCCCGTGAGCTTGTTGTTTGCTCTGGCAATGTGTTCGAACCTTCTCCAATAGACTGCTGACAGACCTGACCGGTCGGTGAGATAGATGGGGTCGTATGGGTATTCTGAGTTTCGTGAGCGTATGGCGTTTAAGAGGGTATCGTTAACCTCGCTTAGCACGACGTCGCTCCATCGATCGGGAAGTTCCATGAGCATCAACTCCCGCAGCGCAAACAGGCGGGCATTGGCCAGGGCACGACCGCGGTTTTGAGAAGCGACAAGGTTGGGGTTGTTAATACTGTTGCGAATCTCTGGTTTTAGCCGCACTCGCCGTGTTTTGTAGGAGTCGACTTGTTCCATCAGAAGCGTATGTAGCCGTGAGATCGTGTGCCGCGTTTTGGCCTCCCGCGCCGTGTCGCCTGCCACGGCAGCCACCCCCAACATAGCAGTCGCCAGGATCCCAATGATCGAGAGCGTCACCAACAGCTCCACCAGCGTGAAGCCGCTTTGCGATCGGCGTTCAAGCGATCGGTGTTCAAGTTGGCCAAAAGGATGGATCATGGCTGGGCGTCTTGGAGGGTCCGTGGGTCGAAGTTCACTACCGTGTCGCCCAGTTCTGCCGTGAAAGGGCCGTCGGGGTACTTGATGGTTCCTACTCGGGTAAAGTCACCCCAGTCGTCGTCGACCCCCGCGTGGAGGATTTGGTACTTGTCTTCATTGGCATAACGAATGTCGGATCCGTCGACAGCCAGTCGTTTGATGGGTATTACCCCAAACGAGGAGAGGTAAAGGCTATCTTCTGTCGTACTGGGCCTGGACTTCGAGGTATCGAAGTAAACAAAAGGCTTGGTCGATTTGGGCGGGTAGTATTGCCAGAAATTAATTTGTCGGGTTTGACTGATCCCATTGAGCGACACCGCATACTGCACCGCGCGGACTTTATTATCATTCATGGCTTGCTTTGCCGTTCTTTGTAAGGCTGGGCCATTAGCAAGTGCGGTCTTCACATCGATTCCTTCGCCTGCACCAAGGCGGGTAAGATCAAAATCGTAGGTCCGATTACGATCTTCAATGTTGTCTGCCTGAGTAACCAGGAATGAGGGCCCACCAGGTCCGGAGATGGGATACTTGGGATTGGAACTGAACCCACCCAGCCAGAAATAGACAGCCTCAGCCGGGCTCAAGCCGCCAGATAAAACAGCCGTGCTGGTTCCGTATCCAGAAAGACCACGAATCAAGGCCTCCGGTTCCCGGTGGCGGGGAAAGGCTTTCTTGAAATGGCGTACGACGGCATTGGCGTTGTGGGTTTGTGCATTCACAAACCATCCATTCGGCGGATATTCCCCAGCCACGTCATTGCGGTAGTCTTCAAATCCGGTGGCGAGTTGGTCGATTTCCATCTTGATGCGGGTCGACTGGGCGCGCCGCTGGGCCGAGATGACCGCCGGGATCAATAGCGCCACCAGGATGGCGATAATCGTGATCACCACCAGCAGCTCAACCAGGGTGAAAGCGGCCATTTTCTGGTGGCGGGTGGCGATGGGTGCAAAGGGGCGTTCCATAACAAGGGTCTCTCCTCGGTCCTACTGGGGTCTTACGTGCCAAAGGTCGTCTTGGTTGGCAAGGGGCGTCTTAAGTACCAATGGCAGGCTTACTTGGGACGAATTTTTTCCCGGGTGCAATTTCTTAGGTGTAGTTTTTCAGGTGCAGTCTCCTGCAGTTCTATTCGCGGGGGGGTTGGCTGGGCCGCATTTGCCGGAGGAG
>JAKVBG010000116.1 GCA_022447605.1 Mariniblastus sp.
GACATGGAATTCTGGATTGACTACAAGACCGTCCCCCTGGCCGACAGTGGCATCTTCCTGCGTGGCGTTCCTCAGGTGCAGATCTGGGATTTCACCGAACAAGCGAAGTTCCCACTCGGTGCCGACAAAGGTTCTGGAGGTCTCTGGAACAATAGCCCCGGGGCACCCGGCAAGGACCCCCTGGTCCGGGCAGACAGACCTTTCGGGCAGTGGAATCGTTTCCGCATCCGTCAGGTCGGAGCCCGCACCTCGGTCTGGCTGAACGACAAGCTCGTCGTCGATCGGGCCATCATGGAAAACCTCTGGAACCGCAACCGGCCCCTTTTCGCTCGTGGCCCCATCCAGCTGCAAACCCATGGAGGTGAGATCCGCTGGCGGAACATTTTTGTACGTGAAATTTCCGTCGCCGAAGCCAACCAGTGGTTGAGCGATCCGGCCAGCCAAGGATTCAAGTCGATCTTCAACGGGTCAAATCTGGACGGCTGGCAAGGTGCCGTCGACAACTACCAGGTTCGTGACGGATCCATCGTCTGCAAACCGAATCACGGCGGCACGATCTATACGACTGAAGAATACGCCGATTTCCGCGTCCGCCTGGAATTCAAATTACCCCCTGCCGGAAACAACGGGCTGGCCATCCGTTACCCGGGCAGCGGCAAGCCCTCGGTCGCAGGGATGTGTGAAATTCAGATTCTCGATTCGGAACACGACCAGTACCGTGACAAGATCGATCCTCGGCAGGCACACGGTTCCGCCTACGGGATGGTACCCGCTTACCGCGGCTACTTGCGCCCCAGTGGTCAATGGAACTTCCAAGAGGTCACCGTGGTGGGATCGACCGTCAAGGTCGAGCTCAATGGATTTCCTATTCTCAACGCCGACCTCGCGGAAGTGTCTGAATTCCTGGGAAATCACCCGCATCCGGGCAAAGACCGTCGGCAGGGATACTTCGGCCTCGCCGGCCACAATGACCCAGTCGAATTCCGCAACTTGCTGATCGAACGGCTTGGGAATGAACCTCCCAAGCCGTCTTCAGCTCGATGAATCCCTAGTGCCTGGCGCACTCGTTGTTTGCCAAACTGCCGACATTGCCAGGCCACATGATCTCCAGCATGCAACCAGCGAGTACAGAGAAGCCCGCTGCAAAATCCGCCAGCTGGCCCGCGTTGTGCGTCTGGCTGGGATTCCTGGCGGCTGGCTATGCCTATGTCGCCGGATTTCTCTGCCAGCGCGACCACCCGTTCCATTCGGGTAACCCGGGAATCAGGGACTTCACACTGGTCCTGCTGCTGGGCCCAGTGCTGTTCATGCTCGGCCCGAGACACAACTGGAATCCCCACAGGTTCTCCGCTCTCGCGATCTTGAAGTGGAATGGCATGTGCTATTTGCTTCCCTTCTTCCTGACGCTCCACTGGGAGTTTCTGGGCCATGCGATCGGCGCGCAATTCTCCTTGAAAGCAGCAGACCTGGCCGCCTTGGACCTACGGTCTGGAGGCGCGTTGGCAATGGGCGTGACCATCATTACCGGGCTGTTGGTATCCCACCTTGCCTGGGCGCGCCGCGCCAAGATCCTCTATCCATACGCCACGCTGCTCTGTGGCATCCCCTGTTTGATCGGCATCATCACCCTGCTACTCGGTGACGGCTATTACCTCCACGTGCACCATTATTGCCTGGGAACGTTCCTCTTTCCGTTTTTTCGTTTTCGCAACCACTTTTCGCTCACCGCGCAGGCTGTCTTTGTTGGCCTTGCTGTGGAGGGCATCAGTCGCTGGGGAATGGACCCTGTATGGTACCCGTCGGTTCCCTGACCGGCCTGCGAAAGCAGGCCAAAAGTGGTTAGACTGCAAACAAAGCAGGCTGTGCTTCGGCCGCCCGGCCCCACAGATGAACCCACTCGACTCCACCCAGATCGTCTTACGATCCGACCGCGCGAACAGGGAATTCACCATGAATCGGATACAAAACACTTTGCTCGGCGCTTGGCTTGCAGCATGCGCTGTCGGGGCTGTCGCCGTCAGTGCTGTCGAACCCCTTGTTTTCACAGAAACCAAACTGGAATCAGGAGTCACCGTCGCCGACATCGAACCGCTACAGGATGGACGTTTATTGATGGTGCTGGACCGCGACGGAGAATTGCGAGCTTCGTTTTCATCCGACCAGGGTCAGAGCTGGACACGTTCCGTGCAACTCGTGGCAAAACCAGTCGGTAACAGCGGATATTTCCACCCCAGTCTCACTCGAGCTGGCAACGGTACGTTGCTTTTGTCGTACCAGCACTACGTACGGGAAACGCGCCCGGTCTACAAAATCAGCTACTATCGCCGCTCCACCGACGAGGGTCGCACCTGGGGTGACCAGCTCTTCATGGCGGCGGACGGCCTGTTTAATGACAAACCCATCCGGCTTTCGACCGGCCGCTTGATCGCCCCCGTCGAAAGAGAGGCTCAGGTCGAGGGGGGCGACCATGCTGGCTATGTCAGCAGCGTCTTCTTCTCTGACGACAACGGTTTCAGCTGGACCAGGTCCAATGAAGTCAACGCACTGCCCGTGGAAGCACAGGAACCGCATGTCGTCGAGCTGAAAGATGGACGCCTGATGATGCTGTGCCGCACCTACAGCCGTTACGTGTTGCGTTCGTACTCCACCGACAAAGGCATGACCTGGAGCAAGGGGGAGCCGATCCGGGAACTCAAGCTGCCAGCCTGGTCATCGGCGTTGAACGTGAAACGAATCCCCTCGACCGGCGACCTGCTCCTGCTGCGCAGCGTCGGCGGCGAAAATGGAGTACGCTCGCCCTTTGTCGCGGTGATTTCCCGAGATGATGGCGAAACCTGGACAAACGAACGCGTCATCGCGGGAGACCCCGAGGAGCGATACGGCTACCCGTGTCTGCTATTTCTCGACGACCAGGTCATCGTCGGTTACGGATCCATGGCCGGCTCTCGAGTGGCCCGGTTTCCCACCAGGTGGTTCTATCAACCGTGACCAGCGGAACCAACGCCAAACCGAATTGCGGTTCGCCGATGCAGAAGGGGCGGGATCGACGCGCGGCGTGCCACGCTGCTATCATCAGGCCGCGACGACTGCCCGGGCTCGTGAAAAGACTGGCCGTTGACTGGTGAGAATGGCCGGCTGTTGCCCCGTAGCGTCCGACACCACGCACCGCACCACCGAGGTGCACTGGCCTGGAGCGAAAGGCGGTCCGCCATGAGACATGCACATCCACCGCATTGTGACCGTCGGATGCTACTGGAGGCAGGCACACTCAAACGCAGGCGATCTGTTCAATCTCTGTGATCTCATCCGGCTGCAGCTGAAATTCGAAGACGTCGAGATCGGCCTTCATGTGCTCGGCATCGGTGGTTCCCGTCAACGGAATCATGCCCGCGTCGAGGGCAAAGCGGAATACAATTTGCGCGGGTGTCCGCGCGAGACGCACGGCGACCTGGCGGACTACGGGGCTGCGCAACACAGGCCGGTTCGCCGTCAACAAAGAAAAGCCCTGGTAGCACATCTCGTGCTGCTGACAAAAGTGACGAGTTCCGCGATCCCAACCGGTCGTGGCGTAACAACGGTTTTGTACGAAACGGGGCGGCACCCGAGCGGCAGCACACAACATCTGCAACTGTTCTAGTGAGAAATTACTGACACCGATAAGCCGGACCCGCCCCTCTGCGTGAAGCGACTCCATGGCTCTCCAGGCCTCCCAATCGTCCGCCGACAGTCCCACTGAACTTGTTGGACCATGTAACAGGTACGAGGCGATCGTGGAAACGCCCAGATGCTCCAGCGAAAGCGCAAACGACTGGGCGACCTGCTGCGCAATGGGGGCCGCAGGGTCGTACGGCAAACGATCGTCCTGGCCACCGCGGAACGTAAATTTAGTCTGCAAGAATA
>JAKVBG010000117.1 GCA_022447605.1 Mariniblastus sp.
GGGGCAGTAATTAGAAGATTCAACAGACAACAAGGTCAGGCGGGGTGATATCCGCATAGTTTTCTACCGTTTTTCCTGCACCATTGAGAATATCTAATCGTGTACAGAATGTAAAGTCAATTGTTGATCCCGACTCCACCGGGGGCCGGCTGGAATTTGCCAGAATTTCTCTTTCAAATCCGGGGAAAATTCGAAGATGGATCGAACTAAATCGCCAGGTCTTGCGACAACATCTCCAGGAATGAAAAGATAGGGGAGATCAGGCTGGACGACGAAAATAGGATGAGCATCAAGATGAGATACAGGCCGGGTAATGTGGAGATGAATTGATAAACGAACAGAATATAGGAAAAGTTTTTGTGCCTTTGACGTTGCCAGGCAGAACCGATTAATAGCGGAATCGAAACCAGGGCGCAGAGAATCGAGTAACAGAAAAACCAGGGTGCAGACCCAAAATTGATAAAATCGAGGAGGCCATTCATGCTCGAAGGCGGTTGAAGCGGGATCCAGGCGATCAGTAACACATTCATGACCGAGGGCAACCAGAAGTCCCACTCCTCAGGTGCGCGGATAAAACTCGGCACACTCACGGCCAACAAAGTGTAATACCAGACGGCAGCAACTGGGTTAGGAAACGTTGTGAAAATACCCATGCCAGCTGTGGTGGCCGTGACCAACAGCATCATGTGCAGCATCGAAAACCGAACCTTCTGAGATGGAAGAAAGAGTCGATTTGGTGGATCGTGTGGCTGGGGAATTTTTCCCAAAGCCAGGATGGCGATTGCAGAAACAGGAGAGTGGAGAGAGTTTTTCAAAAGAGGAGGTATGCCGAGTGACAGCGGATAGTCGCAAGTAAAAAAATGCGATTGGGGCAAGACGGCGCGGACGTTGTGTATTATTCGGTGGGCCACAAAAAATAAAAGTGTGCACTGAAATAATAAGTAGACCATGATGCGATTCGTCTGCCGGCTGGCCACCGATCAAAGAGAATCGATCCAACCACGACAGCGTCGGTGAAGCAGGGTGCGACTTGGACACTTTGTCTGCCTGCACACACAAATAACCAGGTAGCTGGTCGGTGTTTTTAAGCAGCCAGCCGAAACAACATTCCCACACCGGAGGTCACGGCCATCGCAAGGGCTCCCCAGAAGGTGACTCGCAGGGCGCCCTTGAGCATCGAGGCGCCTCCGGTACGTGCGGCGACCACACCGAGCAGTGCAAGGAAAGCAAGCGCGGTAATCGCTACCAGTGGTATCAGGATGCGCTCGGGGGAGAGGCTAATGGTGACCAGCGGAAGTGCGGCGCCTACTGCAAATGAGACTGCCGAGGTCAGAGCGGCTTGAACCGGACGGGCGGTGACCACCTCCGAAATGCCCAGTTCGTCACGGGCGTGCGCAGCGAGCGCATCGTGTTCCATAAACTGGCGGGCCACCTCAACCGCCAGCGAGCGGTCGAGCCCCCGGCTGACATAAATTTCTGCCAATTCCTCCCGTTCGCCTTCCTGGTCGGCAGCAAGTTCCTTGCGTTCGACCGCCAGGTCGGCGTTTTCGGTATCGGCCTGGCTGCTGACCGAAACGTACTCACCGGCGGCCATCGACATGCCGCCGGCCACAAGTCCGGCAACGCCCGCGATCAGGATGTTCTCGCGCGTTGCATCGGCTGCGGCAACGCCTACCACCAGGCTTGCCGTGGAGAGGATTCCGTCATTGGCGCCTAAGACAGCAGCTCGGAGCCACCCGATACGGCCAGTGCGGTGTTTTTCTTTCTCAGCCAAGACAATTCCACCTGCGGTTTTGCGATCTTAGCGGTGGGGGCGGTCGCGACAGCCATCCAGAGTCAGTGCCCGGGTGATTATAGCTGTGGCAAGGTGATGGCAAAGGGGAAAAGCGGGCTCTTGAAAAAACAGTCGTTTTGCGGAGCACCGGTCAAGACGGTGGTAGCTGGACAGTGTGGTTGAGGCCTGCTCGAAACCGGCCGGTTCGTGGAGTCGGTCGAAGGGACCGGGCGAAAACCGCATGTTCACAGTGCCACATGTTCACAGTGCCACATGTTCACAGTGCCAAATTATTCAAGGTACCAATTTCCTCACGGTACCAATACGGCCTTCACCAGTCATACCTGTTGGCGGGCCAAATGAGCACCCTGGGCCATGGCGGCCATTTTTTGCCGGGCAATTTCCGTGCGCAGCGGTACCAGGCCACAGTCCGGCGCGGCCTGGATTTGAGTGGCAGGCAGATGTTCGGCAGCGGCCAGCAGTTTGTTCTTCACCTCTTCTGGCGTTTCGACCCGGTCCAAGCCGAGTGCGCCGTTATCGATACAGCCAAACAAAACCGTCTTGGACGGGCACAATCGAAGCAGTTTGGGATCGAGCCCGGAAGCTTCGAATTCAAGGGCAAGTTGGTCGACATCGGATACGTTCAGTGCCTCGAGAATCACCGGGTAGCTGTCCACAATGGGGCGGGGTACGCCTGGCATCGGGTAGCTGTAGCAAACGTGCACGCAGGTGTTTGCTTGTAAGCCCTGCACACACCGGTTGAGCGCGTCGATACCCCACTGGAGAACTTTTTCCGGGTATCGGCTAAATACGGGCTCGTCAAATTGAATGACTGCCGGCCCGACGGTATCTAGATCGCGCGCTTCAGCGTTTAAGGCATCGGCGACTGCAAAGGCCATGGCCTGTTCGTCCCCGTAGTATTCGTCCGAGGTGGAGTCGACGATGGTCATGGGACCTGGCAGGGTCACCTTGACCGGGTTGGGGGAGTGGTTTTTCAGGAAAAGGAGATCCTCCTTCAAAATCGACGTGTGGCGCTGGACCGGCCCCACGCACCGCCCCACCTCGGCCATCCGCCGGCCTCGGCGAGTCAGTTTTTTTGTCAGCCGCTCGTAATCAAAACCACCGAATTGCTTGACGACACCGGTTACGTACGACGTGCGCCGTTGCTCGCCATCGGTGACGATGTCAACGCCAGCATGCACCTGGTCGTGGATAGCGACCCGTACAGCGTCGTCTTGCGCATGGTGAAGCAGGTCACCCTCGAACAGCCACTTTGCACCCTGGCCATGGACCTGTTTGCCAGGTTCATTCAGTGGTACCTGTTCTTGAAGCCAGGCTGGCTTGGGTAAACTTCCGATGACGGTGGTGGCAAAAGCGATTGTTTGAGGCACCTGTTGGCTCCTCTCAGGTAAAATTGACTGGCGCCGACCATCTCTGGTGATCTACTCACTTCGGAGTGCCATTATGCCAGTCTGTGTTTGTCACCTCAACTCCATTGGTATCTCTTTACGGTTTGCGACCGTTTGCAGACCTGGTCCCTGGCGACACAAGAGTGGTGCGAGTCCCTCCCTCAAAAAACTGGCGCAGATGAGGGGAGCGGATAAAACGGGCCAGCAAGACGTCCACAACAGCCTGCAGTCGGCTGCAAAGACACCTGCCGGTGGTCAGGCAATCAGGTCGTGCATGACGTGGCCATGTACGTCGGTGAGGCGAAAGTCGCGTCCCTGGTAACGATAGGTTAGCCGGGTATGGTCAATTCCCAGCAGGTGCAGGATGGTCGCATTCAAATCATGGATGTGCATCGTACCGGGAGTCCACTGTTCTTTGTTAGGCTGGGGGGCCAGTACCACTCCATCGGAATCGGTAATGTTGTAGCCGTAGTCATCCGTTTGCCCGTAGGTGATGCCAGGCTTGATGCCGCCGCCAGCCATCCAGACGGTAAAGCAGCGTGGATGGTGGTCACGACCATAATTTCCATGAGAAAGAGGACCCTGGCAGTAAACGGTTCTGCCAAATTCACCGCCCCACACTACGAGTGTGTCTTCGAGCATGCCCCGTTGCTTTAGGTCGGTGATCAAGGCTGCAGATCCCTGGTCAAT
>JAKVBG010000118.1 GCA_022447605.1 Mariniblastus sp.
CCTTGGCGCGTTTTTCGGGATCCAGTTCGCGTTTTCCCTGCTCGAACAGCGCATCAATTTCTGTGCTGGAATAGCAGACGTAATTACGGCCCGCATCGATCGCCTTGGTCGTCCACAAGTTTTCACTGGTGTCCGGGTCGGCCCCCGTTCCCCAGCCAGCGAACATGGCGTGAAATTTGTGGTCGCGAGAAAGCTGCTGGAGCGTTGTGAATTCGACCGGTTTGACCTGGCAGCTGATACCGATGCTATCCAGGTTTTCCCGCAGCAGATTGCAGATTTCGATGCGATCCTGCCGGTTGCTGGTCAGAATGGTGAATTCGAATTTAATGCGCGCTTTGCCATCGATGTTGCCATCAAAATCAGGGTCGAGTTCGACCTCGTTGTCCAGGTAACCGTCGCCGTCCGAATCCTCCCAACCGGCAGCCGCGAGCAGCTCTTCGGCTTTATCCAGGTCTTGCTGGTAGGGGGCCGGAGGATTGGGTGGTGCCCAACGCGAGGTGGAATGGAACACGCCGGTTGAGGCTTCATCCATGCCGAAACGATGCTGCTCGAGCATTTCCTTGTGGTCGAACGCCAGGCTCATCGCCTGACGGACGCGCTTGTCTCGGAAAAACGGTGAGCGATTGTTCCAGCCAAAATAGAAATAGACCCACTCCAGGTCATAAACTTTGGTGTTGAGCTCGTAAAATTCATCGTCACCTGTCTGCGATTTCCATTGCTCGGGGGTCAATTGCAGTTCTTCGATATCACCTCGTTTGAGCGCCAGCAATGAGGTGCTGGGATCCTGGAGAATGCGAAAGCGAACCGTCTCGAAATAAGGCTTATCGCGCACCTGTTTTCCATTGAACATGTAATAGGATTCGCGCCGTTCGAGAATGATTTCCTGACCGCGCTCGCGTTTGGTCATGATATAGGCTCCACCGACGACAGGATTTTCATCGCGACTGACGTGGGCTTCGCTGGCGGCCAACGTCGGGTCGTCGGCAATCGTACTGGCGTAGACGTGTTTGGGGATGACGCCGAAGTTGATATTCCAGACGTTGGTTGCCAGGGATTCCTGGTGGAAGAATACAATGGTGTGGTCGTCGTAGGCGACGACCGCTTTGAGCTGATCGGTGCCGCTCCGCATGGCAGGTACGGGAACTTTGGAAGACATAATGACACGGAAGGAGAACTCGATGTCGTGGGCCGTGATCGGAGTTCCATCTGACCACACCAGATCCTGGCGCATTTCAACCAGGTCGTAGAGCCCATTTTCACTTGACTTCCAGGAGGCGACCGAATCCTTGCTGGCGAACGGAACGAAATTCCAGTCAAAACCGAACAGACCGAACCCAGTCAGGCTGCTGACGTCAAATTCCGCGACCGAGCTACCCAAGAGTGGGTTCGTACTTTTGACATCACCCGAGGTGTGGCGGCGCCATTCGGCTTGATCATCAACGGCAGTTTTCTCGTCCGCGAGTTGTCCCATGGCGGCCAGGATTTTGTCGTTGATGGCGGGGCTGGTATTGCGCAAACCCAGCACGTCGGCGACCGTGGGCGGGGGATCTTCACCCGCCTTGCGATCGCGCATCAGCTGTACGGAGTCAAGCACTGGCATGTCCCGCCACTGGTTGTCAGCGACGAGCTTGTCCAGCGGGGGTGGATCGAAGGCCTCGACCAGATCGCCAAGGACAAAGTCGGTCGTCTCAGAGGTATCTGCCGCGGCATCGTCGGTGGTATCGTCGGTGCCATCTACCGTTGCGCTCGTCGCGGCCTGGCTGTCCGACCCAGAGTCGCTGCCGCCGGCCGCATTGTCTGCAGCTGCGCCACCTTGGTCGGACTCGCCACTGGGAAAACACCCAGTAAGGAGCATCAGCCCGACCAACAACAGACAGAGGGAGACACGTGGATGGCAACACATGGTATCAGCGACTCCTGAAAAGAGTTTGAGCATTCGCGGCGATTGAATCCAGCGGACCCCGTGGCCCAGGAAGCGAGTGGTGCGACTGGCAGAGTGTAATTCAGGCAACTTGTGAGCCCGAATCTTAGAGAAGACCCGTACTGGACGCAAACCGGTTGCGCGGGCAAATCGGCGGCCAGAGGTTGTGGCCGCGTTCTGGCGCTGTTCGAATTCTGCGCGGATTCCCCAAAAGCGTCCTGGACGAGGAACTTGTGGTCGTGAAGACGTTAGCTGGGTTCGTCGCCCTGGCGGAGGACACGTTGAGGATAGAACCGAAAACTGTAGAGTGCAGCTCCGACGACTTCGAAATGGAAGGAGACCGCTTGGCCCACCAATTCGCTAAGGTCTGGCTTGTCTTTCCAGCGGGCCCAACTGTAAATCGCATCGGGGCGCAATTCGATGCGTGAATCCTCCAGTCTGAAACCGGCGATGGGCGTCCCATCCGGACGCGTGACGCCCACCCGCAGTGGAGCGTACTCGAAATACTCGATGTTGATTGCCAGTTGCGGCTGGGCTACGGGCATGGGTTTGCTGATCACGACGCCCGGACCGATACTGCGCCACTGGCTCAATCCGGCAAAACGATCCAGACCGATCGTCGCCAGTCCCATCGACATTGGCATCCCTTTACGGGGGTGGTTGCGACCCTTGGCACCGGTGTAAAAGAAATAGAGTCGGTCGCCGACCTTGCCCGGTGGATTGTGGGACGGGTAAGCCAGCATGCGGTCGAAGCTCTTTTCCGGACCGATGTCCAGAAATGGATGGCCCGGCTGAGTGCGCTGCCAGCTGTCGCCTTCCCGTTGACTGATCAATTCGCAGGTGGCCCCGTGCCCCGCCAGGGGCCAGATCTCGAGCAGGCCCAGGTTCAGATTTCCATAGTTGAAAGGCGTCATGCCGCCATGCCACTGGAACGTGCGGTTGAAATTGGGGTCGGAGTCTTTGCCAAAGATGACTTCCAGGTCGGACCACTGCTTCCAGTCTTTGCTGGTTCGTAACGACGCGTTACGTCCTTCCTGGTCGTGTGCGCGTTCGTTGAGCCACCATTGTTTGTTGCGGTGGTCACGGGTGACCATCATGTAATCGCCACCACGGGCTGCCATCAACCTTTGCGGGCGTCGCGTCCAGTGAATTCCGTCTGGACTTGTATCCATATATTGGCCAAAGACACGTGTTGATTTCTTGACTTGCTCGGTTGTGACATTGGGATAACGTTTGGGATTGTAGGGCGCCCACATGCGGTGGTCTTGCATGTTGGCGATCAACTTGTAGCGCTTCTGGGGATCGGGGTCATCGTCATCGCGGACGACCGTCAGTCCGTCGAGGTTGTTGATGACTCCGATGGTTTCTCCCTTTTCATCAATCGCCGGCAAGCCCAGTCCCCGGCGGGCCAATTCTTCGTCGACCAGATTTACCCCATCGGGGGCACAGGAATAGAACAGGTTATTCCGTTTGCTGCCGCGGAACTCAAACAGATTGAGGTCGGGCTTGGTCCAGTGAAGCCCGTCGCGGCTTTCTGCGTAGCAATATCCCCCGCGGTCCAATTCGTCCCAGCGTCGCTCGGTGTTGAACGCAAAGTACCACATCCGGAAAAGTCCAGCGGGCTCCTGTATGACACTACCCCAGGCTTGTGCCCGCTCTCCCTCCCAGGGGCGGTCGGCGACCAGCACCGGCCGGGGGTGTTTGTACATTCGGTTGAGCACGCGTGACACGTTTTCGCTGCGGGCGATTTCGTGGTCATCGACCAGCAGGTGAAGATTGGGGTCGGAGTGATCTTGCGGATCGCGATTTGTGGCAGGGATTGCGGAACGTCCACTGGCCAGGCGGGCTGTCTGTCCACCACCCGTGACCAGGCCGGTCGCCGTCAAGGCGGCGGTCGTCTGGGTGAGAAATTGACGTCGGTTGGCGGCGCACATG
>JAKVBG010000119.1 GCA_022447605.1 Mariniblastus sp.
CGGCCGCGTAGGGGCCGACTTCAGCAATAGCCACGTCATCCATACGTTTTTGCGTCTTTCCACTTCCGATTAACGTGTCAATTTTCGTCGTGTTGTGGTTTAAATATCGCTGCGCAAGTTCGTCCAGGTTGTGATTACGTTGGCCCGCGTCGAGTAAATAACTGGCAACCATGGAATCGAAGGTAATGCCTGCCAATTCGAGGCCAGCCGACCGGAGAACAATCATGTCATATTTGAGGTTCTGGCCGATTTTGCCAATGGCAGGATTTTCCAACACCGGTCGCAGTCGCTCAAGCGTTTCATGAGGGTCTAACCGTGGCTCGCCTGCTGGGCCCCGAACGGGCAGATAGTAGGCTTCGCCAGGTTTCCAGGCGAAGGAGTAACCGACGATTTCTGCCTGCCGCGGGTTAATGTTGGTGGTTTCTGTATCGAGTGACACCAGCGTTTGTTCCGACAATTGAGCGAGAAAACCATCGAATTTCTCAGCCGTGTCGACAATGTGATAATCATCGGTGTTCCATTCCGCTGGGGGGACCGATGGGCCAATTCCTGCGAGTTTAGAAAAACGGTCGTTGAGCGTTTGAAATCCCAGGTCCGTCCCCAGTTGGATTAGCTGTTCGGCATCAAAGCCACCAATTTGGCTTGCTTCCCAGTCCACGGTGACCGGGGCCTGGTCGTTCAGCTTCACGAGTTGGCGGGACAACAAAGCGACCTCGCGACCGGCTTGAAGATTCTGACTTCGTTTCTTTCCTTTGACGTCGGCCGCATGGTCGAGGACATTTTCCAGCGAGTCGTAAGTCGCCAGGAGTTCCTGGGCAATCTTGGGTCCGATCAATGGAACCCCGGGGACGTTGTCAACCTTGTCGCCGACAAGCGCCTGAAAGTCGACCACCTGGTCGGGGCGAATCCCCCAGACTTCGTCAAGTTGCTCCGCATCGAAGGTGGTATTTTTGCGAATGTTGTAAATCGAGACGCGATTGGTAATGAGTTGCCGGCAGTCCTTATCACCGGTCACCAGGAAACAATTGGCATCCGATTCATCACAAATTCGGGCCACGGTCGCAAGTACGTCGTCTGCCTCATATCCGGGGGACGAAAGGACCGGCACTCCCATGGCCTCGAGGATTTGACGGATTTTGGGAATCTGCAGAACAAGGTCTTCAGGCATTTCGCCGCGATTTGCCTTGTAATCATCGTAGATTTGGTGTCGAAAGGTCAGGCCTGGCAGGTCGAACGCACAAATCAGGGCGTCGGGCCGTTTCTGCTCAATCAGGTAAAGCAGGTCTCGCGTGAACCCATAGACAGCGGCCACCGGTTCGCCGCGCGGACTCGTCATTTCAGGAAGAGCATGAAAGACCTGAAAGATTAGCGAATGTGCATCGACGACATAGATCGTCCAATCACGGATCGATTTGGGGGGCAAAGTACCGATAGTACCGCTCATAGCAATTAAGGTTGGGCGTGAGGGGACGAATCAACCGGTTGCCCCTATCGTAACGAGTTCGTTGACAGCCGGTAATCCCGTAATTATGCTGGACTTAGGTCAATTCTTGCAGGCCGGTCGGGTGTCGTCCAGGGTAGGTCCTGTTGGGTGGCAAGCCGCTCGGAGACACTGGAGTTGGCCGCCAGGAGCGACACGGTTCAGGGTGTTTTTCCCAGGGAACCGAATGTCTGGTAAGTTGGGGGAAACGGACGGATGTTTCCCGAATTGGCAACCAGGCTGGAGTCGTCGTCAACCTGGCCATCGAACAGGGGCTGGACCGTGGAATTGGTCGCAAACCCCGTTGCCGTGGAAAAACAAAGAAGAGGTGATTTAT
Organism: Mariniblastus sp.; assembly: GCA_022447605.1. Classification (GTDB taxonomy): domain Bacteria; phylum Planctomycetota; class Planctomycetia; order Pirellulales; family Pirellulaceae; genus Mariniblastus. Next base: position 1,818 of record JAKVBG010000119.1, read on the forward strand.
GGCCGCCAGGCAAGACCAAACCCTTGTCATTGCATTGATCGTATTTGTTTGTATTGCGGTGATTGGACTCGCATGGGGTTACTTGATGTTCAAAAGTTCCGGCGATGCCCACAAGCAAGTCGCCGATCTGCAACAAAAACTTCAAAACGAAAAAGAAGCCGTTCGTACCAACCAGCAGGAAAACGAAGCGTATCGTCGCTACATCGGGCTGGGTGAACACGACAACTATGAGGTGGTCAAAGAAACGTACGACGGGGATATGGCCAAGTATGGCAGTACGTTCGATGAGAGCCGCCAGAATTACCGTGACATCCTGGGAATCATCTACGAAGAAAACGAGAAAATAGCTCTCCGTGAGGCCGACGCCAAGGAACAGTTGCGCCAGTTAAAAGACCGATTGCTTGCCGTTGAAAATGAAAAGGAGCAGCAAGTCCAACAATACCAGGCCCAAATGAAAAAGGCGGAGACCGATGCGGCCAGCCAACGCAAAGCCTTTGCGGAAGATCGTAGTAAATTGGAGGCCACCAAGCAAGAACTCACGGTCAGCATGAATGAACAGAAGCAATACTATCAGAAAGAAAAGAAAACGCTGTCCGGAGAAATATCCGAGTTAAAAACTCGTCTGGCCAACAGCGAGAGATCGAAGGAAAAACTATTGGAGGAACGAAAACAAGGGACGGAAAGTTTTGAAAGATTTGCAGGTGCCGTATCATGGGTCAATCAAAATGGATCGATTTGGATTAATTTGGGGTCGGCGGATGCACTTCGTCCCCAGGTAACCTTTAGTGTTTATGATGGGGCAATCCGTGACCCGGCAAAGGCAGAGAAAAAAGGTAGCATTGAAATCACTCGGATCCTCGGCGATCACATTTCCGAGGCTCGTGTTACCGAAGACAACCTGGTCGATCCGGTTCTCGCGGGAGACCATGTCTACAGCCAGGTCTGGTACCCAGGAAAGAAGCGTCGGTTTGCACTGACGGGATTTGTCGACATTGATGACGACGGCATCAATGACGTTGACAAGGCAATGGAACTGATTGAATTCAACGGCGGGGAGGTCGATTCCTACCTCGATAAGGACGGAATACGGAAAGGTAAGATGACGGTCAATACCCGCTATCTTGTTCTGGGAGAGTTTCCTGAGGATTCCCCCAAAGCCGGCGCCTTCCAGACCGGGTGGAACAGCATGACCAGAGACGCTCACGACCTTGGTGTCGAGGAAATCACCTTGGTCGAATTTCTTAATCAAATGGGATACACGCCAGGTGAAAGAACGGTGCCGTTGGGAGCGGCGGCCCGCCCTGATGATTTCGCCGCCGCCGAAGACAAGCTGGAAATATCGCCAAACTCAAGTCGCTTCCGGCCGCGTCGAACTCCTTATCGACTGCCCCGGAAGATCCCATACTAGGCAGATGGAGTCGGCTTTTAAATTAGCCAGGCTGATTGTTTTGTGTAGCCTACTGGGCGCACAACCGCCTATGAATTCGCGCCGATAAATCTCCTCTACCGATCGGCCGAATCCTGCCCCTATCGGGATCCCACCTTGCGAACCCCTCTCTTAGAAGCGAAAATGGCTTCACTTGGTGTTGGCCAGTAGCGTCACAGCCAGTTTTGCGCTCCATTTCGGGATGAACAAGGGTCCTACGATGAGTTCCAGGCAAAGCGTTGAGCAGGTGTTTGAGCGGGAATTCCTTCCCCTGCGGGCCAATATCCTAAAAATCGCAGCGGCGCTCGATCGGATTGAGCGGTCCGGGCCGATGGATAACGACGACCTGCGAGGTGCACAACTTCGTGCGGGATTAAAGGTTCTTCTCAGTTCCGAGGCAAAGCGTGCTGAAGAGGTACAGCTCATTTTTAGCCGCAAATATCACGAGGATTGGAAAACTGAATTTAAGCTCGACGAAAAGTGAACTCGAGCCGGTCGAACTTCCTACGATTGGTCAGTTTCTTGTTAGAGCAACGAAGAGGAAAATAGTCCGCTGACGCAACCTATACCGAATGGCAGCCTGCGGATTGGTTAGACCTTGCAAACGTG
>JAKVBG010000012.1 GCA_022447605.1 Mariniblastus sp.
CCAGCATTCCGTTTATCTGTTTCCTGGTCCTGTTTGCGCTCGGTGCGATTCCCCCCCTGGTTGCGCAGTCCCAGGTCGAACCGGCGGTCAAACAGTTGGCGTTCCAGGTACATGTCCATGAACGGCTGCCCCACCATTTGCTGTTTGGTGAATTTGCCACCAGCCACGTCGCCCGTTTTTCCCTGTTGGTGGTCATTTGGGGCAGTTTTGCCTGGTTCCTGAGAAAGAAACCGTCCATCCGTTCTTTGAACTGGTTCTGCGCTGCCTCGCTGTTGATCACACTGGCCGGACTACTCTTGAGTGGTTTGGCCGAAGCGGAGCATGCCGAAATCAAGGAATGGTCCCTCTGGGCTACCGGGTGGCTCAGGTTCTACTGGTTTCGCCTCTCCGATTTTTCCATCCCGCTGGGAGTGTCAATCATGTGCGTGACGGCGCTACCACGATTATCCCTCGGCTCATCATCCGCCTGGGAGCGAACCGGCCAGTTGATCGCATTCGCATCGATCCTGCTGATCCTGTTGGCTGGGGCGACGATGATTGCTGCCAAGTGGGAGGACCCGCGGCCACCGGCCGATCAGGCCTCGTTGCCAAGTTACCCACAAAACCGGAAACGCACGATCGAAACCCAGGCTAACTGGAAAAAAGTGTGCCAGTGGATTCGCCGAAACACACCCGGCGATGCCGTGTTCATCACGCCTAACGACCAACAGACTTTCAAGTGGTATGCCCAGCGGTCCGAGGTGGTCAACTGGAAAGATATTCCACAGAACGCAGAAGCCATTCTCGAGTGGAAACGCAGAATTGACTCGATCTACCGGGCACAACGAATCTACCCATCCGGCCTGTTGAACTTGGAAAACCCTGGAGAAGTGGCCCAACTGTTCGGCGCGAATTACCTGCTGATCGAGCAGAGCGCGGTCGATGCCCTGGCGCAGCCCGCCGACTTGCAACAGGTCTACCCGGTCGATTCGAATCAAAAATCGACCTATGTCCTTTATCGGTTCCCTTGATCAGCCGGGGGCACCGCACCTCCAATGCGATCGCCTTCGGCAAACGGAGCGGTCACTTTACGGTTCACGCAAGCCTGAATCGAGATACCGCAACAGGGGATAGAGAAAATACTCGATAACCCGTCGTTTACCCACCTTGATTTCTGCCGAGGCAGTCATGCCAGGCATCAGCCGAAAATCGTCGGGGACATTGTCGAGGTGGACCGGCTGCAGCAATTCGACCCGACCCCGGTAATTGGCCACACCATCCGCCTGTGGATTTTCACCCTGTTTTTCAAATGCACCCTCGCTGATCGTCCGCACGACGCCACTCAGGAATCCATGTTTCTGGTAATTGAAAGCATTGATTTTGACAGTCACTTCCGAGCCTTGCGGAAATTCAAAGTCTTTCATCTCTTCCTTGGTCGGCATGGTCTCGACGGCCCGGACACGACCGATATCCCGACCCGCAATCTCAATTTCCATTTCCAGTGGCACATCCAGTGGCATCAATCGAAACAAAGGTTCCCCCGCTTTGACGACGGAACCGGCGGAGAGATCAGCCACCTCAAGAACGATAAACTCATCGTAATGCTCGTTGGGAGGAACGCGTACTTCGTCCGTTTCATCCATCCGTCTCGCTTTTTTCAGCTCCTGCTCTACTCCGGCCAGCTTCTCGAAGGATTCCAGCAAACCGGAAGCGACTTCCGAATTCCAACTGGCAATATAGGCCGTGCGCCGTTTCTCCAGCGATTCCAGGTCGGCGTCAGCTGTCCGCAGGCTACTCTCCAGGTCCAACAACTTGGTCTCCGCTTCCTTCCGTTGTAGCTTGCGACTGAGCAGGTCAATTTCAGAGTGCGATCCTTTTGCCCGCAACCGCTCCGACGACTGCTCCAGCTGCATAAAGATATCTACCCGTTCCTGATTGTGGCCAATCGCGATTTCCGTGTTCGCTTTCTGGACCTCGATCTTGTTCTTTTCCGAATCGAACTCCTTCAACTTGGCTTCCTTTTCCTTCTGACGCTCTTGGTAAAGCTGGAACTGCATGCGCCAATCTTCGTCCCCTTCATGGCCGTCCAAGGAGAAGGGCGTACCCTCGCGTTCAGCCACGCCCCGGGCAATATTGGACTGCAACGCCATCTGTTTATTCTTCAGTTGTTGCAGATCGGCATCGGAAAAGGTCGGGTCCAACGTCGCAAGCACCTGGCCGACCCGTACCTTGTCACCAAACCCGACATTGATTTTCTTGATTTCCATCGTAGTAATCGGCTGCAACACGACAGGGGTTTCGGTGGTAATCAGCTTGCCGTTGGCCACGACAATGCGATCCACTTCGGCCCAATAGCTCCAGGCCACGAAACCGATGACCAAGGCGATCACCGTATACAGGGTCCACCGCGCTCCGCCCGGAACGGAACGGTGCTCCAATTCGACAGCATCCGGCTGGAATTCGACCAGCAATTTGTCCTTGTTTTGGCGCGCGCGTTGCTGATCCGACCGGGCTTTTTTTCGCCGGCGCATTCGTTCCTGCTTGACCGTGTCACGGTCTACGCGATTCCCGTCTGTTGTTGCCATAGGTCTCGGTACACCTTGCATTTCTGAATTAATTCTTGATGAGTTCCATTTGCTTCCACCCGACCGCGTTCAATCACGACAATCGAGTCGCTATTGGTTAACGTGGCCAGACGGTGGGAGACAATGATCACGGTCCGCCCCTTGGCAATCCGCTTCAGATTTCGCTGGATAATGGCTTCACTTTCCGGATCCAGGGCACTGGTGGCCTCGTCAAAGATCAAGATTTTGGGATCTTTCAACAGGGCCCGGGCAATGGCCAAGCGCTGTCGCTGGCCACCGGAAAGGTTGGCAGCATTTTCTTCCAGCAAGGTATCATATGACTGGGGGAGCCTTTCGACAAACTCATCTGCCCCCGCCAACTTCGCGACATGCACGACTTCCTGGAAACTGCAATTCGGTTTCGCCATCGCAATATTGTCTCGGACCGATCCCCGGAACAGGAAGTTGTCCTGCAGAACAACTCCAATATTCTGCCTCAAGTGCGAGACATCCAGTTCCCTGATATCCAACGAGTCAAAACGGATGATCCCCTGCTGGGGGACGTACATGCCCTGAATCATGCGGGTCAAGGTGGTCTTACCGGATCCACTTCTTCCCACCACGCCAATAATTTTTCCAGACTGGATTTTGATGGAAACATGATCCAGGGCTGGCGGGCTGGTCGGTATATAGCTGAATGTCACATTATCAAATTCAATATTTCCCTGGATGGGCGGGCGCAATCCGCTGCCAACCCCATCCTCCGGGGCACGATTCATCACCGAACCCAACATCCGCACGGAGAGGGCCGCTTCCTGATACGAATGAACCAGCGAGACGAGTTGCACCAGCGGTCCGGTCACCCGACCGGCAATCATCTGGAACGCGACCAGCTCACCGACACTCAAGGATCGTTCAAAAACCATTTTGGCCCCGAACCAGATGATCATCACGGTCAACAGTTTTTCCAGGAACTTGGAGATCGTCGTGGCCGTGATAGAAATCTTGCCGACCCGGAAATGCATCGCTACCGCCTGGGCAGAAGACTGGTCCCAGTTTTTGCGTTGCACCGGCTCCATGCTCAATGCTTTGACCGTCTGAATACCGTGGATCGTCTCCACCAGCATCGCCTGTCGTTCCCCCTCAGCATTGTAGAGGGCCTCCAATCGTCGCCGGTACGGCCCCAGCAAAACCCCGATATTGATTCCCAACAACCCTGAGAAGATCAACACGACCATCGTCAGGGAAACACTGTAAAACATCAGGATCGGTAGGAAGATCAACAGGGCGGTCGAGTCGAGCAACGTCAGGAAAAGTTGCCCGGTCAGGAATTCTCGAATTTTGGAAGTCTGCTGCATATGCTTGGTCAGCACTCCCGCCGTGATCTGTTCAAAGTAGTTCATCGGCAGACTGAGCATATGGCCGAATGTCCGCGTCGCCACCCGAATATCGATCTTGCTGGTTGCGTGCAGAAGCAGGTAGCTTCGCAGGTAACCGAGCACGGCATCGAACGCCAAGGCGATGACAATCCCCACGGTCAACACCTGCAACGTCGCCAAGGCGTAATTGACCAGGACCTTGTCGATCACGATCTGAAAAAAGAGGGGAACCACCAGGGCAATCAGGTTGATGAACAGGGCAGCAATGGCTACGTCCGTAAAAGCCGTACGTTGGCGCACGATTTCCGGGATGAACCAACGCAGGCTGAACGGCTGCTTGCTGTCCAGCAGGGAAAACACCCGCTTGGCCAGGATCGTATCACCATCCCAGGATTTCTCAAATTCATCCTGATTCAGGAAAATGAAATCGGGGCGGTCCGCCAGGGGATCAAAAATGGCAACCTGATCTTCGACGGACCCGTCTTCCATCTGCTGTTGCCGCATCCCCACGAGGATCACGTAGTTGCCGTTGTTCAGCCTGGCCATGGCTGGAAAGGCCTGGCCCATCTTACAGAGCTGTTTCCAGCTCAAGCGAGCATGTCTTGTTTTGAACCCGTTGTCCTTGGCGATTCTCTGGATCCGCTTGAGACTCGGCTCTTCTTCTTCCAGTGAATAATCGTGGATCAGCCGCTCGGCGCTGATATCGACACTGTGGTGCCGCGCGATCAAGGCCAGGCAACGCAACGAAGTATGACGAGCCGCCATGGAACCGCCCTCATTTTCAGGATCGTCCTCGGCCAAACGGTCCTTGTTGGTGTCCAAGCCGTGAGCCGGCTTTTCATCTTCCGGCCTGGACTGTTCTTCGGCCGCAGGACTCCCGTCTCCCTCTTCCGGTGATGGGGAATGCGAATTGGAGGGTTCGTCTTGGATAGGGTCGGTCATCTAACCGATTACTCGCAAGTGTGTGAGGTCTGTAATGTCTATGACGGTCGCGATTCCCAGGCCCATCGTTCAAACCACCGCCTGACATATCACCTGGGCGGTCGGTTGTTTCGTAACGGGCTCGGTTTTTGCGGACCGAGTACCACAACGTACCCCGTAATTATTGGGCAGCGGCATTTGCGAGAGAAGTACCGGCAAATTTCCCGGTTTCCACGAAAAAAGCCCCGGATAAGTTGATTAACCGGGGCTTATTGTTTCACCAATGCCGGATTAAACCGGAACTGCGATGTATCCATACTCACCGTAATTTTCGGTAAGCGTGAACCGCTGTGAGGAGGAGTTGGCCTGCACAAAGATCGATTTCAGGTCAATGTCCTGACCGATCTGGTCGCCACTACCGTCGTACAACTTCAAGGTCTCTACCTGGGAGTTGCCCCACTGCATGTCTTTGACCATCACGGTACCCTGGCCATGGCCCTGATCGAAAGTAAGATCGATTCTCAAATCGCGGCCGAACCGTCGGAAAACCAAATCATCTTCCAGCGAGTTCAAGGCGGTACCATCGTGGATTTCGATCGTATCCCAACCCGCTTTCTTTTCTTCGCGAATGGTGTCCCGACCGTCGCCCAGGCGCCAGATATAGGTGTCATTGTTTTGACCACCACGGAGAACATCATTGCCACCATTGCCTTCCAGGATATCATCACCCTGGTTGCCAAACAAAAGGTTTCGCAACGAGTTACCTATGATTTCGTCATTTCCATAACCACCTCGAGCATTCTCGATCGAGCAGTTGTAAGCAATCAGCAAACTGTTCTCCACACCGTTCAGGCTCGACCTGGCACCCTCGTGCAAGTCGATGAAGTTGTCGGCAACCTGTGACGTCATGTTGATCGTGTCGGTACCACCTGCATCCCAAAGGGTTTGCAAGCTGCTATTGCCTTGACCAAAGAAATGATGGGTATTGCCCAGTTCATGTTCCATGTTGGCACCGTAAACCTCCTGCAACCCTTCGACGTCCCATAGCATCAACGTCGAAGGAGGTTCAGGATGGTAGCCGGCTTTGCCGGAATAACTCATGACCGTGTTGTGGGTGTAATCAACCGAGCCAGGCAAAGCCGGGAATGAATGGCTCAGGCCCATGGCATGCCCGACTTCGTGATACGTGGTGAACCGCGCTCCGGAACCCATACCCGTCGGAGTTTCACCGTAGGGGAAGTCATTCCAGTCGTACCAGATATCACCACCAAAACTCCCATACCCAGCGTCGAACGGCAGATAGGCATACGCTGCGATACCACCTGCGCCATCAATATCAAATGCGCCAAAGGTCATGATCGCATTGGTAGCGGGCGAATCGTAATGAACTTCAACAAAGTCGACATCGATGACCGTCTCGTACATACCGAGCACCTCACGAATCATCTCCCGCATGTCGTTGTCGAGTGTCTGGGTGCCACCGCACTCCGGATTGTCTTCGGTGGGCGGGCAAGGGTAATAATCGGGCGGCAAGGTGTCTGGCGTCCCGCTGTTGTTACCACGAATGAATGTGTACGGGATAACTGTTTTTTCACCATTGTAATACTGCAGCCAGTTGGCACCTGGGATAATGATCGACTCGGTTCCAACGGGATCGGTGTTGATACGGACGCGTTCCCATTCCGTCCAGAAAACACCGTTATTTGCGCGGACCATGATTTCATCGACTTGGCGCCCGAAATCACTGACGGCCCCTTGGAATTCAAGCTGGTTGAATTCGGCCGGCGTCAGCGTGTGCAGCGCCCCTTGCTCCATTGCCTGGTTACCAATCCAAAGCTCGCCCGAACGGAACGATCCATTTTCGTCCATCACCTGGTACTGCGTGTAGGCGGGGCCATTGTCACCTTTGTCGAACAGGTCTGCCACGTCGGTTTTGATCAGGTAGTCGATCGAAATCGAGTAATCGGTGACATCCAGGTCGGGGCGAGCGACCGAACGGATCTGGTTGGCCACGGTGACCGACCAGTGGCGACCGTCGAATACCTGGACGCGGAAATTTTCTGCGCTGGGCACGTTCGAGGTGTGATAGTAGACGCTCCCGAGTTGGTCAGCCTCAACCGTAAACCACTGCTGGGCTGTCTGCTGGACGCCATTGACACTGAAGTGCCCGCTGGAGGCATCCGGTCCCGTTTCATAGAAACGGTATTTCTTGGCCGTGTTTCCATCCTGATCAGACCATCCGAACAGCGACGCGGCTCCCAGTACGACGCCCGGCGCCGTATCGGCAGGATAGGCGGTAGCCACAGGCCGGTAAACGTTCGGGTCGGTCGTCATGGAGAAATCGACTGTGGCACTCCAATGCTTTCCATCAAAAGCCCGTACCCCAATACTCTCCGACTGGGTACCGAAGCCACCACCGACGTATTGCAGGTCGTCCATTTCATCTGCTGCCACGATGAACCAGGTGGCTGACGGAAGGCGCTGGCCTTGGAACACGAAATGACCACCGTTCTGGTTAACTCGACGGTCCACCAGGTAGTACTGCGTGAAATGGGAATCGAGGTCCTGGTCGGTAACCGAGAAGTGATTGCGAATATCGACGACTTCTGTTTCCAGAACGTTGCCAGAATTACCCGTCACAACCGGCGCGAAGTTATTGGCCGTGACCGTATGGATGACGGCAGTATCTACATTACTCCATTGACCATCGTAGACCTGAACACTGAAGGACTCACTGAATTGCAAGGCCGATGCATGGTACTTGACCTCGTACAGGTAAGCCGCATCGATCTCGATCCATTGGTTGTCCGCCTGCCGCACACCCGAAACCGAAAAGTAGCTGCCGTAACCGACATTGCTATTATCGCGGAACCGATACTTGAGAATATCGTTTCCATCGATGTCGAAATAATCGAACATCGTATGGAACGGGAGATGCTTGCCTACTTCGACAACCTTCTCTTTTGCATCAACACTTGGAGGAAATAGATTGGCCATGTTCCGGACTCCGGCAGGAGATAATATTAATACCTAAAACTAAAAACTGCCTATTTATCAAGGATAGTCAAACGCTGTCAAAAGCGGCGCTTTATTTCGTTGTTTTCCGACAGTTCCAGTGAGTAACGGTGAGGTTTCGTAAGTATGTTCAATTACTAACATTCAAAGAACCCTACCTCAAAAATTCGGCGACTTAGGGGGGTTAGTTTCCCCTCCCTCCCCGTTTTCGGCAGGACTTGCAGCCGATTCACCATCCCTCGGTTTGACTAGTCCCGCTTCGATCAATTGCTTCACAAGATTTTCCATCGCGCTGAAACTTCTCAAAAATCCATCAGGAGGCATCACGACGCGTCGGCAAAATTGCAGCTTGGGTGGATTTTCTTTGTCGTTCTGGTTACCCACCAGAGTGACCAGGTCCATCCGCACCATTCCACCGGCCAGCGTAATTTCACCGATGCCGTCCGCAAATACTTCGTTTTGTTCCATATTGATCCCCTTAGATTTATTGATCGAATATTTGATTTCACCACTTTAGTGCCACTTGCAAAACTACGCAACCAAAACCGTCAAGGCAAAAGTGACATCAACTCGATGCTTTCATGACTGCTATCACGGACCGTGAAACGGCCACTGATTGACCTGCCGAAGACGCAGCCGCGTCCACTCGACATTTGCGTGCTATCAAAATCGAACAGAAGCTTCGGCGAATCCAGATTTTTGTTCCGCTATAAGCCTGAATCCATCCGATGAAGGGAAGATGCGGCCAAGGACCCGGGCGTGGTAAATCGGGTCGAGGAGATGTTTGTTTGGGACCAGGGATGGGTAACCGACTCAGCCAGTTGCTGATTACATTTCGCTCCACCGTTCGTGGAGTCGACACCACACGTCAAATGGCGATTGGGGTAACGTTCGGCATGTTGTTGGGCCTGGTGCCCAAGGATACGGCGTTTGTCCTGCTGTTCGCTTTGATGTTGCTCCTCTCCCATGGAAACCTGCTGGCAGGTGCCTTTTCCGCCATCCTGTTTTCCTGGGTTGGATGGCTGCTGGAGCCGGCAACCCACGTGGTCGGCCTGGCGGTTCTCTCCATCGAATCCCTCCAGCCCTGGCTGGCTGAATTCCAGGGTTGGCCACTCGGCCCCTGGTTCCGACTGGAAAATACAGTGGTGATGGGAAGCCTGATGGTCGGTCTGGTTGGGATCCTGCCCTGTTACCGCATGAGCTACGTCTTACTCGACCGTTACCGGGAATCCCTGATCTGGATTTTGACCCGGAATCCGCTATCGCGCTGGATTTTGGACCAATCAGACTCCGACTTGCAAGAAGCCAATTTATGATGCGCTGGACTTACCTGATAACCCGCTTGTTTATCTTGTTGCTGATCGCCCTGGCGCTCTTCATCAGTAAAGACTCACTGATCCGGATGGCACTCATCCAGGCCGGCGAATCTTCGATTGGGGCCAAGGTTGAAATTGGCCAGGTCCGATCCTCCCTTTGGGACGGCAAGCTATACCTTCGCGAATTGGCAATCGCCGACCCCCGAGACCCGATGCGCAACCTGCTACAGGCCGACGTTGCCTATCTGGTCCTGGACGCGAACCGGTTGCTACACCGCGAACTGGTCATCGAGAAAGGATCCTCGACCCAAGTGCAATTTGGGGCCCCCCGATCTGTCTCCGGAGCCCTACCCGATCGCCAAGTTGCCGTAACGGAACTGAATACCCAGGGCAAAGTTGTTTCACAACCGAACCGGCAACAACTTTCGAAACGCTGGCTGGAACAATTTGCATTCCTTCCCAAGGGACTGGCCCATGGTTTCTCCGAAGACAAATTAACGACCTACCAGATTTCCCATGAACTGGCCCAGAAATGGGAACCGTTGATGGAGACGCAACGAAAGGAACTCAGCCGACTAACCAGACTGGTTGGTCAACTGGAAAATGCAACGGCGATCGAGATTTCAAACCCCTTAAGAGACCAACAGCGGGTGGAAAAAGCGAAACGTCAAATGCAGCAAACGAAAACGCAATTAAGTGAACTCCAGCAAAACCTGGCTGACTTGAACGTAACCGCCAATCGAGACCTGGTCAAACTGGAAGCCGCCAAAGATATCGACCTCAGGAACCTGGAAAGCCTGGTGGGGACGAGCCCCTTTGATACGGAACTGGTCTCGGGTCACCTGATGCAACAGAACCAGGTCGCCTATACCCGCGAAGTCGTAAACTGGTTCCACTGGTTCCGCAATTCCATCCCCGATCCAAACCAGGATTTCCAGCCGGCCTTACCGGCCGGGGCCGATTTCAAATTACCCTCCAGGGAATCAGCTCCCCGATTCCTGATCAAACATATGGACCTGGACGGAGAAGGCAAAGTCGCCGGGCATCACTTTCACTTCTCCGGTTTTGCCCAGAACCTGTCAACGCATCCGCAATCGCATGACCAGCCGACCACCTTCCACTTGCGGGCACAGGGAGAAACCCACCTGGTGATTGACTGCACGCTGGACCGCCGCCATGAAATTCCACGGGACACGCTTGTCGTTCATTGCCCCAACCTGAGTTTGCCCGCCCAGACCATTGGCGACCCGGACAGCATGCTCGTCAAAATGACGCCCTGCAGGATGGAAGCCGATATCCGCATCGAACTGCATGGCAATGAACTGTCGGGCAATATGGTGTTTCGGCACACCGACCTGATGATGCAGATCGAAGAGATGAAGACACTCTCTGGCGGAGCCCAGATGGCCGATGAAATCAATCTCAACCTGGCCAGCCTCAGCGAATTCGAAATCAGCGCCCAACTCGGGGGAACGATCGACGAGCCGGAAATCTCGATCGATTCGGACCTGGGAGGTCGCTTTGCTGCCATCATGAACCGGATTGTTGAAAAAAAGGCAGGCAGGCGAATGGAAGACTACCGCGCAAGGATTGCCGAAATTAACCATGAGCACGTGGACGGCATGAACCAGTTCGTCATCAAGGGCCTGGGCGACATGCTGAATGAGTTGAAGAGCCACCAGGCGACAGCATCGCAGATCCAGACTCGGATCCCCAACAACCTGGGCGGTTCACAAATCCGACGCTAGCAGACCAACTTTTAAGACGGGCCCATTTCCTGAAACTCGGTCTTCTCCTGCCAGCACATGACCGACCTTCTCTCGGCTCGACTGGATCCCCCTCACCCGTTGCCAGTCTGCACCTGCGCGATGGCAACCGACCTCGCATTTATGTTTACACGTTTTCCGAATCGCGCCATACTTGACGGATCAATGCTTGATTCTTGATTCATCCATGAGGAAAGTGAATGTTCAGGCTCGCCGTCAGCCAATTCTGCAGTTATCGCTGGTCGTTTTTCCAAGATGTTGTTCGTTATTCCAAGTCGGGTATTACCGGGATCGGCCTGTGGCGCCAAAAGTTGGATGATTTGGGTCATGACGAGGCGATCGACCTCCTTTCGGAAATGCAAATGGACGTCTCGAGCTTGAGCTGGGCAGGCGGGTTTACCGGGAGCAATGGAACCAGTTTTCAATCCGCCGTCGATGATGCAATCGAGTCGATCGCATTGGCCCACCGCCTGCAGGCAAACTGCCTGGTCATCCATCCAGGGAGTCGCAACGGCCACACCCACAGTCACCTGTCACGACTCTTCCAAACAGCGTTCCAAACCTTGACACCGATTGCCGAAGATTACGGGGTCCGCCTCGCAATCGAACCCTGCCTCGGGTACCGTCAGAGCCCGTTTGATTTTTTCCGGTCCTGGCAACAACAGGTCGAGGCGATCCGGGAATTCCCACCCGAACAACTCGGGTTGGTCATCGACCTCTACCATGTCGGCGACCAACAGGAACTGATCGGGCTGCTGAAAAATTTCCTGCCGCGAATCGCCCTGGTCCAACTGGCTGATTTCCAGACCCGACCTGCGCGGGAAGAAAACCGCTGCCTGCTGGGACAGGGAAAGGTTCCGCTCGCCTCATGGCTGGACCAACTTGCCCGCGTCGATTACCAAGGTTTCGTGGAATTGGAACTCCATGGACACGGGTTACAAGGCTTGCCGTATGACGAGATCATCCAGTCCTCCCAGTCGTTTTTGAATTCGCTGCCGGCTATCCAGCAATGGGGAGTGGCCCATTAAGGCGCCCGTTCCACCCTTTGGTCTCAGGGAATCAACTGGAAGCAGACCAGCCTGTCGCGACTTCTCACATAGAGTCGCCCCTGCGAGATGACAGGAGCTGACCAACAGGGGTATTTCAAGCTCTGTACCGAATCCTGTTCACCGGGAGACCAGCGGGTCACCCGTTCAAACTTTTCTTCCGTCGCGCGGACCAGGAACAATTCGCCCCGTTCGTCCACGACTACCAGATGCCCGTCGACGTAAGTCAGTGAAGATCGACCACTGCCGCCAGCCGTCCATTTCACTTCCCCCGTTTCCCAGTCAACACAACGCAATTGGGCGCCGGCGGTCTGCCGGCCGCTACTGGCATACAGCAGGCCCCGATCCAGGATGGCCGTATTCCAGTGGGTGGCCAACGACGGATCACGACGCCCCCCGTCTGACCAAACGACCCGGGGACGAAATTCGCGGTCCAACTCGATCAACAGGCTGCCCGGGCCATAACATTCTGAAATGAAGATACGGTTCCCCTGGACAACGGGAGTGGCGGCATTGACACTTTCCAACAGCCTGGCTCGAAACGGTTTCTCAAACAGCATTTCCCCACTGGCCAAATCGAATCCCGCCAGTTGGTTACGACCCCAGACGACCACCACGTCCCGTTCGTGAATCCGCGCTACCTGGATCGACGAATAACTGGCAAGGTCATCGCCAAACGTCCGTCGTATTTCACCGGTATGTTTATCAAGAACGACCACCAACGTCTCGTTGGGCAAAACCTGGTCGAGGCGACCGGGGGCCGCGTCCTTCGATTCGGGCGAACTGCCGCCGACCATCACCAACACGTCATCCCCATGAACCAGGGGAGAACTCCCCACGCCAAAAAAATTCTGGACCACATCGAAGTCGGCATTCAGGTCCCGTTTCCAGAGCAACTTGCCATTTGCGGTATCGACACAGTGCAATTGACCGGTGACTCCATAAACGTAGACCTGCTCGCCGTCGACGAACGGGCTGGCCCGTGGACCGGAATCGTAACCGTATAGATCGCGATACTGCACCGGGTAGCGGTACTCCCAAACGAGTTCACCGTTTTCCGTGTCGATACATCGAAGTCGCCCTTCCCGACCCACCCGGTCCAGTTGAAAGAACTGGTTCCCGACCACCGAACCGATACCATAACCTTCCCCTAGTTCGACATCCCACAACAGCTTGAGTTTTCCGTTGCTCCAATCGGTGGAAATCCCGGTCTCGGCCGATTTGCCATCTCTCCCGCTGCCGAGGAAACCGGGCCAATCATCGGGCAAAGGTTGACCGTACCACGCGAGACAGCTCAGCAAGGCGGATCCCATCATGGCCCGGATTGAAAACAGGGTTAACAAAGGCCTGCTCCTGTTCTGATCTAGCGCGGATTCCTGTCTGACAGACAAACTGCCCCCGCTCCCTGCCCAACCGATGGAACCATGCTATAGAATGGAATCGTGGTAACGGACAGGGCAGGGCACTCGTTTGCCGATTCACCATGTTAGACGATACCCCACCGTGAAGGTATCAGGTCGGCTCACCTTCCCGATGCCGAACCCCCTGGTCCCGGGTGGCTCGCAATTACCAGAATATTTCAGACAGGCATCCAACGTGCTCGTGGTCAACGACTCCTTGTCGATTCCCTTGAGGGAATTTGAATTCAGTTTTACCCGTTCTCCCGGACCCGGGGGCCAGAACGTCAACAAGGTCAATACGAAAGTTGTCTTGCGATGGGATGTTGCCAAGTCAAAAACTTTACCGGATGAAGTCCGCCAGAGGTTCTTGTTACAAAACAGGACAAAAATCTCGAAATCCGGCGAGTTCCTGGTCACAAGCCACCGCTTTCGCGACCAGGGCCGGAACGTTGCCGATTGCCTTAACAAGTTACGCGAACGCTTGCTGCTGGCCTGCGAGGCACCCAAACGACGGATTAACACCCGACCGACACGGTCTGCCAAGAAACGACGGCTCGAATCAAAACGTCGTCAGTCCGAGAAAAAAAGCGCCCGACGGCCACCCCGCCTCGATACATAACTACCCCCCCTTTACCCGACCAAATGTCCAAGTTTAATACATGGGTAGATACTGGAATTCTGACCAAAAACCATTCATCGAATCGCATCGCAGGGGATATAATCCTGCAAACGAAGCCACCGAGGGCCATCCATGGCAAAAAAGAAAAACGACATTGACCATATCCTGCAGCATTGGAGTTTTGACCCAACCAGTGTCAATGTACGGATCCTTGAACTGACCAATCGTGAAGTCCTGCAAATGCGGGTTGATATGGGCGTCTTGCAACTCGAAATCGAGGGCCGTCCCGATGGTGGTCGACCGGACGGGGCCCCGACCTATTTTGAACTGCTTAAACAGAAGGCCTCCCTGTCGGACCAGGAATTTGTCCTTTCCGAGACACAATGCATTGAAGTCGACCGGGAATTTGTCCAGTTTTACCATCGGCGCATCTGCTGGCTGCAACTCAAGGAATTTGATCGCGCTGTTCGCGATGCCGATCACACTCTGGCCCTGATGGACTTTTGCAAAGTCCACTCACCTGATGATGAATGGACTATCTCGCATGAACAGTACCGTCCATTCGTTCTCTATCATCGAACTCAGGCCGCTGCACTGACCCAGCTGGAAGTCGAAAACTCGGACCGCGCCGAGCTGGCTATTGACGAAGTCAACCAGGGACTTAACCGGCTCCGTTTCTTGTTCCTGGAGTACAACGCGGAAGAGCAATTTGCCAACGATGAACTCGTTCAGCGGCTGACCGAGTTCCGGGATAGCCTGCGGGAAAAGTATGGCGTTGAACAGACACTTCATGAACAGTTGGCCAGCGCCGTCGAAAATGAAGAGTACGAGTGGGCAGCCGATCTTCGTGATCAGATCTCACAACGCGACGAAGCGTCTCACTTTGAGGAAGAATAGTCGTTTCGCGGAACGAACCGTTTAGCCCGTCGATCAAAATCGAGGGCCGCCAACTGGGCGACACCTGCCGTTCCATCGGCGGACTGAAACGGGAAAATTTTACTGGGAACTGCAAAATTTTCACGGTTTCACTCAAGTCCGGCCAGACCTGTCCGGTGCTAGCAGGCTCGAGAAAACGAATCAAAACACCCCGCTTGCAATAACTTACGCCTATTCTTCTTTCGCTTTTGCTTCCCTTGGCATGCGAACTGCATAGCCTTCTATGGAACAGCCCCGTACCCGGAACACAAAGGAGTGTCAGATGTTAGTTCTGTCAAGGAAGTTAAACCAGGAAATCACCATTGGCGACAACGTGACCATTACGGTTCTCAAGGTGAAAGGGAACACGGTCCGACTGGGGATCGACGCCCCACGACATGTCCGCATCGCCCGGGGTGAATTGCCGAAAGAACCGAGGGAACCCGCTGCCGAGGTCACCGTTGTTTTCAACGACCCGGCCAAATCGACCGACGCGGAGACGTTGGAACTCCTACCCTTCGACTCGACCCGGCAGGGGACCGGTTCCATCCGCTACCAGACGCGGGTACCGAAAGCGCTGGCACACAGCCGCTTGAAGTCGATTGTCGCGGAACTGGGCGAGCGCCAAGGTTAAAGGGGACTCTCGATTCAGGTCAGCAGCCAGGGGCAGCAGGGATGGCAGGCCCCGGCCAATCGGTTTGGATTCGCCGGAATTAGGTTTTACGATTCCGGATCCAAAGGAACATAGCAGCGACGCCAAGGATTTTCGTCGATCAATTTCCACTTGTGGCCGCCCCCCGTGCAATCTTCGGCCAGCAGGACATCCCCGGACCGGATTTCCTGGACGTCACCGAGCCGGTTCTCAAAACGTAAAGTACCACAGAGTGTGAGCACGGACTGGCGCCGGGGCGTGTTGTGCCAATCGTATCCTCTTCCCGATCCGGTTTCTGCAAATTGGCCCCTGATGGCGCGCCTGAGGGGCCGAGAGGGCCACAGCATCCCCATGGGGGATCATCTCCAGACCGATTCGAAATGCGACTCGCCATCGTCACCGGTATACATGCGAATCAACTTCATGGGCAGCGTTTTTTCTCTGGCAGGTTACCGATGTCACCCTCGCTCAAGCCGGGCACGAAACCGGCCGGGACAACCAGGGAATCAAAAGTCGGATTTTGCTCGATTCGTCCCAGATTTTTCAGGTGATCCAACAGGATTCGGCGCACCTCGACGATCGCCTTGGGATGCCTATGGACTTCGGCATGCTCTTCGGTCACCCCCACCTCGCTTGCCACATGATTCACTTTCGCACTCTCCACCGCGACGACCCCGTCTCCCGGTCGAATCCAATCCGCGTTGAAGAAACGGAGCCAGCTGTTCTCCGAATTATCTCCGTAGATATTGTGGAACATGACCCGGTTGGCCTGCGCCATCCCCGCCATCTTCTGGATAAACAGGGAATCCGGCGCCAGGGAATCGACACTCGTCGGGATGGTCAGCGTCTTGATGTTGCGCAATTGCTCCCGGTTCATGTCGACAAAATCAGAGAACTGGGATTCCAACAACTGGGGCAGGGAAAACAGCTTCTGGCCCAGCCACCGTGTCAGCGAGTTGGCATAGTGGGTTCCATGATGGGGTGAGGCAATCGTAATGACACGGGCAATCGATTGGTTGTCTTCAAAGAAGAACAGGTTTTTGATATCGCTCAGCTCGCCCCAGTCACCCCTCATCTGCTCAAAAGGCTCTTCACTGAAAATATTCCAGAACTGGTTGCCACTATCGATCGTCTGCATACGGGAAAGCAAACCGCCCATGCTGTGACCAACCAGGACCATCTGCTCCATCGATTCCGACTGGCTGAGAGGATCCACCGTCTGTCGCAACTTCACCAGGTCATCGCGCAGCTGTTGGGCGCTGATCCAGAACGGCTGGCCCGTGGGGTACATGTAGAACCAGAACTGGTACTGTTTGCGGATTTCCGGGTTCGCCCTCAGATCATTGAACATTGGCAGCCAGGTGACAGGCGAGGACCAGAATCCATGCACCATGACAACCGGGATTTTTTCGGGGTCGTATGGCTCAATCATGTACATCCCGTAAAGTTCATCGGCGATATCGGCACTGAGCAACGTAGCCGCCGAGAGCACATGGGAGTTCAACAATGGGTCGCTGAGGTAGTAGGCCAAGGGCAAGGTGTACTCGGACTCGAGGGGAATATTCCGTCCTTCGACCGAGACCATCGACGTTTCCAGTGGGTCAATCAACCTCATCTTGACCCGGTAAGTCGATGGCGAGGACTCGGCTTCCGGAACGTGGACTTCGCAGAATGCGGTCATGGGCATCGCCAGCGAGGGCGGGTAGTACTGTTCGAAGCCGGTCGTCGAATCAGTCTTCTTGCGAACCGCAATCAACGGCACGCCCAACCCGAAGGTCTTGTAACTGTTTTCCAGTCCATCCATTTCAAAATCGCTGACCAGTTCGAACCGCTCAAACTCCTCGGCTCTCCAACGACCTTCAATCTGCATCTCGAATTCAACGCGCAAATCGTCCGACGCCAAAATTTCGTATACATGTTCCGGCTGAAACCGGGAATCGGGACACATGATTTTCAACATCCCTTCCAGAGAGCGATTGTAGGTATCACAAATCTGGCGGAATTGCGGGTCGTAGGCGTTGCGTTTGAGATCCAACTGCGGGGCAAACAGGAACTGGTAGGCGTGAATAATCGAAGTCAAATAGAGTTGCACAGCCTCTTTCTGTTGGCCAACCTGGGACAACCAATTCGCCTCGATTTCACTCAGCTCGGCAATCGCGTGAACTTGTGCCATCGTCGGGTTGCGGCGACAGTTCTCCTGGATATAGGTGACCGTCTCGGCCGGCGAAGATTCGTACTCCTCCTCGAGATTGTTGCGGCGCAGGAATAACAGGGTGCGCTCGGACGGATTTTCACGTTTGGCCCAGAAACGATTGATGGGCCCTCGGTATTCAAATTTCTTGGCCGGCTTGACTTCGACTTGAGAATTTGATGTCAACAGGATGACATCGGCAAATTTACGGGCGTCGTGCATATCGTCCAGTTGACAACCGACCAGTCCGATGCCGAGGGTCAATACACAGGCCGGCGCCAGAAGGCGCACCGATCGCAATGAAAAGATGTGTCCCATATGGATGGCTATCAATACTGCCAAGCGTGTTGCCAGGTGGAGCGAAATCCCCCCCAATCGCATGCCTATTACTAGTCCGTGGCCAACAGGTCAACGCCAACGAACCGTTGAATGGCTAGCACGGGGACAGAAACCGGGCCGGGGAATGGGTGACCTCCGGAAAAAACGCCGGTTTGGGAGAACGGGACAACCCGGGTCTGGCAGAGCAACCCGTGCAGGAGACGGGAAAATCAACAGGCAACGACCATCCCGCAGCTTTCCCAAAGCTGCTTTTTTCATTAACTTTGGAGTTCGATGATCGGGATAGCTGTCGGCTGGCCCGAGATCGGTGAGATCGGTGGGCCGGTCCATTTGTCAGTCGGGCCCGGGAAGGGGTACATTGGTGCCTGGGCGGGAATCCCTTTTGCCGGTGCCGTCCCCGGTTTGGTTTGAGTCATAAAAGGTGTTGTCTTGAGTCCTGAATTGGCAATCAACGGTGGAGCTCCGGTCATCGACCGCCCACCTCCCAGCTGGCCGGTCGCGGACGAACCGATCCGCCAGGCCATCCTCGAATCCCTGCAGGACGGAAGCTGGGGCAAGTACGATTCAGCATGGACGGACAAACTGATCGACCGTTTGAAAGAACTTTATCAGGTCGAACACGTGCTGCTCTGTTCCAGCGGCACCATCGCGGTTGAACTCGCTTTGCGAGGACTGGGGGTCCCGACTGACTCCGAAGTGATCCTGGCCGGCTACGATTTCCCGGGGAACTTTCGAGCCATCGAGGCGCTGCAGGCATTTCCAGTCCTCTGTGATGTCGTCCAGGGTGGCTGGGTATTGGACCCCGCCGAAGTCAGGAAAGCGATGACCGGAAAAACGTCAGCGGTCATTGCCTCTCACCTGCATGGTCAAATTGCACCGGTCCAGGCGCTGCAAGAGATCCTGGGCGATACGAACATCCCGATCGTCGAGGATGCCTGCCAGATGCCAGGCGGACAAGTCGGATCACGGCCTGTCGGTTCACTGAGTGAGGTGGCAACCTTGAGTTTCGGAGGCAGCAAGCTCCTCTCGGCTGGACGCGGTGGCGCCTTGTTGACCAACTCGGCCGAGATCTACCAACGCGCCAAGATCTACAACAGCCGGGGCAATGAGGCGTTCCCCTTAAGTCAACTGCAGGCCACCGTGCTGGGCCCACAACTCGAGACGATCGGTTCCTACAACGAGAGACGCCATGAACGCGCCCAGGAGCTGATCCGTGGCACCGCTGGCAATGCCGTTCTGCACCCGCTGAAACAGGTCATTTCACAGGAGTCCTACCTGCCGGCCTACTACAAGTTGCCCTGGCTCTTTGAAGACGTCAAAAGCGGCTGGCCACGGGGTGATTTCGTCAATGCCATCCAGGCGGAAGGGGTCGCCATCGACGTCGGGTTCCGCGGGTTCACCCGGCGGTCCAATAAGCGTTGTCGCCAGGTCGGACCGCTAGTCAATTCCCGCATCGCCTCGCAGCAAACCGTCATCCTGCACCATCCCGCGTTACTTCAAGAGAGCGAATATGCCGCCCGCATTTGCCAGGCGATTGAAAAAGTGACGTCAAGTTTCTAAAGAGACAGGTCAGGCATTCGACCTCGTCCCATAAATAACGCGCGCCGTGCCCAGCCCGTTTTAACCTGGCTGAGCGTCCTGATCGGGCTGGATGAAAAAGGCCCGTTTCTGATTGGGCAGGCTGTAATCGAAACCACAGGCCAGGAACATTTCATCGGAGTTTGAAATCGCCATCAATTCCATGATCTCCAGCTCCCGGGCTCGCGCCACACAGCGGCTGACAAGTTCCCTTCCAATCCCCAGCCGACGGTAATCCGAGTCCACCGACAGACATTGGATTTCACCAAGTTTTGCCGAGTATACTTCCAAGGCGACAAACCCGATGATCTGCCCGCTGGCCCTGACAGTGAATGAATGTTGCATCATCCTCGCCAGTTCGTCGATGGAACGGGGCAACAACTGTTGCCGGTCAACAAACGACTGGATGAACGCGTGGACTTCCTGGACACCCTGCGGCGAGGTGTCACCCTGGCCATAGACGACAGGAATCGGATCGGAAGAGCTCATTTTCGTCTGTCCCACCATACTGGAATCACGGGGCCGTGGACTGGCACTGTAGAAGTCATGGATCCTATTGGCAACACCAATGCCGGATCATCTTGGCATACATCTCGGTACCCAATTTCAACTGCTCCAGGGCAATCCACTCGTTGTCGGTATGGGCCTGTTCAATGCTGCCGGGTCCAAACACGATCTTGTCAGCCAATTCCGAAAACATGCCGCCATCGGTTCCGTAGGAAACCGTTCTCGGCTTGGGGCGATTGGCCAGCTTGACTGATTCCAGGATGAACTCGTTGTCCGGGTCCGTGTAAAACGGTTCGGCCCACTTGTTGATTTCGACCTGCAGCCCATTGGCTACACCTGCCTGGATCACACGGTCCAGCAGAGGAGTCAGGTCAACCCCGGGCATCGGTCTCAGGTAGACGGTGCAACGACTGGAAGCTGCCGTAATGTTGATCGCCTGGGCATCGTCCTTGACACCGATGTTCCAGGAGACAGTCGACGGCTGAAACATGCTGTTCTTGTACTGGGGATTCGTTTCCGTCTGGTCGTAGATCGATTTCATCTCGGCCAGGAAGGGGATCATTGCCAGGTTGGCATTCAGGCCCTCCCGCGTACTCGAATGCGCAGCTACCCCTTTCGATTCAGCCACGATTTCATACGAACCCTTGTGGGCGTGGACAACCTCCAGGGAGGTCGGCTCGCCAATGATTGCCCGCGTCCCATGCGTCACCATTTCACGGTACGTCTTACTATCTTCGACGACGGCCCGGGCACCGTGGAACCCGACCTCTTCATCAGCCGTACAGACGAAATAGAGCGGTTGTTTCAGGTCATCCACCGAGAACTGCTGAGCGGCAGCCAACATGCAGGCGATCGAGCCTTTCATGTCACAGGAACCACGACCGTAAAGACGCTCGTTGCCAATCGTCGGCTCAAAGGGCCCGAACTTATCGGTAAACCAGTTCTTGACCGGCACGACATCCGAATGGGAGAAATAGCCGAGCCCCCCATGGCCGCCCCCTTTTTTGGCGATCACATTTACCTTGCTGACACCCTCAGGATCCTTGTATTTGACCTTTTCCACCACGAAACCGTGTTTGGTCAATTTCATTTCGAGGTACTTGCTGACCAATCGGTTCGATTTGTGGCTGGTCGAATCGAAGGATACAAGGCGCTTGGTATATCGCAGTGCTTTCATGAGTTACGGGGATCAAGTTTCGGCGGGGCGAGAAGCCATCTGTTTAGGGTAAAACCCTGGAGGCTGGAAGAGACCCTATCAAAATAGCCCTAACATCATCCTGGATCAAGCAAATTGTCATGCTTCACTGCAGTTTCTATGATGATACAGGCAGCCCCCAACCATTCGGGGTAGAATTCGGGGATGCCCTCCGTAACGGTCATGGAGACTGACGGCTGAGCGGGTCACCCAGGTGAACGGACCCGTGCACCGTCAATACCCGCAAACCACTTCCCCTTGCATGCCCATCCCAACCGGTAGTTCCCTCGACGAAAGCTGACAACGTTGTCCGAAAAGATCTTGTTTGTAACGGGCCGACTGGCAGAACATGCGTTGCGCTCGACCGTGTCGGAAGTGGCGCGTGCTTCGGGATTTGAATTTCACATCCAGGTGCTTCCCATCACGGTCGCAGCGCTGATGACCCCCCGCTGGATCGCCGCCCGGCTGGAGATCCCTGCTGGGACGACTCGCATCGTGATCCCCGGCTATTGCGAGGGAGATTTGCAGCCATTGCGGGAAGTAACCGAACTGCCACTGATCATCGGACCGAAGGATCTCCGCGATCTGCCGCTGCTGTTCGATCAGCAAAAGAAACGACCCGACCTGGAACCGTGGTCCATCGAGATCATCGCTGAGATCAACCACGCCCCGCGGCTGTCCCTGCCACAGATTGTCGAGATGGCACGTTCTCTGGCTGAGGAGGGTGCCGACTACATTGACATCGGCTGCGAACCGGGCGATTGCTGGGCGGGTGTGACCGATGCGGTCAAGGCCGTCAAGGAGATCGGCCTGCGGGTCTCCATTGACAGTCTCAACCCCCGGGAAATCGAACCGGCCGTGCAGGCCGGTGCCGAACTCGTATTGTCAGTCAACGGGACCAACCGGGAAGCGGCAGCCGATTGGGGCGTTCCGGTCGTGGTGATTCCGGATGACATCGCCCGCCTGGAATCGATGGAACCGACCTTGGAGCTCCTGGCTGCCAAACAGGTTCCGTTCCGCGTCGATCCGATCCTCGAACCGATCGGGCTCGGGTTTGCCGCCAGCCTGGAACGTTACATGCTGGCACGACGACGATGGCCGGACGTGGAAATGATGATGGGCATCGGCAACTTGACCGAACTGACCGATGTGGATTCGGCCGGCATCAATTTCCTGTTGCTGGGAATCTGCCAGGAATTGAAAATCGACAGCGTCTTGACCACCCAGGTCATTAACTGGGCCCGCTCCAGCGTACGGGAATGTGACTGGGCTCGCCGGCTGGTCCACCACGCCGTTCATCATCAGGTCCCTCCCAAGAACTTGTCGAACGAACTGGTCTCCCTGCGGGACCGGCGCCTGGTTCAATACGGGGCCGCCCAGCTGGCCGAACTGGCGCGGCAGATCAAGGATAGCAATTACCGAATCTTTGCCGAAGCGGGCGAAATTCACCTGCTCGGTGCGGGCCATCACCTGTCGGACCGGGACCCGTTCATCATCTTTGATCAGCTGGCCGCCACGAACCCGAAAAACTTGAGCCCATCGCACGCCTTTTACCTCGGTTATGAAATGTCCAAGGCACTGACCTCCCTGACCCTGGGTAAACAGTACACCCAGGACGAATCCCTCGATTGGGGGCACCTGACCGAGGAGGAAAAGAACCGTCATCGTTTAAAGAAACGATTCCGCACGCCGGCCGATCAGAACCGTTCGACGGAGTGATCCACGCCAGGGACTCGAGAGAGGACGCTTTCCGAAATGGCCAGTCCGGGCCAGGTCGATTTTCATCTCTTTTGCCAATTTCCGGCCGGCAACGGTTTTACCCCAACTGCGCTTCGGCAATACTGGGCGTGCCGTCAACCGAATCGATGTTCTGCTTTCTCCTACCCCCGTTTTCAAGGAAACCACGATGTTCAAACAAGGTTACATTTTTTCAGTCTGTGCGCTCCTGATCGGCATCAACGGGGCCGCGGCACAAACAGAAACGGAACCGAACCCACGGGAACAACTCGAGGCAATCGCAGTCATCGACCAAAAAGTGATGGTCCCCATGCGGGACGGGATCCGGTTGTGCACCGACATTTATCGACCGAAGACTGACCAGAAGGTTCCCGTCATCTTTTCGAGAACCCCGTACAACTTCAATGGTTGGCGGGATGGTGAAGAGAGCACGCGCACCTATCAACGCGCTATGGAAGCCGTCAAACGGGGCTACGCCTATGTTGTGCAGAACGAACGGGGACGTTATTTTTCCGAGGGCCAATGGGATATCCTGGGGACCCCGCTCACCGACGCAGCTGATGCCTTTACGTGGATGGCCAAACAGGACTGGTGCAATGGCCGGGTCGGCACGCTCGGTTGCTCCTCCACGGCCGAATGGCAGATGGCGGCTGCGTCCCTCGATCACCCGGCCCTGGCGGCCATGGTTCCCCAAGGTTTCGGGGCGGGCGTCGGCCGGGTCGGCCCGTTCTTTGAACAGGGGAACTGGTACCGTGGGGGGGCCGTCCAGATGCTGTTCATCGCCTGGTTGTACGGGGTACAGAATGACCGCGTACGACCGATGTTTCCCCCGGATGCAACGCAGGAAGAACTGATACGCAACTCGAGGTATTTCGACCTCGCCCCCGAGCGCCCGCCGGTCGATTGGTCGGAAGCCCTCAAGCACCTGCCCGTCCAGGACATCATCAAGAATGTCAACGGTCCGATCGGGATCTACGAAAAGATGATTCGCCGCAAGCCCAACGATCCGGATTGGTACAAGGGGGGGCTGTACCACGACGACATGCCGTTTCATGTCCCCAGTTTCTGGTTTGTCTCCTGGTTCGATGTGGCCAGCAGTCCCAATCTGGCTCTGTTCAATCATGTCCGCGAAAATGCGGCTGACCAGAACGTCCGCGACAACCAGTACCTGGTGATTGCCCCGACGCTGCATTGCGGTTTCACCCGCGCCACCGAGCAGACGATGGTCGGCGAGTTGAACGTGGGGGATGCCAGGTTCAACCATGACGAACTGGTCTACGGCTGGTTTGACGCCAAGCTGAAACAGGATAACGCCCCGGTCGACATGCCGCGCGTGAAATATTACACGATGGGTAGCAACCGCTGGCAAACCTCCGACACCTGGCCACCGGCCGGTGTCGAGATGACACCGTTTTATCTGAACAGTGATGGGTCGGCCAACACGCTCAACGGGGATGGCCGTTTGTCCCGCCAGCTTCCTGGCAAAGAGGATCAAGCCGACACGTTCGAATACGACCCGCAAAACCCCGTCACCAGTTACGGGGGCAATGTCTGCTGTACTGGCAACGCGATCAAGGCGGGATCGTTCGATCAACGAACGCTCGAATTGCGTGACGACATCCTGGTCTACACGACCGAACCACTGCGGGAGGGCGTCGAAGTCAGCGGCTTCATCGAGGCCACCCTCTACGTTTCCTCGGATGCCAAAGATACTGATTTCACCATCAAATTGATCGATGTCTATCCTGATGGACGGGCGTTCAACCTGGACGAGACGATCCAGCGGGTTCGCTATCGCGAGGGCTACGACCAGGAAGTCTTCATGGAACCGGGCCAGGTCTACAAGCTGGAAGTCTCCCCCATGTCCACCAGCAACTACTTTGCCAAGGGACACTCGATTCGAATCGAGGTCTCCAGCAGCAACTTCCCCCGCTTTGCCCGCAACCTCAACACAGGCGGCAACAATTTTGATGAAGCCAAGGGAGTCGTCGCACGCAACCAGGTTCACCATTCGGATAAGTACCCGTCCCAAATCCGACTGCCAATCGCCCCCGGCAACCAATAGACAAACGGACTCAAACCACCCAAGAGGATACACGGCATGTCCACCTACCCGTTCCAAGTGATCACGATGATTGGGCTTCAACTGTTCTGCCTGGCGGGACTGGCCCAGGAGCCGCAGGTCGAACTGCTCTGGCCCGACGGCGCACCCGGCGCCCTGGGCCAGGAAAAAAAAGACAAGCCAACCCTGATTTGCTACCCGGCCCCACCCCAAACATCGAGCGGAACCGCCATCGTGATCTGCCCGGGCGGGGGCTACGGTCATCTGGCGATGGACCACGAGGGTCACCAGGTTGCCCGCTGGCTAAATGACAACGGTATTTCCGCCTTCATCTGCGACTACCGCCATCGCAATAAGGGCTATGGTCACCCGGCCCCCATGCAGGATGTGCAACGGGCGATCGCCACCGTTCGCAGCCGGTCCGATCAATGGAAGATCGATGAGAACCAGATTGGGGTCCTCGGCTTTTCAGCCGGGGGGCACCTCGCTTCGACAGCAGCGACCCACTTCGGCGAGGGGAACCCGCAGTCCGAAGACGGGGTGGAGCGGGTTTCGAACCGCCCCGATTTCGCCATCCTCTGCTACCCCGTGATCGCCTTCGATGAGCCCTTTACCCATCGCGGCTCACAAAGGAACCTGCTGGGCAAGAATCCTGATCCGGAACTTTTGAAATCACTGTCCAACGAAAAACGGGTAACGCCTCAAACGCCACCCTGTTTCCTCTGGCACACGACCGCCGACACGGGAGTGCTGCCAGAAAACAGCATTCGCTTCTACCAGGCGCTGGTGGAGAACGATGTACCGGCCGAGTTGCACCTCTACGAGAAAGGGCGACACGGCCTCGGGTTGGCGCGGGGGATACCGGGAACATCGAATTGGCCCGCCGAGCTGATCGAGTGGTTGCGACACCACGGCTGGGCACCGCCAGCGGAAGAAAAACCGACACCGAATTCTTCCGGAAACTAACGGCGCTGCATGATCATTGGTCGGAATCGTTCGAGGGCCCCTCTTTCGGAACCTGGCCATCGTTCCGATCGGAGGCAAATCCCTTGCCGTTGTTGAACATCTGCAGGAACGTATCGATTTCGGCCGCCTCGATCGTCCCATTCCCGTTGTAGTCGGCATGCCCGACGTAGAGGGAAACCGAGCCCGGCGGGAGCTCGTCCTCGGTAATGTCCCCGTCCCCGTTCTTGTCGAATTCCCTGATCTTGGCAAACATGGCCGGCATGAAAATTCCGGGCCGGGAACCGACGTTCCCTGTCCGCTTGAATTCAACGCGATACTGCTGCACCACCTCCGTACAGAAGTTCTCGGCGTCGTCGCAAACCGTGTAAGCCAATTCGACCCGGATCGGGCGAGTCGAATCACCCCGGGCCATCTCAACCAGGAACTGCCGTGGGTCGACGTCCGCATCCGCTGCGACTTCCGGGCTCATCATTTCCAGTGGGTCGGCCGCCGTGCCAGGCGGGATCGCAATCTTCAATCTCACCTTGCCCGCCCGGTTGTTCCAATGAACCTTGTAGAGCGGGTCGAGGTAGACGGCAAAATACAACTTGCCTTCGGCCGCTTCTCCCAGCAAGCCGGAGGTCGCCTCGGCCCGCAGCTTGGCAAAGTAGGGGAATCCCCCATCGTCGACCGGCTCGACGACCAAAGGGGCGAGACCGGCCGGCAAAGTGATCTTCGGCACCACACCACTGGCGATCTGGCGGTTCTCCAGGGTAAACCTGGCTGATAATGCATCGACCTGCGTGACGGTTTTGGAGGGACCGACCAGTTCGGCCAGATCTTCCCGCAGGACCTGGGGGTTGCTCCAAAACCGTTTGCGGACAATCTTGCCCTGCGGATCCAGGATAAACTCACCATTGGGCGCCCCGCCAAACGCCTGCTTGAAGGAATTATCCATATCGTCGCAGATCCAGGGGATCTCGGTCTTCAACCGACGTTTCGCTTCCTGCACATGTCGCAACCTTTCTTCCAGGTTGAACGCAGATACGAAGTTATTGATCTCCGGGTGTTGGACGTGCTTGTAGACGTAGTAGAAGCGGACCTTGTCCCGGTAGTCGTGGTACACGGTTTCCAAACTGGAAACGTTTCTCAGGAACGGCGGTCATGTCAGGCAGCCGAAGACCAGGACAGCGTATTTCCCCTTCAGCTGATCCAGGTCCAACGGTTGGCCCTGTTCGTCGAAGGCCGAAACAGCAGGAAGCGTCTCACCAACCCGCGGATCTTTCTCGGCAAAATCCCGGTTGTACTTGTCGGCAAACTCGATGATCGGCTTCGCCTTTTCCGCCGACTCCGTCCCGCCCGCTCCCGGTTCAGACATCGGCTTCTGCTGAAGTTCCTCGATCTGCTCCAACCGCCTGGCAAACTCGGACCGCGACAGGTTGCCATCGGAATCCGCATCGAGCGCCGCCATCAATTCCTTGACTTGCTTGAATTCGGGAAGCTTCTTCTTGAGATATTTGCCGAGCTCGCGCTTCGATATCTTCCGATTGCGATTCAGATCGGCCGCTTCAAACCCGCCCTCCTGCTGGGCTGCGGCAGGTGCGCCGCAAACGAGCAGCCCCCACAACGCGGTCGGCAGGAAAAGCAATTTCAGTAATTGGGACAATTTCAACTCCCTTCAGCTTTCAATTCATCCGTTGTCTTGCCGTTGTGTTTACGGAGGCAGGCGGCGGCCGGTTCGTGGCCCCAATTATTGGCCACATCCAATGGGGTACTCCCGTTTTCACTCTTCGCATTGACTTCTGCACCTGCGGCGATTAACCGTTCGGCGATGATCGCAGGACGGCGCCCTGTTGTGAAAGAATAAGCTGCACGATGCAAAGGAGTCCATCCGATCTCATCACCCGCATGGACATCTGCACCATTGGCAATTAGCAGCTCAACAATTTCCTCGTGGCAGAACACAGCTGCAATATGTAGTGGAGTCTCTCCCTTCTCATTCTTCCCATTCACATCGACATTGGCATCGATATGCTGTTTGACAAGTTGGATGTTTCCAGTCCAGGTAGCTTCGTGAATATTTGGCCCGCACCCCACCAACAGCACAGCTGCGACTATGATTAGTACTTGTTTCATTTCCCTTCCGCTTTCGATACCTCAGGTATCATGCCACCCTGTTTGCGAAGGACTTCGACGATTTCCGATCGCTATGAATAATTCCCGGTTTCCCTCTTCCTGAACCACTTCCGCCCTGAAATGGATGACCGCAAGTGGCCATCCCAGTTTACGTGATCAGGCAGGCCGAGGCACCCAGGTCGGGCCGATTCGACTCACAATTCACCACTTCCGGGCAACCCGCCAAGCCAGTTCGGGCCCTGGAGCTACCCAACGCCAGACCCGACCGGGCCGCCAGGACGCGCATTCCCAACCCCGGGTTTCCGGTCGTCTCACCGACTTTCTCCGGGAACAGGGTCTAACCGGTGGGTGGACTCTCCCTTAGAATCAGCCGGTGCCGTAGGTTGCTCTCTCTGCTGCCAGGATCGCCTTGAAACTGTTGAGTGTCCGTGACTGATTCTCACCCCAATACGTCCATCCTAAGCCGGTTCGAGGCGCCATGGCGTCGACTCGATCTGCACCCCTCGTCACCGGGGGACCTGGAGCAGCTTTTTCGTCGCCTGTCTCGGCTGTCTCGATTTGTTTACCTGGACAGCTCCGTCAACACACAATCCTCCGAGGGTCATTCGCTGGGACGGTATTCGTTCATGGCGGCAGATCCGATCGACTGGTACGAACTGCAGACGGATTGCCAGCGACCGTTTGATCGACTGCGAGAGGCGGTGGCGCGGTACCCGGCAAACCACTTGCCCGAATTGCCGCCATTCCAGGGTGGCTTGGCCGGTCTCTTCTCCTACGATTTGAACCGTTCACTCGAACCAATCGAGGCGCCCACGATCGATGAGTTTCAACTGCCGCTGATTGCCGTGGGAGTTTACGACGTGGTCGTCGCCATCGACCATGTCGAAGATACGGTCCACCTCGTGTCGCAAGGATGGCCCGAAACCGAGCCGGGACGAAGACAGGAGCAGGCCGACCAACGGTTGCATTATTTTTTCGAGCTGCTGACCTCGGAACTTGAGGTATCGGCTGACCAGCCCTCGGAAACAACGACGGTCACTCAACCCGAACTCGCCTTCCCACTGGACGAGCATGCCGGACTGTCCAGCAATTTTTCCCGCTCCGCCTATCTGGCCGCCGTTGAAAAATGCATCGATTACATCTACCAGGGTGACGTTTTCCAGGTCAACCTGGCCCAGCGGCTGCTGACGCGCGCCACGATCTCTTCGGCGGAGCTGT
Source organism: Mariniblastus sp. (assembly GCA_022447605.1). Classification (GTDB taxonomy): domain Bacteria; phylum Planctomycetota; class Planctomycetia; order Pirellulales; family Pirellulaceae; genus Mariniblastus. The sequence goes on from JAKVBG010000012.1 coordinate 29,481, forward strand.
ACCAGAAAATGCGCTCGGTCAATCCGGCCCCGTTCTCAGCCTATTTCGACTTGGGCAACGCCCAGATTATCAGCGCATCACCCGAAAGATTTCTCAAGGTGCGCGACAGTGTGGCGGAAACCAGGCCAATCAAGGGGACACGACCGCGAACCCGTTACCCCGAAGTGGATCTGAACATGGCACAACAACTGAAGGAGAGTGAAAAAGACCGTTCCGAAAATGTGATGATTGTCGACTTGATGCGCAACGACCTGTCCAGGGTCTGCCTGCCGGACTCGGTTCAGGTGAGCCAATGCTGCGAGTTGGAGACTTACCAGAGTGTGCTGCACCTGGTCTCCGCCGTGCGTGGAACCTTGAAACCGGAATGCGACCTGTTCGACCTGCTGATGGCCGCCTTTCCGGGAGGCTCCATTACAGGGGCGCCCAAGATTCGGGCCATGCAAATCATTCGGGAGCTGGAACCGACCGCCCGCGGCGCGTATTGCGGCTCGCTGGGGTATATTGGAATGGACGGCAGTATGGATTTGAATATCCTGATTCGCACCATCACAGCCAAGGATGGCTGGTGGCAAATCCCGGTAGGCGGCGGAATCGTCAGCCAATCCGACCCGGAGGAAGAGTATCGTGAAACCTGGACCAAGGCAGCAAGCATGTTGAAGGCAGCCGGTTTATGATCCTTGTTATCGACAACTACGACAGTTTCGTTTTCAACCTGGCGCGGTATGTCCAGCAACTGGCACCCAACAGCAAGGTGGTTGTTCGTCGCAACGACGAATTGGATATTCCCGCGGTCGAGCAGATGAACCCCCAGGCGATCATCATCTCCCCCGGTCCCTGTGGTCCGCAGCAAGCCAACCAAACGCCGGCCATCATTAAGCACTTTTCCGGTCAGACCGCCATGCTGGGGGTCTGCTTGGGGCACCAGGCGATCGCCGCCACGTTGGGAGCCAAGGTGGTTCCCTCCGGCCAGCCGATGCACGGCCGAAGCAGCTCGGTGTTTCATGATGGCCACCCTGTCTTCGACCAGATTCCCTCGCCCTTCACGGCAGGGCGCTATCACTCACTGATCATTGACCCGGCTACCTTACCCGACACGCTTTCGGTCATCGCCCACACGGCAGACGGGACCATCATGGCCATTGCGCATCGCGACTTGCCCATCATCGGTTATCAGTTCCACCCGGAGTCGGTTTTGACGCCCGAGGGCTATCCCTTGATACGCAATTTCCTCTCCCTGGCCGGACTCGATGTACCGACTGACCAACCCACACCGCCCCCGCAAAGCGAACCGAGGTTGTCCACCGCATGATCCTCGAATCGATTGTCACAACCCGTTCCCGTTCCGGCGAGACCAACCTCGCCCCGATGGGCCCCTTGTTTGACGGGAATGACGACCGTTTTGAACTGCGGCCGTTCCCCGGCTCGCAAACCCTGGCCAATCTGATCGAGACCCGCCAAGGCGTGCTGCACGTTACCGACGATGTTGGCATTTATGCCAAGGCGGTCACGGGTCAGCTCGATCCGCTGCCACCGATGATCGATGCCACGGTCATCGAGGGGCAAGTGTTGGCCGACACCTGCCGCTGGTACGAATTTGAAGTGACCTTCATCCAGCCCACCAGTCACCGGACCTCGGTCCATTGCCAAGTGGTCCACTCTGGCCGGATGCGTGATTTTTTCGGTTTCAACCGGGCCAAGGCGATGGTCATCGAGGCGGCGATCCTGGCGACCCGAACCGATTTTCTACCGCTCGAGGAAATCCTGCAGCAATTCGGGCATTTTGAGAACGTGATTGGGAAAACGGGTGGGACCGCGGAACGGGAGGCTTTCGAACGATTGCAGAATTACGTAAATTCCTGTTCCCCCTCAGGCGAAGCGGGGCTCTCGGGTTCGCCTGATGAAAAAGTCCTTACCCCACCACGCAAACCGGATTGAAAAAGATTGTGAATCGCGTCGTAACGGTCTCCGCACCCAGCCGGTTACATTTCGGCCTCTACTCGGTCGGTCAGCAGGACCGAAAGTTTGGCGGCATCGGTTTGATGATCCAGGATCCGAGGCACATCGTCGAGATTGCCGAGACCGATCCAGGCAATCAAATGTCCCAGCCCGGCTCGACCTTGACAGCCGAATGGATCGAAAAATGGCGGCGGGGATTTGCAGGCAATCTTTTGGAACCGTTTGACCCCAACCGCTTTCACGTCACCATTGCCTCCGACTCCCTCTCCCACTTACCGCGCCACATTGGACTCGGCTCCGGGACCCAACTCGCTTTCAGTACGGCGGTCGGGCTTTCCACATTCTTCAACCAACCGATCCCGTCCCCGGGTGAAATTGCAGCAGTGATGGACAGGGCAGGGCGGTCCGCCATTGGCAGTTACGGATTTTTCCAAGGTGGCTTCCTGGTCGACCGGGGAATTAATCAGGGAGAAGTAATTGCTCCCCTCGATTTGAGACTGGAATTTCCCGCGGAATGGCCGATCGTACTCGTCCTGCCCGAACATCAACAGGGACTCAGTGGCAAACCGGAAACTGTCGCGTTTGAACAGATTGAACCGACCCCTCCCGCCTTCCGTCAAAAGATGATCGAGCTGGTGCGGGGTCAAATTGTTCCCGCCCTGGCCGCCTCCGATTACGATTCGTTTGCCGAGGCTCTCTATGAATACGGTTACGGGGCAGGTGATCACTTTTCGGGAATTCAGAACGGGCCCTATAATGGTCCCGTGGCAACCGAGTTGGTCCGAAAAATACGGGATTTGGGTGTCGCCGCAACGGGGCAGAGTTCCTGGGGACCTTGTATTTTTGCCATCGCCCGCGACGATGAACAGGCGAGAACGTTGATCGACGCGCTCCAAGACGACGTAGCCCGGGGACAGCTGGACGGAAACTTCCGGTTCCTGCTGACCCGCGCTGACAATTCCGGGGCCATCACCAGGACCCGGCAAACCGCAACCCGGTAATGGGTAGACCAGAGAATGATTCGTTTAGGTATCAATATCGATCACGTCGCCACGGTTCGCCAGGCGCGCAAGACCTTTGAACCCGATCCTGTGGAAGCCGCCACCATGGCCGAACGTGGAGGAGCCGATCAGATCACGGCGCATCTCCGGGCCGACCGGCGCCACATCCAGGATTATGATATCGAGGCGCTGAGTGCCGCCGTCCAGGTAAAATTCAACTTTGAATGCGCTTCCGAAGAGGAGATGTTATCCATCGCCTGCCGTCTCAAACCTGACCAGGTCTGTCTCGTCCCGGAAAACCGGCAGGAAATCACAACCGAGGGTGGACTCGATGTGGTAACCCACCGTGACACGATCGCACGTTCCGTGGATCGACTGCAACAAAACGGCATATTCGTCAGCCTGTTTGTTGACCCCGAGACAACGCAGATTGCGGCGGCCGCTGAACTCGGTGTCGAAGCGGTCGAATTGCACACCGGTGCCTACAGCAACGCGCAAACCGCGGAACAGCTCCAACAAGAACTGGCCAAGCTGGAAGTGGCTTCCGCTCAGGTTGCCGCCTCCCCCCTCCGTTTGCATGCCGGTCACGGGCTGAACTATTCGAACGTCCAACCCGTCGCCAGGATTGCCGAGCTAGAAGAATTGAACATCGGGCATAGCGTAATTGCACGATCGATCTCGGTGGGCATGGAATCAGCAGTCCGCGAAATGAAACAACTGATTTCCCTGGCCGTCACCTAAGATCCAGCACCCCTAAGTGCCGGCCATGCTGCTATTCAAACCGGGTGAACGACGTTATCATCAGCGTACGGTCGTCAATCGATCGGCACGTTCCGTTTTCAGTGAGCAGGAGATTTGCCATGACACGCAGAGGATCAAGTTTTGCCGGGCTTTCGGTGGCCCTTGTCACCCCGTTTCGTGATGGCAAACTGGACAAACCCGCCTTGCGCGACCAGATCGAATTTCAACTCGAAGCCGGAACCGATTGCCTGGTGCCGGTCGGGACAACCGGCGAATCCCCAACGTTAAGCCACCCGGAACATGAGGAAGTCATTTCCGAAGTGATCCAGTTGACGGCCGGGCGGGCCAAGGTGATGGCGGGCACCGGTTCCAACAGTACGGCCGAGGCGATCAGCCTGACCCAGTGGGCCGCCAACGAAGGGGCGGATGCCACCCTGCAAGTCGCCCCGTATTACAACAAGCCGACCCAGGAGGGGATGTACCAGCACTACAAGGCGATTTCCGAATCCGTCGACATCCCGATCTGTGTCTACAACATCCCAGGGCGAACAGGGCGCAACATCGAACCGGAGACGATTGCCCGCATGGCCGAATTCTCGAATATCACGATGGTCAAGGAGGCGACCGGATCGATGGACCAGGCCTCGCAGGTCCTCTCGATGACCGACCTGACCGTGCTGAGCGGAGATGACTCGATGACGTTGCCGCTGTTGAGCATCGGGGCCGAAGGGGTCGTATCGGTTGTCGGCAACATCGTCCCCCGCGACATGATTGCGATGGTCCGCAGTTTTGCCCAGGGAGACGCGGAAGAAGCCCGCACCTGGCATCACAAGTTGTTCCCTCTCTGCCGCGACCTGCTGAGCATCGCCACCAACCCGATTCCGCTTAAGGCCGCCATGGCCGAACTCGGTCGTGACACGGGAGAATTACGCCTGCCGATGACACCTCTGGACGAATCGCAGATGGCGTTTCTCCGCAAAACACTCGCCCAGTACGGCCTGGAAGCGGTCGCGGTCTAGAAGCCCCGTCGTTTCCCGAAACCTGGTTTCTGTGGATCGCATCCGGTTCGCTGGATGACACCGGCGGTTCGCTTGGTTCTAGTCGTTCCGTTTGAGCAAACCGGCGCTGGAGTCAAAATACTTCCTGCGACGAGACTCGCTTTGAGCCGGGTCCCCATGCGATTGCCGTTGCTCAAGATCCCGCAACATCGCGATCGTGTAACGGCACTTGAGCGATTTCAGGCGAAACTCGATATACGCAGACGGGTCCGGGCCGAGCGTTCCCTGCAGGTATTTCCCCATCTCTTCCGCAGTCGGAACCCCGATCTGGTTGCGCCGCCAAATTTCTCCCAGCGTGTGGATTCCTGCGTCCCTTCGACTGTTGATATGGGACAGCCGCTGGAGCAGTGTCTCTTCCTCCCGCAAGGCCTGCTCGACTTCGGCGGCATCCGAGGGATCGAGCATCTCGTCCAGGTAAGCTTCCAGATCGGCGTCGGTAAACTCGTGCTCCACGACTGCATCCAAGTGAAAAGGAGGGTTAATCTCGTTGCCCCACATCGGGTAAACCCCAAGTTTAATCCAGCCCCTTGCAAGCGACAAGTTGTCCACCGGCATCCAGGCTCCCGCTGGCTCTCCCACACGGCAACAAATTTGTTACCATGGGATCATCGCTCCCACGAATTCCAAACAGAAGGAACTTTACGTGACACGCCGTATTTTGTTGACCCTCGGCTCCGCCTTCCTCGGCGCCGGCCTGTTCCTGGCCAGTGGGCAGACCTCCTATGCGCAACAACCGGAATCTGCCGTCACGGCCCAGGGCCGAGTCTTCGAAGATATCGACAAGGATGGCAGATTCGGGGCGGGTGACGCGCCGCTGAAAGGGGTGCGGGTTTCCAATGGTGACCAGATCGTTGAGACCGATTCAGATGGTCATTACGAACTGCCGCTGTCGGGTGAGTCGATCATTTTTGTGACCAAGCCAACCGGGTTTCGCACAGCACTGAACCGACAAAATTTGCCAATGTTCTTTTACATCCACAAGCCTGACGGTTCGCCCAAATTGCGGTTTCCTGGCTCATCACCTACGGGGCCTTTACCGCGCTCCATCGATTTCCCGCTCTACCGTCAAGATGAACCGGAGCAATTCCAGGTACTCCTGTTTGGGGATCCTCAGCCGAGGAACATCACCGAGGTCGATTACATCACCCGCGACGTGATGACCGAACTGATCGATACCCCTGCCAAGTTTGGAGTAACGCTGGGTGATATCGTGTTCGACGACCTGGACGTTTTCAAGCCGCTCAACGATGCGGTCAGCCTGGCGGGAATCCCCTGGTACAACGTGATTGGCAACCACGACCTGAACCTGGATGCGCCCAACCGACAGTACGTCAACGAGACATTTGAGAGCATTTATGGACCGACGTATTTTTCCTTTGATTACGGACGCGTCCATTTCGTGGTACTGGACAGCATTGACTGGTTGCCGGCCGCGGGAGACCAGGGGGGCAAATACCAGGGCAAGCTCGGCGCGACCCAGCTGGACTGGGTCAAGCGGGACCTTGCATCCATTCCCGATTCCCAGATGGTCGTCCTGTTGATGCACATTCCAATCGGCAACTTGAAAGATTGCCAGGATCTGTACCGTTTGATCGAGCAACGCCCCCATTGCATTTCCATCTCGGGGCATGTTCACCAGCACGAACACCTGTTCCTGACCGACAAAGACGGCTGGCAAGGCAAAGCACCTCATCATCACGTGATCAACGTGACGGTCAGCGGAAGCTGGTGGTCCGGCCAGAAAGACGTACGAGGAGTCCCTCATTCGACCATGTCCGACGGGGCGCCCAACGGCTATTCCATCCTGTCGTTCGACGAGCAGGGGTACCAGATTGATTTCAAGGCCGCCGGCAGCGATGAAAAGATGGGAATCCGAATCGACAACGAGATTCCGATCAACCGGGCGGCCGACTACGAAGTCGCCGTCAATGTCTACAATGGATCGGAGAAAACGGTTGTTCGCATGAGCGTTGACGGCTACTCGGAATGGTCTCAACTGGAAAAGCGAAAAGTAGTTGACCCATGGCTGAAGAAGTTGAGCGACGAGGAAAAGAAGGTCACCCCGGCGATCCAGCCGAAATTGTCGGAGCCGAGACCGTCTTCCCACCTCTGGTTCGGCAAGTTGCCGGGCAATCTCGAGCCAGGTTTGTATATCCTCAAGGTCGAAGCAACCGACATGCATGGCCAGGTTTTCGTGGCCCGCCAGACGTTTCGTATTACGGGGGAATAACCTCCCCACCAGAACGTGGTTCCGCAAGAGTCGCCTGCCTGCGACAATGGAACCCCTCATTCATCCAAAGAAATTTGACAGGAAGACCGTGAAACAACAACAGGAACTGGAACAAAACGTTGATCTCGAGGCGATCAAAACCGCCGTTCGTTCAATCCTGATCGCCGTGGGAGAAGATCCCGACCGTCCCGGCTTGCAGGAAACTCCGCGCCGCGTGGCTAAAATGTACGAGGAGATGTTCGCGGGATTGCATATCCAACCGGAACGCCATCTCAAGGTCGTGTTTCCGGAATCGTACGATGAAATGGTACTGATCCGGGATATTCCCTTTACCAGCATGTGCGAACATCACCTGCTACCGTTCAGCGGTGTGGCCCACGTCGCCTACATTCCGAACGGCAAGGTCACCGGGCTCAGTAAATTGGCCCGCGTCGTCGAAGAGATAGCCCGTCGGCCGCAGGTCCAGGAACGGATGACCCAGGCAATCGCCGACATGGTCAATGAACACCTCAACACGATGGGAGTCGCGGTTGTGGTCAGCGCGGAACATTCCTGCATGTCGATACGCGGGATTCGCAAGCACGGTAGCACCACCGTGACCAGCGCTTTGCGTGGCATTTTCAAGACGAACCAATCGACCCGCGCCGAGTTCATGTCCCTGATCAAGGGGAAATAAACGATCCCCTGCCCGCGGAGGTTGCGCGGCAAAACAGAGCCTGAGGGACCAGAACCCCTGGCTACGGCTCGGTTTCACGGCAGGGGCAAAGGCGTGACGCAACAATCGTAATATTCGCTAACACCGATCTGTCAGGCGCGCGCGCCTCGACGATCGTACCTCGCATGGGGCGCGGCGACTCGATTTTGCAGAATGCTGACAAGAATGAGTCGCCCCCCATCCATTTTGGGCCTACGCTTGCCATGGTGGACCATTCGCCCGAAGGCGAGTCGCGCAAGCTGGCCTCTTCAGTGAACTGTTTCACAAACGAACACCCCCACGGGTGACCGGAGCGGCAATCACCCGATTGCTTCATTTCCGAAGCAAAAATTCTCTTCCTCTGGATCGATCATGATTCATGTACGAAAACTGAAAAAGACCTATTCCGATCTGCAGCAGGGTGAATTCGTCGCCTTGAACGGAATCGATTTCGATGCGATGCCGGGGCAAATATACGGTTTACTGGGACCCAACGGGGCGGGCAAAACAACCGCGCTCAGAATTCTCAGCACAGTCCTGAAGCCGACCAGCGGAATTGCCACAATCAACGGTTACAACGTCGTGACCGATCCCGCCCAGGTGCGGCATCAGATCGGATTCGTCTCGACCAACACGGCGATCTATGACCGGATGACGGCCTGGGAGATCATCCGTTTCTTCGGTTTACTTTACGGCATGTCGGCCGATGAATTGCAGATCCGGATGGAGGCGATCTTTGATCGTTTTCAGATGAACAATATCCGGCACGTGCTGGGCAGTGCCATGTCAACCGGCATGAAACAGAAAGTCTCTATTGCCCGAGCCATCATCCACGATCCGCCCGTATTGATCTTTGACGAGGCAACCTCAGGACTCGACATCCTGGTAGCCCGGGAAGTGCTGAAGACGATTGAACGGTTGAGAGAGCAGGGGAAATGCATTCTCTTCTCGTCCCACATCATGTCCGAGGTCCATCGACTCTGCGATCAGGTCGCCATCTTGAACCGAGGGGAATTGCTGGCCGAGGGGACGATCAGTGAATTATCCGACCGTTACGAACAGCCAGACCTGGAAGAGCTGTTTTTTCGACTCATCGCCAACCACGAACAAAACCGGGAACCGGTCAACGCGCTGGTTTAAACGGGAGACCTGCTGAATCTGATGAAATGGTCCAACGTCAGCCTGATCTACTGCCGGGAACTGCGCGACCAGCTGCGCGATCGCCGCACTCTGTTTACCGTGCTGATTTTGCCATTGCTACTCTACCCGTTAATGGGAATTTCCCTGCTGCAAGTCTCCCAATTCATGCGGGAACACCCAACTCGCATCTGGCTGATCGGTGCAGACCATCTCCCCGAGGCCCCGGCCTTGCTGATCGGCCAGCAAATCAACCCGGAGTTGCTCGATCCCCGTATCCGAGACCTGCTGCATGTGGAAACAAACGAGGAAGACGACTCACGGTTCCAGGGACTGATTGAACCCTTTGCCGATCAAACGCCCCAGCCGGTCAGCGAGATGATCGACCGGCTGATTCGAAGGGGAATGCAACATCACCATGCCGATTTGGCAGTCATCGTTCCCAACCCCAACCCCATCTCGCCCCCCGATACGAGCGGAGGCGATTTACAGAATCGAATCCTGCTGTTCAGGAACTCGGCCAGTGACAAATCGAATATTGCAGCCGATCGGTTCAAAGCGGCACTGGGAAAATGGCAGGCGCAGATCACCGGTTCAAAACTCCGGGAATATCAATTGGACCCACAGCTTTTAACACCTGTTGCGGTGATCGAAACGGACGTCGCCAGCCGACAGAACAGGAGCGCCGCACTGTGGTCAAAAGTGCTTCCGCTGATTATTGTCATCTGGTGCCTGACCGGCGCCTTTTATCCAGCAGTCGACCTCTGTGCCGGCGAAAAGGAGCGGGGTACATTCGAAACCTTGCTCAGCAGCCCGGCGCGGCGCGACGAAATTGCCATCGGCAAGTGGTTGACCGTGATGTCATTCAGTATCGTCACCTCCCTGCTGAACTTGATCAGTATGGGATTTACCGGATTTCTGGTGGCGTCGCGGCTCGGATCGGGCATGGCGCCAGCCATGGGCATCGGTGTACCCCCATTGGCATGCGTCGGCTGGCTGTTACTGGCGCTGCTGCCCATCTCTGCCCTGTTCAGCGCGGTTGCCATGGCCGCCGCCTCCTTTGCTCGCAGCAGCAAAGAAGGCCAGTACTACCTCGTCCCCCTGATGATGATCTCATTACCGCTGATGATGTTGCCGATGCTGCCAGCCGCCAGGCTGGACCTGGGAACCAGCTTGATTCCCGTTTCCGGGTTGATGCTCATGTTGCGAGGTTTGATCGAAGGGAAGTACCAGGAGTGCATCCCCTTTGCCGGTCCGGTCTGCGCGGTAACCCTGATCGGTTGCTGGCTGGCCGTGCGTTGGGTCGTTCGGCAATTCAACAGTGAATCAGTCCTGTTCCGTTCCAGTGAACGATTCGGGATCGCGACGTGGATCAGGCACATCATGCGTGAACGCCACGACCTGCCCAGCATCGGTCATGCCGTGCTGTGCGGGATCGTCATCCTGGTGCTCAAGTTCTTCGTGGGGACGATGATCGAACCTCCGGCCAACTGGGGGGCGTTTTCAAAACAGACGATGATTATCCTGATCGCCACCGTCGGAACACCCGCCGTTCTGATGGCGATTGTCTTGACACGGAAACCGCTCCAATCGCTCAAGCTGCGAAAATCGCGGTTCTCGCTGATCGGGGCAGCTTTCCTGCTGGCCTTCTGTTTCCATCCACTATTCACCTGGATTACCAGCATCGTTATCCAGCTTTATCCACCGACGACCGAAATGGCCACGACACAACGACTGCTGGACAACATCCTTTCCGGTTCACCCGGTGTTTGGGCCATCATCGCCGTGATCGCCATTGCGCCGGCCGTCATCGAAGAACTCGCCTTCCGGGGATTTATTCTTTCCGGAATGCAGTCCATCCGCAGCGACTTCAAAGCGATCATCCTGACGAGCATCCTGTTTGGAGTGGCCCATGCGGTTTTCCAGCAGAGCATCGTCACCTTTTTCGTCGGCTGTATTCTCGGTTTCATCGCCGTCAGAACAGGCAGCATTCTCCCCTGTATCGCCTACCATGCCGTTCACAATTCCGTATTCGCTTTCATTGCCTGCTACGGACCTTCCCTTGTCGATGGACCTTTCGGGTGGTTGTTCAGCTGTCCCGACGGAATCCATGTCACCTACCGGTTTTGGCCATCGGCCATGTTGATCGGACTTGGTGGGATGCTGCTGCTGTGGGTTTGGGAACAAGGGTCTCCCAACTCCCCTGCGACTGCTCTATGGAAACGGAACAGGCATCGACAGGAAAGCTTCACGTTCTGGACGAAACGAATCTTACCACCACCCGAAGAGCATTGACAAAGTCTGCCGGTCATCGATTTCGGCCAGGCTGCCAGCATCCCGGCTGGCCCTGATTCGATGTCATGAACCAGCCACCTTTGACGTGGGCCAGTCCTGGGACTGGCTGCTCTGGCAGGCCTCGACCTGCCAACCGCTGTTACCACAACCAATGCAGGCTTGAACGGCCATGCCGGCGGCCCGCCTCAGGTACTTTGCACCCGCTTGGCGATGATGGCAACGCTATCCTCTCCCAGAGGTGAAAGAATCACGACAAACGGTTCACTCCCTTTGGTTGTGATCCGCTTGAAAGCGTCATAGTAAACGTTGCTGACGCAACGTTTCTTGATTTCCAGCGGCCCGGCGTTCAATCGTTCCAGTTCACGGGCCGTTTTCTTGACTTCCATCGGCAACACGTCAACGACCTGGAATTGGGTCAGCATCGGCTGATCAATTGGGGAGGGACCGGTCAGGTAGGCCACGTTCACCGCCAGACGGGCCAGGCCATGTTCCCCGGCCAGTTCATCGGTCAAACCGGCCGCCAGTACGGTGGGATGGGGCTCATACAGAAAGGCCTGCACCTCGGCTGCGATCAACTGCGGCATTTTTTCCGAATCGACGACTGCCTGGTACTGATCGACCCTCTCACCCCGGACGACCGTCGCCGTGCGGCCCCCTGGCAGATGCTGGGCACCACCCAGCCAGATCAACTGCTGCTTACATTCTCGCGCGTCGCCGATCCATTCCCGTTCGGCACGTTCAGGGGTCTCCCGGTGGGGGGGCGTGGCGGGTGCGACCTTGATGCCGACCGGCAAATCACTCGGAATCCACTCGAGGATGGAAGGCAGTGAGGGTTGCAGCAAATCGCCGATCGTCTTCCGCCCGTGATTTCGACGGCTGGGATCAAAATGAAATGCGGAAAAATCGGCCGGGTCAAGTGACGGGAACTCGCCCCGTTGGACTTCTGCCGACACACCTTCTACCAACAGGTTGGCCTCCGCCAGGATTGCCAGTACAGGATCTCGCTCGAAACCGACCGCCGTCGTCCGGTTGGCGAGCGAGAGCAAGTCACCGCCAATCCCGCAACAGATATCCACCAGGCGTTCACTCCGCTTGAAGCGCAGCGCCTTGTACCTTGCAATCGACTCGCCGCTGGCCTGCTCCAGGGAGCGGCGGGTGAAAAACATCCTGTCGGCGCGCTCAAATTTTCGCCGCGCTCGGATCCGCAGTTGCACCATCTCCAGGACCAGCGCTGCCCGTTGCGGCGACATGTCGCGGCGCAACCGTTTCGTGGTCGTTAGAATATTTTCCTGTTCCAGAATACTCTGCTGCGCAGCCACCAGGTGGGGACCGGCCGCATCGGAAACCAGCCACTGAACATCCTGGTGATCACTCACGATTTCGATTCCCTACCGACAAGGACTCTTTCCACTCGTTCACTTGGCGCTGCCGCGATGACCATCGATCCGCTAAGGATTGGTGGGACAACCTCACCAAATCCAATATACCCGAGCCGGCTCCCTTTTCGAGCCATGTCAAAATGGTGGGAACTAGCCGCCTTGAGCCGGTGACTGTTGGCTGTGGCCAACCCCACTCGTTCAGGCGATCACTTTACTTCGATGGGACCAAATTTTGCCCCGGTGTGGGAAATCGCGCAGGCCACCGGGCTTCCCTATCAATTCGGTTCTTGCCCTACCGCTCATTTTCCCCTGTTCGTAACAACCGTTAATTTGAACACGGCTTCTCCAGACTGTCTGGTTGGCAGCTCCGTTGATGGGTTTTCCAGTTCAGAACAGATTTGAAACCACCGCTGCCGCCTACCAGTCCGATAAGACCACTTCTGTCGAACGACGGGAATTGCCTGTTCATGGGAAGCAAGGCAAAGCTCAGCCGCTGTAGTTACTCTTTCCGACTTTGCCATGTTCCATCGTCATTTTCTTGTTCTCGCCCTGTTGGTGGCCGTTATCGGAGTCCCCGCATTCCTGTTTGAGAGCGGGATTTTCTCCGATTCCAGTTCCGATCAGACCGGCCAGGTCACCCAACCGGCCAGCCCGCTAACGAGTCGACGTCAAATCAGCCTCAGTCCCTCTGACTTTTCTTCTGGTTCAGCCTCCCTGACCCGCCAAAACCCGGTCAACGGCAGTTCACTACACGGATCGCCGGGACCGGTACAACTGGCCCGTAGCCCGGGCGTTACGGCCTCGAGCCCCGCTGCGGCCCCCATCCGCGGATTACCGTTTTCAACGGGATCGGGACGAGGCCTGAACAGAAATGGAGCGCCTGTCGCGATTTCCGCTGGTTATCGGCGGTCATCCGCCGCAGGCACCAAGCTGTCCGAGATTTTCCGCTTCGACCTGACACCCCAGTCAGTCAAATCGCGTTGGGAACGGGTTTCGGTAACCCCAACGGATTACGGTCTGAAAGCGATGCGTGTAGCCCTGGTGACCGGGACCAGCACCCATGATGTCCATGGCGCATTGACCTACTATTTTGACAAACAGCAGCAGCTGCAGCGAATTACCCTGCGAGGCTGGAGCGGGGATGCCTCGCGGCTGGTCGAGTTGGTTACCCGAGAGTACGGTTTCAAAGCACAAAATACGCACATGAGCGGCCTATATCTGGCAAAAACGTTCCTTCACACCAAGGGAGCCTTGCTGATGCAGGATGCGGATGTCATCGACTCGAAAAATCCGACGCAACAGGTCGCCATTTCCATGGAAATCAACAATCCGGACGGTCGCTACATCCTGAGTCCGGAATTTGCAACCATGCTTCCCCGCTAAAAATAATTTTCTTGTTCGCTTATTCCATGGGCGTTTCTCTGCGGCCCGAGGTTGGCAAATTTGACGCGGCAAACGAAGATTTGCCCAAACGAATTTGACCGACACTTTTTCCACCTACCGGGGAATGAGCTCAGCACGGCCGATCCACTTTTTTTTGTTTTGAATTTTCAGAACCGTGCCAGATTCAAGCTCTTACCCAAAAAGATTTTTTATTTGTCGATCCACCGTTTGACAGTCCTGCTAGCAATCCTAAAATCTCCTTTCTGCATACAGACTTCTTAACCATCCTGCCCCGGCAAGTTGGCTTTGAATAAACAGGACACCAGGATTTGCCCAATTGGGCAAACTGGAAGAGGGAGATGCCAGGAAGTGGCTTTTTCGACACAGGATCGGTTGCCCGAAGGGCCAAAGAACGAGGACGAACTTCGGTTCCTCTTATGCCGTTACCTGATCGAAGAACTGGGGCAGTCCATATTCGATATGTGGTTCAGTGATCCCCGGAACATCGCGATACAGCCCGGTTCGGTCACGATTCTTGGCGACTCCGATTTTTCGGTTCACCGCCTGGCTACCAAACTGAGCCCCGCCATCGGCAGGGCCGTTCAGCGCTGTCTCGGCTGCCAGGTTCCCATCCATTATCAGCGCCGCGCTGAAACCGACATCCCTGCCAAGCCAGTCGACCCGAAGGTGGTAGCAACAGCCACCGCGAGCGAGTCGGGAGCCCAGGATCGATTACCCGGCCAAGCGAGCCCGCCGCAACGGGCGAAAACGAACAGGGCCGGGCGACGTGTACAGGGCTTGGAGTCTTTCTGGTTTGGCGAGTCAAACCGTCTGGCCGAAGCAGGTACCCGCCAGATGTTTCAACAGTTCGGCCAATTGACACCCTTTTTCGTCTATGGCCCAACCGGCTGTGGTAAGACCCACCTGCTGGAGACGCTCACGGCTGACACCCGTCGTAAACTGAAACTCCGTCGATCGGTTTTCATGTCAGCCGAACAGTTTACCACTTATTTCATCAGTGCCTTGCGCGGGACGGGCCTGCCGTCTTTCCGGCGCAAGTACCGGGACCTGGATTTCCTGGCCATTGACGACATCCAGTTCTTTGCCGGGAAAAAAGCAACGCTGGGCGAATTCCAATTCACAATCGACAACCTGGTACGTCATGGTAAGCAGGTCGTCCTGTCGTCCGACCGGCCGCCCATTGAATTGAACCATTTTGGCCATGAAACGGTCGCCCGTTTTTCGGCGGGGCTGATTTGCCCACTGCATTACCCCGACCTTTCCGGCCGGCAGCAGATCATTGCCAAAATCTGCCGCCAACGACAGATCAAGCTTCCCCCGGAAGTCAATGAAATGATCGCCGAGCGACTTGGCCGTGATGTTCGGCGTTTATCAGGCGCCATCAATCGGCTTCGCGCCCTGGCCGAGGCATCCAAGTGCCGAATTACCGTGGACATGGCCCAGCAGGTTTTGACCGACCTCTTCTCGGTCAACAGTTCATTGACTTCACTGAATACCATCGAAAAGGCCGTTTGCGATTTTTGCGATATCAAGCCAACGGAGCTCCGCTCCAGCAGCCGTCGCAAAAGGATCTGCACGGCTCGAATGCTGGCGATGTACCTTTCCCGCCAGTACACCTCATCGGCGTTTTCTGAAATTGGCGATTACTTTGGCGGGCGCAGTCACAGCACGGTCATTGCTGCCCAGAAGAAAGTTACGGGCTGGATTGCCCAAAACCAGCCGATCGATCTCCCCAATGCGTACTACCCGGCCAAAGAAGCGGTCGCCCGGCTCGAATCCAACCTGAGAATCGGTTAGCCCACCCGCCCAGTCGCAGCCAGTGTTTGAAAACTGGCTAGCATCTCCGGATTTGCCTGATAGCATTCGCTGGCACGGCCCTCAACAGTGGATCAGCGATCGATTTCCTGACGAGCCTGCCTGCCAATCGACCCGGGCCGCGACGGCCCCAATTGTTATTGACGAAACGGTTCTTTGGTGACACTATCCCGCCGCAAAAAAAATCTGCGGCAGAAATCGACCGGTTCCTGCCAGCAGGAAAAGACTGTCCGTCGGGCGGTCCACCCAAGAGGAACCATGGTTCTTCGTGCGCCAACTAAAAAACTGAAACACGCATGAAACCCTTCTTCAAAGCCATTCTACTTTCCTTTCGTTACAAGTGGACGATCGCGGGGGCCATCGTCTGTTCCATGATGGTCGCTTCACTCTGGACGGCCAGCATCACAACCGTGTTTCCCGTCGTCAAAATTGTCCTGGAGGGAGAAACGGCGCAGAGCTGGATTGCGAACGAAATCGAACAGGCGGAAACAACGCGAAGTACGTTGGTCGGCGAAATCGAGCAACTTCAAAAAGACCTGCAGACCGCCACGCCGCAAGAATCTGGGAAACTGAACCAGAAAATCGACCTGACGATGGATCGCCTCAATGCTGAGAACAAGGCAATCCAGCGGTTTGAATACATACAACCGTATATCAACAAATACGCACCGACTTCACCCTTCAGCACGCTGGTATGGGCCATGATCTGGCTGGTTGCGACCTCGATCCTGAAAGGCGTCATGCTGGTTTTTAGCGCGATCCTGGTCGCGCGTGTCGCCAATCGGACCGTGATGGACATGCGACGCATTTACTACCGAAAAGCCCTGGAACTGGACCAGCGCCGAATTGAATTACTGGGCACTTCCAACATGATGGTCCACCTGTCCAGCAATATGATGATGGTCAGCGGCGGGCTGCAGATGTTTTATGGAAAATCGATCAGGGAACCGTTGAAAATGGTGACCTGCCTGATCGCCGCCGCGTTGATATCGCTGCCGCTACTGTTGATTTCCCTGGTCGTGGTCCCGGCCGGCGCATTCCTGATTCACAGCGTGGCCCACCGAATGAAAAACGCTACAAAAAAAGAGATCGCCGGGATGGCCGAAGTCTACCAAACCCTGATCGAGACGTTCAGTTCTTTAAAAACAGTACGCATATTCAACCGCGAACAGAGCGAACGCCACAGGTTCAAGAAAAATGCGGGAGTCCTGTACCGCATGGCCATCCGGATTTCCCTGTACGATTCACTGCTCAGGCCGATCACGGAAGTGCTGGGGATCATCTCGATTGCCCTTTCCGTGTTGGCCGGGTCTTACCTCGTCCTTTACCAACAAACCGACCTGTTCGGATTCCAGATATCGGATCGACCCTTGAAGCCCAGCATGCTGGTCCTCTTCTACACGATGCTCGCCGGGGCCAGCGACCCGGCCAGGAAAATGAGCGAGATCGTCAATGTTTTGGTACGGGGTGGAACCGCCTGTACCAACCTGGTCCAGACGTATGATCAGGAGCCGCGCGTGGCGGCACCTCAAAACCCCATCCCGATCCCGGAGCACGTGCAAAGTATCGAGTTTCGGGATGTCCTTTTTCGTTACGAACCGAAACAACCGGTAATCAAGCGACTTCAGCTAACCGTCCCCTTTGGACAAGCAATCGCCATCGTGGGAGGAAATGGCTCGGGTAAATCGACTTTGATGAACCTGCTGGTGAGATTTTATGACCCCCAGCGTGGCGCGGTACTTCTGGACGGCAAGGACATCCGGGAAATGAATCCCCGCAAGCTGCGCCGCCAAATGGCCTGGGTGACCCAGCAATCCGTCCTTTTCAAGGGCACGGTTTGGGAAAACATCTCTTACGGAAAAGCCAACCCGACCCGACAACAGATTCTTCATGCGGCAGAGGTCGCCCGGGTCGATCAGTTCATTGATGATCTGAAAAATGGCTACGACACGGAAGTTGGAGACAATGGCCGTCTCCTATCGGCGGGTCAACGGCAACGCGTAGCGCTGGCCCGCGCTGTCCTGGCGGACCCCAGGATACTCATCCTGGACGAAGCAACCAGTCAGATGGACGGCAACACGGAATCCCTGATCCATGATTCACTGAAGGAATTCATCCAAAACCGAACAACGTTCGTGGTGACCCATCGCCAATCCTCTCTGCGGCTTGTGGAACGCGTGATCGTGTTGGAATCGGGCAGAATCGTACACGACGGACCGGTCGACGAAGCGCACAAGGTATCGGACGCTTTCAATTTCCTGTTTTCCAAGTCTGCCTGATGTCTTGACAGGAAAGCCGGGCCCTGGCGAACCCGGATTCAAAGAGAGAGGTTAGCCGGCCCATAACCCGATTTCCGGCCAATCAATCTCAATCCGGCAGAAATCAGCTAGCAGACAATCGACCGGATAGCATCTGGCTGGCTGCCACCCGTTGTTCCCCACCCCTTGGCCAACAAGTTGACGTTGCCAAAATCTAGCAATTCGACCATAAAAAGTCTTACCAACGGACACGTTTCGGATAAACAGGCCAGCCGGGCGCGGGATTGTCGACTCGCAATCCCCCACTTGCCTTGAGGTAACGCCCAACCGCAAACAAGTCAAACACGAATCCCCCAGGACAACGGAGTAGTCGAAGTGGGAGTTTTTGAACAATTAGCCGGCACCAGTCTGAAGATTTTTTCTGGCCCCAATAAATCCAGAAAACCGGATCTGCCGGAGCGCAAGAAGATTCTGTTTGTTTCCCACGAAGCAACTCGAACCGGTGCGCCCAAGATCATCCTGAACATCCTCAGGCACTTCAGCGAGAACTGTGATATTCATTGTGAAACGGTGCTCCACAATGGCGGGCACCTGGCTGCAGAATTCGAAAATTATTCCAAGGTGATTTGTCTGAACCTGGCGCGCAAACAAACGGAAGAGCTCCAGAGAAAAATCCGCAAGATTGTTCAGAAGGAAAAGCACAATCCACCGATCCTGGCGATCTGCAACAGCATGGAATCCCGTTTTATTGGCCAGGAATTGGCCGCCTGCGGCATCCCTGTGATTTCACTGGTACACGAACTCCCATCGTCCTACGACGCAGAAGACTACGAAAGTGTTTTCAAGCACTCCGAAAAGATCGTCTTCCCGGCGCGCGCCGTACAAAACGCTACCCACGAAAAAAACCCCCTGCCTGCCAGCAAGTACACGGTCTTACCCCAGGGATTGCTGGATCCTGAATTTGGCAAAGGGATCACACGTGAAGAAGCACACAGCCAGATCAGGCAAGAACTCTCTCTACCTGAAAACAGTTTTGTCGTTCTCGGTTGTGGAACCCTGGACTTGAGAAAGGGCATTGACCACTACTCCAATATCGCCAAGCAGGTCGTCTCACAAAACAAATCCAACACCCCGGTACATTTTGTCTGGGTCGGAGACGGGCCGCGTTGGACCCACTCCCCGTACCACTACGTTCAACTCGATCTCGAGAAATCCAATGCCAAACCATTCGTTCATTTCATTGGTGGACGCAACAACGTAGAACCGTATTTCGTGGGAGCCGACGCGTTCCTGATGTCGTCCCGGGTAGACCCTTTTCCCTGCGTGATCCACGAGGCGATGGCCACTAGCCTGCCCGTCATTACGTTTGCCGAATCGGGTGGAGCCGCCGAAGCGTTATCCGGTGGAGCCGGTTTTGTGGTTCCCTATGCCGACTACGATCAATCGGCCAACATCATCTGCATGCTGGCAACCCAACCGGAGATTGCCGCCGGCATTCGAAGTCGATCGCTGGAACGGGTCCACTCGAGGTACCGTTTCGCCGATTACGGCGACCAGTTGATCCAACTGACCGAAACCGTGACAGGCCAATCGATTCGCCTGACCCCAGCGCCGCAGACCATCGAGATGCCCATTCGAAGGGCTGCTTGATCCTGATTCCAGACCGCCATCGCTTTGCGATTCCAAGCGGTGAAACAGCCGCGCTTTTCTAGGAACCAGACTGCCAGGAGGTGCGGTAGGTTCCCCACTGCCCCTCGTTTTCATCGACGCCAACTGTAATTTCATCGATCGCATTCTGCAGTCGTGGATCGTCCAGTTTCATCAGTTCTTCCGCGATGAACTTGGCCATCAACTCGGCCGTCGTGTTGCTGACCGGCAGGATCAGGCAGTTGTCTTTGGGAAAAACCCAGCGGCGCTGCTCGAACGTCGCCACCACTTCCTCCCCCTCTGTCTCAACTTTGATCAGGGAACTCCCACTCGGCAAAAGGACCTTATGATCCAGACGACGTACGATCGCGTCGAGCGCATCGCGCAAGGCAATGAAATCGACAACGTATCCATTCTCGTCCAGTTTCCCGGTCACCTCGCAGCGAACACGGTAATTATGGCCATGGATCGATTCACAAATATTACCAGCGAAGGTAATGAAATGTGCAGCACTGAAAATCAGTTGTTCCTTTTCCAGCCACACGCTGAATTGTTCCGACATGGTTCGCAAACTCCTTTATCACTCGGTTCGTCCCGACGCCTCCGCCTGCCACTGGGTGGTTCCACCCCATGGCAAAGCGAGGTCCCCGTTACCCAGGGCCACCATCAATCCGGCGGCAATCAGATCGGCTGTGGTGCCCGGGTTCCGACGGTGACCATCGGACCGCAACCAGAAATCCAGGTCACCCAGGGCGCGAGCGTACGACTCGCCCCCATTCTCAACTGCTTCCACGGCCAAACGGGCCAGGCCCTGCGCCTGCAATGAAGTCTCTTCGCCACATTTCCTGGCAATCAGGGAATCGCCGTAACGTGACAGGATGAATACGTGTGCATATACAATGGCCTCGCGCAAGTTGTTGAATTTTAGCCGGCCGGTCAACAGGGCTGGGACGACTTCATCGAACACCGTCCGGTAATTGTCCCGGTACTGACGAGCGACCAGGTCGCGATCCGCGGCCAGGGCCATCGCCTCCAGGATGTCAGGTGGCGCCGGTCCGTCAATATCCGAAACAGCCACTGGTCGCATACCACCCGGTTGCGCTAGACGTATCGCCTCGTAAATCGCTGCCGAATCGCCTTCTCCCAAATCCCGCAGCACCCGGGCAATACCGCTGGAATCCTGACGATCACCGGCTCGCAAACACCTGGCCAGTGGGCAGAGCAGAAGGGCCAGGCCCAGATTGGTATTGGTGCCGACACATTGCCGTGTGGTGCGGACGACTTGCAGGATCAACTCCCCCAGAGTCAATTCCGATTCGCGATCGATAACGGCCCCCAACAACTCCGCGCTCACGACGAAATCCTCGAAAACCAGGTCCTCAAAGTCCGCGCCGCGGTGGACGTTTCCCGGTTTTGGCGCACAGACCTCCAACAGACAAGCGGTGCTGGCGAGTCGACCGGGAGTCAGAATTTCAGCCACAGACATCGATAATACCTGCTCGCCCTCGTTTACAAACCGCTTTGATCCAACCGCGCACCGTCATCGGTTTCTTGCAGGAACCTGTTGACGACATCTCCCACTTCATCCGGGGCATCCTCGATCACGTAATGACCGGCTGTCTCGATCTGGCAAGCACGTGACTGTGGCCAGTATTCCTGGAAACGCTCAAGGCACTCGGGGCGGAAACACCAGTCCTTCATCCCCCAGATCAATTGGATCGGCCAATCGGCCAGAGAGGGTAAATCCTGTTCAATCTGTTGCAACAGAGGCCAGGTCGAGTGGTGAGGTGAGACGGGAATATCTTTGACAAACTGGTAGATCGCGGTCCGATGTGACCAACTGTCATACGGCGCCAGAAACCCCTGGGCAATCCTGTCGGGCAGCCCACGCCTTTGCGTGGTCGCCATTCTGGTGGCCGCCCGGGCAAACAGGTTAAGCCCTTGAACGCCAATTTTTCCCACGACCGGCCAACGACAAACCCGGATTCGCAATGGAATATAAGGTGGCGGAAAAGCGCCCGTATTCATCAGGATGATACGTTTGAACCGTTCACGTCGCCTGAGAAGCGCTCCCAAACCAATAGCGCCGCCCCAGTCGTGGGCCATCAGAACGGCATTTTCGAGATCCAATTCATCGATCAGCCGACACAGGTTGCTGATATGGGTTTCCAGGCAATACGGGTAATCGACCGGTTTGTCACTGAGACCGCAACCTATATGGTCGACGGCAATCGTTCGGTAACGGTCCTGCAGATCCCGAATTTGTCTGCGATAAAAAAAGGACCAGGTGGGATTGCCATGTACCATGAGAATCGGATCCGCCGCCTGGCTGGATGGATCGACATAATGCATGCGCACCGAACCCAGCGAGAGGAACCTGGATTCATAATCAAATTCACTCTTCCAGTCACTGCATGGGCCATCCAAGTCGCGACCTTCGGTCGCTCCGGTTTGATGTACCGCCTGGAAAGCAAAAGAACTCATGATGCAATGGGCTAGAAACGGGACCTGTCAAAGCCCTGCAGTTTAACCGAAATCACGAGGCTCGACGATTGGTCGAAACCGGCAGCGCGGTTTTGTGACACTCGATGAAAAGGGAATCCGGTTTGCGGACCGTTTCGCCAACGGAATCGAGTTCAAACTCCGAAAAGTTCTCGATTTTACTGGTCGTCGCCGACATGACCTCGAAAGTCTCGAAACCGATATTGGTGCACAATTCCCGCAGAGAAAACCGATCGTACATCCAACGGTGAATTTCACCCCGGCTTCGAAACAGGCCTTCGTCGATCGCGGAAACGGCCGAGTCACCAAGTAAGAAACGGGCCCAACCCCGGACCAGCTTTTCCCGCAGATTATAGGAGAAACGGTTGATCCGGTTACGCCCTTTGGGCTTGGGGCCATTCTCCGAATCGGCCGAACGACAGAGCCAGAATTCATCTCCCACCCGCGACCGAACAAATTCGGAGTCCTGGATATCGGCGGCGGCCATGTAACGGCCCATCCTGCCCCCGGATGACTCTCGCACCATCTGGTCCAGCAATTCAAGCTTGATCCAGTCGTAATCTTTCTGGGCCTGCGTTTCGCCCTTCCAGGCCTGCTCGTGGATATTCAGGTAAAGGTAGGCGATTCTCTCAAGATCGGGCACCACCACCCGGAGTATGCCACCCGGCTGGAGGACCCGGTAGCACTCCTTGAGCAATTCGACGCCTTGTTCAGGCTTCAGATGTTCCAATACATGGGAATGGTAGACGGCCGTGATCGTGCCTGAAGGGCAGGGAATCCCTCTGGTAATATCGTGTTCGACCACATCGGGATTGGTTGACCTCAGGTCCAGGTTCAACCATCCGGGGTGATAGGTACGTCCGCAGCCGATGTTCAACATCGAAGGGCTATCGGTCGCCTCGAAGACGTCGATTGACTTCAATTCAGGTTGCATCGATCGACTCCCAATCGAGAGGCTCCACCCGAGACATTTCCACCGGGACTTCTCCTGTTTGTTTGTTTTCCAGGGGATAATAAATTCCGATTCGTCCGGTGTAATCGATCCGATTCAACATCATGGAAACCTGGTGTTTCCGAAAATATTCTTCGACAGCTCGGCGACATCCCTGCCAGTGCCCAAAATCATCGATAATCAGCACACCCCCGGGGCTGATCAGCGGAAACAACATCTCCAGCTCCAGCCGTGTCGACTCATACCAATCCGTATCCAGTCGCAATAGGGCGATCTGGGCGGGACGATGCTGCAGCAACGTCTCCTCGACCTTTCCCTCGACCAGGTTGATTTGCTGGTGGGGATAGGAAGTCTGCTCCATCACCGACCGCACCTGACCGATCGATGAACGGCACCAGACGGATTTGGCGTCCTGCGGATCCTCGGCCTGCAGCAAATGGCTCGCTGTTTTACCGAGAAAATCGACATCTTTGTCGGTCGGTTCCGACATGCCATCAAACGTATCATACAGCCAGAGAGAACGATCGTTGACACCCCGATTCAACAGGGTGCGGGCCACTGCCGCCATGCTTCCTCCCCGCCAAACACCACACTCGACAAACGACCCGGCAATCTGGTTCTGCAGGATGTAATCGACCGCATTGCACAAGGCAAACACGCGTTCGGGTGATGTCATCGTGTACGGCTGAACCGACTTTATGATTTCGATAAACTCGGGCGGGGCGTCCGGCAACTTGGCGCGCAGCTCGGCTGCCTCATCAATGCGCTGAGTTTTGGCTTTTTTCTTGCGGAAAAACAACACGGCTTCGCGCCTGGCATCCAGGGAAAGGAATACAGCTTGGTTAGCTGGCTTGCTCCAAAAAGAAACATTCCAGAATATTAACGATTTAACAAATCCGGCCCTGCGGGTAAACCGCGACCTGTCTGCTATCACTGGTCTCGACCAGTGCAATGCGGGACGCGAGGGGCATACTGGCCCCGTGGCCAGATTCGTATTGGATGAAAAGGGGCTGCATGTTTTAATCTTCATGGAACCATCCACTTTCCCTGAACAGGGTGCTAGCGGCTTACCATGTTGCAACTCCAAACGCCCATCGCTTTTTGCGTTTTCAATCGACCGGAAGTCACTGAACGCGTCTTTTGCGAAATTGCCAAGCAGCGTCCACGCCACCTGCTCGTCATTGCCGATGGGCCCCGGTCTCAACACCCGGACGACCCGAAGAAAATCGCCCGCACCCGTGACATCATCAAAAAAATTGATTGGCCCTGTGATTTGAGAACCTGTTTTGCCGAGCAGAACATGGGATGCGGCCAACGGATGGCGACCGGTCTGACCTGGGCGTTTCAGCAATTTGAAGAGCTGATCATCCTGGAAGATGACTGCTTGCCGCACCCCTCCTTCTTTGGCTTTTGCGAACAACTCCTGGCACGCTTTCGGGACAACCCCGACGTGATGATGATCAGCGGTGACAATTTCCAGCCGGCGCCACGCTCTGGAAACTCCTACTATTTCTCCAAATGGCCCCATATCTGGGGATGGGCCAGTTGGCGGCAAGCTTGGCAATCTTTCCTGGATACAACACCACCACAGGACAATACGGAATTGGCCCACGTGCTGAGCCGAGTCCACGCGCAGACCGATGAAATCGAACGTTGGACTTCGATCCTGCGAGACTATTTCGACGGAAAAATCGACACGTGGGATTTCCGATGGATGTATGCCATCTGGCAGAAACAGGGACTCACGGTTCTCCCGAACCTCAACCTTGTTTCCAACCTTGGTTTCGGGCCGGGCGCTACCCATACGATGGATGAAAATTCACCGCTGGCTGAAATGACCATCCACGAAGTAGTCAACCTGGCTCATCCGCTTCACATCCAAGTTGATGCCGAGGCAGATCGCTGGACCTTTGAGCACATTATGCAATTGAATGGCTCGCCGTCACCGCCCGCGCCGATTTCACCTTCTCGCCCGCCAGGCAACTGGTTGACGCGGCTGTTCAAACCAGGGTCCAAAACCTCCGCGTGTCACTGAATGAAAATCGCCATTTTCTCACCGTATGCAACCGTCGTTCCGCACTTTGAAACGGAACTCGAAATCGCACAGTCCCACCTGGACCAGGGACACGCGGTTGAATTCATCAGCTGTTATGGAAAGCTGGCCAATTGCGATTTCAATCTCGACCGGGAGCCAGCCCGCTGTGAGGATTGCATCGGTCGACGCCAAGCGGGATTCAGCCTGCTACAGGGAGGAATCCAGGAAACCGAACTGGCAACGAGCGCGGTCGATCTGGCGCTACCCCGATTCAAGGATTTGAACGACCTGAGAGATTTTCACGTTGACCATTTTGATATTGGCTACGCAGTACTCTCATCGCTTGTCTCCGCATCGCGAAACCCGGAGCCGGACCTGGAGCAGTGGCAACCGTTACTGGAACGGCTGTTCCAGTCCTCGTTGTCAACGTACCGCGCCACCCTGGATTACCTGTCCGCTTCAAGGCCAGACCGTGTCTACCTGTTCAATGGCCGGTTTGCCGCGATGCGGGCCGTTTTAAGAGCCTGCCAAAGCCACCAGGTCGACTGTTTCATTCACGAGCGAGGATGTGATCAACAGCACTACGATCTTTTCCCCAACTACCTGCCCCACAATATCGAGGCGGTACACAAATCCTTGTTGGAATACTGGGATCGTGACGACCCCGAACGGGAAACAATTGCTGCCCAATGGTACCTGGACCGGCAGAACCGCGTAGAAAAAAACTGGCACTCCTTTACCAAGGGTCAGGTCCAGGGAAGGGTGCCGGATACGTGGGACAACGACCAGAAGAATATCACCATCTTTTGCAGCTCCGAAGATGAATTTGTGGCGGTCGGGGATCAATGGAAAAATACGATTTACTCGAATCAGTCGGAGGGCATCCAGAAAATTGTTGCCGACTTGTGGAAGCGGTTTCCGGATTTCAAGATCTATCTGCGCGTCCATCCGAACATGAAGGATGCCAACCCACAGTCCAAACAGAAAATCCTGGGGATACGATCACCCAACCTGACCATCATCCCGTCGGAAGCGACCATCGACACCTACGAAATGGTACGCCAAAGTGACGTCGTGATCACTTTCGGATCCAGCGTCGGCATCGAGTCTGTCTTCTGGGGGACCCCCTCGATTTTGCTGGGGCCGTCCTTCTACCAGGGATTGGGGGGCGTTTACGCACCGTCCAGTCACTCCGACGCGATGGCACTCCTGTCAAAGACGCTGGAGCCTGGCGACCGGCAAGCCGCGCTCATCTACGGTTACTGGCAACAGACGCGCGGTATCGAGTACCGCTTCTTTGAATCGACCGGTTTGTTCGAGGGCAAGTTCAAGGACCAGGTCATCTACAGCGGAATGAAGCCCCGCAAGTCAAAATTGATACAACGTGTCATCGACACGTTGCGCGGCAAGGCAACACCTGCCTGAACGCCTCAAGGTTGAGCGCCGCCGGGATATCGAACCGGCAACACGTCACGTTTTCAAGTGCTAGCAGTTTCCCTTCACGCGGCTTTACTCCTGTGCGGAAACCTATTCGTATTGTTGATTCGGTTTCGGTGGGATAGCTTTAAACGTTCCCACAAAAACCCACATGGAGAACGAGCATGCACTGGCTGGAAAACAAGACCGTCTTGATTACCGGTGGAACCGGCTCGTTTGGAAAAGCGTGCTCCCGTTTTCTGCTGGAAAAAACGGGGGTTGGAAGACTGGTTGTCTTCAGCCGCGATGAACAGAAGCACGTGAACATGCAGCGTCATCACTTCCCCCCGGACCAGTATCCACAGATCCGTTACTTCGTGGGCGACGTCCGGGACCAGAAGCGCCTGCGGATGGCTCTCAAGGGGGTCGACTATGTCATTCACGCCGCGGCCATGAAGCATGTCGATATCGCCGAGTACAATCCCCAGGAGTGTATCCAAACCAATATCGGCGGTGCTGAAAACCTGATTTCCGCCTGCCTGGATTCGGATGTCAAGAAAGTGATCGCCCTGTCCACGGACAAGGCGGCGGGACCGATCAACCTGTATGGAGCGACCAAGCTCTGTAGCGACAAACTGTTCGTAGCGGCCAACTCGCTATCGGGTGCCTATGGCCCCCGTTTTGCGGTCGTCCGCTACGGGAATGTGCTCGGCTCCAATGGCTCCGTCATACCCTTCTTTCAAAACAAGCGGAAACTCGGTGTTCTGCCCATCACCGACCCACAGATGACACGGTTCATCATCACCCTCGAACAGGGAATCGACTTTGTCTTTACAGCCTTTAACCAAATGGAAGGTGGCGAGGTGTTTGTTCCCAAGATTCCCAGCACGACGATCCTGGACATCGCCAAGGCGGTCGCCCCGGAATGCGAAACCGAAGTGATCGGGATTCGACCGGGGGAAAAAATGCACGAGTGCATGATTCCATCGGACGAAGCTCTTCAGACCATTGAATTCCCCGGACACTATATCATTCAACCGAATCACCGCAGTTGGTCCAGCCACCCACCCGACTACCTGGACCAGGGCATCCCCTGTGAACCGGGATTCTGCTATGAAAGCGACAACAACCCGGATTGGCTTTCAGTAGCTGAACTGGAGGAACTGATTCGGGAACATTGCCCTTCGGCCGATACTCCATCACCGGTGCTCAAGGTCGCGTGAAGCGTCGCCAGAAGGAATCGAAGTTGTTGCCTTACGGAAAACAGACGATTGACGAAGAAGACATCCAGTCGGTCGTGGATGTCCTGAGGTCGGACTGGCTGACAACCGGCCCCCTGGTCAGTCAACTGGAAACCGCCTTTTCGACCCACACCGAGGCGCACTCAGCCACGGCCGTCTGCAATGGCACGGCGGCCCTGCAGGCTGCCATGCATGCGATTGACATCCAACCGGGTGACGAGGTCATCGTGCCGGCCATCACTTTTTGCGCGACGGCCAACGCCGTGATCTACAACGGGGGTGTCCCGGTTTTCGCCGACATTACCCCTGACGATCTGCTGATCGACGTCGACGATGTGGCCAACAAGATCAACCGCAACACCCGGGCGATCATGGCGGTCGATTACGCCGGGCAACCTTGTGATTACAAAGCACTTCGGCAATTAGCAGACGACTTCAACCTGTTCCTCGTCGCCGACGCCTGTCATTCGCTCGGCGCGACCTACCAGCAACGACCGGTGGGAAGCCTGGCCGACCTCAGCTGTTTCAGTTTTCACCCTGTCAAACCGATCACCTGTGGCGAAGGGGGCATGATCACCGTGAACACGCCGAACTCGCAACAGGCCGAGTCACTGACGCGACGTTTACGCTCTTTTCGCAACCATGGTATCGACAGCGATCACCGTTCGCGGCAAACAGCGGGACAACATGAATACGACATGCAGCAACTCGGTTTCAATTTGCGTTTAACCGACATCCAGTGCGCCTTGGCCCTGTCACAACTTTCCAAGCTCGATTCATTCACAGCGCGACGCCAGGCGATCGCGTCGGAATACCGCCGACAATTGGCATCGCTGGAAGACTTCGAGCCTTTGGTTCACCAGGAGGAGAGAACCCACGCCTACCACCTGATGGTCATCCGTTGTCAATCCAGCCGCGACCACGTGTTCAACGAACTACGCCAGCGCCAGATCACTGCCAACGTCCATTACCGCCCTGTTTACCAGCACTCATTTTACCGCGACAGACTCGACCCCGGTTCGATGGACTGCCCACAGGCCGAAGCAGCTTACCAGGAGATCCTGTCGTTACCGATCTTTCCTGCGATGGAGAACGATCAGGTCGCCCGGGTCAGCCAGGCACTTTCCGAAATCACTCCGGTCAACGCCGTCACCAACTGAGGAACCAATCGATTGCCAACGATTGCCATCATCCAGGCCACGCAAAAACTGACACAACATTTACAAGAAAAACCAACCCAGTAGACCATGCCGACGTTAAGCCCTGAACACCGACTTCTGATACGCGCCGACGCGGGACCCAAATCAGGTACTGGGCATGTCATGCGCTGCCTGGCACTGGGACAGAGTTGGCAGAAAATGGGTGGCCGGGTGACCCTGCTCACCAGTTCCCTGCCAGCCCGTTTGGCGAAGCGGGTCGATTCGGAACAGTTCGAATTGCACATGCTTCCCAACGGCTGCGCACCCGGGCAGGAGATGGACACGTTCAATGAGCTGATTGTCCACCAACAACCGGACTGGGTCGTCCTCGATGGTTACCGGTTTGACGATCCCTATCAAAGGGAAATTTGCCTGCAGGGCGCCCGTTTACTGGTCGTGGACGATTACGGCCATGCCAACCATGCCTGGGCCGACGCCATATTCAACCAGAACGTCTATGCCGAAACCGAGAACTACGAGCGCCGAAAAAGAAACCAGGACATCATCGCCGGGCTGGATTATGTACTGATCCGGGACGAATTTCACCAGGCGGATGAAATCGCCACAAACCGTCGGCAAATTGCCCTCGGTCATGCAAAACGGATCCTGGTGACGTTCGGTGGTGCCGACCCCCAGAACACCACCCGCGATGTGATTCGCACCCTCGATCGATGCGCGGCGAAGGGAACGACCCTGGACGTGATCGTTGGCCCGTGCAATCCACATCTCCCGAGCCTCAAAACCGTCGCCAGACAATCAAAGCTGTCGATTCGTTTTCACACCAATGTCGATCGAATGGCAAGCCTGTTCGAACGATCAGACCTGGCCATTACAGCAGCCGGTTCAACGTGTTATGAACTCTGCCACGCCGGCGTGCCGATGATCGCGATCCCCATTGCGTCCAACCAGGTCGAAATCGCCCACTGCCTGCACGCCAAAGGTGCCGCTGTTACGCTGCAACCCACAGCATTGCACGAGGAGCATGGCCAGGAACTGATCCGCCAGGTCATCCGCCAGCCGGCAACCCGGCAATCGATGTCACTCATGGGCCGCCAGCTTGTCGACGGACAGGGGGCATCCCGGCTGGCCCGGCGCCTCTGCTCCCACCTTTATCGATTTCGCAAAGCGGAACCCAGGGATACCGCCATGCTGCTCGATTGGCAAAACGATTCGGAAATCAGGGCGACCCGTTTTGGTGCAACAGCGACCGAACCGAACCAACCGTCGGGAAACCTGCCAGGAACCGCACCAGATGCGCACCCGGTGCACTGGATTGTCGAAAACGGGTCGGGTCGACCAGTCGGGCAGATCCTGCTGGAGTCGATCGAATCGAACCGGACGGCGATCGCGATCAACCTGGTCCCGTCGATACGCGGCAGGGGAATTGGCACTTCGCTGATCGAAGCCGGTTGCCGATTGGCAAAACGCATATTGGGACCCGTCGAATTTGTCGCCCATATCAAACCGGTGGACTTCGCCTCACAGGCGGCTTTCCGCAAGGCCGGTTTCAAAACCGTTGCGACCACCACCATCAATGGTCAAGTCGCCCTCGAGTTCTCCCTTTCCCCCAATCACCTGGCGACCGAACAGGTCGTCGCCGACCAATCCAGGAGGGCCTCCTAAGATGGGTTCAGGATGCATCCAAATTGGCAGCCACCAGGTAGGTGAGAAGTGCCCCGTCTACCTGATTGCAGAATTATCAGCCAACCACGGGCACTGCCTCAAAAAAACACGGGAACTGATCCGCGCCGCCGCCGAGGCCGGCGCCAACGCAATCAAGCTTCAAACCTATACAGCAGACACACTGACACTCGATTGTGATAACCCGTATTTCCAGATTGACCACGCCACGCAATGGGACGGCCAGAATTTTCACTCGCTCTATCGACAGGCCGAAATGCCATGGGATTGGCAGCCACAGCTAAAACAGATCGCCAATGATCTGGGATTGGAACTTTTTTCCAGTCCCTTTGATTCGACCGCCGTCGACTTTCTCGAGGAGATGGATGTACCTGCCTACAAGATCGCCTCTTTCGAGATTGTCGACATTCCCCTGCTGGAATACGTCGCGCGGACCGGGCGGCCAACAATCCTGTCGACGGGCATGGCCACGCTGGAAGAAATTGAATTGGCCGTCGAGACACTGGAGTCCAATGGTTGCCCTGATATCGCCTTACTCAAATGCACCAGCGCCTACCCTGCGCCGATGAAATCGATGAACTTGCACACCATTCCGGCGCTCGGCTCACATTTCCAAAAGCCCGTCGGTTTATCCGATCACAGTCTGGGAATCGAGGCGGCAGTCGCCTCGGTTTGCCTGGGAGCTTCCATCATTGAAAAACACCTGACCCTGAGTCGCAGTGACGGCGGTCCCGACAGCGGCTTTTCCCTGGAACCATCAGAGTTCCAGGCGATGGCAACAGCGGTCAGGAATGTGGAACAGGCCCTGGGAGAAGTCCATTTTGGCCCGACTCGGTATGACAGCAAAAACACCGATTTTCGTCGCTCGCTGTTCGTCGTGACAGACGTTAAGCGGGGCGATCTGTTAACCGAGGAAAATATTCGCTCCATACGGCCCGGAATGGGCCTGGCCCCAAAAAACATGCGGGAAGTGATCGGCAAGGTCGCACAGACCGATATCGATCGGGGAACTCCGCTCCGCTGGGACCATATTGCATGACACATTGCCCTTGCCTCCAAGTTTAGACAAAGAGTAAAAACATTCCAGGAACCCAACCTCCGCTAGCAGCAGGGAAGCTGTAGATCGATATGAGAAATCTTGGCCGGGCGCTACGGATGGCGCTCCACTACCGATGGTCTTTAATATGGGCCTTCATCTGCTCGATGTTGGTCGCCCTTTTCTGGGGTGCCAACCTGGGGGCCGTCTATCCTTTCGTCGAAGTTGTTCTGAAAGACAAGTCCCTCCAGGAGTGGGCAGACCAACGACTGACAGACTCTCACGAAGCGATCGAAACATCGGAAGCCCGAATCCGGGAACTGCAATCGGAAATTACCGGCGAAGATTTGAACGTTGAGCAGGTCGAAAGCAAACAGAGAACGATCCGCTCTTATCAGACCGATATCAAGACGCAACAGGACCGTATTACCTGGACAGAGAAACTGGAACCATGGATCCGGCAATACGCACCGAGCGATCCCTACATGACGCTGGTGGTCCTGATGTGCTTGATGATCATCGGGACCGTTTTTCGTGGTCTGTTTCTGGCAGCCAGCATCTACCTGGTCGCCAGGGTTGGCCAAAGAACGATTCTGGACCTACAGAACAACGTGTTCTCCAACGTGCTCAGCATGGAAATCTCCGAGATCAATGTCAAAGGGACGGGTGACCTCGTCAGTCGTATTCGGGGTGAGACGTCAGCCATCGGTCAATCGATTACAACACTCTTCGGGAAAACGATCCGCGAGCCGTTGAAGATGTTCGCCTGCCTGGCCGGGGCCGCCTGGATCAACTGGCGTTTGCTGCTGTTCTCTCTGCTGGTCTGCCCCCTGGCAGTTTACCTGATGGTCAAACTGGCGAGGATGACCAAGCGGGCTGTCAAAAAGTCGATGGAAGAATCGGCTCGACTGCTGGACCGACTGTACCAGGCACTGACCTACCTGCGCGTTGTCAAGGCCTTCAACATGCAGGAAGACGAACGAGAACGGTTTCAGGTGGTAGCCCATGATGTCTATAAGAAGGGGATGCGCATCGCTCTGTACGGAGCCTTAGCGCGTTCCAATAACGAACTGCTGGGAGTCGGCATCATCAGCCTTTCCATCCTGGCCGGGGGCTACCTGGTCCTGAACCAGGAGATGTACCTGTTCAACATCCGCATGAGCTCAGCCCCGATGGAATTTGGTGAGTTGATGGTGTTCTTCGCCTTTCTGATCGGGGTTTCCGATCCCCTGCGGAAATTGGGGGACGTCTACAACATGGTTCAAGCGGGGATTGTGGCCGCCGACCGGGTCTTCCCGTTGATTGACCAGCGTCCAGCCGTCACCGCCCCCGCTCAACCGGCCGCCCTGCCCAGTGGTCAGCTCGGTATTCAATTTGAAAATGTGAAGTTTTCCTACGGGGAAGAGGCCCCCGTGTTGAACGGAGTCTCTTTCGACCTGCCGCCCGGTTCATCCCTGGCCATCATCGGTCCCAATGGCTGCGGCAAGAGCACCCTGATCAATCTGCTGCCTCGGTTTTTCGACGTCAACGAAGGGACCATCCGGGTCGGGGGCACCGACCTGCGAGAATTTTCCCCCAACGAGCTGAGAGCGAAAATCGGCTACGTCACACAATTGACGATGCTGTTCCGTGATTCCATTGCGGCCAATATCAGCTACGGCAATCCCCAGGCAACCCAACAAGAAATCGAACAGGCCGCCCAAAGCGCCCATGCCCATGAATTCATTTCTCAACTGGAGGCCGGCTACCAAACCGACATCGGCGAACACGGTGGGCGACTGTCAGGTGGACAACGGCAGCGGCTCGCCCTGGCCCGAGCTATCCTGCACAACCCGGAAATACTGATACTGGACGAAGCGACCAGCCAGATCGATCCGGAAAGCGAAAGCCTGATCCACGCCACACTTCAATCTTTCATCAAGAACCGCACCACCTTGATCGTCACCCACCGGATGTCGACCCTCGAACTGGTCGATCAGATCATGGTCATGAACAACGGCCAGGTCGTCGATTGTGGCACTCACGACGACCTGCTCAAGCGATGTAAAATTTATCACCGTCTCAGGGAAATGGATCAAGAAAAGGCAGCCTAGCCATGGAAGCAATCCGCAAAAACAGCCATTCGCTCCCGTTCGACGTAATGCGCCAGGCGCGGAAAATTGTCCAGGATGAAGCCCGGGCCCTGGAGAACCTGGCAGCCAATCTTCCGGTCAGCTTTGTCAATGCCGTTGAATTGATCGGGGAATGCCAGGGAGCCGTCATTGTCTGTGGTGTCGGCAAGGCCGGCTGGATTGGTCAAAAGATTTCTGCCTCTCTGGCGTCGACCGGAACCGTCAGTCACTTTTTGAATCCGAGCGAAGCGTTCCATGGGGACCTGGGAAGAATCGGAGCAAACGATGTCGTGTTGGCCCTTTCCAACAGCGGTGAGACGAGCGAATTAACCCAGATTTTACCTCGCATCGACCAGTTTGGTGTACCGATCATTTCCATCACAGCCCGCGCGGATTCCACCTTGGCCAACTACTCACAGGTCGTACTGGATTACGGGAAGACACCGGAAACGGGTCATTTACAGCTCGCGCCTTCTACCAGCACCACCGTGATGTTGGCCATCGGGGATGCCCTGGCCCTCGTCGTTTCCGCCCAGCTCGAATTCCAGGCCATGGACTTTGCGAAGTACCATCCGGGCGGTAGCCTGGGCCGAAGACTCTCACTGGTCGAAGAGATCATGCGGCCTATCGAGCATTGTCGTGTCGCCGACGAGCAGGAGACCGTTCGCGAAATTTACGTTCGTTACCAGGGGAAAGACCGCCGGGTAGGCGTCGTCCTGGTCGTCGACCGGGAAGGTCATTTGACCGGCCTGTTTACCGATAGTGACCTGGCCCGGATGCTGGAGCGTCAACAGGACCGGTTCTTCGACGCACCCATTCACGAGGTCATGACTCGCAATCCATTTACGGTGACCACTGGGAGCCGGACGTCGGTGGCGGTTGAAACACTGGCCTGTCGCAACCTGAGCGAATTACCGGTCGTCGATGCGAATGACCGGCCCGTCGGGATGATCGACATTACGGATGTGGTCGGTCTGCTCCCGAATTCCTGAACCCGCAGGCGGAGCCCGCCCCAGCCGATCGTCGGTACTGGCCACGCCGCATCCATTGCCTGTAGAATAATCGGGGTTACTGTTCAACAGTTCGCCTTGTTGTTTATCGATCGATTTCTTGATAGGCATTTAAGATGGAAAAACCGAAAATTGCCGACACCTGCCCCAAGCAGGTCGAGCTCAAAGACGGGAAAAAGTACGCGTATTGCACCTGCGGTCTGTCGACTAACCAGCCCTTTTGTGACGGGAAACATGGCGACACCCAGTTTCGACCGATGCTATTCGAGGTCGAAGTCGATGAAACACGCCATCTCTGCCAGTGCAAACAGACCAAAACACCTCCCTATTGCGACGGCAGTCACAATTCGCTGGATTGTCAGTAGACTGACAACCACCCAAGTCCTTTGCTGACTTGGGCGCTGCCTTTATCCTCTACCTCGGGACCGTCATATGGGACACCCCCCCTGGAAGGCTATCAAGCAGGCAGGCTGCCTCCTTGGCAGCCTGGCGGTATTTTTCCTGATCGTCCTGCCCCTGACAATTTCCACCTGCATCCAGTGGATTCCCAATCCATCTGGTTCGCTGAGCGAATACTTGCGCTGGATCGAGAGTGCCCAACGCTACTCATTCAGCCTGTTCGCGGCCATCTGGTTCTTTCTGTTGGGCAGTTGTTTTGCCAGCTTCCTGAATGTCATTGCCTGGCGCGCCGCCCGTGGCCGCAGCATCCTGGGACATAGCAGTTGTCCTTATTGCCACAGGCGTCTCGGTCCGTGGGACAATTTTCCCGTGCTTGGCTGGCTACGAAACGATGGCCACTGCATTACGTGCCAGGCACCCATTTCACCACGCTACCTGATGGTGGAAGTGATCCTCGGCTCAGTTTTCAT
The DNA here is from genome assembly GCA_022447605.1 of Mariniblastus sp. GTDB lineage: Bacteria > Planctomycetota > Planctomycetia > Pirellulales > Pirellulaceae > Mariniblastus. The sequence continues at coordinate 65,108 of JAKVBG010000012.1, forward strand.
GCTCGTAGCGTTGGCCACGCTGACCAGCGGCGGTATCACCCTGCCAATCCGTCCGCCCCATGATGGCGGCGGATTTGTCCAGCTCCTGTTCGATCCGAAGTGGGATTTAATTCAGATCGTTGCAGGGCAACTCTGCCTCTTGCTCTTTCTCTTCGCCTTCGCCCTGGTCGATCTGGAACGATTCCCCATCCCCAGATCGATCCTGATCACAGGCATGTTGACCGGGATCGGCCTGTCATTCGTCGCACCGGACATGTTCCTGGTCAATTACAAGTGGCCGTGGGCCAACCCCTACCCGGCACCAGCCGGGCAGGGAAACCTGTTCCTGACATTGCTGACTGGGACCATCGTGGGTGGCCTGTGCGGGATCACCTTGAACCGGCTGTGGGGGAAACGCATCAACCCCTTACTCCAATGGCCAGAAATGGCCTCCGCCCAACCCTTTCTTCCTGGTGTTGCGGAACCCGCCATCGACCAAGAAAAAGGAACATCAACGACCGACCACCCACTTGTTCCCGGCCATCCGTCCGCCGATGCAGAAAAAAATCACTCGGTTCCCACCTCGTTTCTTTACGGGTTCCTATTGTGTGGTTTGTACCTGGGGTGGCAATCGGCACTCGTGATTTCCCTTTGGGTCACGTTGCTGGTTTTCCTGTTACCCTCTCGGATCGAATGGGGACGATGCTCACTCAAGACTGCCAACAGCCTGCTGTTTACCGCCTGCATTTTCCATTTGATGACATGGCGCTGGATGAATTGGCTCAGCCATTGAAACGCCGTCAAAGCAATCAAAACCACGGGCAAAACGAAAACAGCAACGTTCCCCGCCTAAAAATCGTAGCGGTTAAAGATCCAACACCTCGTTTACGTCCGGCTAATTTACGAGATAATATCCGGGAAACCGGCAGGCCTGACGTCGATCTGCCGCTGCCGCCAATCCCTTAACGAGTCACCTGGCATGAGCACCCAAACCGAAGATCTCGACCACCCCTCTGACGAATCGGTTCGTCAACGGTATTCAGCCGCTTCCCAGCAGGCCGAACCAGCGCTCTGTTGCCCGGTCACTTACGATACGCAGTACCTGGAAGTGATCCCCCAGGAAGTGATCGAGCGGGATTATGGCTGTGGCGACCCGTCCCCTTATGTTCGCGAGGGGGACACCGTGGTCGACCTCGGATCGGGGGGCGGGAAATTGTGCTTCATCATTTCCCAGCTGGTAGGCAAATCGGGCAAGGTGATTGGTGTCGACGTCAACCGCGACATGCTGGATCTGGCCAGGCAACATGAGCCAACAGTCGCTGAAAAGATCGGTTACAGGAATATTGAATTCCGCTGTGGCCGCATCCAGGACCTGGCCATCGAACTGGAGGTCCTGGCGGCTGAAATGAAGCAAATCGAATCCGAGGGTGCCGAGTACGCAATCGACATGCTGGCCCTGCAGGACGAACTACGGCAGAAGCGACCGATGATCCCGGACAACAGTGTCGACTGTGTTGTCTCCAACTGTGTTTTGAATCTCGTCCGCCACTCGGATCGAAAACAATTGTTCCAGGAAATTTTCCGGGTCCTCAAACCGGGAGGGCGAGCAGCGATCAGCGATATTGTTTCGGACGAAGACGTCCCGCATGCCATGCAGAACAACCCGCAACTCTGGTCAGGCTGCATTTCCGGTGCCTGGCGCGAAGACCGTTTTACCGACGAGTTTTGTCAGGCCGGGTTCCAGGGAGTGCAGATTGACAAACGACAGGCTGAGCCCTGGCAAACGGTGGAAGGAATTGAATTCCGCTCTGTCACGCTGCTCGCTTTCAAGCCATTCAGCGATGTCTGCCTGGAAAAAAATCAGGCGGCCATCTACCGCGGGCCCTTTGCCAAAGTCATCGACGATGATGGCGGGACCTATCCCCGCGGGGTCCCGATGGCGGTTTGTGAAAAAACATTCCAAATGCTCTCAGAGCAGGGAATCTCACAGCATTTCTACCTATTGGAACCGGAGCAACCCGTCCCGGATGACGGGGCCCAGCTATTTGATTGCTCTCTGGATCGCCGCCGCGACGCACGAGAAACCAAAGGCCACCAGGTCCCATTGACGCAACTTTCTTCGGGGAACTGCTGTGGCGATAACGACGGCAACTGTTGTTAAGACACGACCAAAACATGGTTGGAAATCACCTTGAAAAAACTCCCGGTCTTATCTCTGCAGCGACGTGGATCTGAACTGGCACGCGCCGCTCGGCAACGGGAGATCCTGGAAGGGGAAGCCCCTTTGCCCCGCTTTGAAGAGGCCCTGAAAGCGGAGGAGTGCCCGCCGCTAATGGCCCAGGGGATCGAGATCCTCCAGGTCAATGTCGGCAAACTCTGTAACATGACGTGTCGCCACTGTCATGTGGACGCCGGTCCGGACCGGCGCGAAATCATGGATCTTGAGACGATCGATGCCTGTTTGGCAGCGATCCGGACAGGTGCGATCCCGACCCTTGACTTGACCGGTGGCGCACCAGAAATGAACCCGCATTTCAAATACTTTGTCACCGCGGCAAAAGAAATGGATTGCCACGTCATTGACCGCTGCAATCTGACGATCCTGCTGGCCAATGGATTCACCGATCTGCCCCAGTTCCTGGCTGACCATCAAGTTGAAATCGTCGCGTCCTTGCCCTGTTACCTCCAGGAAAACGCGGACGCACAACGTGGACAAGGGAGTTTCACCGATTCAATCCGGGCCTTGCAGAAACTCAATGCCCTCGGTTACGGCCAACCCGGTTCCGGGTTACTGTTGACGCTGGTCTACAACCCGGTTGGCACCAGCCTGCCACCTTCCCAGGAAGAACTGGAAATTGCCTACCGCCGACACCTGCGGGAGGAACATGAGGTCGAATTCAATCGCCTGTTCACGATCACCAACATGCCAATCAGTCGATACCTGGAGGACCTGATGGCCCGGGGAAGCTACCAGGACTACATGCAGATGTTAATCGATGCGTTCAACCCGGCCGCGTTGACGGGCGTCATGTGCAACAAGATGCTGTCGGTCTCATGGGACGGAAGCCTGTTCGATTGTGACTTCAACCAAATGCTGGAATTACCTACCGTGGCGAGTGTGCCAAGGCATATCAACGCCTTTGATTCGGCCCGACTGGGGAGCCGGGCGATCGTCACCGGTCGACACTGCTTTGGTTGTACGGCGGGCGCGGGCTCCAGCTGCCAGGGAGCGATCGAGTCGTAACCAACCCTAGCCGGATACCGACCTAGATGAATCGATTGATGTAATTCTCCAGGAATTCCTGTCGGCCACTGGTATTCGCGGCTGCCTCACCCTGTTGCGACATCCATTCGTACAAGGACTCGAAACCGTGTTGCCCCGACTCGATTTCCGCGCCCAGGCCAGAGTCCCAGTTGGCATAACGTTCGCCCAAAAACTCGTCCAGACCACCATCGGCCCGGATGGCGGCCGCAATTTTCAAGCCACGGGCAAAGGCATCCATACCACCGATGTGCGCGTAAAACAGGTCGACCGGGTCGATGCTCTCGCGCCGTACCTTGGCATCGAAATTCACACCGCCCGGCGCAATCCCGCCATACTTCAACAGGATCAACATGACCTCGGCGGTCAGGTAGTAATTCGTCGGGAACTGGTCGGTGTCCCAGCCGAGCAGTAAATCACCCGTATTGGCATCGATCGAGCCCAGACATCCCTGGGCGCCAGCATAATCCAATTCATGCATCATGGTATGACCGGCCAGGGTCGCATGGTTCGTTTCGATGTTCAATTTGAAATGGTCCATCAAGCCGTACGCCCGCAAAAAGTTAATGCAGGCCGCTGCATCGCTGTCGTACTGATGCTTGGTAGGCTCTTTTGGCTTCGGTTCGATCAGGAACGTCCCTTCAAACCCGATCTGTTTGGCAAAATCGACGGCCATGTTGAGGAATTGGCCCAGGTGGTCCATCTCCCGTTTGATATCGGTGTTGAACAGGTTCATGTATCCTTCGCGGCCACCCCAGAAGACATAGTTTTCACCTCCCAGACGGTAGGTGACCTCCATCGCTTTTTTTACCTGAGCCGCTGCGTAGGCAAAAACTTCTGCATTCGGGCTGGTCGCCGCGCCATGCATGAATCTGGGATTACTGAACAGGTTGGCCGTTCCCCACAACAGCTTGATACCAGTCCGCGCCTGCTCTTCGGCCAGCACATCGACAACAGCATCAAGGTGCGCATTGGTTTCCGAAAAACTGCTACCCTCCGGGGCCACATCCCGGTCGTGGAACGCGTAATAGGGTGCCCCCAGCTTTTCCATGAACTCAAAGGCGACCCTCGCCCGGTTCTGGGCATTTTCAACCGAATCGGTACCATCTTCCCAAGGCCGGTTCAGGGTCGGCATCCCAAAAGGATCAGAACCATTGGCACGAAATGTATGCCAGTAGACGACGCTGAACCGCAAGTGATCCCGCATCGATTTTCCCTCGATCATCTCATCGGGGTTGTACCAGCGAAATGCCAGGGGGTTATCCGTATCGGGACCTTCGTATTCAATCTTCTTGATTTCTGGAAATGCGCTCATCGGTTTTCAGGTTTGCTCGTGATCAATCAGGGAAACAGGATGATACCGGGCGAATTCGACGCCCTTACCAACTCCGCCGGTACGTCGACTCAGGGACAATCCGGACGACGCAGGACGGGTGCCGTAGATTTTGGACTGGATTGGACTTTTCGGCAACCGCTCAACGGTTACTTTCGAGCCAAGCGTCGCAACAGCCGGTCACCCCAGCGGGGTGAAAGCTGGGATAACGCAAAGAGGAACTTCGAGCGCCCTGGCAGGACGAGTTCCGGCGAACGCTGCTCACAGGCCCGCACAATTCGCTCCGCCAAATCGTGCGGGTCAATTTTTCGGACCGGGGCACCAGCACCTGCTTGCCTCGCTTTTTCTCCCAGGTCGGCCGATTGGTCCCGGTACCTGTCTTCGCCATCATCCCTGGCAATGGGGCCCGTACAGACATGCAGGTAATGGACTTCGCTCGGACCCTCCAGTCTCAGCTGGCCCGTCAGGGCAGCCAGGGCATGCTTACTGGTCGAGTAAGGGGCGACGTAGGGCCAGGCGGTTTTGGAGGCAAGGGAACCGATGTTGACCAGGTGGCCCCCACTTTGCTTCAGGTGGGGTAATACCGCCAGCGAACAACGGGCTGCCGCGAAGAAGTTAATCTCCATCAACTCCCGGTAGTCCTCGATTTTTGAGTCGGCCAGGTCGCAGCGGATCGACTTGCCGGCGCAGTTGATCCAGACATCGATCCCATCCAAACGCTCGACCAACTGCGAAAAATGGCTCTCAAAAGCTGGCTCATCGGTGATATCAAATGAACAGGTCTCCACCCCTCCTGCCTTGGATATCCCGCTGACCTCCTGCTGAGCCCGGGCGAGATCCTCCTGGTTGCGGCCGATCAGGACAACCTTGGCCGAGCTGCTGGCAAACGCCTTGGCGATCGCCAGCCCGAGACCACGGGAACCCCCGGTGATCACGATCGTCTTCTCATTCCAGCGGCTCGACATGGTCGAAACAATTTTCGGGGAAGGGGGTGAAAGGAAACATTTGCTGAGAGCTTAGCGACGCACCCGGCGAATACCAATGCTCGATTGACGGTTTTGACAGCAACCAACTGCCAGCAGACTCTCGCGAACAAACAATTTCCGGAAGCTCACCGGAAAAAACTAAAGACGGGAGAAACTGTTGCCGATGCCGATTATATCAAGCAGGGGGTCTAGGGAAAGTTTAACGCCTCAACTTATGGCTTAAGCCCCGTTCGTTACATTCGCGAAAATGAGACTGTTCGATGACGAGTACCAATTTGAACGCAAAAACAACCGTTTCCACAGCCATCATGCTGGGAATCCTGATCTGCCTCCAGTCCGGCTGTGCTTCCCTCAGCCCGTTTGGCAGTGAGCAAATCCCTGTGGTAGAGCCGGATGCCAACACCCAGTGCATGGTGCGGATCACGACAAAATTCGGCCAAAACCGCGTCAAACATCTTCCGGTCAGCGATCAGATGACGGTCCAATCAGTACTGGAATCAACCGGCGCGATTGGCGACTTTCGCACCATGGAGATCAACATCTTCCGAGCCGTCGATGGGCAGGGACAATTGTTGCGTCTGCCGGTCGAATACGATACCGCGCAGAACCACACTGTGCAGGAATGCAATTACGCAATCCACCCGGGTGATGTGATTACGATTCGACCCAAGAAGAACTCGTCACTCGACAAGTTCGTCGACTCCGTTTTCGGGCAGTAGGCGCAGTAGGAAAACGCCACCCCGGGGCCTCCGGGGTAGGGAAACGAAAATCTTTTTGTTTTCTGCGCGCCTCGGCAGATTTCCTGGATCACCACTGGCCGGCCGGACACTAGAATTCGATGACGAAGTTGATCTGACGATCGCTGGTGGCTCGCGCCACGAGAGGAAAGTCCGGGCTCCAAAGGACAGGATGGTCGGTAACGCCGACCGGCTGTGAAGCCAGGGAAAGTGCCACAGAAAGTAAACCGCCGAACGGGCGCTCCGGCGCCGCGTGGTAAGGGTGAAACGGTAAGGTAAGAGCTTACCAGACTGCCAGGTGACTGGCGGTGCTAGGTAAACCCCATCCGGAGCAAAGCCAAGCAGAAAGCAGCGGTAGTCCGCCGCACGATGACTTTCGGGTAGGCTGCTTGAATCGTTTAGCAATAAACGATCTAGATAAATGATCGTCGCCAATGCTCTTGGTTACAAAACCCGGCTTACGATCAACTTCGTTTTTCAATTTCGATCATCGCCCGCCTTCAAAGGGGGCGATTCTTCGGCAAATTCCGTTTTCCATTCACTGAGCACCTGGATCGCCTCGATCGGTGTCAGTTCATTGATATCGACGACCTTCAGCCGCTCGACGATCGGGTGAGTTGCCGTTTCAAACAGGGTCATTTGAATCCCCTGACCGGGGGCCGAGGAACGGTCCGCCAGGCTTTCACGCGTCTGGTCGGTCCCACCGGACGATTCGAGTTTCTCCAGAATCTGTTCTGCCCGCAGGTTGACTGCCTTCGGAACACCCGCCAACTGGGCGACGTGGATACCATAACTCCGGTCGGCCGATCCCGGGATGATCTTGTGCAGGAAAACGATCTTCTCTTCCCATTCCTTGACCGCCACGTTGTAATTTCGAACGCCACTCAGTTGCGTGGCCAAATCGGTCAGTTCGTGGTAGTGAGTCGCAAACAGGGTCCGACAACCGATATGATCATGGATGTACTCCACAATCGACCAGGCCAGGGAAACCCCGTCATAGGTACTGGTCCCGCGACCAATTTCATCCAGGATCACCAGGCTGGAAGCCGACGCCGTGTTCAGGATCCGCGCGGTTTCCGTCATTTCGACCATGAACGTACTCTGTCCCTTGGTCAGTTCATCACTGGCCCCAACCCGGGCAAAAATCCGGTCGACCACACCGATCTTGGCCGACTTGGCCGGTACAAAACTACCAATTTGAGCCAACAGGGTGATGAGCGCAACCTGTCGAATGTAGGTGCTCTTGCCCGCCATGTTGGGACCGGTAATCAGGTGCAGAAAACCCCGATCATCATCGATCAAGGTATCGTTCGGAACAAATGCCCCCAGGGGCTCAAGAATGTCCAATACGGGGTGGCGTCCCTCTTCGATCATCAGCGACTGATCGTCGCTGATAACCGGTCGACAATAGCCTTGCGCGGCTGCCAACTCGGCCAGCCCGGCGATCACGTCCAGGTTGGCCAGAACGGCTGCGTTGGATTTCAAACGCCCAGTATTGCCCTGCACCATTTGCCGCAACTGATCGAACAGTTTCCATTCCAGCTCCAACGCTTTTTCTTCAGCCGAAAGAACCTTCTCCTCGTACTCCTTCAACTCCGGCGTAATGTAGCGTTCAGCGTTTTTGAGGGTCTGTTTCCGGATGAACGTCGAGGGAATCTTGTCCCGATGTGTATGGGTTACCTCGAGGTAGTAGCCAAACACCTTGTTGTAACCGACTTTCAGGCTGGGAATTCCGGTCTGTTCACATATCGTCTGTTGGTATTCGGCAATCCACTGCTTGCCACCCTGGGCCAGTTCGCGGAATGCGTCCAGCTCCGCATCAAACCCGGGTCGCAACACCCCGCCGTCCTTGAGCTGAGCAGGGCAGGGATCCTGCAGGGCCCGCCGCAACTCGGCCAACAGGTCGGGGCAAGGATCGAGTTCCACTTTCAACTGCCCCAGCCAGGGGCTGCCGAGCGGTTCGAGACGCTCGATCAGTGGAGCGACCACGGCCAGAGTCTTACCGATTGCGCTGAGATCACGCGGCGCAGCGCGACCCGTAGCCACGCGCGATACCAATCGTTCCAGGTCGAACACTCCCTTGAGCAATTGCCGCAGGTCACGACGCGTTTCATGGTTCTTGACCATCTCTTCCACTGCGTCATGCCGTTGCTCGATCTCCTGCTGGCAAGTCAACGGAGAAGTCAACCAGATCCCGAGCAGGCGGGAGCCCATCGGTGTCATGCAGCGGTCAATCACATCAAACAGAGAGCCCTCACGGCTGCCGGTTCGAATCGTGCGACTGATTTCCAGGCTCCGCCAGGTGGCCTGGTCGATTTCCACCGAGTCACTGGGGCGGTAGGGGATCAACCCGTCCACGTGTTCCAATCGACTCTTCTGGGTCTCGTTCAGGTATTCCAGTATGCCACCGGCGGCACGGATACCAGGGCGATCACCCGCTCCCAACCCGAAACCCTCCAAGGAACTCACACCGAACTGCTTCAACAGCCCATTCGAAGCGTGGTCCAGCGCAAAGGACCAGCCGGGGCGGGTGGTGAGCATAGCGTTCGAACTGGCAGACCGAACAAAATCCATCTCACCTTCCAGGCAGAGGATTTCCCTCACATCCAAACGAGCCAGGATATCGGCGACTTTCTCCGGCTTGGCAACCGTAGCCACAAAACGGCCAGTCGACAACTCGATCCAGGCCACCCCGTAAACGGGCGGATCGACTTTGGCCGTCCCTGAATCGGAAACGACGGCGGCCAGGTAATTACTTTCCGTCGGCTCCAGCAACGATTCGTCCGTCACGGTTCCAGGCGAAACTACCTGTTGCACTTCACGTTTGACAAGACCTTTTGCCGTCTTCGGGTCCTCGACCTGCTCACAGACGGCAACTCGGAATCCCTGCTTGATCAGCTTGCCCATGTAGCTGTCCAACTGGTGGTAGGGAAACCCGGCCATGGCAATGGCATTTTCACCCTTGTCACGGCTCGTCAGTGTCAGCCCCAGGACTTTCGAAGTCGTAACGGCATCCTGGTGGAACAGCTCATAGAAATCGCCCATTCGAAACAGCAACAGGGCATCCCCACACAGCTTCTTCGCTTCGTCATACTGGCGCATCATGGGAGTCTTGGACATAGCCAAAAATGGTATCAACGGGGACGGCCCAAGGGGAGTAGCGATCTCCCGAATATCGGAATTTCTTACCATTCAACCACCCCGATCGACTCGATTTCCCGCCCCCTGGGATTGGGTTGCATCCATCCGGCAGCGCCGTCACAGAAATGTCCGACAATCGCGATGCTTCCGATTAAAATAATTATTCAGGCATAAGCCGAGTTGTTAACTCGAGCAAACGTTTAATCAGTTGAGATTGGTGGTCGGCTTGGTATAGTTGAAAGACCACTGGACATTGGAACGAAACACCTCATCTCGCCTAATTTGAACCCGGCGCCGCCGGGCCTCGTTTCCAATTGATTGCAACCTGGAGGATTACCGTGGAAACGCCAAACCATTCGATGCCACCGCAGGTCGGGGCACCCATTCTTCTATCCGACCCGAACCAGATGGAACAGGAAATCGCCTTCGATTTCTGGGGTGTCTTGAACCGCAGGAAATGGCTGATTTTTCTGGGTCTCGTAACCGGATTGGCACTCGGCTACCTGTATGACGTTCAAACCGAAAAGATCTACCAGAGCAAGGCGGTCATCCGGATCGAACCGAAGAACCCGATGGCCTTGCCCATCAGTCGTTCCGAATTGATGTTGCCGGAAACGGAAAATTTCGCGCGTCGTCACGACCGCATCATCAATCAGGAAATCACGGTCCACAATTGCCTGAAAAACAACAACCTGTTTGTCCTCGATTCCCTGTCTGACCTGCCGGAAGACGAAGCGGTTGCCGAAGTGCTGGAAAACCTGGAAATCGAACCGGAGCGGGAAGATCCTTACAACTTCCAACTCTCATTCCGTTCGACCGACGGCGATGACTCCCAGACCATCCTCAACAACCTGATCGAAACGTACCGGAACGAACTGGAAGACGAGTACAATGACAAGAGCGATCAATTTGTGACATTGCTCAAAGATGTCAAGCACCAGTTCGACACCAGTTACAAGAATGTGGTGGAACAGATCCGCTTGATGCGAGGCAAGATCACGTCGCCAGTAGTTGCCGAAAATGGTCGAAATATTCATCAAGTCCGGATTCACGACCTTTCCAGTCGAGTCGACTTGCTGAAGATCGAACTCAACAACTACCTCGCCTCCAAAGAACGCATCCTGGAAGCAATGGATAATGGTGAAGAGGCGATGAAGGAGCAGATCTGGATCCTGGCCCAGAACAAGGACCTGTCCCTCAACAGCGGCAGTGAACAGATGCTGCGGAGTGAATACGAACTCTCCCAGAAAACGGCACAAGCCGAAATCGCATTGAATGCCGCCAAGATGAGGCTCGGCACAAGCCACCCCACCGTCAAGAGCCTGGCCGCCCAGGCGGCGATGTGGCGGCAGTTCGCCAAGGATAACGCGTTGAGCTCATCCTCGCTCAACAACGAAACGGATGATGTGATCCTGAAACGCTACCTGATGGCGATTGAGCAGAGTATTTTCGATGCCAAATCGAATCTGCAGGAAGCGACCAAGGAGTTCGATTTTCATGTCGCTGAAGAAGAAAAACTGAGTCGAGTCCGGGAAGCCATCGACGACCTGACACGGGAACGGGATTACATCGAGGGTCTGCTGACCACGGCCCGGAACAAGATCCTGGAAATCGATGCCAGCGAAGACCTCAACGGTGGCAACAAACAGGAAGGGTTCACCTTCCGCAGCCTGCAAGTGGCCGGTTACGGCGACGTCGTCTGGCCTATCCTTCCCGTTTCACTCGGCATTGGAGGGATGATGGGTTTGTTGTTCGGTTTTGGGCTCGGCTGCCTCGTGGACCTGGCCGACAAGACGTTCCACAACCCGGACGAAATCGTGAAGCAACTGAATCTGCCGCTGATTGGTCACGTCCCAGTCATCAACCAGAGCAAACGCTACCTGGTCGAAAACTCGGCGATCGATCCGATCCTATGCAGTTATCACCGACCAAAATCACAAACTGCCGAGGCATTCCGCGCCGTTCGCACCGCGCTCTACTTCAATACGCAAGGGAAAGAACATTCGGTGATCCAGGTGACCAGCCCGACGCCCGGTGATGGCAAAACGACGCTGGCCGCCAACCTGGCGGTCTCGATCGCCCAATCCGGAAAACGGTGCCTGCTGGTCGACGCCGATATGAGGAGACCCTCTCAGGCTAGTAACTTTGGCATTCAGTCCAATGAAGGATTTTCGACCATCCTCAGTGGGCAGTCCCACTGGCGCGATGTGATTTTCGAATGCTCCGAAGTGGGAGGTCTGTCGATCCTGCCTTCCGGCAACAAGCCAAACAACCCGGCCGAGTTAAGTTCCCTGCCGGCCGTCAAGGACCTGATCGAAGAGTTGCGGGAAGAATTTGATTTCGTGATTATCGATACACCACCGCTGCTGGCGGTGACAGACCCGTGCCCGATCGCGGCGCGTGTCGACGGCGTAATCCTGACATTACGGATCAAGAAAAATGTCCGAATCAGTGCCGAGAGAGCTTCCGAGATCCTGCGCAACCTGGGGGCCAACATCATCGGCCTGGTGGTCAACGGGGTGGGTGCCCAATCCGGTTACGGGAGCCAATACACCTACGGTGCCTACCGGGCCGGCTACGCCTACAACGGCTATGGCTATGGATACGGATATGGTTATGGCTCCAAGTACTACGATGAACAGAAAACGGGGCACCAGGAAACAGTTCCAAAAATTGAAGCGGCCCCGACCAATGAAAATCAATAGCTTCCAGTGGCTTCGCCAATTCTTCGGAATTGGCTAACCATGGGCGTCTTCAATCCTCCGAAGACGCCCTTTTTTTTTATCGTGCACCATTCCCGGTCCAGCAGCCAGCAGGCGTCCCTTGTTTGGACAGGCCGCAGATCAGCATCCTGTCGCCAGGTCCGCTCGGAATCCAGGCTCGAGCCAAGCCGTTGGGGCGAGTCTTCAGTCGCGGAAAAACAGTCACGGAAAAACGGGGCCTGCCACTTTTTGCTAGCGAGCAGATCGACCTATGGGGGCTTCTGCATCTCTGCTAGAGTCCGCCGAACTTGAAACGGTAGAAGGGTCTAAAACGCCATGAAAAAACGTGATTTCCTGTTACTCTCTCTGACGTTTATCCTCGCTTTGACGCTGTTACCAGCCTGTGCCGAAGGACCGCTCTGGCGAACCGGTAATCTCGCCCCCTGGGTTCGTGACCAGTGGTTAGCCGAAGAGCAGATTGCCGACACGCTTTTCAAGCAAAAACGGGAAATGAACGAATCAGTAGCCAATGTTCTGAATTCGCCCAGCCAGGAACAGGACAAGGTCGCCATCAAGCTGGCAGAAATCGCCCGCGAAAACCAGGTCCTCCTGCTTCGACTCAACGCCGTCCGCCTGCTGGGTGAATTGAATTGCCCAGAAGCAAACGACGCACTCGAACAGGCTTTGAACGATCCGGACCCGGATATCCGTATCGAAGCGATCCAAAGCTGGCAACAAAAACCGGCCAGAATCGCCATCACACAATTGCAGGGAGTCATCGGTAGTGACACCAACACCGATGTCCGACTGGCAGCCACCCGCAGCCTGGGCAATTTTACGGGGGAAAATGCGGTCCGCGCTTTGGCCATGGCCCTGACCGATTCCGACCCGGCACTCCAGGTTCGAGCGACCGAGTCGCTAAGGAATGCTACGGGCCAGGATATCGGCGCTGACGTGGCCGCCTGGCAGGATTTTGTCCAACAGTACGGCATCGAATTGCAGGAAAAACCTGCCTCCAGAATCGCCCGCGACGAGGACGGGAAGCAAATCCGCTAGGCTGTCCCCGCCCCCCCAAGGCCGTCGCTCGAGGTTACAGGCCATCGGCAGGCACGTGACTCCCAACTAGCACTGCTTGTCACCGAGCGATACAAGACGTAAATTAAAGTCTGAGCCGTCATTCCAGCTACCCATCTTTTAACCCATGGCTTCCAGTTTGGACAAAGCGTTTTTTTCCTTGGTTGATTCGGCAAATCGACTGGCCAAAGCCACCGAGGCAGATGCGGTCCTTCTGTTACTTGAGCGAAAACCGGACATCGCCCGTCTGAAAAAGAAGATCAGCCAAACCGATCTCGTCGTGGCCACCCACGTCGAGGAAGTGGTGCAAGCGATGCTGGAAGCCCAAATCCCGGTGATTGAACTCGACATCCCCGAAGCTTCGGTCCAGGACCGCCTGACTCAGGCCGTACTGGAGAGTGTTGCCGATGAATACCTCCGACCCGGTTCGACCGTGGTGGCGATCTACAACAGTTTCGACGCGGACACGATCGACACGATCAGCGTGGTCAAATTGACCGAACGGCTTGGCAAGCTGACCGCCCGCGACCTGAAGAAACTGGAAACCAAGGTTCCCCTGGACACACTGAAAATCGTGGTCGACCTGTCAGTTGAGATTGGCCGTGATGGACGGGAAGGCAAGGCCGTAGGAACCATGTTTGTCGTGGGGGATCACCGCAAGGTGATGGAACAGAGTCGCGCTGCCGGGTTTGACGCCGTCAAAGGATACTCGGCCGATGAACGCAGCCTGTTTGATGCCAGGGTCCGTGAAGGAATCAAGGAAATCGCTCAACTGGACGGCATGTTCGTTGTTTCGGCCAACGGGAGTGTCGTCTCGTCGGCCAGGATCATCGATACCTCGCCTGTCGAGTTGACCATGACCACCGGCCTCGGATCGAGACACTTTGCCGGGGCGGCAATCAGCAAGAACACAAAGGCGATCGCAGTTGTGGTCAGTCAATCAAGCGGTACCGTTCGCATTTTCCAGAACGGGGAAGTGGTTCTGAGAATTGAACCGATGCAGCGGGCAATGAAATGGAAAGATTTTGACTCCGATGCCGCGGCAGCCGCCGATTCCCACAAATCTGAGAGTCGGAAAACGGAATCATGACCGCCGCTCGGCACAGATGCCGCGCCGGTTACGGGGCAAGCCCCTTGGGGGAGATCGTCTCGCAATAAAACCAACAGGGAGTTGACAGGATCCCTGAGGCAAATCAACCGAACCGCATGGAATCCATAACCACGCTGCAAACGCCATCCGATTCTCTCGAGGGTTATGAACGTTGAACAAACAGCAAACGGAAATTGGTGTGGTCGGTGGCAGCATCTCCGGGTTAGCCACGGCGATGTTTCTGAAATCGCATCGATGTCATGTTTCCATTTTTGAGCGATCTAACGGGGAACTTTCCGAGCGAGGAGCCGGTATTGCACTGGACCCGGAAGTCGTCGATCCCATGGGAGGCGTAGCAGGTCATCCGATTACCGGCAGGGTCGTAATTGGCGGGGATGGGCGCGAGCTGTGGCAAACGCCGATTCACAAATACATGACAGCCTGGTCACTGGTTTACCGCCAACTACGATCTCAAGTTTCCCCAGCCGAAATCCATGCGGGCACGACGGTTACCAAGGTCGATAGCGATGCCGACAAGGCTTTTATCTACTTTTCCGATGGCAGCGTGAAGTCATTTGACTATGTCATCGGGGCTGATGGACTCGGCTCGACTGTTCGTCATTTTGTTTGTCCCGAATTTGAACCGTCCTACTGCGGCTACGTGGCAATCCGCGGCATGGTACGTGAACAGGATCTGCCCCCCGCTTCGGGATCTTTGAAAAAGTGGGCCGACTCTCCTGGTTTTGTGAATTGCTTTGTTAACAACAGCCATGTAACGGCTTACTGGATTCCCAGCTCTCAACCATCCACCAGCGAACGTGTTCTTAACTGGATGTGGTATCGCAACTGCCCGGAGGCAGAACTGGAACATTTCCTGACGGATCGCCAAGGAAAAGGTCACCGCTGGTCTTTGCCACCCGGCCAAATGTCCGACGAACGCCGCTCAAGCCTTTTGGCCGAAATGAGCCAACAACTGCCCGAACCTTTTGCGGCGACTGCCCAAGCTACGGAAACACTGTTTGAACAGGCGATTTACAAAGGTGTGCCCGACCGGCTGACAAGAGATCGAGTCGCCCTGGTGGGCGATGCGGGCCATATCGCGGTCCCCCATATCGGAGCCGGGGTTTCTCTCGGAATTCAGGATGCCATGGCGCTGGCGGTCGCCTTCAAAAACCAGAATGGAACGGCTGAAAATTTCATGAAAGCCTGGGGCGAAAAGCGCCACGCGAAAACCAAAGCAGATCTGGATGTGGCCGCGAGGATAGGCAGTTCGCTTCAATTTGGCAAACATGATTACCTAAATTGGACGCCCAAAGACTTCGACAACTGGTGGAAAGAGATGGTCGCCGGCCACCATCTCTATTTTGAAGACTGAGCCAGCAGAAACGCGCTCACTCCGCCAGCCCCAGGGCCCTTTTAGGGTTTTCCGTAAACATCGAAATCAGCTCTTGATGGGACAACTTGCCGGTTGCCATACGATCAATCGCATGAGCAAAACGAATCGTGCCCTCAGGAAAGGAATTGCTGTGGACTTGGCCAAAATCGGTCGAAAGAATGACCTGTTGCGAGCCGGTCGCTTCGATGGACTCCTCGAAACGCTCGAGGGGCACATTCTCAATCGTATGGATTGCAAGGCAATGTTCAATATAGACCCGGCTATCCCGGGTTAGTTCAACCAATTGATCGTCCGAGAGTTCGACCGAAGGGTAATGTGGATGGGTCAGGATGATTGCCGGCACGCCGGCTTCCAAGGCCAGGGGGACCAACTTCATGATTTCTTCGGCAGCCAGATGACCTGTTGCCAGTCTTGCTCCATATTCAGCAATCGCCTCCAACACGAGGGCCAGTTCCGGAACTGGCTGACCGTCGTCATCAAATACTCGTACGGGAACTTCATCGGTCTGCTCACCTTCATGCATTTGACAGCAAGCGCCACAGCCTCCCCAACGCGGGTCAAAAGGCTGCCCTTGGGAGGCGAGATGGCTCTCTGCATGGACCGTTGGCATCCAGACGACAAAGGTCGGGTCCTCACTCGGACCTGACACAACCGCGCGATTCCCACTCTGAGCACTGACCACCGCGTCCGCTGACAGGCCGCCCACAAATCGATTCAGGACAGTGCCTCCCAGCAGGTTGGCGCCTTCATGTTGCCTCGCATGAGCCGCCAAAGGCGTAGTGGGGTAGGTATGGTTCTTTAAAACAAGCGTGGCATCCCAAGGCCTTGCTGCCGCAGCAATCCCGGCCACATCGTATCGACGGGGCAAAATTTCCGGGCCGACATGAAAGTGGGTATCCACCACTCCGGCTTGACTTAGTTCAACGGCTAATTCATCAACGCCCTGTTTATCTGAATCTGACATTAAGGTCGGTCCTCCATTTGTCTCCCAAAAGACTGGTACCAGATCTCCAGATGAAGGAGGGACCAGATTTTCATAGCAAGAGCCGTTTCAAACCGCTCATCAGAACCACCGTCTTTGGCCACCTTCCGGAACTTCTCCAGGTAAGCCAAGGGGTCGACCCACTGGCTGACAAAGGAATTTCCTGTCAGTGTATCGTTAACAAAGCTGTTCAGTTTACCTGAAAGCCAAGCCTGCACGGGTACGGTGAATGGCTGCTTGCGGCGCTCTACCAACCACTGGGGAAGCTGGTCACGAAAAGCAGCAATCAATAAGCCCTTCGGTTTTCCGCCCGGTCGTTTGATCGACGCAGAATAGCTTACGGCACCTTGGGTAACCCGTAAATCCACAAACGGGGAGCGCGCTTCAAGCGAACAACTCATGGATAATTTGTCGACCCGGCTCAAGTGATAGTTTCGCATCCGATTGGATGCCTCCAGCCGCAAGACCCGGTCCAAGGGGGAAAGAGAAGTGTCAGGAACAGGCACTCCCTCAAGATAACTGGCAGGCGATCCCGTCAAACCGAGCTCCCGATAATCAAAGATCGACGTCCGTTCCAAATATTCGGTCAAGTTGGCAGGGACATCGTCAAATCGGGCGTAGCCACCCCAAAATTCATCCGAACCATCTCCTGTCAACACGACACGAAAATCGGCGGCGGCCGCCCTGCACAATGCCAGGGTAGGTACCGTCACCGGATCGTGAATGGAATCCTCCAATGCCACTGCGGCATCACGCATTAAGCCCGGCACGTCCTCCGCTTTGACAGTGATTGCCGTATGCTCCAGGCCCAATTCCTTCGCTTGCTGAACCGCCAGATCATGTTCATCCCGCCACCCGCCGGTTTCATAACCGACCGTAAAAACATGGGGCAATGAAAGACCGAGGCGTTTACATTCTGCCGTGGCCACACTGGCGACAATGCCTGAATCGAGCCCACCTGACAAAAAAATGGCACTCGGGATATCGGTAGGGCAGCGCTGGGTGATGGATGTCTCGAGGAGTTGCCGGACATGACTTGGAGTGGCCAAACGATCGTCCATATCGGGCCACTGAAACCAAACCCCCTCTTCACTGGTACCATCCGGTTTCAGACGCATCCAACCCCCGGGGGCAACCTGACGAATCCCCTGGAACGAACTGCCAAGACCTCCAATGCTCTTGTAGATCAGGCATTCCATCATCGCCTCGGGCCGGATCTGCAATGGCCCCAGTGCTTGGTGCATCGCTGCCATAGTGGACGCAAACGCCCAGTGACCGTCACGCCGGCAGACAAACAGGGGTTTCTGCCCCCAGGCATCTCTTGCCAACAAGACACTGCCATCAGGTTCCAACAAGGCCAGCCCGAACATCGCTTCGACCTCGCGCAATCCATGTACGCCTTTTTTCTCCAACATTTTCAGCAGGGCAATACCATCACAATCATCGTCCTGAAAATCGCTGCCCAAATCCGCCATGGTTTCCCTGGGTGAATAGAGCTCGCCATTGCAAATCATCCGTCTTCCGTTTTCCCCCACAAACGGTTGCTTCGAACGCCCAGCAGAACCAACAATCCCCAGGCGAACCGTACTCAAACCAACCCGTTCATTGCTCCAATGATAGAGCGCATCAGGCCCGCGATTCCGTTGGGCCGTGCCCATAGCGATCACGATTTCTTCGATTTCACTGGGGGAACCTGGCGTGTCCGCTACCCAGCCTGCAATCCCACACATTTCAGCCCCTTCTCCAGGGTAGCGCCGCAGCCCCCCAACCGATCAGATGAACCGGAGTCGTGAATTCGGCCCACTCAATTTCTGACTGCTTGCGATGGAAGCCCAGCCGAACTTCAAACTCACCCGAAGGATGGTGAACCTTCCAGCGGCAACAAGTGATCTGATCAACGCTTCCAAGTTTTGTTTCCAGGAACCCGGTCAACGCCATGGCAGCGGAACCGGGCATCGAACGATGACGCTCACCGTGATAAAAACTGGCCGCTTTCACCGCCGATTTCTCCCCCCGCTCAAGTACCTGGAAAGGAACGACCTTGGGGTGGTAACCGGAGGGTGGCTGAAAACCGGATTTCCGGGCTGCACGCATTCCCGCTCTCTCAATGCCTGCCATAATTTCTTCCGTCATCTCCTCTGGATCGATCTCGGTAAACAGAAAAAGATTGCCTCGTAAAACCGGATTACACCGAAGCTTTCGCCTTCCGATCTTGAGTTCAAAAGGCCGACCGAAACCGCGCAAGGCTTGCCGATCTGCAGGTCGAACGAGGAATCGGATACCGCAGGACCGCGGAACACCCCTGACAATCTCCGGGTACAATTCCATCGGTTGGCCAGTAGAAAGATTACGTGTGTGAATGACCGGATGCTCGGGCGACACCCCGCGAACCAACTGCGGCAACAAAGCAGAAGCAGCCGCAGCGTTGGAACACTCCATCGGCAAGACCTTGCGGCTGTGAGGAATAACCTGCAGAAAACGAAAACGAAATCGGCCCCGCTTGTCCGCCGGCCACGCCAGCGCTGCCTTGTTGTCCTGCGATGTCTTACCGCCCAAGCCACCTTGAAAATCCTGGCCCAGGATGATCCTCAACACCTCTTTCTTGCCAGCTTCACCCGGCCGGATGGTTCGACCATCCAGCACGACTACGCTGCTGGTACCAGCCCGAACGATCGCGCAGTGGGCTGCGGGCATACCTCCCAGGAGCGGGGCGTCATCATTTATCATCGCGATTCATTCCCCTCACGGTCGGAGTTGCTTTTAACCATCCTATCCAGTTTAGCCACCAGCTTGCAGACAGATAGGGTGGGCACGCTACCGCGGATAAATATGGGCGGGTGACGAGGCGACCTTCCAGGATGGATCCAGCAGCCAGTACCTTCTGCGTTGTAGCAGCTTCTCCCGCAACCGCCGGCCCTCACGCCGACAGCTACTGTCATGTCTACGTCGACCAAGACAGTCAACGACCCATGCTTTCAGGAAAAGGGACCGACCCGGAAGGATCGATCATCATCAAGCAGAAATTCTCGGACCCGGATCTACCTCCGGCAAGACCACTAGTCGTTACTCCAATGCCTCAGGTCAACCCAGCACCTCGTCCAAGATATGGGGCGTGATACCAATTTCGACCACGTGTACTTCGCCCAACCAGGGAGCGGCCTCGGCCCTTTGGAATCCTGTTTTTGCCGCCACAAAGGTACAGGTGATATCGGCGCGAAAGGTCGGCTCATGCGGTTTTCCCGTTTCGCCGTCCAGACCTGAGGGCAGGTCGACGGCCATCGTGCGGGCCCCCAGCTGGTTGGCCACGCGAATGACTTCCGCGACAGTCGGCCGCGGAGGCCCCTGGGCACCCGTTCCCAGCATCGCATCGACAATCCACTCGACCGGCCTGCCATCAACCGTCGCGATCGCCTGCTGCAACTCGTTTTGCTCTAACCTTGTCTCGACCGATTCAATCGGCAGAGACAGGCGGAAAGCGATGTCGAAATTCACTTTCGCATCGCCACGGTAAGTGGCCGGGTCACCGAGAATCACGCATTTCACAGCGACCCCGGCAGCGGCCAGATGGCGGCCCATCACCCACCCGTCTCCCCCGTTATTGCCAGGCCCACAGAGGATGACGACCGGCCCCTGGCAACCTGCCTGTTGCAGCTGTTCCACACAACCGCGCCCCGCATTTTCCATCAGCACGACCCCCGGAATACCGTAATGGTCGATCGCCAGGCGATCGATCGCTCGGCTCTGGGCCGGTGTAATAAACGGCCCGTCAACGGAATGGGCACTCGCGATGTCTGGATCCACCATCGGTCTTTCGATTAAAATAAAACAAAACCAAGTGAGGTGTGAGATGCCGATCTACGAATACAACTGCGATCACTGCAAAACTGATTTTGAGTTCCTGGTGCGGGGGAATCAACAACCCGAATGCCCCGATTGCCAAGGCCAGGATGTGCAAAAACTCCTGAGTGTGGCGGCGGCCCCCAAGTCATCTGGCTCCCTGCCGCTGCGGGACGCCCCGGAAAGTTGCAGCATGCCACGTTGTTGCGGCGGTGGATGCTCCCCGGACCTGTAACCATCAGCTCACCCCGACTGCCAGCAACCAACGCAAGAATGGCTTACCAGGACCAGGTTGGCTCACTCGGTTGATAGAAACACTTGTCAAACACGTTGAACGGAATCGGCGGCACCAGCCAGGGAGCACAGTTGCCAGGTCGATAAAAACCGAGTGCATATTGGCATTCCCTCGGCGGGTTCAATGCCATGCGAAATGGCAACGTGACATAACTTCGGAAGAAATGGAGCGTCGATTGCGCCGGTTGCAGCAGAGGGCCGGCGGAGTGGCCATAGCGTTCCAGTTGAATGTTTTCAAAGTAGAGCGGTTTGTGACAAAGGGAGCTGGCAGTCCAGGTAAACGTTTGCGGATGCCAATGACGATCAACCGATGCCACTCCTCCCACGCTGCAATCGACCGGGATTCGCCATTGCTCAGCGATGGCTGACCAATCGGCATCATTCAGCCGAGCCACGGCCAAGCGTTTCAGCCCGTCCTCGGTTTTTACGGTCGCGTAACCACGACTCAAATCGACCAGGGTCCCATTGGCCAACACTTCACCATAGCGGTTCGTCCAAACCCTCTTCAGACCCTGCCCAGCGCGACTGGATCCTGGCGGGCTGAGATCCAGAGCGATTTCAGTGATCGGGTTGTTCAACAGCTTCTCGCGGAAGGCAGCACACGACTGGTCGCGTAACGGCAGCCCATCCTGCTCAAATCGTTCGCTGTCCAACAGGCGAAGTTCCATATCGCCTTCCAGTTCTTCCAGCCGTTGCTGGTCACGGTTTTCCTGCAGCTCTCTATTTTGATCCGCCGGATCCTGTGTCGGGGGCAGGGGCGAGGAGAGGTCAAGTTCGACGTCCCCACGGCGACTCTCGTCCTGCAATTCCCAATCGGGTGGCAACGGGGCATCCCCCGGTCGATTCTCGGGAACATAAACTGACGGAGGCGGGCCCCCGTCCAGCGAACTCGGTTCAGACGTCGACCAATCGACTGGAATGGCCGCTGTCCGGTTCCGCCGGGGAGATTCAAGTGGCAACTCACCGGACTCGGAAAATTCAACATTGAGCAACTCCGTCTCATCCGCCCCGATTTCGACCAGCTCCTGCAGGGAAACGGTGCGAACCATCCCCTCGCCCATCCGATTTTCCACCTGCTGGTCCGAACGGACTGTCGGTCGAGTCGGCTTTTGCCGCATCGGTTGTGTCGGGGGATTGATCAGGACCGACCGGTAGGATGACCGCTGCGCCTGTGACCCGGCCACCGACTGGAGCGCCGATTTCAGCGATCCACCCGTCGTTTTCAGTTGGGATTTCATGGCGGAACCAATTTTCTGAGGAAAACCCCGAGCCGAGCCGATTTTCTCTTGGACCGACTTGGCCGTCTTCATCCATCGCGAGGAAGGCTGAGCGGGTGATGCCGGAGCCGGGGCCGGCAGGTAACCTCCAAAACCGCCGCCCGACGCTTTTCGTGGGGCAGCCGGCGGCGAGGAAGCGTAAGTGAAGCTCGGTGCGTTGACTGTTGGAGCCACAGGTTCGATCGCATAGGTTCCGCGCGGAACGGAATCGACCGAAACCGTTGATTGGGCATCGGCGCTGGAAAATGAAAAAAGCGAGCCAACAACGAACAGCAGCAACAGCCCTGTTCGTCCTGGCAGGTTAGTCAGAATGACCGGATGAATCGGTACTGTAGTTCGGTGCTTCCTGCGTAATTGCGATGTCATGTGGGTGGCTTTCTCTAACACTCGCCGCCGATACCTGTATGAACCGCGCATCCGTGCGCAATTCCTCAATGGTCTGGGTACCACAGTAGCCCATCCCGGCCCTTAAACCGCCCACCAACTGGTAAACGGAATCACTCAGTGGCCCCTTGAAGGGAACTCGACCTTCAACACCTTCGGGTACCAGTTTACCTGGCCCTTGATCGGATTGCCGGTAACGATCACTTGACCCCTTGGCCATGGCCCCCAACGAACCCATACCACGGTACACCTTGAAGGTGCGCCCCTGGTATAAAATCGTCTGACCGGGACTCTCGGAAAGACCGGCAAACAGGCCACCGATCATCACGGCATGGGAACCCGCTGCGATCGCCTTGGTAATGTCACCCGAGTACCTGATTCCTCCATCAGCCACAATGGTCACGTTGTTCTTGTCCGCCACTTTGGCAGCTTCATGAATCGCCGTTATCTGCGGTACTCCAATTCCACTGACCACCCGCGTCGTGCAGATCGACCCGGGACCGATGCCCACCTTGACGGCGTCGGCACCTGCCTCGATCAGGGCCTGGCACCCCTCTGCCGTGGCGATATTGCCGGCGATTACGTCAATATCCCACTGTTTTTTGATCTCCTGAATCGTCTCCACGACATTTTTTGAATGACCATGGGCACTGTCAACGATCAGAACATCGACGTCCTTCGAGATCAGGCTGTCGACCCGCTCCAGATCGTGGACGCCGACTGCCGCACCCACTCGCAAGCGTCCCTGCTTATCCTTGCAAGCATTGGGGAACCGCTTCATCATGTCGATGTCTTTGATCGTAATAAGTCCCGTCAGTTTGTTATTTTCGTCAACCAGTAAAAGTTTCTCCACTTTTTTAGCCGTTAAAATTTTCTCAGCTTCCTCAAGTGTCACAGCCCCCGTAGCTGTTACCAGGGATTCCTTGGTCATGACATCAGAAATGCTGGTTTCGACGCTTTCCAGGAAACGCAGGTCGCGCCGGGTAAGGATCCCTGCTAGCGTGCCGTCCGATTGCACGATCGGCAAACCGGAGACATTGCGCTGGATCATCAGTTCTTTGGCATGGCCGACGGTCAAATCAGGTGAGAGGGTGATCGGGTCCGAAATAATCCCGTTGGCGCTTCGCTTGACCTTGTAGACCTGTTCTGTCTGCTCGGCGATCGACATGTTCTTATGAATCACACCCAGGCCACCTACCTTGGCCAGTGCGATCGCCAATTCACTCTCGGTCACGGTATCCATCGGTGAACTGAGCAGCGGCGTGTTAAGACGGATTCTCTGCGTCAGGCGGGTAGAGACGTCTACTTCCGAGGGAATCACTTCACTGTAGGCCGGCTCCAGCAGAACATCATCAAAAGTGATTGCCGTATGTCTTATTTTATCTTTCATGAGGGATTCCCTGTCCGCTTAATGAAACCACGCATTATGTCCGGGAATGACCGAATTGGCAATCACACACCCGCTGGTCGTTCACACCCTCTATCGAATATGATACGGTCACCGCCGATCCCGGAGATTTGATGTGGCCAGAAAAATGGAAAACCCGGAATTCCTGACGGTTTCAGAGCTTACCGACGGGATCAAGGAATCCCTCAATGCCGAGTACCCAGACCTCTGGGTCAAGGCCGAGATCTCGGAAATCACCCAGGCCGCCTCCGGCCATTATTACCTGACGCTCAAGGATGAACATGCCCAGCTCGCGGCGATCATCTGGCGGAGCAATGCCGCCAAGATCCGTTTTTCCCCGGAAAAGGGCCAGGAAATACTCTGTCGAGGCTACCTCGACGTCTACCCGCAGCGGGGAACCTACCAGCTAATTATCCAGCAACTTCAGCCGGTCGGGCAGGGGGCACTGCAACTGGCCTTCCGTCAGCTGCATGAACGACTTAAGTCCGAGGGGCTGTTTGACCCCCAGTTCAAGCGACCGATTCCCGGGTTCCCGCAACGGGTGGCCGTTGTGACCAGTCCCCGGGGAGCAGCCGTACACGATTTTCTACAGGTGATCCAACGAAGATGGCCTATTTTAAACGTGACCATCGTGCCGACCAAGGTGCAGGGTCCGGGCGCCGCCGACCAGATTGCGGAAGCGATCCGGTTATGTTCCCGACTACCGGGACCTTCGTTCGACGTGGTGGTGGTCACCCGCGGGGGAGGAAGTGCCGAGGACCTCTGGAGCTTCAACGAGGAGGTCGTCTGCCGGGCGATTCATGAATGCACCATTCCCGTCATATCCGCAGTCGGCCACGAAGTCGACCTGACCCTGTCCGACCTGGTCGCCGACATGCGAGCTCTGACCCCGACCGAGGCGGGAGAAAGAATCGTACCGAATCTGTCAGACATCCGGGGCCAGATTCGCGGGTTCCGGGACCAGATGGATCGCCACGCCGAACAGTTGATTGGCTCGCTCCACCAACAACTGGAAAACCTCTCCAGTCGGCCCGTGCTGACCCGTCCACTGCAAGCCGTGCATCATCACCAATCAGAAGTCGACCGCCTGGCTGACCAACTCGTTACGGTGCTGCCGGAACGCCTGGTTCAAACTAGGCACTTGCTCAAGGAACACCGCTCACGCCTGTACCGCTCGATCCACGCCGTTCTACCGGTAGCGCGCCTTCGACTGTCGGAACTGGCAGAGCACCCCGCGCTGCGGGAGCCGACCCGGATCACCAGGACACGTCGCGAGCATTTGAGCACCCTGGCCCAACGCCTGGACGCCGCCCGGCTGGAGCGACTGCGGGAGATCAGGAATAAACTGGAAACCGAAACCGCTCGGCTCGAAGCGTACAATCCACTGGCCGTCCTTTCGCGCGGCTTCAGCTTGACCACGAACCTGAAAAATGTACCGATCACCGACTGCCAAAACGTAGCCGTCGGTGATAAGATCCAGACAAGGCTGGATCGAGGTCAATTGGTCAGTCGTGTTGAGGAAATCAAATCCAAGTAGAACCATGGCAAAGAAAAAAACCGCCCGCAAAACAAAATCGCAGCCTGCTTCGATCCCGTTTGAACAGTCATTCCAACAGTTGCAGGAAATTGTCACCCAGCTGGAGCAGGGGCATTTAACGTTGGATGATTCACTGAAAAAATATGAGCAGGGGATTCAACACTTGCGGAATTGCTATTCGGCGCTGGATCAGGCAGAACGGAAAATCGAGCTGCTGGTCGAACTGGACGATCAAGGGCGGATGGTGACCCGGCATTTTGATGGCAACCCGGCCGAGTCCGAGTCGGGCGAGGAGGAAGTTGACCCTTCTGACAGTGGCCTATTTTGAGATCATAGCGTAATAAAACGTGGTAAATAGCGGATTCCGGATTCGCCGTTACCTGCAAATTCGATCAATTTGTACTAGAATTGGTTCCCACGGGTAATCGTCGCCTGGACCAGCGTTGCAACGGCTCAGCGATGACGGTTAATTCAATCGAACGGGATCGTTCTCACGTGGGTATGGACTTTCAGGCGATCCCCATTACGGACTGCGAAGAAAAATATTCATGTCGATTTCGGATGTTGAGGTTTTCCCGGCCGAGGTCCAGGAAGCCCGCTTGCTGATCAACCGGCGCCTCGATCAATACACCCGCTTTACCGCGGACGACAGCGACCCATCCTGCCCGGAGCGATTGCGGGAGGCGATCCGCTACAGCCTCCTGTCCAATGGAAAACGTTTGCGACCACTTTTGGTCATGGCTGCCGCACACGTCTGTGGTGGCAAGATGGAAAACGCTTTAGGGGCCGCTTGTGCGGTGGAGATGATCCACACCTATTCGTTGATACACGACGATCTCCCCGCCATGGACGACGACGATTTACGACGTGGCAAGCCAACCTGTCACGTCCAGTTCGACGAAGCGACTGCGATCCTGGCCGGCGACGCGCTGCTGACGATGGCCTTCGAAGTCATGGCAACCGACACCCCCCCGCAGGTCGCCGCGCAATGCTGCCAACTGCTGGCGTCCGCGGCAGGTCCGCGACAGCTGGTAGGGGGACAGGTAGAAGATCTGGCCGCTCAATTCAGCAAACCGGACATTGACCAACTGCAACGGATTCACAGCAGGAAAACGGGGGCGCTCCTGACCGTCTCCTTGGAGTTGGGAGGTACGATTGCGGGTGGCACTCCGGAAATGATGGAAGCGCTATGCGATTACGGGAATGACATCGGCCTGGCCTTCCAGATCGTGGATGATTTACTGGACGTACAGGGCGAAGAATCTCAACTGGGCAAGCGGACAGGAAAAGATTCGGAACATGGCAAATTGACCTACCCACTCGTCCTGGGATTTGAGGCCAGTGAGGATCTGGCTCAGGCCAAGGTAGAATCCGCCATATCGGCGCTGCAAGTCTTCGGGCCAGCAGCAGAACCACTCGTACTTTTCGCCAACTTTGTTGTCGATCGAACCCGCTAGGTAGACCTTGATGAGATTGACCAGCCACTACGTACACAAAATGGTAAACCGCCGATGACGAAACTACTGTCAACCATCGAATCGCCGGTGCAACTGCAGTCGATGTCCACTGCGGAACTGGAGCAGGTCGCCGATGAAATCCGGGAAACGCTGTGCAATCTCTTGAGCAAGCGCGCCGCCCATTTCGCTTCCAACCTGGGAGTGGTCGAATTGTGCCTGGCACTGCACAGCACTTTCGATTTTCGTTCGGACCGGCTGATCTGGGATACGGGCCATCAGGTTTACCCCCACAAGTTGATCACAGGTCGCTACCACGAATTCCAGTCGATTCGCACACGGGGCGGCTTGATGGGTTATCCCAACCCGAACGAGAGTGAGTACGACCTATTCATGACAGGACACGCGGGCTGCAGTGTTTCCACGATGGTTGGACTGCGCAGCGGTGATGATGTTCAAGGCCGCACCGACAACCATTCAGTCGCCGTCATCGGCGATGGCGCCTTTCCCTCGGGGATTGTTTTTGAAGCACTCAATAATGCCAGCGAATTGAAAAGCAAGATGCTGGTCATACTGAACGACAACGAAATGTCGATTTGCCCGCGGGTCGGTGGTATGGCCAGCTACCTGGATCGCCTCCGCTCCAACCCTTTCTATACAGGAATGAAATCGGAGGTCGTCAACCTGTTGAACAAGGTTCCCGTTTTCGGTGACCCGACAGAGAAACTCCTGTTTCAAATTAAGGAAGGTGTCAAAGCCGGCATGCATGGCGGCATGATGTTCGAAGACTTCGGCTTCAAGTACTTTGGTCCAATTGACGGGCACAATATCCATGTTGTCAAGAAATATCTGAAAATGGTGAAGGACATGGATGGCCCCGTTCTGTTACATGTCATCACCAACAAGGGACATGGCTTCCAGCCGGCAGCCGAAGACCCGGTCTATTTCCACACCCCACCAGCCTTCCAGTTGGAAGGGGAGACACCGGTCCCCACGTCAACGGCCAAGGCAGTCGCATATACCAACCACGCGCGCGACGCGATTCTTGATCAGATGAAACATAACGAAAAAGCGACCGTCATCACGGCGGCCATGTGCCAGGGGAATAAACTGGAGCCGGTACGCGAGGCCTTCCCGGACCGTTTTTTCGACGTCGGCATTTGCGAATCCCATGCCGTGGCGTTCGCTGCAGGTCAGGCCAAAACCGGGCTGCGACCCATCGTAGACATCTACAGCACGTTCCTGCAGCGCAGTTATGACCAGATTTTCCAGGAAGTATGCCTACAGGATCTACCGGTGACTTTCATGATGGACCGGGGTGGTTTAACGGCCGCCGATGGCCCGACCCATCACGGGACGTTTGATATCGGTTACATGCGGATCTTCCCCAACATGGTGGTCATGACGCCCGGAGATGCCAACGACATCGGGGCCATGCTCGATTTCGCGCTGGCCCAGGACTCCCCCTGTTGCATGAGATACCCCAAGACGGAAGCGTCGGAAATCAAGCGGGAACTGCAGACGGTCGAACTGGGAAAAGCCGAAGTATTGCAATGGGGCACCGACGGCACGATCCTGTGCGCTGGTACTCAACTGGCCGCCTGCCATGAGGCCGCCAGACAATTGCAGCAGGAAGGCCTGGACATCGGGGTCGTCAATGCCCGGTTCGTCAAACCGGTTGATCGTGAAATAGTGCGCCGGGCCATCGAGGAGACCTCCTTTGTCGTCACGGTAGAAGAGGGAATGTTGATGGGCGGTTTTGGAAGTGCAGTTCTGGAAGCTGCCAACGAGATGCATCTGGATGCCAGTCGTATCCATCGGCTTGGCATACCCGATACGTTTGTCGAACACGGGAAACGGGATGAATTGTTGGCCGATTTGAAACTCGATACCGACGGAATCATGGAAACCTGCCGTCAGGCGGCCTCCGTGGCAAAATCGAAAAACATTGTCGGCTGACGGTCAGGCTACAGTTTTCCATCCTAAAGGCGGGGCAACTCCACCATGGCCAGTTCAAACGATATCCCAAAACGGGTCGTGTTGGTCGGTTTTGCCGATCGTCGATCAGGGTTGATGTCGGCCGTAGAACGATTGCGCCCCGTCATTCGACAGTATTTTGAAATCGTCGAAGAAGACCTCAACGATCATGCCAGGATTCTCAATCACGATGCCGACATGGCCATCGTGATGGGAGGAGACGGTTCCATCCTGCGGGCGGCCCGGGCGATGGGGCAGGAACAGATCCCGGTCCTGGGAGTTAATCTCGGCAAACTCGGTTTCCTTGCCGATATTCAGCCCGACCAGCTGGAATCAGCATTACAGAAGATCACCGAGGGGAAGTACCGCACGATCGACCACCTGATGATGCGCTGCCAGGTCTTCCAGGACGACCAGCTGATTTGCGATGAAACAGGGCTGAACGAAGCCGCTATCCTCGGGGGTCCTCCCTTCAGCATCCAGCAAATGGACCTGTATGTCGACGCAGAATTTTCGACCTCGTATCGATGTGACGGGCTGATCGTCAGCACCCCCATCGGCTCGACGGCTCACAACCTGTCTGCCGGCGGACCCATCCTCAGAAAAAATCTGCAAGCATTTGTGATATCACCCATCAGCCCCCACACGTTAACCATGCGGCCAATGGTCGATACGGCGGACCGGGTGTATGAAATTGTCGTCACGGAGCCAAACGAATCGACCTGTGCCGTCCTGGATGGCCAGGTCCTGGCCAGTCTGGACAGCCGTCACCGGGTGCGAATTCAGCGAGCCGACAGCGTATTCCGGTTGATCGAAATCGAGGGAAAAGGCTACTATCGTACGCTAAGAGAAAAGCTCGGTTGGGGCGGCGCGATTGACCAGAAGAATCCTGCTCAACATTAGCGCCCCAATTTGGCGTCCGAACATTCGCGGCAGCATTGAATTCGTAGGGAGACGATCGATGAAGCGTCTTACATCACTCTGTTTGGCAACCCTGGTCATGGGTCCCCTCGGGATCTCCATCGCTCAGGATGAAACTTCCACGGATCGGGCCATGTCAGCCGCAGAACGGCTCAATCAAAAGCAGAAATACAAGCTGGCCTACCGGTTCCTGGTCGACGACCAGTTGCGCTGGGACGTCGAACACACCGCCTCCACCAAGGCTCAAATTGCCGGAACACTCGAAGAGACTTCCAGCCGCAGCCAGTCAACCAAGCTCTGGAAAGTGGTCGATGTCGATACGACTGGGAATATGAGATTCGTACACAGCATCGAGTCCGTAAAGATGTGGCAGAAAATTGGTGAAGAAGATCCGGTCACATTTGATAGCAACATCGATGAATCCGCACCGGTGGAGTTCGCCGGGATCCTGGAAAAAATTGGCAAACCGCTGGCCATGATTACGATTTCCCCTGAGGGAAAAATCGTGGATCGAAAATCAGGCTCCCAGCAGGCCAAGTTCGGCGTCGGCGATATCTGTATTCCCTTGCCCGAAGACGAGGTTGCAGTTGGACACCAGTGGTATGTTCCCACCAGTTTCCAGGGCACCGATGAGCAGGGCCGACAGCAGCAGTTGAAAGCGCGCATCAACTACAAGCTCAACAAGGTCAAGGGAAAGTACGCATATGTCTCGTTCAAAACACAGGTATTGACACCGATCGAAAGTGAGAAAGTTCGTTCACAGATTCTCCAACAACTGACCAACGGGTATGCCGTTTTCGACCTGGCCCAAGGCAAGATGATTCGCAAGGAAGTTGAATGGAGCGAAAAGGTTCAAGGTTATGAAGGACCCGACAGTTTCCTGGAATACAACGGGAAAATGACAGAAAAATTTGTGAACCGTATTGCTTCACCCAACGAGGAAAGCGTTTCCACATCGGAAAACGTAGAAATCAAGAAGCGTGGCGATCAGCCCATCATTCGCAAGTAGCTGCCCCGCCCCCGCGCCACAGGTCAGCTCAGCACATCCCGGATCACATGGCCGTGAACATCGGTCAACCGCCGCTCGATCCCGTTGTGGTAGTAACTGAGCCGTTCGTGGTCCAGCCCTAACAGGTGCAGGATGGTAGCGTGGAAATCGTAAACCGTGGCCGGTTTATCGACCGCCTTGTAACCGAATTCATCCGTGGCACCATACTCGTAACCACGTTTCACACCCGCCCCGGCCATCCAGGCTGTGAACCCGGCCGGGTTATGGTCTCGGCCACTGGCTCCTTTTTGAAACGTCGGCATCCGGCCAAACTCGGTACACCAAACCACCAGCGTATCTTCGAGCATGCCGCGCTGTTTGAGATCCTTGAGCAAACCAGCGACCGGCTGATCGAGAATGGGGCCATGAATGTCGTAATGCTTCTTGATCGTCTTATGTCCATCCCAATTACTGACACCTTCCCCTCCTGTCTGGTAGGCGCCGTTAAACAGCTGGACGAATCGAACCCCGTTTTCGATCAGCCGCCGGGCGAGGATGCAATTGCGGGCGAATTGGGCTTTGAGTTTGTTTTCGGTATCATCGGCCCCGTACATCGACAGGATATGAGCCGGTTCAGTGGAAAGATCACTGATCCTGGGCACGCTCAATTGCATCCGGGCTGCCAGTTCATAACTGGCGATCCGGGCCGCCAACTCCGAATCCCCGGGAAATTTTTGCAAGTGTCGTTCGTTGAGACGTCTTAAATAATCCCGCGTGGCCCGGTCGCGCTCGATCGAGATTCGATCGGGCCGGACCAGGTTTCGAATCGGCGAAGCCGCGTTGAAATCGGTGCCCTGGAAAACGGCAGGCAAGAAGCCCGGCCCCCAGTTGTTGACGCTCGATTGCGGTGTTCCCCGCGGATCCGGGATGGCCACAAACGCCGGCAGGTCCTGGTTCTCGCTCCCCAGGGCATAGGTCACCCAGGCACCCATACTGGGAAATCCATCCAGCGTGAAACCGGTCGACATAAAATTCTCACCCGGCCCATGGGTATTGGTTTTTCCCGTCAACGAGTGAATGAAACAGAGATCGTCTGCCAACTCTCCGATATGATCCACCAATGTCGAGACCATTTTCCCCGACTCGCCGCGCGGCTTGAACTCCCAGGGACTCTTCTGCAGGTTTCCCTGTTCTCCTTGAAACGTGATCACGTTATCACCCGGCATCGGTTGCCCATCACGTCGCACCAGTTCCGGTTTGTAATCAAAGGTGTCGAGTTGGCTGCAGGCACCGGCACAAAAGATGACCAATACGTTCTTGGCCGCCGGGGAGAAGTGGGGAGCCCGAGCTCGATTCGGGTTCTTGGGGTCAATGGTTGGACGAATCGGCCGCTTCCCTTCTTCGCGGTCGTCGGCACGAGGCCGGAGGAGCGAATTCTGGTTCAGCAAATGGGTCAAGGCAATACTGCTCAACCCGGTAGCCGTACTTCCCAGGAATCCCCGTCGATTCAACAAATCGAAGTTCATGGCAGGCTCCCAGTCTCAACTTAAAAAGAGGAATTCATTCGAATTGAGCAAGGCGCGGCAAAACGCCTCCAGCCCATGCAACTCGATCAGGGCCACCGATTCGTCGAGCTCGTCCTGGGCCGGCTGCCGCGAATAGGCCAGCTCAAACGCCAGTCGCACCTGGTCTTTCACGCGGTCGCCCGCCTCGTTCTGCAGACGGTCTGCCAGGAAACTGGCCTGCTGCAACATGAACCTGCTGTTCAGCAGGTTCAATGCCTGCAAGGCGGTCGTTGACCGGTTACGCCGGGGAATCGTCTGGCCACCATCAGGACAATCAAAGACCCCAAACACCTCATCCTGCTCCTGCCGAATTTTGGTCATGTAAATCATCCGGCGGAAATGTTCATCCGTGTACTCTTTTAAGGGAAAATAATGGTGGACATTTTCGTGATCTACCTCGAACAGCAGGAACCCCGGGCCCCCTGCCTTGGGATTCAGTTTCCCGGACAGTTGGAGAACACAGTCGCGAATGGCTTCCGCCTCCAAGCGACGAGGTGGGAACCTCCAGAGCAGCCGGCCGTCGGCGTCGACCTGGTTCGCCTCGGCGCGCGGGGCAGACGATTGTCGATAGGTACTGGAATTCAATATCTGGCGATGCAGCCATTTAAGCGACCAGCCATGCTCCATGAATTGCCAGGCCAGCCAATCGAGCAGTTCCGGGTGGGTCGGCCGCGCCCCGTTCACCCCAAAATCACTGGGCGTGTCCACCAAGCCGGCACCGAAATGGTAATGCCAAACGCGGTTGACAATGACCCGTGCCGTCAGGGGGTTCGCTTCATCGACGAGCCAGTCGGCCAGCTTCAAACGCCGCTCTGCCTCCGGCGTCTCACCGCTCAGACCGAGACTTCCCATCACGGTCAACGTGTCCGGAATGATCTCTTCGCGCGGCTCCAACGGGTCTCCCCGGTGCAAACGCTTAATTTTTTCCGCCGGCCCGAACAGGCCGACGTAGCCGGTAGGCGTGGAAGCTTGCAGTTCGGCAACCTGTTTGCGCAGACCAACCAGCCTCTGGTATTCCTCCCTGGCCTGGCTGGCCAGTTCAGGCTCCAGTCGAACGACAAACGCGTCTTCCGGTTCTTTACCATTGACCAGGAAAGGTTTTCGCTGACGAGAACTGGAAGCGACCTGCCATTCTTGCCCATCCAGAGAGAGGGCAATCCGATATCCGATTGCCAGGCGATCGGAGTAGACGGCGGTCCGATCGCGGCCCCAATCGACCCGGTCAACCATGATCTCTTCGGGAAACTCGATTTGCACCCATCCTCCCTCGGTGGTATCAGAAATCCAGCTCTTGTCATTCCCATACAAGCCATCATGAATATGCGGCAGCTGGTGCTTCGGGTTGTTGGCGTAGTTGCCGGACGAGCTGGCCACTCCCCCTTCGCTGGCCAGGGCGATATTCCTGTCCGTGCCGGCAGCAAAAACCTCGAGTTCATCCAGGCAGGGCTCGGCCCCGTTGGTGCGCTCGATCGTAAAACGGACAAACCGCGCAGGCCGAGCAGTAAACCGATCCGTGTTTCGTTTGGCGTTGACGCTTTCCAACAGGTTCGCCGGCTCGTCGCCTGGCGGCTGAGCATGTTCTCGATACGATTCGAATTTCGTCTGGCTCGCCGCCAGTTCGGCCCCTCGCGCCGACAAAGACTGCCGGACCGTTTCCGGCACCTGGTTCTTCAGGGGCCGCTCACCATGCCTGACTCCGGCAAACACAGCCTGCAGCGCGTAGTAATCCTTTTGCAGGATCGCATCGAACTTGTGGTTGTGGCATCGGGCACAAGCCACGGTTAAGGCCAGGAAGGAGGCGCTGGTCGTGTGGACGTAATCCGCCAACTCGTCCTGCCGCTGCATCAACGTCAGATTGATATCGGGGCTTTTGACGATGTCGTTCGGCCCCCCCACCAGAAAACCGGTCGCCTCGTCAACGCCCAGGATATCCCCGGCCAATTGCTCCCGGACAAAGTCCCGGTACGACTTGTCCTGGTTCAGGGAGTCGATCACGTAATCCCGGTAATAAAAAGCATTGGGACGATCCCGGTTGACTTCAAACCCTGTGGATTCACCAAACCGCACGACATCCAACCAATGACGGGCCCAACGTTCCCCGTAATGGGGGTGGGCCAGCAACTGGTCCACCCACTGTGAGTAAGAACCCGGCTGGGCCTGTTGATACGCCTGGACTGTCGACAGGTCCGGTTGCAGTCCGTGCAGGTCAAGAAAAATTCGACGAATCAGGGTCGTTCGATCGGCAGGGGGAGACGGCTCCAGCGATTCTTCCTGCAACCGCTTGGCCACGAAACGGTCGATCGGGTTGGTCAAGGGAAAAACCGCTTCCGGCCAATCCCGCACCTGCGGTGGTTCCACGTGGCGAATCGGTTGAAAGGCCCAATGGTCCGTACTGATTTCTTCCCGGTCATGGCCGGCCAGGTGTTCAGGCCATTTCGCCCCCTGGTCGATCCAGCGCCTCACCAGGTCGATCTGCTCAGGGGTCATAGGAGAACCCTGCTCGCTGGGTGGCATCACCAGGTCGGGATCTTCTCCTGAAATGTAGGCGACCAGCGGGCTTTCACCACTGCGACCCGGGACAATCGGTGGCTCGCCGAAATCACCACCTTGCATGGCGATTTGCTTGACATCCAGGCGGTAGTTGCTCTCCCGCCGAGAGGGGCCATGACAGGCGAGGCAGTGGGTTGCCAGCAACGGCTGGATCTCGCTCTCAAAGTCGACCGGGTCAGTGACGCTGGCCAGGTCGGATTCCGTCTGAACCATCCCGTCGCTACTCGCGCCACTCCCCAGCACGGCCAGCAGGCAACAAAACCACATTCGTCCAGAAAACCGGGTGGCTCGGTCACTTCGACCACGTACTCTCCCCCTGAACCGCTGCGTCCGTTTCATCGTATCGACTTACCCCTGTTCAGGAATTTCTACTAGACAAGCAGGTCCTTCAGTACTTTACCGTGCACGTCGGTCAACCGGAAATCGCGCCCCTGGAAACGATAGGTCAGGCGGGTGTGATCGATACCAAACTGGTGCAACATTGTGGCATGCAGGTCGTGAACCTGGCAAATGTTTTCGACCGATGCATAACCGAGTTCGTCGGTATTGCCATAGCTGATACCTGGCTTGATACCCCCACCTGCCATCCAGAGCGAAAACCCCTTGATATGATGATCGCGACCGCTTCCCTGGGCCATCGGCGTTCGACCAAATTCACCACCCCAGATCACCAGGGTTTCGTCCAGCATGCCCCGTTGCTTGAGATCCTGGACCAGTGCCGCCGACGCCTGGTCGACGAGCTTGGCCGTCACCTCGACCCCTTTCTTGATACCACCATGGTGGTCCCAGCCCCGGTGGTAAAGCTGGATGAAGCGGACACCCCGCTCGGCCAACCGGCGAGCCAGCAGGCAATTCGAGGCAAACGATCCATCCCCGCCACGGGTGCCATACATCTCCAGGATATGCTCCGGCTCATCCTCGATATCAACCAGCTGGGGAACCGACATCTGCATCTTGAAGGCCAACTCGTACTGCGCAATGCGGGTTAGCAGTTCGGGATCCTGAAAGGTCTCATTACCGAGCTGGTTCATGTTGCGAATCGCATCGATCACATCTCGCTGCCGGCGCGGATCCACTCCCTGGGGATTTTTGACATACAGGACCGGGTCTCCCTTGGAGCGAAACTCCACTCCCTGAAACCGACTCGGCAGGAAACCACTATGCCACTGTCGGGAGGCGATCGGCTGGGATTGGCCACCCCCCACCGACGTCAACACGACATACCCGGGCAAATCGTCACATTCACTTCCCAGCCCATAAAGCAGCCAGGAACCCATAGAAGGGCGACCACCAATGATCGAACCTGTGTTCATCAAAGTATGGGCCGGGTCATGATTGATCTGGGCCGTCTCCATCGACCGGACAATGCAAATGTCATCGGCGATCTTCTGGATATTCGGCAGAACATCTGAAATCATCTGGCCCGACTGGCCAGAAGCAGTGAATTTGTGTTGCGGCCCAAGGCATTTCAGGTTGTTCCTCTGCCCCTGCAGCTGGGCAATCTGCTGACCGTCGGTAAACGACTTCGGCATCGACTGATTGTTCATTTCGGCCAGCTTTGGCTTGTAGTCGAGCGTCTCCAGGTGGGAAGGTCCGCCGGCCATGTACAAGTGGATGACGCGCTTAATCTTCTGGGGGTAGTGCAGCTTGTCGAGCACCCCGGTCCAGTTCTGCTCCTCCTCGGCCTTACCGACACCCGGCCGCTCAGCCCGGGCGGCACCCGACAGCATCATTCCCAGTGCCAGGGACCCCAGTCCGGCGCTCCCCTGGCGCAAAAATGTTCTGCGGTTCCGCTGCAGCGCCAAGTGTTGAAGAGGATCGTTCATCAAATTTCCCCTAGTTTCGTGTCACGAATTCATGCAGGTTCAGCAAGGTCCTGGCCACCGAAGTCCAGGCCGCCAGTTCCGGCTTGGAAAGATCGGTCGGAACCTCGGAGATCCCCGTTTGCACGACCTGTTCCGCCTGTTCCGGTTCCGCTTGGTAATGCTTCCAATGATCCTGAAACAGGCCCGTCATGATCTCCCGTTCAGCCGAACTGGGAGGCCGGGAAAGGACCCGGCGAAACATCGCTTCGGCCCGATCGGCAACCGTGTCCGCTTCGCCCCGCATCGCCAATTCCGCCAGTTTACGGGCGGACTCGACGAAACTCGGATCATTCAGCAGCACCAGGGCCCCCACCGGAGTGTTGGAGCGCGGCCGTTCGCAGGTACACTCTTCCCGCGATGGCGCGTCGAATGCCTTCATGGCCGGGTGCAGAAACTGCCGCTGCCAGTGCGTATAAAGTCCACGGCGAAATTGATTATTACCCTGGTCAGCCATGTAAGTCCGTACCGGGAAGTTCAGGTGGCGATACAGACCAGCCGGTTGGTAAGGCTTAGTACTGCGGCCGCCGATTTCTGTCACCAGGATACCACTGACGGCCAGGGCATTATCACGAATCAACTCCGCCTCCAGACGATAACGGGACTGCTTGGCCAACAGCCGGTTGTAAGGGTCGACTTCTGCCAACTCTGCCCGCTCGGCCGAT
>JAKVBG010000120.1 GCA_022447605.1 Mariniblastus sp.
AAGGAGCAACCCGAAAAAGGGTCGCAGCGCAAGCTGCGGCCTTTTTTTCATTGCGCCAACAGGGGAGGCAACTGATCGACAAATCGCGTCGCTTGCTGAAAAGCATAGGCCAACTGCAAGACACCAAAATCTTGCTGATGTCGACCGACGATTTGCACACCGACGGGCAAGCCTTCTGGCGTAAACCCACAAGGAACTGAAATGGCTGGCAATCCTGTCACTGTGACGTAATAACAGGACTTCATCCAGTCGATATAGGTTTCCATCGCAACGCCATTGATCTCTTCGATATAGGGCTGGTTCACATCAAAGGGGGGAACTTGGTTAACGGGTAAAATCAGGTATTCATATTCCTGCATAAATTCCCGCACGCGGTGATAGAGCGAGGTCCGTTTGACCTCAGCCTGGCTCAATTCGAGTCCAGTGAGTTTAAGTCCCTCCTCAGTATTCCAAATTACCGTATCCTTGATTTGATCACGGTTCGTCTTAATCAGTTGCTGGTAACCGATTGCAAATCTCCAGGCTCGCCAAACCTTGAAGACCTCGTCGGCATCACGGAAATCGGGCAGTTTTTCATCCACCTGGCAACCGAGTGTTTCAAACGTACTCCGCTGAGCTTCAATGACGCTGCTGACCCGGTCATCGACTGGCAAATCACCAAAGGACGGACTCCAGGCAATCTTGACACCCTTGAAATCTCGTTCGAGTGGCTCGGCAAAGATGGATGCTGGTTCGGCGATCGAGATCGGATGGCGGTCGTCGGGGCCGGCAATCGCGGAAAGCTGTAAGGCCACGTCCTCCACGGTGCGTCCCATCGCCCCTTGCACTGAAATCGGAAACCAGCCGATATCGTTCGGCCAAACGGGCACGCGGCCAGGTGAATTCCGAAAACCAACTACGTTGCAAAAGTTTGCCGGGTTTCTCAGCGATCCACCGGTATCACTCCCATCGGCGATGGGTAACATCCGGCAGGCGAGCGAAACCGCTGCGCCTCCGCTGCTGCCACCGCAGGTCTTCGTCATATCGTAAGGGTTGAGCGTAGCGCCAAACACTTCGTTAAAAGTTTGGGAGCCGGCACCAAACTCGGGCACATTGGTTTTGCCAATCGTGATCGCTCCTCCTTGTCGCAATCGCTGTACAATCAGTCCGTCTTCGCGGGGAATTTCATCGGCGTAGATCGGCGACCCGTAAGTCGTGCGAATCCCCTTCGTCGGCACAAGATCCTTGTGCGCGATCGGCAAACCATGCAAGGGTCCCAGGTCGTCACCACGGGCAATCGCATCATCCGCAGCTTGGGCGCCTTCGAGGGCTCTTTCGGGAAGCAACGTGATAATCGCATTGACCGTCGGATTCATTTGCTCAATCTGTTGCAGGTGAGCCTGCATCACTTCCAGGCAAGAAACTTCCTTACCGCGAATCCGCTGAGCCATTTCCGTGGCGGTCCAATTACAAATCTCCTGGTTGGCCATCACTGGGTATCCTTTTCTTTCCGAAAACGGGCGATTCTTGCTTGCCGTATCTTACGTTATACCCGGACAGGATGCCTATTACCTCGACTTCCCTGGCAATTGTTTTTCCAGTCCTAGCCAGAAGGATTGACGACGCCCAACCGAGCCGTCACAACAACAGGTAGGAGACCCAATACTTTCAACGCTATTGAAGGACCTCGATCATGGCATTCCGTACGCTGGCGGCACCTATTCTCACTCTGACACTAGTTTCAGTAACGTTTCTCGGCCTGAGCGCAGCCCCACCCACCAACTACGACGAATCGAAAGTTCCGTCATACCAGTTGCCAGATCCGCTGGTCCTGCTCAACGGAGATAAAGTAACCGATGCCAAGACCTGGATTACCAAGAGACGGCCGGAGATCCTGGAGCTTTTCAAAACCCAGGTTTACGGAACCATGCCAGCACCGCCTAAGGCGATGAGTTTTCAGGTGACGTCGAGCGACAAGAAAGCCCTGGGAGGTAAAGCCACCCGCCGGGAAGTCTCTATTCATTTCACCGCCGACAAAAAAGGGCCGCGATTAGATCTGCTGCTCTATCTGCCCAACGATGCCGACGGTCCGGTACCGGTCTTTATAGGCCATAATTTCCGAGGCAATCACACGATCAACGCCGATCCTAAAATCAGTTTCAACAAGGGTTGGATGCGTAACGGAAACGGGGTCGTCAACAACCAGGCCACGGAAGCAACGCGTGGCACCAGTTCCTCGAGATGGGATGTCGACGCAATCCTGGCAGCCGGCTATGGACTGGTCACTTGTTACTATGGAGACATCGATCCGGATTACGATGATGACTTTCAAAACGGCGTCCATCCGCTCTTCTTAAAAGCGGGCCAGAAGAAACCGGGCCCGTCCGAATGGGGATCGATCAGCGCCTGGGCCTGGGGACTCAGTCGTGGACTCGACTACCTTGAGACCGACAAGGACGTTGACCACAAACGCGTGGCAGTGATCGGTCATTCACGCCTCGGCAAGACCTCTCTGTGGGCAGGGGCGAGCGACCCGCGATTTGCCCTGGTCATCTCGAATAACTCCGGATGCGGAGGCGCTGCATTAAGTCGACGGCAATTCGGTGAAACGGTTAAGGTAATCAACGATCGCTTCCCCCATTGGTTCTGCGACAACTACACCAAATACAACGAAGACCTCCCTTCCATGCCCGTTGATCAGCATATGCTGGTCGCCCTGATGGCCCCCCGACCTGTCTATATTGCCAGTGCCCAAGAAGATCGCTGGGCTGATCCCCGAGGCGAATTTCTAGCCGGACTAGGGGCTCACCCTGTTTACCGACTTCTGGGCAAACCTGGTTTGCCTACCACCAAATGGCCTGGCATCAATCAGCCTGTAGCGGGAACGATTGGATACCATGTTCGCAGCGGACAACATGACGTCACTTCTTACGACTGGAAGCAGTACATCCTGTTTGCCGACCACCACTTTGGCCACGATCAATAACGGCTACCAACGGGAAGGAAACCTATCGTTATTTTCCCGACAAACCAGCCACTGGAACGAGTGCCGGATCCCCCAGGACAACATAGAGCAATATGTTCTGCGGCAGTCGACGTCCTGCTTCTGAGGGATTAGGCAGGATAAAATTGCCGGGCCGCAATCCCCGCATCGTCATGATGGCGTTCATTAATTGCTGGTAAGATTCCCCAATCGACTTACCTGCCACCCACTGCTCCAGCACCGGATAGAGGTGCGGAAACCCGGAACTCAATCGCATGTGCCCAAAGAAGGCGATCGCTCCCTGGTCCACGCATTCAGTTGCAAAAGCAGCTCTTTTAGCAACGGTGTAACCACCTGGTGCACGGGACATAGCCGGCAAGTCGGACTTGACCGGTGAAGCAGCAAAACAAGAGCCGCTCAAAATCATTTTCCCAGAGACGTCATTCGGTATTGCATCGATGTCAACCGAACACGACATACCGGGGATACCGTGGCCATGCATCACGACCAGGTTAGATTCTTGCAGTGCTCGCGCTGGCTCCTGGGGGAATTTCTTGACGAACTCGCGAGGCTGACTGGTTGCCAGGTTCCAAACTTTATCTCCTGGCAACTCCGGCGCCCCCTTGGCTTCCGGGCAGTAGATCGCCACGATCGGAGTCTCGATCCCATGCGACTGAAAAACGTTCCGCAAGATTCC
Source organism: Mariniblastus sp. (assembly GCA_022447605.1). GTDB lineage: Bacteria > Planctomycetota > Planctomycetia > Pirellulales > Pirellulaceae > Mariniblastus. The sequence goes on from JAKVBG010000120.1 coordinate 3,660, forward strand.
CGCTTTTTGCAACGAACGCAACTCACTACGAGTACGAACCTGGCTGATCGCCAGGGGCTTCAGGGTCTTGGCTGTCTTCGGCTGATGGTCAATCGACTGTTGAACCAATCGATCAAACGACTTGGGATTTGAAGCCAGTAAGATCCCCGGATAGACATCCAATTGCGGATCTTCGTCAAGTGTTG
>JAKVBG010000121.1 GCA_022447605.1 Mariniblastus sp.
AGGAAAAATTGGGCAAATAAACGTGCCGGTGACACGCGCGACAAGGCACGCCCGGAAATCTAGGGTAGACTGGGATCAGGCAGACGGTCGAGCCAAACTTACCTTGTAATCCAACCACGAGCTTCCGATGTACAACCAAACCGAATACGGACTGGCCTACGCCTTGATCTTCGGACTGCTGATGTTGGGCCTGATCGTCGTCTGCATTCCCCGTCCGCGGAAAAAAGAACTGTTCGATCCGAACAAACAGAAAAAGAAACGGAAACCGGGATCCTCTTACTAGCCCGTTTCGCCTGGCCGCAACATCAACATCGCCTTTTCTTTAACCAGAGCGCAGCTGCCCAGACTGCCAGAAAACAGCCCATCGAGGCCAGGATAACGATCGACCGACGGAACGGGTCGCCTGACCAGAGGGCACCTGCAGCCAACAGTACCGCCCAGGTAAGCAGGAACGACCCGATCAGAATGATCGCTCGATACGGTCGCGGCGAGGTCTTCCCGTCGCGGGAGGCCCGGGCTTCTGGCATGCCAACGGGTTCCGGGGACTCGTTCATGAATCATCCGCTTCCAGCCAGGGCATCATCGCTCTGAGTCTCTGACCGACACGGTTCAGCTCGGTCTCAGCCTGTTCCCGACGGAAGGCTGTCAGCTCGTGGCCACCCGCCCGGTGCTGTTCCATGAAACGCCTGGCAAAGTCACCCGACTGAATATCGGCCAGAACCTCTTTCATATTTTGACGGACCTGATCATCGATCACCCGCGGGCCGCTGACATAATCACCGTACTCGGCCGTGTTGGAGATCGCTTCGCGCATGGCCGACAGTCCACGGGAATACAACAGGTCGACAATGATCTTCATTTCATGAACGCACTCGAAATAGGCGAGTTCTGCCTGGTAACCCGCATCAACTAACGTCTCGAAACCCGCTTGGACCAAACTGGAAACACCACCGCACAACACGGCCTGTTCACCGAACAGGTCCGTCTCGGTCTCGGCAGCAATCGTGGTGCGAATCACACCCGCCCGGGTGCCGCCAAGTGCCTTGGCATAGGCCAGACCGAGCTGCAGCGTCTCGGCGCGTGATTCCTCATCTACGGCAATCAGGCAGGGGACCCCGCCTCCCCGCAAAAATTCACCGCGAACCATGTGGCCCTGGCCTTTGGGGGCGACCAGCAACCGGTCGACCCCGTCCGGGGGTCGGACCAAGTCGTAGTGGAAACTGAAACCATGACATGTCATGACGATGTTGCCGGGGACCAGGTGCGGGCAGATTTCCTGCTCGAACACTTCGGCATGGACTTCATCCGGCAACAGGATGTTGATCAGGTCGGCTCGCGCTGCGGCCTCGGCAATGGCCAGAGGTTCAAACCCATCGGCCACGGCCGCCTGGTAACCAGGACCGTCTGGTCGCTGACCCACCAAGACCTGGCAACCACTGTCTCGCGCATTTTGAGCATGGGCAGCCCCTTGCGCCCCATAACCGATAATGGCAATGACCCGGTTTTCCAGCCACGATAATTCGGCATCCGGCTCGTAATAGATCTGTGTGTTCATGGACGTTGGATGTTACACGGGATGAAAAACCGGGCGGCGCCCCCGGCTTCGTCACTCGGACGACGGTCGAACTGTTTCAATGTAACCATGTCCGCCTCGGGCAACAGCGGGGCCACGACGATTTTTCCTCTTTCCCGGCGCTGCTATTCAGGCACTTCAAGCTGACCTATACTGGTGCCAGACAGGTATGACCGAGTATTTCTTCCCGGCACGAACGATGGCGTGGATCCGGAAACGACGCAAATCAAAACGGACGGGCTTCAAGTTCATCCTGATCCAGGGCTTGCTGATTGCCGGGCTGCTACTGCTTAACGGAACCTTGGTTCGCGCTTTCATCCTGGCCAATCAGCCCGTTTTAGACATTCGCATCAGCCAGGCCATTCAGTTCATCGTCCCGTTGCTGATGATCTTCGCCCAACTCTGGATCTACGATTTCCTCACCTCGACAACGGTCGACCAGGATTAGTCGTCTGCCGGGCGGATGGAGATCGGTCGGGCCCCCATGGCAAACCCATCGGAAGAATCCACCATCCCGCGGATAAAGCAGTCGCCATTGGCATCGACGGGGATGTCGACTTCGATTTCAAAGGGACCCGCTTCCACCGCAACCTGGGTCTGCCAACAATTCAATTGATGAGTCTCCTGGTAGACCACGTCGTACTGTGCAAAGGCCTCGTCTGAGGAGTCGTATTCCCGTCGCCGCGGTGGACGCTTGCGGAAACGATCTCGTTGATAGCAAACCTCGAGTGTCAGCTTGCCACCCAAGGGAGTTGAACCACGCACGACCATCGATTCGCCAGCGCGGATTGTATCGTTGGCATCCAGTTTGATTTTGGCCGGTTTTTTCAGACGGAGTAGTGGATCACCGAAAAGATGCATCAGGTGGACATGCTCCTCGCGTTCCTGTTCCAGTAAACCAGGTTCCGGGCTGAACGCCTTGCCCATCGACTCCACCAATTCCCGGTACGGGTCCGCCTCGGTCGGTTCCGCCACCAGTCTCTGCTTGGATTCCAGCACCAATTCACCCAATGTCTCGGCGTCTCCGTTGAAATAACCATCCAGCATTTCCAGCGACAGGACGGCCATGGCGTAAGGCATGGCAACACGACTACTACTGATAATGGCAATCGGTCCGCCCGGTTGCCTGAGCATCTCCTCGGAAAGGCAGTCCTCTGGCCCATCGGTTGCACCCGTGTAACAAGCCAGGAAAATGGCAATCGGAGATCCTTGCCGTGACTTCAGCAAACGGGCCGAATCGCAGTCCAGAATGTCACACCTGCCATCCGGCAGCATGACCCGGTCGAGCTGGCGTTTGTGGCCGTGACCAATGTAGCACCAGAACAGGCACCCTTGGTTAAACCGCTCAATCACCGTTTGTGAAAAGCGATGGGGATTGGGACAGTACGGACTGCTCCAACTCCCATACGTCATGCTCGTTTCATAGGAGGGCGGCACCAGGTCCGTGATGATCTGCTTGGTCGACTGCTCGATCATCTTGTCCACCCACTGCCCGAATCCACCGACCCCGGCCACAAAGTTCATGCGACGCATCCACTCACCCGAGCTGGCCCCGGATTCATAGTTCTTGATACGCTGGATGTACTGCTCCAGCTCGCCGGGGGAATCGACCGTGATCCGGCCGAGTGTCAAATCGGGCGTCCCATCCGAGTCAAGGTCGGCATACGTGTTATCCGAACTGATCTCCGGCTCGGAACCGAACTTGACATTTACCCGGGCCTTGACATAGTCGGTGGGCACCAGACGGTCGGCATTCGATCGCCGGTCCGACGAGTCCCCGACAATCAACAGGTTCTTCAGCGCCCCACTGGCAGCCGCTCGACGAACCTGCAAGCGGATCCCATATGAATTTTCAGCCGGCAACTCGACCTTGATGCGGTGTCCCTGCCCCTGGCGGTATTCGATCCAGGGCTGCAGCGCCGCCTGGAATGCGGCAGGACAAATGACCAAGGTGTCAAACTCGGTTTCCGGCTGGGCAACGGGTCCTTGGCAAAAGAGACAACAGGCAAACAGGAGCGGGGACATGACAGATCCATGGAGGGACAGGGAACCAAGCAAAATTCGACCTCTCGAGGTTCAAGTTTCTGTGATCCGCGATTTTTTTGCAATATGAATGTGCCAGGCAGCAAGGGCCGTGCGGCAACCGGATAAGGACTCTTTTACCCGTCACCCCCCGTTTGCTGGGCGGGTGTGTGGTCGTGGGGGGGTGGCTGGTCGGCGGTGTGCTGGTCGGGTGGGTGCGCGGCCGGGGTGTGG
>JAKVBG010000122.1 GCA_022447605.1 Mariniblastus sp.
GAAGAGCGCCAGCTTCTGGCAGCCGACGCGTTTGCCGAACCCCTGCTGGGTGAGCAGTGGCACCTGCTCAACACGGGGCAGCAAGTTGGCAATCCCGACTTCCAGGAAATCTACGCCGTCGCCGGTGAAGATATCAACGTCGCCCCGGCGTGGAACATGGGTTACTCAGGCGCCGGGGTGATCGTCGCGGTAGTCGACACTGGCGTGCAGACAAACCATCCCGACCTGGCGGCCAACATCGACCCGCTTTTCCAATTCGATTTTCTGGACTTGAATCCAGACACTTCGCCCGATCCGCAGACAGGAAACACTCATGGCACAGCCGTCGCTGGCATTATCGCGGCCGAAGCCAACGGTGTTGGTACTACGGGCGTGGCCTACGACGCCCAAATTGTGCCGGTCATTCGTAACGCAGATGCGTTTGGTACCCCAGAGGATGGCTTGAGCTACATCCCGGTTTTTAAACTTTGGCAAGAGGGGATTGACGTCTTTAACCATAGTTATGGTCCGCCCGACCAGCGGGATTTCTTAGACCGGTTTACTGACAATTCTACGTTGAACCAATTCATCCAGGAGTCCCTGAATGACTCCGTTGTCTTTGGTCGCGACGGATTAGGAGTAATTCATGTGTGGGCTGCGGGCAATGGCGGCAACGTCAACGATTTCTCCAACTACGATCGTTTTGCCAACTCCCGCTTTACGATCGCTGTTACGGCCGTTGACCACGACGGCGGCTACAATAATGTCGATGGAACAATCACCAACTACGGCGAGGCTGGCCCCAACGTGCTAGTGGCAGCCCCCAGTAGCTCAACCTGGTCCATCCTTGACGACTCTGGCATCGGTAGCGGGATTGTCACGACCGATTTCACCGGAGACGACGGAAAAAACCAGTCGCCTCTGTTTAGCGGCATGGAGATCGACAACGACTACCTGGCGGAAGCCGATTACATGTCGAGGTTTGGGGGTACCAGTGCGTCAGCCCCCATGGTGAGTGGGGTGGTGGCGCTAATGCTGCAGGCCAACCCAGAGCTCTCGTGGCGCGACGTGCAGGAAATCCTGATTCGCTCGGCGCGACAAAACGCAGCCCAGGAAGAGCTTGCCATCGGTTATGAAAAAAACCTTGGCATCTCGTGGGACAATACCTGGATCATCAACCGCGATGAACTTTTCAGGCCCGTCAACGCACCGCTTCCCACAGTTTTGGACATCACCAACCCGGTTGCTGATCCAATCGCTTTTGGTCCTGGCGGCAGTGGCTTTGGCAACACGCCCGATCTCTACACCAACGGGGCCGGCTACACCATCAGCCAGGGACGGGGCAGCTTTGGCGAGGCGGTGGGCTATGCCCACGGGATAGTCGATGCCCACCTGGCGGTAACGCTGGCCGAACAGTGGCATGCAAAAAATCAGGCTCTGCCTGACGAATTGAGCTACACCACCTATGTCAACGGTGGGAGTGCGATTGCCGCCGAAGAGGTTCCCAACTTGAACGGCATGCTCATCCCAGGGAAAACGGGCGGAGAAGCTGGCTTTGGTGGATATTATGACTGCATTGCCGACCCGGAATGCGACCTGATCGAGTACGAAGGACCCTACTTTAACGGCACCTACATTCCTCTGGGCGTACTACCGGAGGAGAACGCGATGCGGGTCGAGTGGGTCGAGATCCAGTTTAGCGCAGTCGACGCACCGCTCGAAAATATCCGCATGACGCTCGTCTCGCCCGATGGCACCCACTCCGAGCTGAACCATCATTTTGTACCCTCCGATGCTATCCAGGTTGTGCTGGGCTCAAGTCCGCTTGATCGCCGTCATCCCAATAATGCTAGTGGAGGAGCCACCGGACCGGTGCTACCAGCGGTTGAAACGGGAGTACTTCTGACTAGAGAGCAGTTTGATGCAATACATGTCAATGACGCAATCTCGTTTGTTTACCCAGATTGCACAGTAAATTGCCACCTACTGGCTACCGATCCGAATGTGATTACGGTTCTTGATACCTGGTATGAAATCTACCTGGCAAACCCGCCGACAACTCCTCTCTTTAACAATTTCATCTTCACCACCAACCGTCACTGGGGCGAACGGTACGACGCGGATGCAGAGATTGACCCGGTCACCGGCGAGCCCTACGCAGTCTCCTTCCTCACCGACCGGACGCGGCACATCCAAAATGGCTGGCAGTTGCACGTGGAGAATTTTTCAGGCGATGCCGTCGACCTGGGCCGCATGGAAGTTGTCTGGCATGGCTCGCGGATCGATCCTGATTCAGTCCGCGTCCAGGGATCGGTGGGCGTCGACGACAACGGCGATGGCAGGTTTAACTTCCAGCGGTGGATCCAAAGCCACCGGGATATCGACGGTGATGGCCAGGTCACCCGCTTTGGCGAAGTCGCCCGCGAGCAGGACCCGGACCAGGAATCGTTTGCCTCGAATATCACCGTAAAGATTTCTCACACCGAGTCAGGCGAACTGGTCGACCAGTTTGTCACCGGAGCCGATGGCAACTTTTACTTCGACGTACTTCCCGACTTTTACACGATTGAAATTGAAGATCCCGCCGGGCGGACCATCCTGGACGACCCGAATGCACCTGCCGGGTTCCTCGCCAAGTACAAAACTTCCTGGGAAATCACCCCCGACTATTTCAATGCGTTCGACCACGACCGCCTGCCACCGGTCTTGAGTGGTTACAACCCGGCGATCGACTACGACATTCGCGTCGATGGCGGGGGAAACCCGGTTCCCTATACCAATCCAAGCTCTGGCGGTACCGTGCAAGTCGACCGCCGGGGAATGAACTTCCTGCTGGAAAAAGCTGCCAGTCTTGAACAGGCAACCATGTTCAACGGATTGGTATTTTTGGACGCCACAGGCAATGGGCTTTTCGATCCCGAGGACCTGGGCTGGGCAGGTGTCGACGTCTTCGCCGACTTGAACCGCAACGGTCAGTTTGACCCAGCCGAGGAACCGGCCGCCAAAAGCCTGGTCGACGGCACCTATTCGCTATCGGTTCCCACCTCGATCGGCAATGTCTTTGAAATCATCGCTGTGACTCCCGACGAGTGGACCCAAACAAAACCGGAGACAGGTTCCTACATTGAGTACGGAAAACCAGGACTGATTCTGAACGATCTTGATTTTGGTATGCAACCTCCCCCGGACACCCTGAAGGAAGTTTTCAAGGACCGCGAAATCCGCGTCACCGGGTTGGTGTTTGCCGACACTAATGAGAACGGCATGAAGGATGCGTTTGAATCGTTCCAGGAGAATGCCGGAATTTATGCGGACCTGAATCACAATGACTCGTACGACCCAGACACCGAGCCCTTTGAATTCACCCGTTCCGATGGCTCTTATGAACTGGTCCTTTCCACCACCGAACCGGTCGCGTTTGAAGTCCGGGTCGACATCGGAGCAGATGGCTCGGTCACCAATCCAGCAAGTGGAGAAGTTGCGCTCGACAAATCACCTGGAGATACAATCGGCCAGGTCAATTTCGGCATCAAGCCATCGGCGACGATGGTCGGCAGAATTTCCGGATCCGTTTTCCACGACAGTGACGGCAATGGACTGCGAGATGGCAATGACTTTGCGGTGCCAGGCTTTACCGTCTACCTCGACGGCGACCAAAACGGCAACTGGACCACGGGCGAACCCCAGGCAACATCGGATACCAACGGCAATTTTTCCTTTAGCAATGTGGCTCCGGGAAACGTGTTGGTGAGAATGACGATTCCAGTGGAATGGAACGTCACTACACC
>JAKVBG010000123.1 GCA_022447605.1 Mariniblastus sp.
GATGGGTCCGTTTGGGTTCGGAAGGAGGTTATGGGACTTCAGACCTTTGTTCAAACGGCTCCTGGTGGTGGTGTGCCAGAACCTATCCGCGACATCATCATGAATACGGAGGATTACACCAACGCGTTTGCGATCACCGACAGCACCATTTATTCCACCAGGGATATGGGAGACACGTGGACCGATATCACGGGAGACTTGTACCAGTTAATCGACTCGACCGGAGTAAAGGTTGCTAAACTGCTGTCGCTTGAATTCATGCCTGGCCTCAACGACAGTGCAGTTGTGGTTGGGACCAATATTGGGGTATTTGCTTCGCTTTTAAGTAATCCTGATCACCGGTGGTTTGAGGTGGGGGCCAGCTTGCCGAATGCTCCAGTTTGGGATCTGGATTTCGATGCGGCGGATGATGTGATGGTGGTTGGGACACTCGGCCGCGGGGCCTGGAAGTTAACCGACGTAGGCGGTGATATTGGTGTTTCGATCAACGAACTGAGGGTGACCAGTGGGCTGGACCAACTGTCGGCCTCTGATAGTCATTTCGCTGATACGCCGACGTTGCGTGAAGCGGTCAACCAGTCCAATCTGCGAGCCGGTCAACAAGTGATTACGATCGACCCATCCTTCGATGGCCAAACGCTCGATCTTACCCAGGGAGATCTGGTCATTACCGATTCGGTGGTGATTGATGCCTCGGCTTTGGATAGCTTTACGATCCGCGCCGGCGATCCTACTCCAGAGGATCAGGTTGGAGACGGGCAGCGGATCTTTACGATCAACAACGGAGACGATCAGGTTGCCATCGAGGTTGCGATTCGCGGACTCACCTTAACCGGAGGAGACGTCGACGGCGAAGGGGGAGCTATTAGTAATCGCGAAAACCTGACCCTCACCGATGTCACCTTCGCCAACAACCATGCAACCCAAATCGGTGGCGCGTTAGCCCATCGACAAGGCGCCCTGACCGTGACCAATTCGCGGTTTGAGGGAAATTCAAACGGTTCCGGTCACGGCGGGGCAATCGCAGTCTGGAATGCCAATCACGACGTGCTTATCCAGGATACCTCCATCCAGAATAATTTTTCACTAGGGGATGGGGGAGGGCTTGATTTTCTGGGAGGAGGCGGCCAGATCGTGGTCGATCGCGTGACCCTCTCAGGGAACGAGGCTGCCGATCGGGGGGGCGGAATTTGGGCTTACCGGCCGATTACGATTACGTCCAGCACGATCAGTGGTAACTCAGCGGGTGACGAAGGGGGTGGTATTTGGACGAGCGATCAGATGGATGTTGATCATAGTACGATCGTTCAAAACGACTCCGCCGAGGCGGGGGGCGGTATCTATGCCGATGCGGGTGAGCAGGGCGTAAATATCCGGCACACCATTGTGGCCGCGAACACCTCCGGCGGTAGTGGAGCACCCGATGTTGGGATGGCCGCCGGACGTACCGTGACAGCTCTTTTCAGCCTGATTGGTGACAATACCGGTTCTGGACTGTCGGCAGTACCACTTGGGGCATCTTCGGCAGATGGAGCAGATGGAAATGTCATCGGGGATCCTTATACGGGGGGTGTGATTGATCCCCTGTTAGGACCGTTGGCAGATAACGGCGGACCTACCCTCACCCACGTGCCGCTAGGGACAAGTCCTGCGGTCGATGCGGGAGTTCCTTTTGCCGTTTCGGGGATGGATGGAATTCCCCAGTTTGATCAACGGGGCGATGGCGCATTTCGGGTTGCCGATGGGACCGGGAGCGGTGCCAGGCGGATCGATATCGGAGCGGTCGAACTGAACCTGGTACTGACCGGCGATTTCAGTGGAGACGGCACCGTTGGTGCGGCAGACTACTCAGTTTGGCAAGATACCCGCGGTTCGACCACAGACTTGCGAGCCGATGCGGACGGCAATGGGATCGTCGACAAGGAGGATTACGACTTCTGGAAGCAGAATTTTGGTGCCACTTCCGCCATCGATGCCGCCGTTGGTACGGCGGCGGTGATAACCAGTTCCGCTTTGGCCCAGGCGACTACAACCGCTGATATTTCCGCGCCATTATTGGCTGTGACGACTACGCTTGCGATGGCTATAATCGACGAGCCAGCGGTGGCCCTCATCGCCGAAAAAGAGCCAGAGAGCCTGGCGTTTGCGTTTGCTCTTTTGGGTGGGCAAGAGACCGAGTTGGGAGAGGATGAGGTGGTGCTGTCGGGCGGTGAGTCAACCAGCGATCCAGATTCAAATTTACTACTTTTGGCGGTCCAGCAGAGCCGGTCTTCAGCAGCAGTTGATCCTGATCCCTGGAGCATCGATCAGGAGGCCGAAGATGAACAAAGCACGAATGCATTGGTGGCGGCCCTGGCCGTTGAGGATCTCTTTGGTGGAATCGACAATTAAACGTTTTTGAAAATTCTTATGGCACGGCGCGACCTCAAGGATGGGCGAGCTTTGGTCACTGGGGCTTCCAGTGGTATCGGGCAGGCTATGGCCACCGAACTGGCCCGCGGTGGTGTTGATCTCGTGCTGGTGGCCCGGCGTGCCGACCGGCTTGAACAAGTGGTCAGCCAACTCGCCTGCTATGGACGTGCCGTGCTTCCGGTCGTGGGGGACATCACAACCCCTGCAGTTCGCCAGCGGGCACTGGATGTGGCCCGCGACCAGTTGGGTGGGCTCGACCTGCTTGTCAACAATGCCGGAATCAGCGCGCACGGCCGGTTTGTCGATGCCACCGCTGACCGACTCCGCCAAATCATGGAAGTGAATTTCTTTGCGGCCGCAGAATTGATGCGCGAAGCATTGCCCCTGCTTCAGCAAGGTCGGCAGCCCATGGTCGTGAATGTAGGATCGATTCTCGGGCACCGTGGACTTCCCTTTACCACCGACTACTGCGCCAGTAAATTTGCATTACATGGTTTTAGTGAAGCGGTGCGGCCGGAGCTCAAGCGGCTGGGAATCGATATGTTGGTGGTGGCACCTGCCACCACGCGAACCGAACTCAATGACCGGTTGATTGAAAAAACCGACGAGCGGCCCTGGAAGGAACCTCGAGGAGTTTCGGCCGACCATGTCGCGCGGGCTGCGGTGCGTGCCATCCGGCGTGGGCAGAGAGAAATTGTGCCAAGTTGGTCGGGTTGGTGGCTGGTTGCGCTGAATCGATGGTTTCCGTCGATCGTTGATCGAATCGCTGATCGGTATGGCTGATTGGTGCTGCTTGGCCAGGAGTGAAAAGAGTGCCGACAAACGGCTCGCGTTCCCCCTGTTATTTTCGTGCACCCAACGTTGTGGTGTGTCCCTGATGCAAGACCCAACCATGCCGACCACAGATACCTCGGACTCGCCACCGGAAATCTTGTACCGGGAAGGCCCCTGCCTGGTCATTAACAAGCCATCTGGTTTGCTAACACAGGCTCCCGCGGGGATTGATAGCTTGGAAGTGCGCATCAAGGCGTTTATCAAACACCAAGAGGAAAAGACAGGGAATGTCTATTTGGGACTGCCGCACCGGCTGGATCGTCCTGCCAGTGGTGCGATGGTGTTTGCACGTCATGTGCGGGCTGCCCGCAGGCTATCGAAGCAATTCGAAGACCGTTCGGTGAGCAAGATCTACTGGGCATTGGTGGAAGGTGATCTTCAACCGGATGAGGGAACATGGACCGACTACCTTCACAAGCGACATGGCATGGCCGAGGCCATTGTCGTTCCGGAGGACGACCCGCGAGGGAAACAGGCTGTGTTGCATTACCGGGT
>JAKVBG010000124.1 GCA_022447605.1 Mariniblastus sp.
CCGGTGACGTGCCAGGTAAAGATATTCCGACCCATCTTCGCTTGGGTGCGAGCAGGCCTAACATGCAAATCCCCAGGATCAACGCAGACGGTTCAGGAACCGCAACGACGGTGATGGTGCCATTCCGGTAGAGCCCGGACGTGTCCCAGGCGCGGCCTGCTGTAAGTTCGGGTAGCGCGATGTTACTGAAGACACCAGAGAGAGATTCAAAGTCGAGCAGGTCAAAATGGTCCCCGAGGTCCGGTTGATATTCTCCTAGCAAAGCCACTTGTAGTGCGCCGGCCAAATCGGCCTGGCCGCCGATTGCCAGGATGTCGAACTCACTTCCGGGCGTGTTGCCGGCGATTTCCAAGAGCAGGGTGCCTTCGGCGTCCAGGAGAAAGTCGCCGGTGACGGTCAATACTCCAGGGCTGTTTCCGGGTGAGAGGAGTGCACTTCCTACGCTCAGGTTGCCGGCAATCGCGCCGCTGCCACTGCAGTTTCCTTGCTGGCAAGCGAAGGTGCCGCCGGCAGCGTTTAGCACATGATTGATGGCGACCGAGCCGGCGCCGGTTTTGGTAAGCGTGTTGCCGTTGAGATTAAGCTGGTTATTAATGTCAATCGCGGCATCTGCTGCGACGTTGAGCGTTGTATCATCCAGCAGGTTGACCAGGACTTGAAACTGATGCGCACCTTGGTTCACCGAGATGGTAGGTGAGGTGCCACTGACGGTCGCATCAAGAGTAACACTTCCCGCTCCGGCAATCACGTAGGTAAGGCTATGGTCTAAAGTCATTGCGTTTACGGTGACGGGCGTATCGACGATGACTGTCGACGGCACTGAAGTTGCATTACCCAAAATGGCCGTTTGTTCAGCCGTCACGGGAGCAACCGAAGACCAATTGTCCAGATCGGTCCAATCGCCAAACCCGTTGGAGGTCCAGGTCGAATTTGCATTCAGTTGCGACTCGACCACAACCGTTGTGGCATTCACCTGAAGATTGAAATAGGGAGCCCATTGTCCAGAGAGTTCAAGTCCCGTGTCGGCCACCGTGTTCGCAGTCAGGACGATAAACTGCTGCCCCATCGCAGGGAAAAATCCTGACGTCAGATCGATTTCGAGTTTACCGTCGAGTTGGGCATCGCCGTGGACGAACAGCAAATCGTTATTGCCGAACCGTCCGCTCAGATCGGTATGCATCCGGCCATTGCCACGGAGTACGAAATTGCCGTGAACATCCAGCCGGCCCGTGCCATTGCCTGGATCGACCGCACCGGACGTGACCTCCAGGTCGCCGTTCACATACCCAGCACCATCGACGGTTCCCGAGAGAATCTCGAGTGTACCGTTAACCGCAGCTGCACCTCCGTTGATGGACAGTGTGCCTGGGCCGATCTTAAACGCTTCGTGCCCGCCCATATCAAAATCGTTTGCAATATTGAGAGTTGCCGTACCGCGAACGTCGATCGAGATTTTGTCGTCAACGACTTCCACAGGCAAATGAAGCGTATGGTTGCCATTCTCGGCAATCACCCGAGCTTGTCGATCGGCCGCATCCAGGTGCAAGGCTGCCGAACCATTCGCTGCGCGAATTTCATAATCGGTTTGGGTATCAAACCGCAGGTTTGCTACCACCACTGCCTGGGTGACATCAACGACCGCTGCCTCGCCACCGTCGCTGGAAAACCTGACCGCCAGCATGTCGCCGTCGGGAGAGGTCCCCTGGGACCAATTTGTACCAGTGGCCCAATTTCCTCCTCCCGCCGGTACCCACTCGTGTTCTGCAAGCAGCGGTAGAAACCTGGTTGACCAGTCCAAGGAATATTGAAATTCATTTTCGGGATCCGTCATGTACTGGATTACCGGATAGTTCGGGTCCATTCCGGGCGTGAGCGTGCGAAACTGGAGCGTGCCAGCCACGTCGTCGATTTCAATCGTCCTCATCCAGTTTTCATTTTGGGTGACAATCAGGTTTTCATAGTCTGCCAGGACTTCAAACACGTCTTCACCCGCCAGGTTCTGCGAAGTCTTGCGACCAACACCCGTCAAATGACCGCCAAGCAGTAGGAACGTTTGCGAGTAAGGTTCTGCAAGCCTTTGGAAGATGCCTTGTCCCACCACGCTCCGTTGGAGTGAAGGAGCGGGCTCCATATGAAAATGCGTGGTTACGATCGTGGGCATTTCAGGAAGCAGGTCCAATAGCTTTTCCGCCCAGTCCCATATTGGCTCACTGGGAGACCACTGAATGTTAAGGTGCAGGTATTCGCGATCACCTCCCCAAAACACCTGGGCCTGGCTGTTCCCGCCCGGGGATGACCCTAAATACCAAGAGGTGTTTTCGTAACGCGCGTCGCCAAAGAATTCGTAAAACCGGGTTGGCTTGCCTGGTGGTGTGGGGGTTGACTCAATATCGTGATTGCCTTCACTGGCCGTGTAGGGCAACCCGGGTGCCTGCGTATCGAGAACGTCGAAGGCCGAATCGGCACGCCTCCACTGCACGAGATTGCGGTCGGGCGGGTCCGTTGCGTCACCGACAATGTCGCCCGCGTGCGTCAGAAAAACAATGTTATTTGCAGCACGGTTATCCGCCGTCCATTTCGTCAAAGCAATGAATCCAGGGACGAGTGCTTCATCTTTGGTCAGGTCTTCCTGATCCCCGATGACCGAGATCATAAACTCGGCAGCTGGCAACGGTACTGCCACTATGACGAGGACCGCCATTGCTGCGAACGATGCCCACCGGAAGCGTGGTGCGATTTTCGGCATTTCCCAATTCACAAAATCTGGTCTCTTGTAAAAATAGCAGGCACTCGCTTTCACGCGATCATTGTAGGCCGCTTTCGCGTGATGATTGCGGGTAAGGTAGAACGGCAATCCCGTATCACCCGCAGCCAATCTGTATTATAATACCAATCTAAAATTCTTGCCAATCAAGGGATTATTCAACTCCCGGTTTCACCGCCAGATTCACTGCCCCATGCTAACGGCAACACAAATCCAATCGTTTCACCAGAATGGCTACCTGGCCGTCCGGCAGGTGCTTCCGCCCGACACCCTCAAGCGACTGCTCGATACAGTCGACCAGCTTCTGGAAGAGTCGCGAGGAGTCACCGAGACCAACGAGGTGTTTGACCTTGAGCCGGACCATACTGCCGACCACCCGCGACTCCGCCGCATTAGCCATCCGGTCGTTGTGCATCCTCTCTTTTGGGAGGTTGCCACCTGCAAACCGGCGCTCGACTGCATCGCGGCAATTGTCGGAGAAAACGTAAAATTCCATCACTCGAAATTGAATATGAAAACAGGCAAAGGTGGTGCCAAGGTGGGATGGCATCAGGATATCGCATTTTTTCCGCACACGAATTTTGACCTGGTCGCATGCGGATTTGCCCTCGACCGGTCAACCGAAGAAAATGGTTGCCTGGTTGTGCTCCCCGGTAGTCACAAGGGGCCTGTTCTTG
>JAKVBG010000125.1 GCA_022447605.1 Mariniblastus sp.
CAGGCGCGTGGATGCGCACCTTCGCCACCGATATCGAGGATGAATTTCATTGGCCCCATTATAGAACTCTGCGGACCCTTTTTGCAGGAGTGGTTTGCGGCGTCAGTAGCTGGGAATTTGCCACCGCCAGTGGCCGGACCAGGCGAGCGGTTGGGGAAAATTTTATTCAGTTTCCGTGGCCTGACGTTTGGCGTTTGGGAAACGGCTTGAGGTTGCGACCACGTAGCAGGCAGGTCATAGTATCTGGCGAAGCGCAACGGCAGCCCGAGGGCTGCCGCGAATAGGGGGGATGGGCTGGCCTTATTGCCGGGAACCGGTGGTTCCGAGACAACCAATGTTGTTGGCCGATCCACAGAATCGGTAGAACAGAATCGGTAGATTTTGACACGGGAAGTTCAGGCGGGACAGTTTCTGGTTATTTTGACTTTCTCGATGTTGTTGGTGCCGTTTGACCTGCTGTGGGTTATCATGGAGGCGGGACTTTTCTCATGAGTGAATCATCGGTTCAACCGAAACGAACGCTGACCGTCTTCGCCCTGGTGATGATCACTACGGGGATTATCACCAGTATCCACGGCGCTCCGTCGATGGCGGAGTACGGGACCAGCCTCATCTTCATCTATCTGCTTGTGGCCGTGGTATTTCTGTTGCCTTCGGCATTGATCTCGGCAGAACTTGCAACGGGCTGGCCGGAGGATGGTGGCGTTTATGTATGGGTCAAGGAAGCTTTTGGAGAGCGACTTGGTTTCGTGGCCGTCTGGGCCCAGTGGATTGAGAACGTGATCTGGTTTCCATCGATTCTCACGGTCACCGTGTTGGCCGCAGCTTACGGGTTTGATCCCCGACTGGCGGATAATGCCCTGTTTATCTTCATTGCCATCAATGGGGTGTTTTGGTTGCTGACGATGAGCAATCTCTTCGGCATGAGGACCTCGGGCGCGGTGGCAACGATTTGTACGATCTTCGGGCGAATTCTTCCGATCCTTTTTATGTTCGGACTTGCCTGTTACTTTTTGTCTCAAGGAAACGTGACGACCATCGAGTTTACCTGGAGTAAATTCATTCCAGACCTGGGAGATACCGACAAGCTATCGTTCATTGTGGGTGCCTTTCTCACGTTTGCCGGCATTGAGGCCTCGGCTTCGAATGCCGCTTCAGCCAAAAACCCGCGCCGTGATTATCCGATCGCGATTATTGTCTCGGCTTGTATTGCCCTGGTGCTGGTGACTCTTATTGCACTCTCGATTGCGATGGTTCTGCCGCAGGACCAGATCAAACTCGACGCAGGCATCATGCAGGCGATTAAGGTGATGTTCGAACAGGTAGGAATTGGCGGGCTGTTGCCGGTGGCCGGGTTGATTATTGCCTTGGGGATGTTGGGCGAAATCAACAACTGGATCCCCGCTCCGACGCGAGGACTGCTGGTCGCTGGTCGGGATGGGGCGTTATCGAAGTTCTGGCAGCGGGAAAACAAGCACGCTGTCCATTTGAGGATTCTTATTTTCCAGGGGGTTCTGTTTTCGGCACTCTCCACCATGTATTTGTTCCTGGAAAATGTTCAGATTGCTTTCTGGTTAATGAATGTGATTCCCACGATGCTTTATATCATCATGTATTTTTTAATGTTTTTTGCGGCAGTCCGGCTTCGCTACACTCATCCGGAAGTTCCCCGTCGGTACCGGGTTCCCTTTGGCAATCGAGGAATCTGGGGGTTGGCCGTGGTCGGTTCGATTGCAGGAGCCATTGCGATCGTTTTTGCGTTCATTCCCCCCAAGCAGGTGCCGGCTGACGGGCGTTTCACTTACATTAGTGTGGTCACGATCGGTTTTCTTGCCTTTACCATTATGCCGTTTGTGATCTACGCGCTGCGGCGCCCTGAATGGCGAACTGTTTCGGACGAGGACTGAAGTACTGGCGGCGGCCGCGACCTGACCTAGTGGCACCGGGTGTTTCGCGGGCCTGAAAGTTTCAGGAGCCCGAAAAGGGGCCAGCCGGGTGGGGAGCTTACACGTCGAAGCGAATACCCTGGGCGAGCGGCAGCTTGCCAGAATAGTTGACCGTGTTGGTAGCGCGGCGCATGTACGTCTTCCAGGCGTCGCTGCCCGACTCCCGTCCGCCCCCGGTTTCCTTTTCGCCGCCAAAGGCGCCTCCGATTTCTGCTCCACTGGTGCCGATATTGACGTTGACGATGCCGCAGTCCGAACCGGCGGCAGAGCAAAAAGTTTCGGCTTCAGCTGCGTCACAGGTAAGGATGGCCGAGGAGAGTCCTTGTGGAACGTCGTTATGGACCCGGATCGCGCTATTCAGGTCGTTGTAGCGGGTGACATAAAGAATCGGAGCAAAGGTTTCCTCCTGCAGAATGGGAGCATCAGAGGCAATTTCTACCAGCGCCGGCTGCACATAGATGCCACCGTTTGGGACGCCCTTGGTGAGCTGGTTACCGCCGTGGACCTTGCCGCCTTGCAATCGGGCTTCCGTGAGCGCCCTTTCCATCGCTGCACCTGCCCGCGCGTCAACCAACGGGCCAACGAGCGTGGCTGGATCGGTAGGGTCGCCAATCGGCAGGTTTTCGTAAACCTTACGCAAACGGTGAACCAGGTCATCGGCGATCGATTCGTGGACCATCAACCGTCGCAGCGTGGTGCACCGCTGGCCACAGGTTCCCACGGCCGAAAATGTGATCGAACGGACCGCCAGTTCCAGGTCTGCTGACGGAGAGACAATCATCCCGTTGTTTCCTCCCAGTTCTAGCAGCGAACGGCCCAGCCGCTGGGCGACTGTCACCGCGACCGCGCGGCCCATGGGGACCGAGCCGGTTGCTGAAACCAGGGGCAAGCGGCTGTCGGCAGCCAGCTGTTTTCCGATCTCGGCACCACCGACCACCAGTTGCGAGATGCCTGGCGGGATGTCGTCAAATTCCGCCACCACCGTTTCCAGCAGAGACTGGCAGGCAACGGCGGTGAGGGGGGTTTTTTCGGACGGTTTCCAGACCACCGGGTCGCCGCAGACCCAAGCAATCGCAGCGTTCCAGGCCCACACCGCCACCGGAAAGTTGAAAGCCGAAATCACACCTACCGGCCCCAGCGGGTGCCACTGTTCGGCCAGTCGGTGACCGGCCCTCTCGCTGGCCATCGTCTTACCGTAGAGCTGGCGGCTGAGTCCAACCGCAAAGTCGCAGATGTCAATCATTTCCTGCACTTCGCCGAGGGCTTCGGCGGTGATTTTTCCCGTCTCGAGGGTCACAAGCTGGCCAAGTTCGGCCTGGTGAGCACGAAGTTGCTCGCCGAATTGTCGTACCAGTTCACCGCGGCGGGGTGCGGGCAGGGTCCGAAAGTCCACAAATGCCTTGGCTGCCGAGGCGATCGCCTGATCGGTCTGTTCGGAGGTGGCTGTTGTCAACTCCGCGAGAGTTTTTCTGTCGATGGGTGAAAAGACCGCAAGCGATTCACCCGCGCCTGGTTGCCAGATCCCTCCGCAAGAGACTCCACAGAGAGGATCCTGAACCTTCAGTTTTGTGAGCAGCGATTCGATGTGGTTGGCCATGAGAACTGTTTTTTAGTTGGCTTGGTAGAGGGGGTTAAAATAACAATGGGTGCAGTTGATGGTACTTTGCGGTCCCAAGTACCAATTCATCGGAGTTGGGAGCCAGTTGGTTT
>JAKVBG010000126.1 GCA_022447605.1 Mariniblastus sp.
TCCAGGAGACAACCGATGCATCGACTGTCCCCCTCCCTACTAACCGCAGCCCTGCTACTGACCGCCAATAGCGTCTTTGCGCAATTGGCGCCCGGCGTGCGCGGCGTCGCGCCACGCGCCCCCGAAAAAATGGTGATCGATGGTAACCTGTCAGAATTCCAACAAGCATTCTGTACTCCGATCAACTATTTTCATCCCGACCAGAAAAATCGACCCGCGCAGTTCTTTTACCTGTGGGACGACGAGGCGTTCTACGCAGGCTTGCGCACGCTTGATGAAAAACCGGCCAATCCAGCACCCGACGGCCAATTGTGGCTGGGTGACGGGGTGGAGTGGTACTTTGATACGCGACGAGGTCCGTCGTTTCGTTCCACACGCTGGACCAACGACGGGTCGCTCCACTGTTACTGGGTTGGGCTGACCGGCACTGAAGTCGCTCCCCGTTTTTGTCTGCGGCCCGGATATCTGAACGCAATCCCCAAGCTGGGGATTGAAGTCGGTGCCCGCCGTACTGCACATGGGATGGAAGTGGAATTCAAACTTCCCTGGAAAAATTTCCCCAACTTTGCCGCCCGTCAGAATGAAGTCATCGGCTTGGATGCCGAACTGTGTTATTCCGATGGGGGCTCGCGGGTCGACCGCTTTTTTGCCTACGGATCGCCTCTCTCAGTACAGCAACCTGCAAGTCTGGCACGCGTTCAACTGGTGGACCAACTCCGACGTGAAGACTGGGCCGCCTGTGGTCCCGTCCTGATGCCGATGCGTTGCGATACTGCCTGGGGGCAGGCAGAAAAGGCTCGGGCCCACGGCATGATTGCCCTGCCACCGAACCACGCAAAACTGGTTGGCAAGATTGTCTTTCGCCTGACCGACCTGGATGGAACAATCCTGGGCAACTTCCCTGCGACGCACCAGGTCATTCAACAGGAAGGCAGTTTTGTTCGCGCCACCGCAAACTGGCCGATCGACCTGGCACCTCCGGGAGGCCACCATGTCACGGCCATTGTTCACGACCCGGAAGGTCGCGTGTTGACGCGTGTTGCCCCGCGACTGGTGAGCACTTCAGTCCAGCAGGGTTATTAATAGCCGGTTTGCACAAAACCGCATAACACACTTTCTGCCAATCGGTTTCCCACCCTATTTTTCAGGAAAAGAGTTTGATGTACCCCCACACCCTGCACGGCATTCTGTTTAGCTTGCTGGTCACAGGCATGCTGTCGCCCGATCGCACCGGCCCTCAACAAGTCGCTGCACAGGAAACGCCAGCCGATGTGGAAGGAGTCCATCTGCTACGTATCCAATCCGACCTGCTGACCGCCTTCTGGGGCCGCCCAATGTACCTGGAAGCGGGTGTCGTGTTGCCTCCCGAAGACAAACGGGATCCGGCAGGTACCCCCGTCTGCTACAGCATTCACGGCTTTGGCGGATCCCACCGTGTCGCCTGGCGGGCAGGCCCCCGGCTACGTGAGCAGATCGCAGCCGGTCAACGACCTCCCATGATCTACGCCTTTCTTAACGCACAGTTTTCCCTGGGCCACCATGAATTTGCCGATTCCGTGAACAACGGACCATGGGGCCAGGCGCTACTCAAAGAACTCGTGCCGGCACTGGAAAAAAAATTCCAGGCGGCTGCCGTGCCCGGCGCCCGCTTCCTGACTGGACATTCCAGTGGTGGCTGGAGCAGCCTGTGGTTACAGATCACCTACCCTGACTTTTTTGGTGGCACCTGGTCTACCGCACCAGACCCGGTCGACTTTCGCGACTTTACTGGGATCGACATCTATCGTTTCCCCAACGCCTACGAAGACCCCGAGGGAAACAAAATTCAGTTAATGCGACGGCAAGGAAAGTTCGTCCTTTCCATCCAGGACTACGTCAAATCAGAAATCGCCAAGCGCGACTACGGCGGTCAATTCGCCAGTTTTGACGCGGTTTTCAGTCCGCGCGGCGAGGACGGCCGTCCCCAACCCCTGTTTGATCGCAAATCCGGAAAAATTAATCACACGGTTGCGAAAGCGTGGGAAAAGTACGACATCCGCCTGATCCTCAAACGGAATTGGGAACAGCTGCAGCCAAAAATCCAGGGGAAGCTGCGAATTTACATGGGCACGCTCGACACGTTCCGTTTAGAAGGGGCATTAAAACTACTCGACGCCGAGCTCAAGGAACTCAAAAGCGATGCCCAAGTCGTCTTCATCGAGGGTCGCGACCATGGCACGCTACTGCAACCCCACCCGGAATTATGGCCCCGGGGGCTGCGAACGGAAATCCACCAGCAGATGTGGAAGCGCTGGCAACAGAGTCAATAGGCTGACGAAACTCACCACAACGCGGGCCAGAACCGGCAGTGCTGCCGCGTCTGCTGGCACCTGCGATCTTTATCACTCATTGATGGAACCGAATTTGTGACACAACCCCTCATCGTCGATTTGCATTTGGATCTGGCATGGGATGCCCTCTTTTGGAACCGCGACCTGACCCGCACCGCAGCCGAGGTGCGTCAGCAGGAAGAACAAGACATCCCACAAGTGGCCGCAGGCTTCGACACAGGTATCTGTACCGTCACTTTTCCAGAAATGCGTCGCGGTAGTGTTGGGCTCATGCTGAGCACCATCATGTCACGTATTGAACCGCGTTATCTGGAAAGCCGCCGAGACGGGATGCGCACCCAGGAACAAGCAATTGGAATCGGGCGAGGCCACCTGGCCTACTACCAGGCGATGACACGACGCGGAGAAATCAAACCCGTCCGCAACGCAGCGGATCTCGACGAGGCCGTCGCAGCCTGGCAAGCTCCTACCGACCAGACGCCAATCTACCACATTCTTTCCATGGAAAGCGCCGACCCAATCGCCAACCCCGACGACGTTGGCTTCTGGTGGGATGCCGGATTGCGCGTCGTCGGGCCGGCCCATTTCGGCCACAACACGTACATCCATGGAACCTTTACCGAAGGCGGTCTGAAACCTCCAGCTCGACCGCTCTACCAGGCCATGCGGGAAGCCGGCATGATCCTCGATATCACGCACATGGCCGACCAGGCAGTCTGGGAGTCGTTTGACCTGTGGGACGGACCGGTGCTGGCGTCACATTGTACCTGCCGATCGATTGTCCCAGGACAGCGTCATCTGACCGACGATATGATTCGGGAAGTGATTCGCCGCGATGGCATTATTGGACTGGTGTTCTGTCAGTTCTTCATTGATCCCGATATCCAGTGGGAAACGCGTCCACCACGGCACCAATGGGATTCGAAATACGGGATGGAGGGACTATTGCCCCACATCGAACACATTGCCGATCTGGCAGGCGGTTCACTAGATAATATTGCAATCGGTACTGATATGGACGGGGGCTTCGGCGCCGAAGTAACCCCCACCGACGTTGATACCATTGCTGATCTCCAGGGCTTTGCCGACGTGCTACGAGGCGCTGGAATCAGCGAAAGCGACATCGCGGGCATCCTGCATGGCAATGCGCTACGCATGTTCCGCCGAGCCTGGAGTTGACACG
>JAKVBG010000127.1 GCA_022447605.1 Mariniblastus sp.
AACCCCGCCGGTAGTCGAACGGGCCGTCACCGCCATCCGGGAAGCGGTGCCGGAGTTGCCGATCAGCCTCCATTTTCACAACACGCGAGGCATTGGCCTGGTGAATGTCATCAAGGGCCTGGAACTGGGAGTCACCAGGTTTGAAAGTTCCTTTGCCGGCCTTGGTGGCTGCCCGTTTGCGCCCGGCGCAACCGGGAATATCTGTACCGAGGATCTGGTTTATTTGCTACATGAAGTGGGATACAAGACGGGCATTGACCTTGAGGCGCTCTGCCGACTGGCGCGGGACATTGAAAGCCATATGAAACGCGACCTTCCCGGCCAGGTCATGAAGGCTGGTCCCCGCCTGCAGGCGCGCGGCACCGATGAGGTTGCCACTGCCAAGGGGTAGGCCCTGGATAGGCCCTGAGTAGGCCCTGAGTAGGCCCTGAGTAGGCCCTGAGTAGGCCCTGAGTAGGCCCTGAGTAGGCCCTGCGTAGGCCCTGGCGACAGTCGCCAACACAAAAAAGATGCGAGGAAACCATGGGTGCATTAGAGGGCATACGCGTTGTCGATCTGACCCGAATTCTAGCCGGGCCGTTTTGTACGGCGCTGATGGCGGACATGGGCGCGGATGTGGTCAAGATTGAGAGTCCCAAGGGGGGCGATCCGATTCGCGGGCAGGGGGAAATCAAGGATGGGCTGAGCTGGTATTTTGCCCTGTTCAACCGCAACAAGCGGTCGATCACCCTGGATCTCTACAGCGATGAAGGCAAACAGGTGCTGGCCGACATGGTTCGGGACGCGGATGTACTGGTAGAAAATTTCAAGCCGGGCGTCCTGGCCAAGTTAGGACTCACCACCGATCGCCTGGAGGAGCTCAATCCTCGGCTCATCTCTGCCTCGGTCAACGGCTTCGGCTCGACCGGGCCCTATGCGGATCGGCCTGCCTTTGATTTTATCGCCCAGGCGATGAGCGGATTTATGAGCGTCACTGGAAGTGACCGCAGTGGTCCGATGCGGGCAGGCCCTCCAATCAGTGACCTGATCGCAGGGGTTTACTGCGCCTTTGGAATCGTGTCGGCCCTTGCCAAGCGTGGCACCAAAGGTGATGGGCAGGGCCAACATATCGAGATGAGCCTGGTCAACGGCTTGATTTCGATGATGGCCTATTTCGCAGCCGACTATTTTGCCTCAGGCAAACTTCCCCAGCAAAGTGGCAACAACCACCCGATCGTCGCGCCGTATGGGTTGTTTGAAGCGAAGGACGGACCGATTGCGGTTGCTGCCAGCCAGTTAGTCACCGTTGACCGTTTTCTGGAGGTCGTTGGCCTGACGCACATTCTCCAGGATGAGCGATTTGCGACCAATGCGGCCCGCATGAACAATCGGGATGCGCTCAACGAAGTTGTGAACCAGGCAACCCGACATCAAACGGTTGACTATTGGATCGAAGCGCTCAACGCGGCCGGATGCCCCTGCGGCAAAGTTCAGGACCTGGCCGAGGTGTTTTCCGATCCCCAGGTCCTTCACCAGGAGATGGTTCAGGAAATCGAGCATCCCGGGTACGGACAGGTAAAAGTGACCGGGTTTCCCCTGAAAATGAGCCGCACCCCCTGCCAACTGCAACGCCCCGCACCTCGCCTGGGCGAACATACCAACGAGGTGATGAAAGAACTCGGTTATGACGACGGCAAAATAACCGCCTTGCGATCGGCCGGTATTTTTTGAACAGGCGGAACACCAGCGGCGACCTGCCAGGCTCTTTTTTCAGGGCAACCAGGCAAGCGCAAAAGAAGTTTTCTCAGGCCAAGGTTTGTTGTTTTTTGGCCTCGTCTTGGAGCGAGTACAGCGATTGAAACTTACCCGACTCCCCATATCGGGGGAGCACTGGGGCCGGCCCGCCAAACCGGGCAAACCTGGCGGTCTTGCCGCGAACCAGATGCGCATGCTTTTGCGCCTGGGTAACCCGCTCGCTAAACCAAATGGGCGCCGCATCGGTGGCCCGAAAGCTGACGATCAAGGTGCGGCGGGAGTGGTCCGACTGGTTGGGGTGAGACGAATGGGGTGTGATCGGATGCATCAAGATCACGCTGCCACTGGGAGCTGGCAAGGGCACCGGTTTCCCAAAACGTCCGTCGTCGAGTTCCTCGCTAATCATGCCTGCAAAGCTGCCGTCTGGGAGCGCATGATCGAAATAGTGATGGTGATGACGCGGAAGGACCCGCAGGCAGCCATTCTGTTCGGTTGCGTTGTCGATATACATCAACACCGTGACCAGGCTGTCGTTGGTGTGCGGATAGTAGGCCAGGTCCTGGTGCCATTCAACGGGTGAACCAACGCGGGCTGGCTTGAAGTTGAGCTTGCTGTACTGCAGTTCGATGTCAGGTCCGATAAGCGACTCGATACTATCGAGAAGTCGATCACAGGTGATCATCCGGCGGAACGTTTCATCCTGTTCGAATGGATTGAGAATACGCCGCGGCCGTGGAAGATCGCCATCCTGCTGAGGCTCCAGTTCCATGACCCCGTCCGTGTTTCCGCTGGCAATCGATTCGCAGGTGATCCGTTCAATCACCTCATCGACATCCGCGATTATGGTTGGATCGAAAAAAGATTCCAGCACCACAAATCCGTCGCGGTGGTAGTCGTTGATTTCAGTCGATGTGAGCGTCATCAAAGCAGTCTAGGGGCAAACTTAAGGGTTGGTAAGAACAGGAGAGCCACGCCTGGTGCTATTCCGGACTCCAGATGGTTCCCCGCACTCGATTACGGGGATAACCGGCTGCCCAAAGGGTAAGAATACGTCCATCCTTGAGCACGGTGGAACTGGTACGCTGCCCGATTTTTTCATAGCAAAGAATGTAATTCTCTGTCTCCCAGGTTTTTCCATCATCTTTGCTGATCCGCGCGCGACAGCCACCGATAGCGTCTTTGTGATCATAAGTGAGCGCCACCCGGCCCTCGTGATCGCAAACCACATCTGCCGAAACCATGTGGATGCGGGTGACCACAAACGGTTTTGTCCAGTTGTAGCCATTGTCATCGGAGAACATGATTGCCTCATGCTTGTAGCGGGCCTCGCCCACGTAGTTGCGCGAGGGGAATTCCCAGCGATCCTCTTCGCTGAACGGCCCGAAGTAGTGTTCACCTTTGAACTCATTGATCGATTGCAGGCGCGTGGCCAGCACCAACCGGCCCGACGGTAATTCCACCATATTGGATTCGCACGTACTTGGCGGAAGAACGGTCGGATCACCCCAGGTCTGGCCATCGTCGGTCGAACGGATAATGACTTCGCCCAGGCAAAAATTTCGTGACGGATGGACCCATGCGGTGGAAGTATTGATCACGACCGTGCCATCGGAGAGCTGATTGATACGGCTGCCATCGCCGCGCCCGCCAAAATGCTTGGGGCCGGGATCAATTTGCCGATAGTTCCAGGTCTTGCCATTGTCGGTACTGCGGCCGATGTGCATCTTGTAGGTGGGCCTGCCGCCGGCGACGGTGG
>JAKVBG010000128.1 GCA_022447605.1 Mariniblastus sp.
GTGCATCGCCCCGTATCTTTTCGGAATTTTCCCAGTTTAAGACCGTGACCTCGAAACTTCGTGCCAGCAGATGCCGCGCGATCACATAACCGTCTCCCGCGTTATTCCCCTTCCCGCAGCAGACCACGATCGGAGAGCTGACTTGCAGCGCACAGAGCAGGTCGCTTGCACCGCGGCCTGCGTTTTCCATCAGCATCAGGCCACTGATACCGAAGTCTGTATTTGCGCAGCGATCGATTTGCGCGGCTTGTTCTTTGGTGAGGATACGCATAGATGGGCTCCGATCTGGCATTTCGTTGCAGGGCTGTTCTGATTATATTTGTTTCTCTCGCATTATTTTATGGTGGTACTGTGAATGCCTATTTTTGATTTTGCCTGTCGGGATTGCCACAAAGAGTTTGAGGTGCTTTTGCGATCCGATGAGATTCCACGGTGCCCGTCCTGTGCGGGGGAGCAACTCGACAAATTGTTGAGTCTGCCAGCGATACCGCGAGGACGCCAAGAGAACGGGGCGTCGTGCGAAAGCCTGCCGATCGGCAGAGGCCCTTGTGGGGGCGGTGGCTGTGGCTTGCCAGAATGTGGATGAGTCGTTCTCTCAGGAGATGGCTATCAAGGCAGTACGTTGACCTATGCCCCGAGCGGTAAATTGAACAGAGATCCCTACCTGCTGTTTAAAACCCACCCCTGTTCCCATGGTTTGAGCGAGCAGGCGTGTCGTGAGATCGCTGACGCCGCCGAGGTGGTTGTCGCGGAACCGGGGCACGCGATTCATCGGCGAGATCAACCGATGACGGCCGTTTTCCTGATCGTCCATGGCCGATTGAAGCAGGATGTCTTTGACGTGCAAGGGAAAGCCCTGTTGACCCGTTACCAGATCGCGGGCGGACAGTTTGGAGGGCTTTCGGCTGCCCTGGGGGAGCCGATGCCGATCGATTGCGTCGCGGCGGATCCGTCGACCTTGCTCCGTTTTGATTACGCGCGCTGCCTGGAATTAACGAAGAAGTACGATCAATTCCTGCTGAACTGGTTGCGGATTCTGGCAACTTCCATCAAGGCGAATCTTTTTCAGGACCGGCCACCCGTTCGCGCCCGAATGATTGCCCTCTTTCATCAATCTCCAGACACACGTCAGCTGACGACGCAGTTGCTAAAGCGACTTGGCTCGTTGGGAGAGTCGCCCTGCTTGTTGACCGATGACCGTGACCGCCGGCCGGTAGAAGAGGTTCGGATGCGAGTAGCGCCGAGCGAGGGTGAGGACCAACTGGGGCCGGAAGAGATCCGCCGTTTGGTCAGTGAATGGTTAGCCGATTCTCAGCGGGTCGTCTGCGAGTTGGCCACGTCGTACGATATTCAGCGAGCCGGCAACCTGGTCGAAGTCTGTGAACAGGTTTTCTGGTGCGTCACAGCAGAGAATTGGCAGGCCTCGATTCCCGTGTTGCAGAAGTTATTGGATCGGTCGCCCGGTTGGCGAAATAAGATCAACGTGGTCTGGTTACTGGACGGTGAAGAAGCACCGCTCGCCTCTGACTTGCGCGACCTGGCAGCCCGTGACTTCAAGATCTGTCGTGCGAAACTGTTGCCGGAACAGGGGAAGGTATTGAGTTATGGCCTCCAGCGTCTGATCCAATTCCTCCGCGGGGTGCAAATCGGCGTCGCCCTGGGGGGTGGCGCTGCCCGGGGGATGGCTCACCTGGGCGTACTCAAAGTATTGGAGCAAAATGGGATCGTCGTCGACAGGATCGCCGGGACGAGCGCGGGAGCGATGACCGGGATAGTTTACGGATCGGGCATGGCCGTCGACTACGCCGTGGACCGGTTTGTGAATGATTTGCGACCGTCCTGGTTCTTCCGGCATCTGCCCCGTGGGGAACATTGGTACCTGCTGTACAAATACAGGACGGGCCAGTTTGATCCGATGCTGAGAAAATACCTGGGCAACAGGTGTCTGCAACAACTGCCACTTCCGGTCCATTCGATTACCGTTGACCTGGTGACGGGGCAGGCCGTGACCCGGAATGAGGGTGATGCCGTTCATGGCATCATCGAGAGTATCAACCTGCCGGTTCTCGCGGCGCCAATTAACCGGGAGGGCCAGGCACTGGTCGACGGGGGATTGATTAACAACGTCCCTGCCGATGTCCTGGTCTCGCAGGGATGCAATTTCGTGATTGCCGTCAGCGTGACGACCAAGATGCAACACGAATTCGCGAGAAACCGTCCCGATACGCCGACGGCAAACATGAAAAGGGCCTCGACCCTGCAAACCGTCTTGCGAAGCTACCTGGTCCAGAGCGTGAACATGAACTCGATCGGGGTTCAGCCGGCCGATATTGTGATCGAGCCCGATGTCTCCAATTTCCAGTTGACGGAATTCGCCAAGACCGACCAGCTGTCGGCGGTGGGCGAAGAAACCGCTCTGGATTCGATCCAGCAGATCAAGACGATGCTCAGTCACTTAGACGATCGTCTGTATCCATCGCCATGAATGCAGCGAGGTATTTTCCCCTGCCCCGGCGGTGTCGCCAGCGAGTCCCTTCTGCCGTCATGGGGGATGCGGGTTAACCGGGTGTGGTTTTTTTAAGCAACGCCGCGTCAGGGCAGTACGTAAACCGCTCCCAGGACTGCGCCTGCCTGCATGATGCCGCCTCGCAGTGAAATCGGCACGGCGGGCAGGTACCGCGGAGCCGGGTCACCCGGCCAATTGTGCCCCAGGGCGTACACGCACTCCTGCGGTGGTCGCATCCCCATTTTGTACGGCAGCACCGCCGCGTTGCAGAAAAAGTGTGCCGCCGAGAGGAACGGCTGAGAGATCGGACCGATGGTGTGTCCGTAGCGCTCGGCTTGAAGTTCGCGGAAATAGAGCGGTTTGTGGCAGAGCCCCGATGCGGTCCAGGCAAAGTTGAGCGGCTCCTGCTGACCGAGTCGATAACCGTTGATCGGAATCTGATGCGTTTCGATATCGCACGATACGGGAAAATCTTCACCCGGCACCCCTGCGACCGCGATATCGAGATTAATATCAGCGAGGGTTCGATTGAGCAGGTACTCGCGCGAAATCCGGCAGTCCCGCTCGTACCCATCCGTCGCTGCCGTGATCGGCGGTGCCGTGATCGACGGTCCGGCAGACGGCGGTGCTGCAGACGATGGCGCTGCAGGTGACGGTGCATCGGGCGATGGCCGCGGTGCGGCCACGGGAGGGGTAATCGGTTTTTCGGGGTCGAGTTCCAACGAATCGAATGGTGGTGGCGCCGGACGTTGAGGTTTGGCTGGTGGCTCTGCCGCCTTCTCCGTCCCGGTGGGGACCACCAACTCGGCAGGCTTTTCGGTTTCCGCTGGCCTTGGTGAGGACACTGGTTCCTGTGGCGGAGTCGCTTCGGTCTGTTGGTCCTCGCCTGGAGTACTCTGCGGTTCGCGATCTGAAGTATCTTCAGAAACTTGTTTTTTGGCATCCGGTTTTGGAGATTCAGGAACCTCACCTCGCTCTGCGGG
>JAKVBG010000129.1 GCA_022447605.1 Mariniblastus sp.
TGGTCGAACGGTGGGGGGTGCGCTATCTACTCCATGGTGATATTTTTCCAGACGATGCGGGTCCATTTCACCTGCCCGATGTGAACGAGACGTTCACACCCAACCTGCGGGTGCGGTGTTGGCGGCTGATCAATGTTTTTGCTTGTGGCCCCGAATCATGGGGACTGGACGAAAACATCCGTTTCATCGATCAGCTCGCCAAACTGAAGTTCAACGAAATCTTTATTGCATTTTTCCCCTGGCAGTCCTATGTGCATTATGAATTCCGCGGTGCGCAGAAAGAGAGTGCATTGAGTTGGTTTGGCTACCATTATCTCATCGATGAAGACACCGTTGGGCGAGAAATTTTTGCGGGCGCAACCGAGTTTGAAAACCCAGATCTGGCGGGGATTACGGACTACCATCAACGTCACGAGGCCGCTCGTCGCCAAGCCCAGGGCATTTTGCGACATGCCCAACGAAGAGGAATGACCACAGGTCTTTCCTCTGCTTTGATCGAATATCCGCTTGAACTGCAGCCTCAAATTCCTGGTTCGAAAACGGTCGACCAGATCGGCTTTTTGACCTGTGGCCCGGGAGACGATCACGATCCGTACGATCCCCTGCTGGTGGAACTGGTTCGCACCGTCATCGGTGCCCATCTCCAGGCGTACCCGGAGGCAGATGTTATCTACCTGGGGGTTCCGGAGCACCGCGCGTGGATGGACCGGGCTGACGATGCGTGGCAGCGACTGGATGCGAAGTACGATATCTCAAGCATCCTCAGTCTGGAGGAGGCTGTCCGAAATGCCGAAAAGCGTTCCGAAGTGTTCGGTGGCGTCCAGCGGCAGGTAGCCCGGATCAAGGCCGACATCGTCGCACTAAGCCTGCTCGATAAAGTCCTGGAAGACCAACAACTGCTTGCCCGGGGTGGAAAGCCGCCGGTGCGTGTCATCTACGGCCAGGTCGCTGAAGAATTGTGGCCAATTCTCCCCCGGCTGCTTCCCGAGAGCGGAGGCCTGCATGGATTTATCGATTACACGGCCCATCGCATCGTGGACCAGATCGAGACCATGGACTATGCATCTACCGAGGAGGTTCCCTGTCGGATGATTTTTACGCTGGCCGACGACAATGTTGGCCTGCTGCCCCAGTTGTCGACCATTCCACTGGATAAGATTGCCACGCGCATGCGCGGGAGCGGATGGGAAGGATTCACGACACGCCATTGGTTGATTGGCGACCTGGATCCAACCGTTCAGTATCTGGCGCACTCGTCGTGGGATGCGAGTATCAGCCCCTCTATGGCATTTGCCGATCTTGCCGCCGCAGTCTGCAGCCCGCAAGGCACGGAGCCATTGATAGAAGCGTGGCATTTAATCGAGAGCGTGGGCGCTGGGTTCAGCAAGTATGGGCTTGGCTTTGGGTTTCCCACTGTGCGGATGATGACAAAACATTGGGAGGGCCCCGAGGTCAACCCGATCGTGGGGGATTGCCTGTCAGAGGCAATCCTGGCCGACCGCGATCGGTATGCGCGGGCATTGGAACTTGCTCGGGAAGCGGCCAGGCATACCCGGCCTGCGGGAAAACAGTTTGTGGAGTACCTCATTGGACGACTCGTGTTTGGAGTCCGCTATATCGATACGACCGAGGCGGTCTTCAAAGCAGGCGTCGCCGAAAGATCGGGGCAACGGGAAACAGCAATCACAGAACTGCAGATCGCGATGGCAAAGATCCGCGAAGCGATTCAGGCCTACGCCGACGTGGCCGCCGACAACTCGGATCGCGGTGCTATCGCCATTTTGAACGAGAATTCCTATCGTCGTATCCGGGATCAGTTGCAGGAACTGACGGAAGCGTAAATGCGAGGCTTTGTGTCAAAGTTGGAGTGGCTGAAGTAGGTTTTGGCATTCGGGAAGAACTCCATAACCGGAGCGTTTAGTGTCTTTCGGGTTGAATAGAACATAAGCACGAGCACACATTAAAGAGGGGTTGATGGATACCCGTTTCGTGGTGATGACCGACACTCATTTCACGGCCCCAGGTACGGGTAAAGATGAGTGTTACTGGAACCGGGTACTGCGTTCTCGTTCTTCGGAAATTGCCGATTCACTGGTTTCCACCGTCAAGTCGTTGAGTCCCGACTTTATTATCCACTGCGGCGATTTTACCGATGCGAGCGATATGGCTAGCTTCCGCTTTGGCAAGAAAGTCATGGACCGGATGGGGTCTCCCTATTTCATGGTGCTGGGGAATCATGATACATGGACCGAAGGTATACGCGAGTCAATTGCGCCACTGTTTGAGCATGGTCCCGGTGCCAGGTTCTATTACACCCGCCGTCTGGGTGGCATTCGTTTTCTGTTTTTAGACTGTGCCTACTGGATACGTAAGGACGGAGTGGAGTCTGAGGGCCTTGACTGGGATCTCTATGAAAAAGGCATTTACGCCGACATCGGCCCAACGTACGACCAGTTGGTGTGGCTTGAGCGGGAACTTGATCTTGATCAGAAAACGCCAACGGTGATTGTCACCCACGCACCAATGCATACCAAGCCAACCTTTTCGATTGGCACGCTTCCAGAGGGGAAGATACCTGAAGGCGATCCGGCCAAATGGAACCCAGCACCACGAACAGAGTTTGTCGATGGTGATATTCGTGTAGCAGGAAACTTTTTTATCCACGACGAGGCTGTTAAGGATATGGTCGACCATGCCCCGAATGTCATGGCGGTGTTTGCCGGGCACCAGCACTTTGCGGACATCACGCGCGACCGCAACATCGTGCACTGCTTGACCGGGTCCCTGGTTGAATATCCTTTTGAAATGCGCCTGGTGAGGGTTTGCGATGGTGTCTTGTCGATCTCTCCGATCGAACTCGATGCCCCTCGGTTTAAGCGGGATTCACTTATTGTCGAGTGGGGAAACCAGTGGGTGGCGGGCATCGACACCGATAGACACTTTAGCATGACAATTGACCTCTCCGCGGCGCCGGAAGTGGGGTGAGTGGTTCTGGAGATGAGGGTAGTCGCCCCTCAGTAAGTTCTTGCGGTTGTAAAACGAAAGGCAATTGGTTAAGACGCGTTGTAAGAACTGGAGTCTGTTGTTCCTGAGGCAGATCTTTTCGGTCTTCCCGTGGACCACAGGAGAACGAACTGTAAGAACGGGAAGCCATGTCCAGACTGAAATCAAAAGTGGCCCTGATCACCGGCGGTGCCCAGGGTATCGGAGAGGCCTGCGTGCGGCAATTCGTTGCCGAGGGTGCCCGCGTATTGCTCGGCGACGTTCAGGCCGAAAAAGGTGCGGCGCTGGCGGCAGAACTCGGCGAAAGTGTCCTGTTTGGGGAACTGGATGTCACCAGCGAAGACCAGTTTGCCGCTGCAATCGCCATGGCGGTTCAGGCATGGGGGAAG
>JAKVBG010000013.1 GCA_022447605.1 Mariniblastus sp.
GATCACGACCAAGCCGTACTTTTGTGGCTCCTCCTACATACGCCGAATGAGCCACTACTCAGCGGGCCCGTGGTGCGAGATCTGGGACGGGTTGTACTGGCGATGGATTCACAAGAACGCCGAGCAACTGGCCCGGAATCCGCGGTGGGCCATGATGTGTCGCCAAGTCGAAAAGATGGAGGGAGCAACGTTGCGAACGCACCTGGCCAACGCCGAGCGTTTTCTTGCCTCGCTGGAAACGTCCGCGACCGCCGCGAACTGAAAAGGTGCCAAGCGAGCTGCGAGGCGGCCGCGGATGAAATTTCTCTTGCCGGGTCAACGAGAGCGAAGATGTCGCACGAGGCACCGCGCCAACAGGTTGGGACTCGGTGACAACTTGAGTGTGAACCCGCGCCAGCCGAGATACCAGTGCCAACCGAGTGCCTCTGCTGGTTCTACCAATGAGGCGAGCTCGGGTGGCAGACCGCGACGGAAAAGCCGCCAAGCAGCCGAAAGCCTTGGCAATCTCAACACGACACGCCCCTCCAGGAAATCAACTTGAAGGGTCATTTTGGGACCGCTTGCGCGGATCGTTCCATCAATCCTCACCGGGAGTTAACCTGCTTGTCGCTGGTGGTCACTTTGAGTCGTCCATCGAGTACCCACTCGGCGTGTTCCGCCTCGTCACCCGTACCACTCGGTATCTGGACGTGCATGTTTTCAAATTCATAACTGATTTCCGCGTTGTTACCCGTCAGTCTGTCGTACAGGCCTACCGCCAGTTCCGGCCAGTTTCTGGTGTGTTGTCGATCCGACATAGCAAACTCCTCGGTGAAAGAAATGGGTGGAGATATCAGGACCGCAAGGAACCGGACCGCATAACCGATTTTCTCCAGCAGGGTCATCCTGCTTCCTGCTGGTGACGACCGTTTCACCGGTCGAGCCTGCCTTCCCGGGGACCTGGTCGCGGTTTAGCTCCGTAAGCGATTCACCGTGTCAACGAGCTTGATCGCCATCTGGTCGACCATCGAATAATGATGTTCATTGAAGAGTGTCCCGTCATCGGCGAATGCCTGATCGATCTGGGGAATGGCCAACTGGTCAGGCAGGACCAGCACCTTGATGTTGGAGAGGATGACCCGCGCCGTGACCAGTCCCCGAATCCCACCCAAACGACCGGGTGAGGCGGCCAGCAGGAGGGCAACTTTTCCATCAAAACAGTCCAGGGGTGCTCGGTCCTCTTCCGGTCGGGAGACCCAGTCGATCGTATTTTTCAAGACGGCCGTGATCGAGCTGTTGTACTCGGGACAGCCCACGATCAAGCCGTCGTGTTGGCGGAACAAATCCTTCAGCAGCCGGCCATTCTCCGGTAAACCGTGTTCCTCCTCGAGATCGGCGTCGTAGATCGGCAGCGCGTAATCGCGCAGATCGATCAGGGTGACTTCGGCACCCGCCTGGCGTGCCCGTTCCGCTGCGAACTGAACCAGTTGCTTGTTGTATGAGCCGCTTCGCAAGCTGCCGGCAAAAGCGAGGATCTTGACGTGTGACATGAGGTTCCCCTTTTTGGTAACAAAGGCCAGGTTGGGTTGGTGAATCACCGAACCGTGCCTAATATACCAAGGTTCCGCGCAACAGCAGCACGACTCGATTTCGGATTGCCGCTTAGCCGTTTTTCCGGGTCACCAGGTATTGCAGGAATGAACTGATGCCGGCGAACTTGTAGTCCTGGTCAACGTAATGTTCGATCACGTAGAACATGAAATAGTAGAGCCGGGCCGCTGCCCAGATCGCCAGGGCCAACAGCAGGCCAATTTTCCACGATCCCGCCTCGTACAGGATTAGACCACTGGCCACAATCAGGATGACCAGGAACAGGAATCCCTTGCCGTAGATCCATTTCGGATTTTTCAGGTCGGTCATACTTGGCTCCGTTGCGGGGTGAGACGTTTCACCGTCCAGTCGATTTTATTCTGTTACTGGGAACCGGCCAGCAAGGATGTCTGTCTACAAGACGCCGGACGCGACGGTTGACGTGTTAATGGCGTCGTTTTTAGGTTGAGTCCATGAGCCGATTTGTGGACAGGCTGGCCCCAAGCCGGGGACAGGGCGAAGCTGGGATCAAGGCGTGCTGCCGCAAGGTCGCCGCCGGGCGCCGTGGACGGTAAAATAATTTCCGCGCTAAACGGGGCCGTGTTTTATGGGAAGGTTGTTTGAGGAGATAGGTTCATGTTACGACAGATTTTGATTTTCGGGTGGTTCTGGTCTGCCTGTCTGCTCTTGCCCGTTTCCCTGCTATCGGGCCAGGAAACAGAGAGCGCTGCTGCGGCCGATTGGGAGAAGGAGACAGCCCAAAAAGAGATCGATGGCATGCGGCGGTACGCCTGGGTTATCTCTGAGAGTATCGCCAATGCCCTGCAGCAGGCGCCGACCGATCAGTTTCCCGGTATCCACGCCTGGCTTGCCGATTTTCGCCAGGCCCGTCAAGCGATCGACCCGGAAACGGATCCCGGCCAGTGGGAGGCGATCGATCTTGAGGCCCTCGTGTCGCGCAACCCGAATTACTGGTCGGCTGTCTGCGAAGTGGCCCCGGCCAACCCGCTGATGATGTGGTTGCATTCCAGCCTGTACGCCGTCAATGGGGAGGTGCCACGAACGTCCTATTTGCAGACCTTGGCGCTGCATTCACCCGTCGAATCGAAGTGGAAGAAAGAGATGCAGCGCTTGCTCGTTTCCTCGACGCGGCTCAATCGACTGGGGAGCCAGGCGTTGCCGACCGGCATCGAGTTTTTTCGTGAAGAGAAATTTGATCAGGCAGCCCAGGTCTTTGAAGATGTCCTCAGTGTGATCCCCTCGCATTCGATTTCACTCTACGAGTTGGGCAATGCCCAGCGGAAGATCGACTCGGGGCAGGCGTGGCAAGTCAAGTCACAGGCCTCGTTCGATCGGGCCAAGCGGGCCGACCCTTTCCGAATCGAAGCGTACCAGGGTGATTTCAGTCGAGAAGCATTCGAAGCGTTTGGTAATCTGCGTTCGAAAACCTTGCCGGCCTGGCGGCAGTTTCAGCAGCGGGCACCGGAACAGGACACGCTACCTCAATTGGAGGCCCTGTCGGTCGATCTGCAGGCCGGGGGAGTGCACGAACTCGCCCTGGTAGTGCGTCAGCTGGCCGTCGCACACCGCGATGGTTCGTACAACGACGAGGATCGGGCATTCCTCGAAACGAACCTCCAGCGATTGTTACCCGAGGCGGATGTCAAAAAAATTCTGACCCAGCTGCAGACGCAAACGGGTGTGTTGAACCTGCATGACCTGTTGCCCGGTAAATGATGTTGGTCAAACGGGTCCTCATTCCTTATCGGTGGGGCCTCGTTGATTGGTGCAAATGAACCAGCCGCCGTTCTGTTCGCCAATCCACCAGCCGCTCAGGCGACCCGAGATGGGTGGTTTCAAGTCGCGCATCTCCCAGTCGTACTGGACATTGATCTCGTGCGTGACGGCGGGTGATCTTACCCAACGAATGCCGTCGACTGTCTGTTCCCTAAGTCGCAAGGGAAGAGGTTCCTCGAGCCGCTGGATGATCAATCGCTTGATACCCCAGCGTTCTTTGTCGATGCCCATCTTATTGAAGGAAAAGACTTCCTCTTCCATTTCTTCCCGCTGTTCCTGCGGTGTCGTGTTGGCATAACCCCGTGAAGTTTCCGCTCGGTAATACAGTCGTTGCAAAGCGTCGTGGTCCTCCTGATGAATCGCCCGCAACATCTGCGCGACCAACTCTTCCGCCGTTTTGGGTGCCACAAAATCGGCCGCCGCCACGATCTGGCGGGGGCCGGACAAACCGGTGGGAGTTCCGACCCGTCCTTGCCGGGAGCCTGACTGGGGCTGTGCTACCGACGAATCGGCTGCGCTGGCAGGCTTTCGCTGATCTGCCATCGGCGGTCGCTGGCAACCGGCCGAACAGACCGACAGGAACAACAGGCTCCAGGTTGCAACACGAATCATCATTGTCTCCAGGTTCAGGATCGGTTTGGCGATGGGGTATCGGTCGGGATTGAAAACCTTGTCTCAGCGGCGTGGCCAGAAGGGTACATTGTCGAAGAAAACAGGAATCGGCTGTAACTCAAAGGTGAGCCGGTAATCGACCGGGATATAACGCCAGTAGACGCCCGGTTTTAGTTGCTCGGCCGCGTCCTGAAAGCGACCTCGTTCGTCTTCAACTCCCAGCCAGAAGATGATCCCCAGGGCCTCCAGGTAATCGCTGGTCGTGACGGCTGTCCGCCAGTGGTAATAATCCGTATCAAAGAAAACGTACTGGATCTGTACCTTGTAGATGGGCAGGTAGAAGAAATCATCATCGGCCTGGGCCGACTTCTGATCCAGACTGGTCAAACAGGTCGTGGCCGCGGCAAACAGGATTGCCAACAGGAATTTTTTGCGGAACATCTTAAGCCCTTTCCTTGTGTCGATCGGATTTGATAGAAGGAACACTGCCAGTGGGCCCGGCGACCCGTCAAACAAAGTTTTGAGAATTTTCCCGCACGACCTGCCGGGGCGGCGAAAGAGGCGGGAAAAGCGATGAAAACCGACTGCCTCGACGGCTGCAGGGAGAGGGCAAAGATACCGAAAGGCGCAAAAAAACTCTCGGATGCCGATGGCAGCCGAGAGCTTCAGTGGGCGGTATTGGACTTGAACCAACGACCTCCACGATGTCAACGTGGCGCTCTAGCCAGCTGAGCTAACCGCCCGAATTCCCGATTCCCGTTGGGACGGCTCTGGGCAGCCCGCTTGGTAATCAGGCGTGCCATTCTAACCCATCCCGGCCAGTTGTGTATTGGTATTCTGAAAATGCGACGGGCTCCTTTGCCTGGGTGATCCTCGACATAAGTGGCCCGGTGACGGCCACCAGGGCCGGAGATTTTGTGGGGAATCGATCTGACTCGTTTTTTGCCGCTTGAAATCTCGTCCGATCGGCGTTTGAGACATTCGCCATACGTTCTATACTGATCGGCTCGCGGATCGGAGGCAGTTTGTGGATGTCACGAGTACCGCGGCCAGTGGTCCTTACAGAAAACGAACATTATGGCTTCCGTCACGTTACCCGATGGCAGTGTCAAAGAGTTTCCCGACAGCATCACGATCAAGAAAGTGGCCAAAAGCATTGGCTCGCGCCTGGCCAAAGATGCCTTGTGGGGGGAGATCGACCAGCAGCCCCTCCCGCTCGATTACGAGATTGGCCAGGCAGACCAGGTCAACCTGAAGATCATCACCCGCACGGATCCGGCCTCACTGGCCACGATGCGACACTCCTGTGCCCATGTGATGGCCCGCGCTGTGATGCGGATCAAGAAAGGGGTTCAGCTCGCCTTTGGACCTACGATCGAAAGCGGGTTCTACTACGACTTTGAGATGGAAGATCCACTGACCGAGGAAGATTTTCCGGCCATCGAAGCGGAGATGAAAAAGATCATCGAGATGGACGAGCCGTTTGAGCGGATGGAGCGTCCCCGAGATGAAGCACTGCAGGTCTGTCGCGACATGCAGCAGGATTTCAAGGTGGAACATATCACGGAAGGTTTGGCCGACCACGAATCGTTGTCGTTTTACCAGCAGGGTGAATTCCTCGATCTCTGCCGCGGACCCCATATCCCTTCGCCCAAGTCGATCGGCGCTTTCAAACTGTTGACCATTGCCGGTGCTTACTGGAAAGGGGATCAGTCCCGCCAGCAGTTGCAGCGCCTGTACGCGACTGCTTTTTTCACCGAAGACGAACTGGCGGCCCACCTGGAGTTGTTGGAGGAAGCCAAGAAGCGCGACCATCGCGTATTGGGCAAGCGACTCGGTCTGTTTCATATCGACGAAATGGTGGGGCAGGGCCTGATCCTCTGGGCGCCCAAGGGGGCTTTTGTCCGGCAGAAGCTGCAGGATTTTATTTCCATGCACCTGACACGGCAGGGTTACAAGCAGGTCTTCACACCCCACATTGGCAAACTGGACCTCTACAAGACGAGTGGCCATTTTCCGTATTACCAGGAGAGCCAGTACCCGCCCCTGATCCCCCGAGAACAGCTCAGCCATCTGGCCGAGGAAGGTTGCACCTGTGGGGAACTGGCCAACCTGATGAAAGAGGGTGAGATTGATGGCTACCTTTTGAAGCCGATGAACTGCCCACACCACATCAAGATTTACCAGTCCCAGCAACATAGTTACCGGGACCTGCCCATTCGCCTGTCTGAATTTGGAACGGTTTACCGTTGGGAACAGTCGGGTGAAATTGGTGGCCTGACACGTGTGCGAGGTTTTACCCAGGATGACGCCCACCTATTCGTCACCCAGGAACAGTTGGCCGACGAATTGGCTGGCTGCCTGGAATTGGTGAAGATCATTTTTGCGGCGATGGGGATGGAGGATTACCGGGTTCGTGTCGGGTTGCGGGATCCCGACAGCAGCAAGTATGTGGGCGACCCGGCTCACTGGGATCTGGCCGAGCAGGCTTGCCGTGATGCGGCAGTGAGTTTAGGCAAGGAGTTTAAAGAGGAGCCTGGCGAAGCGGCGTTTTACGGGCCGAAGATCGATTTTGTGGTTCGCGATTGTATTGGCCGCCAATGGCAACTCGGTACCGTCCAAGTCGACTATAATTTGCCGGAACGCTTTGGCCTTGAGTACATTGGAGCCGACAATAAAACCCATCGGCCGATCATGATCCACCGGGCTCCGTTCGGTTCGATGGAGCGGTTTATTGGTGTCCTGATTGAGCATTTCGCCGGGGCGTTCCCGCTCTGGCTGGCCCCCGAACAGGCCCGTATCGTGACCGTCAGCCAAAAGGCTGAGGAGTATGCTCGCCAGGTCCAACAGCAGATGAGTGAGGCGGGGCTGCGAGTCGAGGGTGACTACCGGAGTGAAAAGCTGGGCGCCAAGATCCGTGATGCCCAACTTGAGTTGATTCCCTATATGTTGATCATTGGTCCCCGCGATGCCGAAGCGGGCACCGTGTCGGTGCGGGACAGGATCGAGGGAGACCTGGGAGCGATGCCCGTTGCCGAAGCGATTGCTAAGTTTCAGGAAGAAGTGGCGGAAAAACGGGTCAAGCAGGTCGTGAGAAACACGGCTGTGGCGGAACCGACTGTCTCGGATGTTCAAAACGAGTATTGACCACCGTGTCTGGCCAGGTCGACGAAAAGTAAAAGGTCCGTTTTGAGTCGAATTCGGTTGACGGACAGGCTAACTGTCAGGCATACTTTGAGTAGCTCCGGACGGGAACCACGGTTCCTTTGGCCCGATTCGTCTCCCTGGGGGAAATGATTGGCCGTATACCGGGGCGACATCATTGACGGGTCCGTGGTGATTGCCGCCCGTCGAGGTGAGTTTCCAACCAGATTTGAAAGGAAAAACCAATCAGCCGAGAACAGAACCGTATCAATGATCAAATTCGTATTACCCCTATCCGAGTTATCGATAATGAAGGTAATCAACTAGGAATCATTCCCACCCAGGACGCCCTGGATAAGGCCCGCGAGGCCGGCTTGGATCTTGTGGAAGTCGCTCCCGAAGCGAAACCGCCCGTTTGCCGCATCATGGATTACGGCAAGTTCAGGTACGAGAAAAGCAAGCGGAATGCCAAGGGGAAACAGCATCACGCCAAGCTGAAAGAGATTCGGTTGCGGCCGAAAACGGGCCAGCACGACATTGATTTCAAGGTCAAGAAGGCGATTGGTTTTCTGGAACACAAGGACAAGGTCCAGGTCACCGTTCTGTTTCGGGGACGGGAAATGGCTCACATCGAAGAGGGTCGCAAGGTGATGGAAGGGATCATTGCCCAATTGGAAGAATATGGCAAAGTAGAATCCTTCCCTTCCCAGCAATCCCGGCGAATGATCTGCACCATCGCACCCAAATAACAGGCTTGGCAGCCGGTTGAAGCGTGGCGAAAAAATGGATCCTGGGGCGGTCGGGCTCAGGGATCGATTCCCAGGTCACTCAGCGTTAGCAGGCTGTCGAACCGAATGCCCTCGGATTCAAATTTTTCTCGTCCGCCAGCCTGACGGTCAATAATCGTGATGATTCGTTCCACCTTGAGACCG
This sequence comes from Mariniblastus sp., assembly GCA_022447605.1. Classification (GTDB taxonomy): domain Bacteria; phylum Planctomycetota; class Planctomycetia; order Pirellulales; family Pirellulaceae; genus Mariniblastus. The sequence continues at coordinate 8,055 of JAKVBG010000013.1, forward strand.
AAATCACGAGCGTGCTGAATCGCCCTCAGCGAGCTGCCGCCCGAGGTGATGACATCCTCAAGGATGGCCACCCGGTCGCCTGCCTGGACGGGACCTTCGACCTGGCGCCCGGTCCCATGATCTTTGCTCTCCTTGCGTACAATAAATCCCCGAAACGAATGGCCTGCCTGCCAAGCCCGGGTGATCACGGCAGCCGTAATCGGGTCGGCCCCGATTGCCATGCCGCCTACTGCATCCGGAAGATCGGGCTGCAGCAACTCGAGGATTCCGGCAGCAATCTGGTTGGCGCCCTCACCGCTGAGTGTCAGCTTGCGGCAATCGAGGTAAAAATTAGCCTTGGCTCCCGAGGCCAGGGTAAAATCACCAAACGACAACGCGTATTCTTTGACCAATTCAATCAAGCGGCTCCGGTCGTACAATATCTGGTTCGCAAGGGTCATCAAGGGTCTCCGCGTGAAAGGGCTTTCTGCTCTAATGTTCCTGACAGTCCTGTATTCGTCAACCAACCAGACTCCCCATGTCAACGACTGACCAAAAATCTGCGATCGTTCTCAACGTGGATGGCCTGCGAACGGGTATGCTGGGTCCTTACGGAAATACCTGGTTTGACACACCCAACTTCAATCGATTGGCGGCCGACTCGGCTGTCTATCATCAATGTATCGCCCAGACACCGAACCTGGAACGGGCGTACCAGAGTATGTGGACCGGAGAACACCCGGTGGTCCTGTCCAAAGGCGAATCGTCCGGCTCGTCCATGGTGACCCCTGGTCAGGGGGAGACCCTCTTTTTGACGGATCGACCCACCCTGCCCGGGGATGGTATTGAGAGTCTGTTCGACCGTGTCGTCCAGGTTGGCTCGTCGCAGCCCGCTACCGAGCTGGCCGATTCGGTTGAGGCGACCGCGCTGGCCAGGTTTTTTGCCGAGTCGATTGACTGGATCCAGAACCTCCCCGATACGTCTCTCTTTTGGCTCGACTGTCAGGGTATGTTTGGCAGCTGGGATGCGCCTTACCGTTTCCGGTCTTCGAGTGTCGACCCGGATGACCCGGAGGCACCCACCTTATGCCAGCCCCCGGCGGGCTCGTTTCACCTAGAATCGGATGACCCCGACCAACTGCTGGGATACCAACAGGCTTATGCCGGTCAGGTCATGCTGCTCGATCAATGTCTTGGCATCCTGCTGGAAGAGTTGGAAAGTCTTGGCCGGCTGCACCGGACCCTGGTCTGCCTTTACGCATCGAGAAGCTATCCACTGGGAGAACATGGGGTTGTCGGAAGTGACCCTTCGCTGTTGAACTCGGAGTCGATCCATGTCCCCTTGATGGTCCGATGGCCTCGACGGGACTGGGCAGCGACCAGGAATCATCAACTTGTTCATCCGGGTATGCTGCCGCGGGTGCTGGAGGCTTGGTTGGAAGGGGATGTTTCGAGTCGGCAATCTCACGGCCAATTCCATTTTCCGGGAGATTTTCCGGGACAGTCACCCAGCAGGAAAACCGAATTGGTTTATTCAGTGGGCGATTCACCTGGTAAGCGGATCGAATCGATCCAGACGCATGCCTGGAAATTGATCCGTGGAAATGGCACGCGGCTCTACGTACGACCGGATGATGTTTGGGAAGTGAACGATATTCACTCGCGCTGTATGGATATCACAAACTCCCTGGAAGCGTTGTTGGATACGGGGGCCGAACGCCTGTTGGCGGGCAGTCCATTTTTGGACAAACCGCTAGCGGATGAACTGGCCTGGGGCGTTGAGTGATCAAAAAAGAGGAAAACAGCGGGCGATTCTCTTAGAATCCCCTCTTTCTCGCCTCGGACTCGCTCCGTTTTTGCTATCAAGGCTGCTCTGGTGCTTTTCCTTACAGTTTTGATACAGTTCCGCGTTAAAAATTCTGAATCCAGGGAAATTCAAGATTGAGCAAGGATGCTCAAGTAAGCTCCATGGACGCGGTACGAATTCAGCTCAACCTGTTTTTGCTATGGCTTATCTCGTCGGGATTGGTCTGCACTCCCGGTGCGTTGGTGGCGCAGGATCTGTCTGCCGAGCCGACCGCGCTGACGGTGGCCGGCGACGAGACGCCGATCCTGTTTGGCCACAACCAGTTAAAAACAAAACTGCGAATGTCCTGGGGGGGGGCAAAGCCACACAGGTGGCAAGGATCGATCAGGATCAACGAAGGTTGGATCAGGGACATCCAACCCCTTGGTTTGTCGGCCGATACACCGGGAACGATTCGCTTGGTGAAACAACATGTGGCGATCCAACAGCATTCGGCCGTGGTTTACAGCGGGTTTGATTGCGAGGTGGCCGGGTCTCCGGATACGACCATTGAAATTGAACTGACAGCGATCGACCAGCCGGATCAACAGATTGTGCAAACTATCCGGTTGAACGAAGTCCTGGCCAATGATAAGTCCATTGACGTGGGGCAACAAACCCGGCTGACAATCACGCGTGCACCCGATGACGAACTGAGGCTGGTGACAGCTAGAAAAACGATGGTCTTCGAGATTGGCGAACAGTTCGATTTTGAAATCGAGGCCAATCAGACCGCCTTGCCTGCCGGCAACGCGACCCTCGTGGCGACACTGTTCCCCGCCCGTTCCGAAGAACCCTTGATATGGTCGGATCGTATTAACGTGGAAATCGATGAACAGGGAAGCTCGGGGCCGACGGCAGTCAGTGTGGAAGTACCCGTCAAAGAGGGTGTTTATGACCTGTACCTGGAACTGGAGCCAAGCCGCGGGATTGCCCCGTTCCGTCTGGCGAAATCCCAGGTTGCCAAGCGTTCCATTCAGTTTGTGGCCCTGAACCGCAACCCGATCCCGGGTGGTTTTGGCGAGAACTGGGAAACGGTCGTCACGATTGATCCCTCGTCGATCGCTCCCCCTGCCCCCGGATTTTCCTTTGCTACCATTTCCCGGTTTGCCAACTTCAAGCCCCATCCCCAGGTGAGTTCGGGGGATATCAAGAAAGTCTGGATTGACCAGCAAAATGCGATTCGAATTCCGCCCGGCGGCTGGCAGGCGATTGAGTTGCCAGAGGGCGAGGGCCGAGCGCCGAAGCGACTGGAAATCAACTATGACGCGAGTACCGAAGGTTCCATCGGATTCAGTATCCTGCAGAGTGATTCGAGCGGCCAGTTCTCGTCACAGGGATTTGACAGCGGAGTGGTTGTGCCGCAGTCCATCGTCAGCGATGACTCGGACTCGACATTGAAACCCCACCATCTCCAGTACTGGTCCCACCCAGGTCGTTCCATTTTGCTGATTGCCAATCGCCATCCCAGCCAACCGGCAACTGTCGGCAAAATTCGCTTGGCCGAAGGCCCTCGACGATTGTCCGAGAAAGCGATGCAGGGCAACCTGAAAACACGCAAGTTGATGGAATTTTTTGAATCGCCCGGATTTGTCGAGCGCCTGGGAATTGAGAAACAGGTCGACCCGAAATTGGGGCAGCCCATTGATGATTGGGTGGTCTACTATGAAGCGCTTGACCGACTGATTCAGCGATTGAAGGCGAGTGGCAAGCATGGGGCAGTGGTTACGGTTTTAGCTGACGGCAGCGCCCTGTTTCCCAGCAACGAGTTGCAGCCCACACCCCGGTACGATACCGGGACGTTTGCTCCCAATGGGCGAGACCCGTTTCGCAAGGACATCGTGGAGATGATGTACCGAATGTTTGAACGCGAAGGCCTCTGGTTGGTGCCCGCGCTGAAATTTTCATCGACCCTTCCCGCCATTGAAAAATTTCGCGATTCCAATACCGAGGTCCACGGATTTGACCTGGTCAATTTCCGGGGAGATCGACCGAGTGAATTGGAAGCCGGTGCCTTGCCCTATTACAATCCGCTCGATGTGCGGGTCCAGAAAGCGATTACTGATGCCGTCGTCGAATTTTCTGATCGCTATCGTCATTTTCGTTCATTCCAGGGGATCGCCCTGGTTTGCCAACCCTCGGCCAACATGGGTCTTCCCGGTCGCCGGTGGGGTTACGACGAGGCGACCCGCCAAAGGTTCATTGGTTCCATTGAGGGTTCCCTTGAGACACGGCCTGAAACCTGGTCGGACCAACAGCAGTTGCTCTTGTCGGACCGTTATAGCGAATGGATGGAGTGGCGGCGGCTGCAAATGTCCAATTGGTATCGTGAAATCCATCAACAGGTTTCAGGGGATTCTCCTGAATTTCGCACATTCATCGCCCCGTTGGATATCTTCCGTTATCCTGAAATTGAATCGCTGGTAACCCCATCGCTCCACCAAAAACCGAACATGGACGACGTCATGTTGCGACTCGGTTTTTCCGCCGAGTTCTTTCGGCAGGAAGCCGGTATCACCTTGCTGAAACCGATTCGATTTGCACCCAGCCATCCACTCGCGGCCCGGCGTACCGAATACGAACTTGAGCACTCCGGTAAACTGGACCGCTGGTTTGACGAATCCGGTGCCAGCGGTACTTTGATTTCGCACCGGGCGACCTGGGCGCATTTTCGCCAGCTGGAACAGAGCGAAATGTTTGCCAGCCAGCAATTGCCCCTGTTGCGGTTGCAGCCGTTTTCATTGGCATCTGGCTGGAATCTCCAGCGTTTTACCCGAGAGCTGAAATCGAACGATGCGCAAATGATCATCGAGGGCGGGAGGGCGACCCCCAACGACCAGCCGCCTTTATTTGATCGGTTCGTCAACGTGTATTCCAACCTGCCCAGCCAGGCATTTGACGAGGTTCCTTCAACGATTGAACCAGACCAGACGCACCCGGTCACTGTCCGCCAGTATCAAGCTGGCAACCTCCAATATTTCTATGCTGTGAATGATTCGCCCTGGTCCGTTGAAGTCCGATTGGCAACGGCCAATGGACTGCCTAGCGGCATCGAGACGTTTAACGCGGATACTGAGTTGGCGATCGAAGAGGACACAGGCAGTATCGCGTTCAACCTTGAGCCTTTCGGGGTAGTGGGTGGCCGGACCGAGGGAAGTGAGTTTTCTTTTTCGGAATTTTCCTACCAGCTTCCCGAGGAAGCGGCCCAGGCTTTGAAACAGCATTATTTCAAATTGCGTGCCAAGTTGATTGCGGCCAGCCAGAGTCTCGCCTTGCCGGTCCTTCAGAACCCGGATTTTGCGGCCGAGACGGGGACGTTGCCCAAGGGTTGGACGATAAGCAGTCCTGAAAATTTCCAGGTCACTACCGATGAGGCAACCGAAAAATCATCGCTGTTATTGAAGAGCCAGGGTGAAAATGTCTGGATTCGCAGCAATGAATTTGATTCACCGGAAACAGGGCGACTTTCCATTTCTGTCTGGCTGCGTTCGGATCAGACGGAGGAACAGCCGCCCTTGAGGTTATCCGTTGAGAGTACTTCACGGGACGCCGCCTATTACCGCTTTGGTTCCGTCGGAAAACTGGCGCCCGACAATCAAGTCAACCAAATTGGAACGGAATGGAAGCGGTTTGCTGTCCATTTTGATGACCTGCCAACCCACGAACAAAGCCGCCTGCGAATCGGCTTTGACCTGATGGGTGAGGGTGAGGTCTGGATCGATCGCGTTGAGGTCTATGATCGTTGGTTTGATGAAAATGACGTGATGGCGGTGACCCAACTCCTGGCCAGTGTCGGTCCATTACTATCCAAGCCGGAAAGCCTGGCCCGCTGCCGAAACGTTTTGGGAGGCTATTGGCCCAGATTTTTGGACTTTTCGTTTGCCGGGCAGGAGCCCGACAGCCGTGCGCCGGAATTTGATGATACGGCGAAGGTGGCCGAGGACGAGGAATCCGCCAACGGGATCAAGCAGAGATTGCGACGGTTGAACCCACCGAAGTGGTTCCAGTTTCGCTAACGCTTAGGGAGCGGATCCGGCCTCCGGCGAGGTGGTTGCCGGTAACGTTGATCCAGTCACCAGTTCCTGCAACCTCTGTTCCAGGGATGCCTGCCCCGCGCCAAGCACGATGTCCACCTGCAATGCGTAGAGGGGTAGGCTGCCGATTCGGTCGACGTTCAACTTGACCAGATCCTTGTGGGTGCAGACAACCGCCTTGGCCGGGTGCCGACTGGCCAGTGAGCGGATCGTCTCCAGGTCTTCCCGTGAATAGTGATGGTGGTCTCCCCAGACGATCGAGTCGCTGATTTCCAGCCCCAATTGGGTCAGGGTTGACTGGAAGCCACCCGGGTTGCCAATCGCGCTGATCGCCACTATCGATTGGCCGCGGAGTTCTTCCAGCTCCAATTCGGTGCCACTCGCTTGTAGAAATCGGGTTGGTTGCATATCACATTCTGCCCACAACACCGTTGGATTCCATTGCAGAACCCGTTCCTTGATCCTCTTTCGGCATTCCTCGTGAACCTGGTTGCACCGTGTGAGCACCACCACATCAGCCCGGTCCAGGCTCGCAACCGGTTCGCGCAACAGGCCGCGCGGGAGCAAGTGGCCATACCCGAACGGCCGGGTGGCGTCGACCAGAACGATATCCAGATCGCGGTCGATTCTGCGGTGTTGGAATCCATCGTCAAGGAGAATGATTTCCGTTTCGAGTTCTTCGATGGCCGTATTGGCCAGCTGGACCCGGTCTGGCCCCTGCAGGTGGGGGACGGCCGGTAGCCGTTGTTCCATTTCCAGTGCTTCATCATTGACCTGGCCGTCCAGCGAGCCATAACCACGACTGATGATGGCCAGGCGTCGACCGTGCGGCGAATCAACCTGGATTGCGCGGATGTGAGACGCCAGCCAGATCACGAACGGCGTTTTTCCTGTACCGCCTGTCGTCAAATTACCGACCGAGATGACCGGGACGTCGACGCGATGTACCCCTTTGCCCCGATTGAATTTCCAGTTTCGCCAACCAACGCCCAGTCGATAGACGGGTGTCAGAAGCCATAGACCGGCTCGGAACAGCATCGCGAGGGGACCGCGCTGTTCTCCACTCAATATCCTGAGCATGCCGGAATAGTCCTTTGCTTTGGCCATGAATTCCGGACGTAGGGTCTTGAACAGGATACGGGTTAATTCGTGGCCGTTTGACCAACCGCGCTGAAAGGGGGGCCATTCCACGGGGACTGGAGAAACTGCTTGGGAACGTTAGCATAGCAGATCGAAGGGGTCAACTTGGGCCCTCATCTTGGGCCTTTGCCTGAGGGCAACCTGGCATTTCTCTTCAATCACGGGCCCTTGGAATGACGGGAGGAAGCATGGATCAGCAGCAATCAACACCCACCCCAGGCCACTCGGAATCGTCCGGACCGTCGACATGGGGACCACTCAGATCGACCGAGCGGCGCGTACTAGGGGTGATGGTTGAGAAATCGAAAACGACCCCCGACATTTACCCGATGACCGTCAATGCCATTGCCACGGGATCGAACCAGAAAAACAATCGCAAACCACAAATGCAGCTGACGGCTGATGACGTCGTTGATGCGCTGACTGGCCTGCGCGATGCGGGGGTGGTGACCGAGATTCATGGTGACGGTCGGGCCGTCAAGTATCGTCACCACCTGTACGATTGGCTGGGCGTTGACCGGGTGGAATTGGCCGTGATGGCGGAGCTTTTCCTGCGAGGTGAGCAGACGATGGGTGACTTGCGGGGACGTGCCTCGAGGATGGAGAAAATTCCCGATCTGGCCGCACTCAAGTTGGTCCTGGCCAGCCTGACGCAAAAAAACCTGGTGATTGCGCTGACGGCGCCGGGACGTGGTCAGAAGTTGACACACAACCTTTACCTGCCCGAACAACTGGTCGAGTTGCATCAGCAATATGGTGACTTGGCTGACGTTTCCGCTCCTGTGGACCCCGTCACCCGCTTGGCTCACGGCGAGCCAGCGGCGAGTCAGGACCTGGCTCCGGTTGCCCAGGAGGAAAGCGTTCGGCGCGAGCAGCTGGAAGATCGACTGGCAGCGCTCGAGGAGCGCGTCGCACGTCTTGAGCAGCAGTTGCCATAGAGGTTGCATGGGGGGCGCTAGCTTGGTTGCCGCCCTTTTCGGGGCAGCCTGACTGGAGCGACGGCTGCCGTTTTGTCTGGGGCGAGAACGTTTTTCTTGGCTAAATGGAATATTCGGGACAGCCGGACGAACCGGACTAACCCGATCCCTACCCGGTCTTTGGTGCAAGCCGGCTTGGATTCTTCCAATGGCAGCTATCTCGGCACATTCCCCGCGAATTGGCGGTGCGGTCTCACCGATGACGAATCATGCCACCCACGTTCCACATTATTCCGACCGGTCAGGATGACGGCTGGGGCGCATCGGGTGGAAGCCAGTGGAGCTTGAGGGTTTCTGTCGGACAGGAACCCTGACTCCAGGCGGATTGCCAGCTGTTTGAAATCACTCGGGTCGACAGACGGATCAGGTCGAGTTGACCCTCCAGGGACGGAAACCATGTCAGTAACGACCGAGTCTCTCAAATTATGCCGATTGCTGTGGGGTCGTTCTCACCCGCCGGAGGTCCCGGAGATCGAGTGTTGCGGGCAACGGGCCAGTGACGTGATTTTTGACGCTATCCAATCCGTCGAACCCTGCATGGTCAGTCGTTTCGGAAGTGTTGAATTGTCCGGCATTTTGTGCAGTATTGACTCGCAGGCAGACACATCCCGCATCCAGAAATTCAAGCAGTTTGTCAACGGTGAAAGCGGCTTTTACTGGTGGACGAGCAGTCTCAAACGCAGGATGCATATCAACGCCGGATTCTTTCCGCCTGAGGAGCAAGCCCTCAATCGATTCGGAAGCCGGATACTGGATGATATCTCTCAAATTGATGTCCTCGGCTCATGGCTTCCCGAAGAACAGCGATTATCGCCGTTGCTCAGCAGCGCGACACGCGTTCCACTGGACGATCTTTTCCCCTTGCATCATGAATCACCTTGGATGACTGCGCTCGAGGGCCAGACGGTTTTGGTGATCCATCCGTTTGCCACGAGTATTGAGAAACAGTACCGGAAACGTGATCAGCTATTCGAGGATTCACGGGTTTTGCCTAGGTTTCAGCTGAAAACTCTGGAAGCGATTCAGTCGGCAGCTGGTGAAACCACGGCATTTCGGGATTGGTTTGAAGCTTTGGATCATATGCGGGACCAGGTTTCAAGAATCGATTTTGACACAGCCATTATTGGGGCTGGGGCTTACGGGATGCCGCTGGCTGCTGATATCAAACGAATGGGAAAAAACGCGATTCACCTGGGCGGGATCACCCAGATCATGTTTGGGGTTATCGGCAATCGCTGGAGTCATTTAAGTCATCTCTTCAACTCGAGTTGGGTGCGCCCGTCCCCCCATGAAAGGCCGCGCCACGCCAAACTGGTAGAAGCCGCCTGTTACTGGTAAACCGGGTGCGTGGCATTGGGAGTTGCCCACATCCAAGCGATTCGGCCTGCAGGAGGAGCTGGCCCACCGTTGGCCAGCGCGGCTTGTTTGCCAGGCGGATGCCAGGCGGATGCCAGGCGGATGCCAGCCCGGTGCTGACCGTACCAGTTGGCCGACCGTACCAGTTGGCCGACCGTACCAGTTGGTATAGCCCTTGATAACGTCACAACTGGTTTGTTGGGGCAGGCAGCATATTCGGAACAGCCGGTCGATCCGGATTAATCCGAGCCAAAGCCGCTTTCTGGTGCAAGCCGGCTTGGATTTTTCAAATGCGGGGTATCTTGAAACTTTCCCCGCGAATCGGCAGGTTCCATTCTCCGATGAGACTTCTAGATGTTGCCGACAAACCGGGCAGGAAGCCTGGCCCCGTGTCGATCCGTGCTTTCAGAGAATCCGCCGTTAATCATTTGCCGTTTGCCCCACTCTGGCTGACGACCGCTCTGGAACCACTGCTCTGACCCGGCAATGCAGACCCCATTCGTTGAAATCAGGAAGGAATCGATGAAACGAACATCAGCCGGTTTTCCCTTGACCAACCTTTGCCTGGCACTGCTGTGGTGCCTGGTTTCCACCCACTCATCAGCCGGGCAAGACGACCTGTTTGGTGTCCCTGAAACTGGCAACGCCCAGGCCCAGGTTCCCGCATCCCAGGATCCACCCGCTTTGCCTGGCGGGATGCCCGACTTCCAGGCGCCCGATGCGAGTCTGTCTCTGATGGATCCGTACATCCCGGAGCAAAAGAACGAGGTCAACGAACAATTTGCCGGATGGAGAGAGGCTGGCGAGGGCCAGAACATTGAACGATTGGCCGATGGTTTGCGTGCCAACTGGGTCATGTCTGACAGTAATGGACGAATCGATGGCACCATCAGTACCTATGGAACTTCCAACCTGTTGAACATGCGTGTTTCCCTGTTGAACAACGGCCGTGTTGTTTCCCAGACGAATGCAGATGCTTTTGGTCGGTTCCGGTTCAACAACGTGCGCCCCGGGACCTACACGCTGGCTGGCTTTGGTGACTCGGCAATGTTCGTGTTCGGGTTTAATGTCCTGGCGTTCGATGAAGCCGCCAAGGATCGGACACCGACCTCCATCGACGTGCTGGCCGTTCCCAATCAGACCACGATCAATCTGGACTGGATTCGCTACTTCGCTCCCAAGGTGGTCATGCGGGTCTACGGTCGATATGTTTCGGATGACCAATACAACAACCAGGTCTGGGAGACGAGCAAGCAAACCACAGGCCTGGGAATGCTGGACGGGGAAGCGGAACTGGCCAGCCCGGAGCGGCTGTATGGCGTCAAGGGATTGTCGAGCAAGTACCCGGAGTATCCCGCGGCAACTTCAATCGCCATGCACTCCACCAATTTGACCGATGACGGCCGCCTGATAGGTCGAGTCCATCAAGTCAACACCCTGCATGGTCGCCCGGTGGAATTGCGGAATACCCGTGTGCTGTTGCTCAAAGATGACGATGTGGTGACGGCTGAAACGACGGACAATTACGGCGTTTTCGAATTGCTTGACGTGGACCCGGGGCAGTATGCCCTGGTCGCCGTCGGCGAAGACGGGATGGGATGTATCGGAATCGAAGTTACCGTAGGCGCCGAGAAAACACTGCCGATCGACTTTACCATGGCCACCGCGGAATCGGTTGGCTGGCTGAACAACCTGGCTGTAGCAACCTCTTACGAACGGGTCATCAACCGGACCCGACCGGTCGTTGCCAAGAAAAACCAGTGTGAGTGTGGTGAAGACAATGTCGGTCGATGTGGCGGCTGCCACGGATGTGGAGCCGGCTGTGGCAACTGTCACCAGGGCTGCAACAGTTGTAACGGGGGAGTGAACGGATCCGGCAGCTCCTACAATTGTCGTCGAGTGGGTGCGTTCTGGCGGTTTATCGACGGCTGGTCGGAGGCCTATTATTACGACATCGGCCCAAAGAACCTGGACACGAGTTGTCAGAACTGTGGACCGGAGCTGAACGGAACCTGCCTGGGCGGAAACGGGGGCAACCATGGCCAGGGATCGGGTGGTACGGGCGTTTACACCCCGGTGTTAGAAACGCCGGAGATCCAGACCCCTACCCCGGTCGATCATCATGGAGCTTTCCGTACGTTCGTGATACCGAACCGCCTCTTTCCCTGGCGCTAGTGCGTACCGTGACGGGGCGGTGAATCGGCGTGGAGCCGATGGTCGAAAGCGACTCGGAATCGAGCGAAAACATTTTGTTCCGGGAACAAAAAAACGGCGACTGAATTTTGAATTCAGTCGCCGTTGCTGTTTCCGGGGTGGGCCTACCGACTAGAAATCGGCACCTCCTCCACCCATGCCGCCCATCATGCCGCCGGCCGCACCCAGCAACTGGAGCACGCCGTCCTGGATCTCAAAACGGGATTTCGTTCCATTCTCGATGAACTCGGAGTGGAGCTGGATCCGGTCTCCACCCGATTGCAGGGTGTCGGACATCATCTCCATCATTTCCATCCCTTGGATACCGGAGAGGAACTTGAGAATCGGAGCCAGGTAGAAGTTGACTTGCATCGGCATGTTCTGCTGGGAATCAGACGATTCGGCTGATTTGTCCATCGCCTGTTTCAGGATGTCTTCCGGCTCGTTGCCCAGCGCGAAATAAACAGCGTCTTTGGCGACCCCGATCACGATGGTGATTTGGTTGCCAAACATTTGACGGGCTTCTTCCTCGGAACTCGGAATGTCGACCATGATCTCATGGAACGTGGTCCCCCGATGGCTGCCGGCATTCAGGTTGAACTGGATCTCGTCACCGACTTCCTTCTCGACCACTTTCACGACGTCTTTGACAGCGTCTTCCAGCTTTTTCGGATTCGCCGCTTCAACGCCCATGGCGAAATTCATTTTGCCATCGTTCATCATCATCATGGCGCCCATGTCCAGTCGACCGTCTTCGACCGTTTTCATGATGACGTCAAGCAGGCTTTCGGCCAGTTCCTCGGCCACCTGGGCCTGCGCGTCGGTCATGTTGGGATTCGCATCGAGCGTCTCTTGAACCTGCTCCTGCATGGCCTTCATCATCGTCACTGACTGTTCCTGCTGGCCAGGGGCTATCTGGCTCGTCATGTTGGCCGTCATGGCAGCCCCGTCCATCAGGAAACCGCTGAATCGGGAGGGGCCTGCCTTCTTGGCGGCGCTGACCTGTTCGGCCATCTCGGAGCCCGGTTTGGCTGTCATCACCATATCGAAATACAGCGCTTTGGCCTTTTGATCGGCCGCCATTCCCAGCACCAGTTCCTCGGTGTCATTGATCAGGTTTTCCATCTGCTCCATCTGTATTTCGAAATTCTGCTCTTGTATTTCGGCTTGCAGAGGATCGAGTTCGTCCAGCATTTGCATGTTTTGTTCGGCGCCTTGTTCGATCAGGCCCAGCATCATCTCACGCAAAGCTTCCGGAACCCGTTGAGGATAGATCGTCGCGGCAATGTTGTACTGCTCGGCCATCTCGCCAATCATCTTGCCTGGATCTTTTGGAACGTCTTCCAGGTTGCCAGGCTGGTCTGACATGAACGCGTAATTGCCAACCTGCTTCATGGAAATTTCCTGGCCGTTATCCGGGATGATGGTGACGATATCGTCACCCTCATCGATCTCCGCAAAACCGGCGATCGTATCGAGCATGTCATCCATGTTCTCGATTGGCACGAAGGCAACCGTGATTGGCTCGGGAGATCCCTCGTTGAAATACATCATCATGCCGGCCGATTTGGTGGTATCAATTCCTCGGGTAAATCCCCGGGCCTGCATTTTCAGGAGACCACTCATCTGCCCCATTTCTTCACTGGCTGCACCGGCCAGGTACTCGATGTCATCGAGTTGTTCATCGATATTGGCAATCGATATGATTATCGCGGGCTCGGGCGCGCTCTGACAAAAGCCTCGCTCGGTCACCATGAGTGCGGCGGCAGCGATCAACAGGCCGAAAAAGACGGCAGGAAAGCGAACTTGAATAACAGACTTCACAATGTTTCTCCAAATAGCAAGATTTAAGTCGGGTTGCCAGCTCCCTGGCACAAGAGCTACCGTTGCAAGTGACCGGTTGGCATGACCAAGCCTGAACGACTCCGTCCAACGGGCTCGGCCGGATTGGGTTATCGACCCATAACAGTGGCTGGTTTCGATGGGCCAGCTACCTCTGAATTTTCCGGGGTGCACTCCGTCGATGCAATGGGATTCAGGCCATTTTTCCGATTTCAGACCGATTAACACAAAACAGACCGATCGACATGAATGCCTAAGGGCTTACCCCTGGGGACCGACCCGGGTTTTCGGTTTTCGATATATTCTGCAAAAAAACGGATCGTACCCGTGGGTGGCCGAGCGATGTACAGACGGTGCCCGGAAAAGCCAAGAGGGAAAAGGCTGGATCGGATCGTGCGGTTGACGCCTTAGCGCTCCCGGTAAATTAGCGCTCCCGGTAAATTAGCGCTCCCGGTAAACGATGCGACCCTTGCTCAGGTCGTAGGGTGATAATTCTACCCGGACTTTGTCACCTGGTACAATTCGAATGAAATGTTTGCGCATGCGGCCTGCAACGTGGGCCAAAACCTCGTTCCCCGTTTCCAGTTCAACACGGAATCTCGTGTTGGCCAGGGCCTGGGTTACGGTCCCATTCACTTCGAACGCTTCTTCTTTGGGCATAGAGTCTCCCGGTTGTTTTAAAAAACGGCAAGATTTCAAGAGGCCGGACATCTCATCGCAGATCCGCCAGCCTGGAAATGGGCGATCGAAGACCGCCTGTTCGTGCCAGATCACCCATATCTTACAGGTTCGCGCGATTAAAAGTCCAGATCAGCAAGACTATTTCTCAGTGCTTCCAGGATGAATTCCGGGCTTTCCAAACCGATGGAAAGACGGATCGTGGCAGGGAAAATGCCCAGTTTTTCACGGTTGGCCACGGTCAACGATCGGTGGCTGGTCGATGCCGGGTGACTGAGGGTCGTCATCGGTTCTCCCAGAGAAGGGCAGAAAGGGATTTCGGGCAACGACTGGATGAACCGTGTCGCTGTCTCCAGGCCACCTTCGAGTTGCAGGGTCAGAACGTGTCCAAACAGGCAGCTTGGAGAATCGTCTGATGGCGCGTTGGCCTGATCGAATTGTCGCTTGGCCAGTTCGTGGTCCGGGTGGGACTCGAGACCGGGATAGACAATCTCCCTGACTGCGGCATGTTGGCCGAGCTCCCTGGCCACGCGCAGCGCGGTGGCGGAGGCGGTGGCAACCCTGGGAAAGAGTGTCACCAAGCCCCGCTCGGCCAGCCAGCAGTCCATCGGGCTGCCGGAAAAACCCCACGTCCTGTTGGCGAAAACCAGGCGTTCCTGCAGCGGTTGATCGCATTGCTTGCCAACACAGAGCGCACCGAGCATCAGGTCGCCATGCCCGTTCATGATCTTGGACATGCTTTCCACTACCAGATCGGCTCCCAGTTCCAACGGCTGGCAAACGGCCGGGCTGGCAAAGGTGTTATCGACCATCAGCAGCGCACCGGACTGGTGGGCAAGATCAGCGAGTCCCGCCAGGTCCACGACCCGCAAGGTCGGATTGGAGATCGTCTCGGCGATTACCAACTTGGTGTTTTCCCTGAACTCCGAAGGAAGTTGGTCGAGATCGAGCAGGTCGACCTGGGACGACTCGATCCCGAAGCGGGAGAATTCACGTTCCACGATCAGTCCCGTTTCGCCATAGAGACGGTTGCTGATCAGAACGTGGTCCCCTTGCTTGAGACAGGCAACCAGGGCCAGGGCGATGGCAGCCATGCCGGATGAGGTAATCAGGGCGGTGTCGGCCCGATGCAATTGCCGACATTTTTCCGACAGTAGTTCTGCATTGGGATGTTTGCCCCGTTGGTAAACATAGCCCGGTTCCTGGTCGGCCAGTCGAAGTTGAGCCTGCTCCGGCGAGTCGCAATGATAAACGGCTGAGGTGTGGATCGGTGGTCGGGCCGGGCGACTGCCAAAAAGGGGCAGTTCAATATTTCTGGGGCAAATATCTCGGGTTCTGGATGGCATCAGGGTGATTGCCTCGCGGTTCAGGATGACGTATCGTCGGGTGTGACAAAGTCGGCTCGACCAGTCGATAGAATGTCAACCGCGCCGAACGAACCCAAGCCTTATTTTTAGGCCACACTGGTGTCCGAAACAACTCACCCTTCTCCGAACGACGGCCGGCAGCCACGCAGGGTACTCTCGTTGCTCGACGCGGTTTGTATTATTGTCGGAACGATCATCGGCGCCGGTATCTTCAAGATGCCAGGCTACGTCGCGGCCAATTTGCCAAATGTTTACTGGCTGGCCGGAATCTGGATTTTTGGTGGCCTGGTAGCGCTGGTTGGGGCGCTCTGTTTCGCGGAACTAACGACCTGTTACCCGGACCGAGGTGGCGACTACGGTTACCTCAAACGCGCCTACCACCGGCGAGTGGGGTTTGCCTTCTCCTGGGCTGCGTTCTGGATTATCCGCCCCGGCAGTATTGGATCGATGGCCATGATTTGCGGTGATTTCCTGTCGGAGATCATGCCCTGGAACGTGAACTATGCCGGTAACGTGTTTGCCGCCATCAGTGTGGTACTCATCACGTGGGTCAATCTGGTCGGCATCCGTATCGGAAAAACGTCGCTCAACTTGCTGACGTTTGCCAAGGTGGTTGGAATCCTGTTGATTATCCTGGCCGCATTCTCCATCTGGTCCGTCGGCCCGAGCGATGTGGCTCAACCGGTCGATCAGACGGCAGCTGTTGCCGAGGGGGCCGAGGGAGCAGACGTGGCAGACGGGGCAGAAGCAGAAACCGTCAGTGTCTGGAGTTCTTTTTGGTTGGCGATGGTGTTCGTCATGTTTGCCTATGGCGGCTGGAATGACATCGCGTTTGTGGCTACTGAGGTCAAGAATCCCCGTCGCAACTTGCTGGGAGCATTGGTCATTGGTACGTCTTGTGTGGTTTTGATCTACTTGCTGGTCAACCTTGCGTTGGTGATGGGGCTCGGGTTCGATCGAATGGCCGAGCTGGGGCGCAATTGGCAGGACGTGACGTCCGTCCTGGTGAGTGAAAACATGGGCGACTTCGGGTTGACTCTGTTTGCTATTCTGGTGGCAGTTTCCTGTCTGGGTGCCATGAACGCCATGATTTTTACCAGCCCGAGAATTTATTCGGCGACTGCTCTGGATTATCCCCAATTGTCATGGCTGGCTGCCACCGACGATCATCGAGGATGGTGGCGGGCAATGTTGTTGCAAATGGTCGTTACCCTGATGTTTATCGGTCTGTTCGGATTCAATGAAAAGATGGAATTTGATCAGCAGGGGATTGAAAACATCGTGGTGGCAACGGCCCCTTACTTTTGGAGTTTTCTGGCGCTGACGGTCATGAGCTTGGTGGTTTGCCGTTGGAAATATGATCAACAACAATTCCGTGGTTTTCGTGTTCCGCTGTTTCCGCTGTTTCCCCTGTTCTTTACGGCGGCCTGTATTTTCATGACGTACCGGGGCTGGGTGTTTATGGCCCAACAGGAGCTGTGGATACCAACGATCGGGATCGCCGTCTGGATGCTGGTCGGAATCGGCCTCAGTTTTGCCCTGAAGAGTAGCCATTCCCGTGAAGCTTAACCGCCTTTCTCCGCGTACGGATGCAATTTTATTGGGCTGATTTCCCCGTCTGTCGATTTATTTCGGCTTGCTGTCCATGGTGGTCATCGATTAAACTGCGTGGTTCATGCCCGAACTTTCCGTGCTTCGGGCGGGCTTGCAATGTGTCTATTTGAGTTAGTGTGGAGTTCGTAGTGGGAACCAAGAAGACCGGCAAAGGTCGTAGAAAAATTGGCCGCAAGAAACGGAGAATGCGCGCCAAGATCAGGCACCGCAAGAAGTAATTGCCAATCCTCCAACTGGCCGCCCACGTGCCCAACGTGCCATTCTCTGGGCGGCGATTTTCTGGATGATGTTCCTCGTTCGCCGCTGCGCGGTCCGGCTTCTTTGCCTGCCGAGATGCCCGGTTTACTGGTACAGGTCCAGGTATGGTCCTGTCATGAGGTCGACCGGAAAGCCGTGTTCCACATGCTCCCTGGCCTGTTCCACGAGCTGTCTCGTCGCTGTTCCCTGTTCCACGATGTACTTGGTCCAACGGGCAAATTCATCCCGCGCCCCGTAATTGGTGGCAAAGGCGGTCTGCTGATGGCGGACCAGGTTGTCGGTTCCCTCACCCAATACGGAAACCGTGGGCAACCGATTGGCCATTGCCAACATCAACTCGCTTGGCAGGGGGCGCGTCAAGTGCGAATGCCAATAAGCCTGCGATCCCACCATGGCCGCTTCGATCAATTCACTTTGGTTCAGATAATGGACATTCTCGCCGACGCGGATCTGGTGGGTATACTGCTTCAACCGTCTTTCCTGTTGACCCACTCCGAAGATTAGCAGGTGGATGTCGTAATCAATGCACTCCAGCAGGGCGGCCGCCCAAACCTGATCTTTAATTCGGGTACGCGGCGACAGTTCGGCCACGGTGGTGATGATGAGTGCATCTGGGTTGTCAATTCCCAGCTCCTGCAATAATCGCTGCCGGGCCGCTACCCGATCCACCTTCTGGGCCCCGATCGCATTGGGAATGACCCGGATAGGTTTGCCTGCTGTGACCGGGTAAGACCGTTTCAGGGCCCGGGCGATCTGCTCATGGCAGACCACGATCTCCGTCTGTTGCAAAAGTGCCTGGCCGGCCTGTCGAAACCAGAGTTCGCGGGAGGGGGGTATTTCCAACAGGGTGGAAACTCGCCTGGCACGAATGCCCAGGGCTGCCAAATGACTAAGAACGGCTGAATCAAAATCCCAGGAATGGACGATGCCCGGCTGCAGCTTTTTGGTCAAGCGTCTTAGCCAGACCGTCTTTGCCAGGCGCCCCCGCTGCTCAGGACCTGGCGTGTGCACTTTGACCGGAACCGGGAAATCGAGTGAACCGGGGACCTCTTGATCGATGACGGCAACATGGACATCCCAATTGCGCAATGCCAGTTCACCCGTGAGCAGATGCAATTGATACGCATCCCCAGCTGGGAAAAGCGATTTGACAACAAACAGGATACGTTGGCTCACAATGCTGATTCACAAGGTTGGTCTGCTGGCGATTGCAACAACTCCAGGAAACGGTCGGCCTGATTGCGCAGCGAGAAATGTAATTTTGCAGTTTGCACACCGCTGCTGGCAAGCCGGCTTCGCAGATCCGATTTTGCAAACGCCAGCAAGATCGCTTCAGCCAGGGCAGACGGGTTGTCGGGTGGGGCTAAAAGCCCGTTGTCGTCGGCCGTAATAAAGGATTCAGTCCAGCGGTTGGAGGTTGCCAGGACGCACCTCTGTCTGGCCATGGCCCGGATCAACACCGGGTCGGCGCGGGGTGCCCGGCAGGCGTAAATGTAAAGGTCGGCGGCCAACAACAATTCGGCGTCGTCATCGAAAAAACCGGGCATGATCACTGCATGGACGAGATTTAAATCGACGATCAATTGCCAGGCTCTGGCTGCCAGATGGCCCTCTCCGACGATCCACAGCTTGGCCCCGGGATACTGTTCGATGACCGTGGACCACGCTCGAATCATGTCCAGGGTTCCGTGGTCGTTATTGTTGGTCAACGAGGTGACAGCCAATGGTTGACCCGCATCAACACCCAGGATCGGATGAGCTTCCGAAAGTGCGGCGCGGGCTCCGCTTTGCGATGAAAGGGAAGGCGGCTTCTCGACCGTGGTGACCCCGGTCGGGATGATCTGGACTGGCGGCATCCCTTGGAGTCGAGATAAATCGATCGCCAGTTCCTGGCAGTCCGTCACCACGGCACGGGACCGTTTCAAAGCCTCGATCTGCCGTGGTGGGATTGTCTCCGCCTTCCCGCCATCCAGCAGGGATCGATCCACAAATACCACGACGGGCAACCGTTGTCCCATTGTCCTCAGGACGGCCTGCGTGACCATGTTGATGCCGAAAACAAGGATCGAGTCCAGGCTTTCAGCTCCCCTGAGGTATTTGCTAAATCGTCTGGCATTACGGAGCGTGGCCCATGGTCCACTCCCTGTGGCGATTCGGTGGATCGGGATTTCACGATAGTCCAACAGGCCGGGCCACATCTTGTCCAGCTTCGAGGTCAGAATCTGAACGACCTGGCCTCGGCGCTTCAACTCTGCAGCCAATTCACCCAGGTTCAGTTCCGTCGGACCGGAGAATGGCCAGAACTTCTCGGCTACCAGCGCGATTCGTCTCGAGTCAGAGAGCGTCGATTCGGTCTTGATGATTTCCGTTGTCAACCGATGGTTCCTACCGGGCAGGGCAATCCGGCCGGCTCGTCATCAAGCCAGCCGGCACAAGTTACATTCCTCGATCCGATACGGCTAAGTCGTCCGGCTCCAGGCAGGCAATGTGTGACAGGTTGCGGTATTCGTCGTTGTAGTCTAATCCGTAGCCCACTACAAATTCGTCCGGTATGTCAAAGGCGACGAAATCAGGTTGCCCTGTGACCTGTTGCTGGCCCGTTTTCCTTAGCAGAACGGCCGATTGAATCGATTGGGGGCCGAGTTGGCGAACCCTCTCGATCACGGCCGTCAGAGTGTTTCCCGTATCAAAGATATCATCGACCAGCAGCACGTCCCGTTGGGTCACATCGAGCATCATCTCGGCATCGATCGTCAACGTTCCTCGCTGCGTTCCGTGATAGCTGGCCGTCTGCAGCACGCCGACCCGCATCGGCATGTCGAGTTTGCGAATCAGATCAGCCAGGAGGATGACACTTCCCGTCATGATCCCGATAATGGTCAGGGGGCGAGATCCATACGAATCGTTGATCGAGCGGGCCAGTTTCTCGACACCCTCGTTAAGTTGTTGTTCGTCCAGCAGGATTTTCACGATGACAAATCCGCAAATCATGATTGGATTGAAAGTCGGGTTGGTAACATCATGATAGTCGGCGCGTCAGCCAACGGGTAGTTGACCCCCGGCGTTGGGACGGCTTGACTGAGGAAGAGACGGGTGATCATTCCCGCTCGAGACGGGCCCGGGTCAACTCGATGGCCCGCAGCAGGCCTTTTGCCTTATTCAGTGTTTCCTGGTACTCGGCCGTTGGATCGCTATCGGCCACGATTCCGGCCCCTGCCTGGATATATGCCTTATCCCCTTTGATGACCATCGTTCGCAGGGCGATGCAGGTGTCCATGTTCTGGGAATAATCAAAATAGCCGACTGCGCCGGCATAAGGCCCCCTCCGCTGGGGCTCGATTTCGTCGATGATCTGCATCGCCCTGACCTTGGGGGCACCCGAAACGGTACCGGCAGGCAAACTGGCCATCAACGCATCAAAGGCGTCGCAATCCTCACGCAGTTGCCCCGTGACCGTGGACGAAATATGCATGACGTGGCTGTACCGCTCGACCACCATCAAGTCCGGCAACTCAATCGAGCCGTACTCTGCCACCCGGCCCACGTCATTGCGGCCCAGGTCGACCAGCATCACGTGTTCAGCCCGTTCTTTCTCGTCGGCCAGCAACTGACGCTCAAGCTCCTGGTCTTCGTGTTCGGTCTTGCCTCGCCAGCGCGTACCGGCCAGTGGGCGAACGGTCATCTTGCCGTCTACGACGCGGCACATGATCTCCGGGGAACTTCCGACCAGTGTCAAATCCCCGCTCCTGAGAAAGAACATGAAAGGACTTGGGTTCAACACGCGCAAGGTCCGGTAGACCTCAAACGGGTTGCATTCCATGGCGGTCTCCAGCCGCTGGCTGATGACTACCTGGAAGATATCACCGGCGCGTATGTAGTCCTTGCAAAGGTGGACCGCTTCTTCAAATTCCGACTGGGAGAAATTGCTGCTAAACTCGGTTGGTTCCGCCGGCTCCATGTCAATATCATCAAACGTCAAACCCGTTTCCGGTCGGGAGAGTTGCTGGATGATCTCATCGATACGAGACACGGCCTGGTCGTAGGACTGTTCGTCCGAATCGAATTGATCGGGGCGAGCCAGCGCGACAATCGTCAACGTCTTGGTGATATGGTCAAAAACCACCATCGAGTCGTAGAAGGAAAATGCCAAATCATTCAGGCCGCGATCATCCGGCGGGCTATTGGGTAAGTCCTCGACATAACGGACCACATCGTACCCGGCGTAACCGACCGCTCCGCCCGTAAAGGGTGGCAGGCCATCGAGCTGGGCCACCCGAATACTCTCGATCAGTTCGCGAAACTCCTGCATCGGGTTCTCAACCACCCGCGTTTCTTCCTGGTCACCCCGAATGATGGAGAGGGAGTTCCCCGATGCTACCAGTCGCATATGCGGGTCGGTTGCCAGAAAGCTGTAGCGTCCGACACGTTCCCCCCCGACCACGCTTTCAAACAGGCAGGCATCGGTGCCTGCATCCAGTCGGAGGAAGGCCGAGACGGGTGTCAGAGAATCGCACAGCAGGCGGCGGAACACTGGGACCGCGTCATGGGATTCACATAATTCTCTGAATTTTTTTCGATTTGGAAAACAACGCACGGGAAATTGCCAGCGGTAAATTAAACCGCCCTTGAAAAACGTTGACCGGGAAGCGTAAGATTCTGCGAAGATGTTATTGACGTATTGCCGGGACCAAGTCCCCGCCGACCTTGCCAATATAGGGCCAGTGGCCAAGCTTAACACGTCTCTGTAACTCAACAACCTGCAACCGTAACGGATTCGTATCCGGTTCGACAAGAATGCGCCGATGAAGTGTCAAAACTGTGAAAAACCGGCAACCTTTCATATTACCGATTTAACCGGTGATGAACTGCTGGCCCTGCACCTCTGCCCGGATTGTGCCAAAGAGTACCTGAAATCGGATGACGATGTCGAAGAGGCCCCTACCATTACCGGAGTCCTCCAGCAGCAACTCAAGCTGGAACAGACGGCCGAAGACCTGAAGGAACTGGATTCAAGGGAGTGTCCCATATGCGGAATCTCTTTTTATGAATTTCGCCAGTCCGGAAGATTGGGCTGCCCCAACGATTACGCCTGTTTTGCGGGCGAACTGGAGCCGCTGCTGGTCAATGTTCACGGTGACAATGTCCATGTGGGAAAACGGCCGAAACGGGGATCCGAAGATATGGAAATGCAGACCGAGACCATTCGCCTGCGACGGGAAATGAAGGAAGCCGTGGAAAATGAAGATTATGAAAAGGCTTCCCAATTAAGGGACCGTATTCGAGCGATCGAGGGAGATAGTTAGGTTGATGCTCGACTCCATGGCAAGCAGTTGTGGTGAATGGCTCAAAGGGAATGGGCCCGATTCCGATATCGTCATGTCCAGTCGGATTCGACTGGCGCGGAACCTGGCCGACTACCCTTTTATTAAACGCTGCACCGACATCGACCGCGCCAGCATTGAATCAACCGTTCGGGAAAAACTGAAGACAGGGAAAGAGTTCAAAGATCAGACTTTTATTAACGTAGCGGAATTGGACAACCTCGACCGGCAGTTCCTGGTCGAGCGTCAGTTGATCAGCCGTGAACTGGCAGACGCCGAAGGGGCTCGTGCCGTGGCGATCGACGGGCTCGAGCGGATGAGTTTAATGGTCAACGAGGAAGACCATCTGCGGATTCAGGTCATGAAAAGTGGCTTTGACCTGCAGGCGGCCTGGGATCAAATCAACCAGGTGGATGATCGGATCGAAGAGCAGCTTAACTATGCGTTTCATAAGGACCTCGGCTACCTGACCGCTTGCCCGACCAATGTGGGAACCGGTATGCGGGTCAGCGTTCTGGTTCACCTGCCGGCACTGGTGATTACCAAACATATCGAGAAGGTGTTTCGAACATTTCAGCGGATCAACCTGGTCGTACGAGGACTTTACGGGGAAGGTTCGCAGGCGATGGGTGACTTTTATCAGGTCAGCAACCAGATCACCCTGGGCAAGAGTGAAGAGGAGTTGATCAAGCAGGTGGGCGACGTCGTGCCCGTACTGATCAATTACGAGCGGAAAGCCAGGGACTTCCTGATCAGTGGAGAAAATCAACACAACCTTTTCGACCAGGTGAGTCGGGCTTATGGCACCCTGCAGAATGCCCAGCAGATCAGCAGTGAAGAGACGATGTACCTGCTGTCCCAGGTCCGCATGGGGGTCAACCTGGGCCTGATTGGCGACCTGGAAATCCCCACGATCAACAAGTTGTTTATCCATACCCAGCCAGCCCATCTTCAAAAACTGCGCCGCAATGAACTGGATACGATGGAGCGCAATATCGAGCGGGCCAACTATCTGAAGCAGCATCTGAAGTCCGACTTGAGTGATGACGCGGAGATGAACTAAGGCCCCTTGTCGGGAGTGCGGTCTTGGTGTGATCCCCTCCCCTGTCACAGCGCGAGGCCCCTGCCGCGGATTCTTCTGAAAGCGGTTTCTGCCGAGGGTCATGTCAGCCGGTCATGTCAGCCGGTCTCTGTCTGCCGGCAGCCGGCCGACCCGAAACTGGCTGGAGGCTGGAGAAAGTAAGACCGAAATCTGCAAATTACCGGCCCGGTCTGCTACACCGAATCGCTGTGAATCGTAAAATGAGTGAACTTCCCCAATCCGTTGCGGTTCGGATTCCTGTTCCCCTATCCAAGCCAGTCAATACACAGAAAAAAAGAGATGTCGAGCAGTACCGATTTAGAAACAGCCAAGCAGCAGGCCCAGGACCAGCTTGATCAACATGCTTGTGAAATGGTCCAGCGTCATTTTCATGAATCTACGGGTTGCCCGTTCTGGCTCCAGAAAAAACAGGAGCTCGGATTCGACCCGCTAACCGAGGTGCGGTGCTACGAGGACCTGAAAAAATTCCCCCTGTTTGAAGACGAGTGGTTGCGGGGTGGGCCCGTAGAGCGGTGGCGGATGAAAGACATGTCGGATCGCCCCACCTACGTTTTTGAAACGGGTGGTACGACGGGGATTCCCAAAAGCCGGGTAGTGGTCGATGACTTCCGGACCGACTACGAGCTGTTCAGTGATACCTTGCCGGACGAGTATTTTCCCAAAGGTGCCAACTGGCTGATGCTGGGCCCGTCCGGCCCGCGGCGCCTGCGGCTGGCCGTTGAACACCTGGCCCAGTACCGCGGAGGCATCTGTTTCTGTATTGATCTTGATCCGCGTTGGGTCGTCAAGCTGATCAAGCATGGCTGGACGGAGCAGATCGAAGCGTACAAGAACCATTGCATCGATCAGGCCATTACTATTTTGACAGCGGGCCATGACATTCAGTGCATGTTCGCGACTCCGAAGCTGCTCGACTACCTCTGTCTGGCACTGGAGGATCGCGGGACTTCCTTGGTCGAGCTGGGCGTCAAGGGCATCTTTTCCGGTGGCACGGAATTTACGCCCCAGTGGACGCGGTACGCGGTGGAAGAGTTGCTCGGCGGGCCAGCATCGGAGGGCGGCGTCTACATGACGCCTACCTACGGAAACACGTTGATGGGTTTGGCGTGTAGCAAGCCGATTACGGCCGAGGATGGCTACAAGATATCCTATTACGCTCCCCAGCCCCGGGCGGTGACGGAAGTCGTCTCTTTTGATGACCCCGGGTCGGTTGTCGGTTATGGTGAAACGGGTAGAGTAA
Organism: Mariniblastus sp.; assembly: GCA_022447605.1. Taxonomy (GTDB): domain Bacteria; phylum Planctomycetota; class Planctomycetia; order Pirellulales; family Pirellulaceae; genus Mariniblastus. Next base: position 33,002 of record JAKVBG010000013.1, read on the forward strand.
AGTTGACAACATTGACACCAGAATTCTTTGTTCCCGGTTTCCTCGAGCGGGATGAAGGTGAACGGGAAAGGCCGTTTGAGCTCTATCCCTGGGACGGCGTCAGTGGCGTCCGGCCATTTCACCAGTTGGCCACATCGACGACGGTGGGTGTCTACTAAATGCCGTTTGGCACCCTCCATCGCTTGATGTGGTGAGTGCGGTTTCCGTGAAGTTGACTTGGGAGAGACTTTCGTGATTGATATTCCTGTGATGCGGTGGGGTAAGCCGTATGAGTCGCTTGAGAAAGCGGAGGTCATCCACTTTGAGACGGGAGAACCGATTGCCAGTGTCAGCCAGGCCAACGGAGGTCTGTTGGCTCGGGATATGAAGAAGTCGGATCGTGCCCGCCAGTTGCTGCGAGAATTTTCGATTGATGATTTGATCGAACGCGCTGCCCGAGCGGCTGACCTGTTTGAAAACGAAACACTCCCTCTGGGCAACGGCACCCAATCAGCCGACGAGTTTGTGACGCACCAATCGGCCTCGACCGGTCTGCCCGAGGCCATGTGCCGGTCCAATATGAAGAAGAACAGCTTCGTGCTGCGGAACATGGGGCAGATCTTGGATTGCCTGACCCGGGGTTTGCCGCGGGAGATTTTGAGCCGCGGCTACGGGGTCGAGTCGCGGGATGTGACGGTCAGTTACCAGGCGCAGGCTTCCGTGCTGGGAGCCGTTCTACCCTCCAACTCGCCCGGTGTTCACACGCTCTGGTTGCCGGTCATTCCGTTGCAGTTTGGACTGGTCCTGAAGCCGGGTTCGTCCGAGCCCTGGACAGCCTACCGGGTCGCCTCGGCCTTTGAGCAGGTTGGGATCCCGTCTGAGGCGATTGGACTTTATCCCGGCGGGCACGACGTCGGTGCGACGCTTTTAACCAGTTGTCGCCGGTCCATGGTGTTCGGTAGCGAAAAAACGGTTAACCAATATGCAGGGGATCCCCGTGTTCAAGTTCACGGGCCTGGGTTTTCCAAAATTTTCCTGGGAGAAGATTGCGTTGATCGCTGGGAAGAATTCATCGACTTGATGGTCGAAAGCGTCTATATCAATGGAGGTCGCAGCTGCATTAACTGCAGCACGATCTTTGCTCCTCGGCATACGGTTGAGATTGCCCAGGCCCTCGCTGAGCGCCTCGGTCCGATCGAACCCTTGCCGACAACGGATCCCGAGGCCGGCCTGGCCGCTTTCACTACGCCCGGTGTGGGCGCGGCCGTGTGGAACATGGTCGAAGAGGACCTGCAGGCAGCGGGCGTGACGGATTGCACCGCGGAATACGGGGAGCGGCTCGTGGATCGGGAGCGTTATTCCTACCTGCGACCGGTGGTCGCCCACGCAGAAAACCCGGACTGCGCCATTGTGAGCAAGGAGTTCATGTTCCCCTTCGCAACGGTTGCCAATTGCCCCCAGTCAGAAATGATCAAGAAGGCGGGTCCGACCCTGGTGGGGACAGCCATCACTGAGGATCCAGACTGGATGGATCAGTTGACGGCGGCAACGAATATCGATCGGTTGAACATTGGCCCGATTGCCACGAATCGCTTAAATTGGTTGCAGCCCCATGAAGGCAACTTGATCGATTTCCTGTTCCGGTCCAGGGCGTACCAGGTGGCCCTCCAGGATACTCCACTGTCGTGACCCGGAACGTCCCTAAGCAATCGTTTTTCGTTTTATGATTAACTTTGATTTTGAGCCTCGGACTCGTCTTGTTTGTGGACAGGACTCGATCGACCAACTTGGTGAGTTGGCGCGTGGGCTCGGTATCCATCGCGCCCTGGTCATTACCGATCCGGGAATTGTTGCGGCAGGACATGTACAACGGGGATTGGATTCCCTGCGTAAATCCAGCATCGATGCCATGCTGTTTGACGGGGCGAGGGAAAACCCGACCACGGATGATGTCGATGCGGGGTTGAAGATGGCCTTGCGTTACGGTCCGGAGTTGTTGGTCGGCCTGGGTGGAGGCAGCAGCATGGACTGTGCCAAGGGCGTTAACTTCCTCTATTCCAATGGCGGGAAAATCGAGGATTACTGGGGAGTTGGCAAGGCACACAAAGAGATGTTGCCCATGATCGCCGTCCCCACGACCTCCGGTACGGGCAGCGAGATGCAGTCGTTTGCCCTGATTTCTGACTCGGCAACCCATGTCAAAATGGCGTGCGGCGACCCGAAAGCGAGTTTTCGAGTGGCGATCCTGGACCCGCTGTTGACCTTGACCCAGCCGATCCAGGTTACAGCACTCACGGGGATTGATGCCATTTCCCACGCCGTGGAGACGTATGTGACCAAGCGGCGCACCCCGCTCTCCCTGTTGTTCAGTCGAGAGTCGTTCCGTCTGCTGGCCGGTAATTTTCAGCACGTCATCAACGACCCGGAATACGTCGATGCACGAGCGTCGATGCAGTTGGGTGCTGCCTATGCAGGATTGGCCATTGAAAACTCAATGCTGGGGGCGGCCCATGCTTTGGCCAATCCATTGACGGCCGAGTTCGGCATCCCCCACGGGCAGGCAGTCGGAGTGATGTTGCCCCATGTCGTTCGGTTCAACGGAAAGAAGTACGACTCGTGGTACCAGGAGCTCGTTTCTTTGATTGAGGCGATGCCTGGGGGAGTTCCTCTTGGCAAGGGCGCCTACGGCCTGGCCGATTTCCTGGGGCAACTCGTCAAGGCTGCAGGTCTGGAAGACAAGCTGGAACCGCTCGGTGTAACGCGCGATCATTTGCCCGCGCTGTCTGCCTCGGCGGCCAAACAATGGACCGGTGGCTTCAACCCCCGCCGGGTCGATAGTGAGTCATTACAGCAACTGTACGAACAGGCCTATTGAGCTGCGGTGGGCCCCGGGCCGGCCTGTCGAGCGGGCTGATTCACCGGCCGATCTGGCAATCATGGGTGTCGAAGGTAGTTCAGAGCCGAAACGGTCTTCCCTCTTCAAGCAGTTGTCTGTTGAAGTGGTGTCACGTTTTGTGATAATGGAATGTATGGGCGGTTGGTTGATTCCAGCAGTGTGATGATCAAAGTGATTTCAATCGCCACTGGCAGTGAAGAATTTCCTGGGAGGCGGTCCTGGCCGCCAGGGTCGATTGAGGAGTCAAGCCTTGACAGTGAGTAGAGAGACAGTGCGATGGGTTGCCTGGGCGGCCTTCATGCTGGGAGCCGTTGGTCCGCTGCCCGGCCAGCAGGCGAAGGGCGATCCCCAAACCGGGAAGGAGACCAAGGGTGTGGTCTCCCCTTCCATCGAGACTCCTTCGGATTCTGCTAAACGGGCAGGGTCAACTGAAGCGGGCTGGTTGCTGTTCCGTGGAAATGCCAATTCGACTGGCGCGGCCAGTGGTAAATTGCCGGCCAAGCTGGGTGTGGTCTGGGAGCACGAAATCGACCAGGGTGCCGTTGAGGGGACTCCCATCATTGTCGGTGGCTCGCAACCTCGCACTTACATCGGTGACTTGGACGGCCGGATCCTGGCGTTTGATCTCGATTCCGGCAAACTCGAATGGGAGATCCAGCTGCCGGACAAGCTCGGTTTCGTGACGGCCCCTGCGTTTCGCAACAACCGTTTGTACATTGGTGACATCGACGGGATCTTTCATTGTTTCGACATGAACGGTAAAGAGCTCTGGAAATTTACCACGGATGGGGAAATCGATTCGAGTGCTAATTTCTACAAGGATCTGGTCCTGTTCGGTTCCCAGGATTCCAAGCTGTACGCCTTGAATGCCGACACGGGTGACGTCGTCTGGGAACTGGAGACGGGTGACCAGGTGCGGTGCAGTGCCACCGTGATCGAGAACCGGGCCTTCGTGGCGGGCTGCGACGGCAGCCTGCATATCATCGATCTGGACCAGGGAAAAGAAGTCGGAAGCGTCGTGATCGAATCGCCCACAGGTGTCACACCGGCCGCCCGGGGAGACGATGTCTTTGTAGGGACCGAACAAGCAGGGTTTTACGCGATCAACTGGAAAACGGCCCAGTTGAAGTGGAAATACGATGACCCCCAGGGGGGGCTGGCGACGCGCAGCTGCCCTGCCATCCAGGGGAAACACGTCGTTCTCGGTGCCAACAATCGGAAAGTCTACTCACTCAATGCCGAAACGGGCCAAGTCAACTGGACGACCGTCTTGAAGAGTAAAATCGTCTCCTCCCCCGTGATTGTGGACGGTCGTGTGTTGGTCGGCTCGACCGATGGGCGTTTCTACGAATTGAACCTCGAAACGGGTGAAATTGTCTGGCAAAAAGAGCTGCGGGGTGGGATCATCGGTTCCCCGGCGGTCGGCTTTGGCCGAGTCGTTATTGCGACGGATCGAGGTGTGGTCTATTGTCTAGGTGACAAAGACGCGAGCAAGCAGGACATTCCCTGAACGGAAACAGATTGACTTAATCCATGTCTTCTGAATCGACCAAAACCGAAGTTGGCAGCTACTTCATCTCCAACTACCCACCTTTCTCACAATGGCAGAAGGATGAGCTGGAGCTGGTAAAAAAAGCGATGGCCGAGCCTCCCCGCCCGGTTCCGCTGGGGTTGTACCTGCATATCCCGTTCTGCCGGAAACGCTGCAAGTTTTGCTATTTCAAGGTCTTTACGGACAAGAATGCCAAAGAGATTGAAACCTACGTGTCGGCGCTGTGCCGCGAGATCGAGTTGATCAGCCAGCAACCGGTGATGGGCGAGCGGCCATTTCGGTTCGTGTACTTCGGGGGAGGAACTCCTTCTTTTTTGAGTTCCCGTCAATTGATATCGCTGGTTGACCGATTGCGTCAGAACATCAACTGGGATTTGGCGGAAGAGGTCACGTTTGAATGTGAGCCGGGTACGCTTCAGGAAAACAAGATCAAAACCCTCAAGGAATTAGGGGTCACGCGTTTGAGCCTAGGCGTTGAGAATTTCTCGGACAAGGTGCTGGAAGAGAACGGCCGGGCCCACCTGAGTAAGGAAGTTTACCGCTGCTGGGATTGGATCCAGGCGGCCCAGTTTGACAATGTCAACATCGACCTGATTTCGGGAATGGTGGGTGAAACCTGGGAGAACTGGAAAGATAATATCCGTCGAACGCTCGAGTTATCTCCCGAGAGCGTGACCATTTACCAGATGGAGTTGCCGTATAACACGGTGTATTCCAAGGACATCCTGGGGAACAAGATTGAGACCCCGGTTGCCGATTGGCAGACCAAGCGTGATTGGCTGAATTACGCATTTGATGAATTCCTGTCCCACGGCTACCACGTCAGCAGCGCCTACACGGTTTGCAAGGATGCGTCCAAGGTCAACTTCAGTTACCGAGATAACCTGTGGGAAGGCTCCGACCTGCTGGCCACCGGGATCGCCAGTTTTGGGCACGTCTCCGGCGTGCATTACCAGAATTTGCCCGAGATGAAACAGTACCTGGAATCGCTGTTGGAGCGGGGGGAGTTGCCACTGGGACGAGCGATGAAACCGACGGATCGGCAGTTGTTGATCCGGGAGATGATCTTACAGCTGAAGCGGGGATTTCTTGATGTCCCCTATTTTTCCGCGAAGTACGGCGTCAACATCGTGGAGCAATGGAAGCAGGAATTTGATCAACATCAGGCCGATGAGATGTTGACCGTGAGCCCGGAGCGAGTGGAACTGACGCGCCAAGGCCTGTTGCACGCCGACGGTTTGTTGCCGGTCTTCTTTGAGCCAGAGCACCGAGGGGTTCGTTACACGTGATCTGCCCGGTTGGCCCTGCGGCCGCGAAATCCAGATACGATTCGGAAGCCGGTAAGCGGCAGTCAAGGTCGGTGGCATGAAGGAGAATCTCGTTTTCATGATGGGTGAATTCGAGGCCGAGTTCCCCTGCCAGTTGACGTATGCTTCCAATCACATGTGGGCATGTCCCCAAGGGGAGACCGTGCGATTCGGCTTTAGCGCCTATGCGGTCCGGTTGTTGCAGGATGTCTATTTCCTGGACTGGATGATCGAGTCACCGGTCGACCTGGTGGCCGGGCAGGAGATCGGCTCGATCGAGAGCAAGAAAGCGGAAAGCTCGCTGTACGCGCCGGTGCCAGGCCGGCTCGAGCAGTTCAACGAGGAGTTGTTGGAGGATCCCTCTGCCATCAACACGGATAAGTATGGCCAGGGTTGGCTGTTTGAGATGCAGACGACTTCCAGCGAGCTGCTATCGGCCGAGGAATACCTCGAACAGCTGGCTTCGGTCTGGGACAAGACGCAGCGGACGATCAAAGGGCAGCTGAACGAATGACGCTTACGCATGATTACGTCCAGCAAGTTTTTGCGTTGCTCGAACAAGGCCAAATTGACCGTTATTTGTCAGAGTATGTGGCCGAGGATGTGCAATGGACTATCACCGGTTCCAATGTGCTGGCCGACACTTACACTTCGCGTGACGATTTTGTGAACCGGGCGATTACCAGGCTGAAAGCTTCACTCGCCGGCAGTATTCGATGGGAGGTCCATCACGTTTATGTTGATGGGGACACGGCCGTCGTTGAAATGACATCGATCGCCACCGCCAAAAAAGGCCATCCCTATCGCAACGAATATGTTTGGATCCAGCGATTTGAAGCGGGCAAGATTGTCGAGGCCCGGGTTTATTATGATGACGTATTGGTCGACAAGACGATGCTCTAGTCCAGGCCGATCTCACCATTGGCAAAGTGGATTGATTGGACTTGCCAGCAACAGGGTTTCTTTTTTCCGGTAGATGAACAGCCTGCCTCCTGGCTGGGCGGGCGGGTTCCCCGGCCAGCCGGAGCGTGTCGAATTACCGGCAAGTCGTCCCGGCGGAAAGGTCTTCCCGTTTTGGCCTGATATTCGAGTCGATTTCTGGTAAAATTGTGCTGATCCAGACACTCAACGACGGTTCAGTATGTCCAAACGTATCGCAGTTGTCATTTCGCAAAGCCCGAGCAAGAATCCGGCCAAACGGAAGCTGGAAGAGGATGTCGTGCTTGGCCTGATGCTTGAACCGGGCATTGATGTAACGGTGGTACCGAATCTTTACGATATCAAACCGGACAGTACCGGCATGTTGGCGCTGCAGGGCTTGGGGGGCAACCTCGTTGTCTTGGCCTGGCACTACGAACGGGCCACGCATTGGATCCTGGATCGTCATGGAATTCACGGTCATGTGGGTGAGACCTTGATTCAGAGTGATCCGGATGAAGAACCGGACGAAGAGTCACCTGCCGAAGAGGACAAGCAGCGGGTGATTGAAACCCGCGAGGTTCCCAATCGTCGTATCTATGCCATTGACCTGAGAGCGACCAACAAGCCCCAGGACTACATTGACGAAATCAAGCGAATCCACTCCGAAAACAATGTTAAGGTCGTTGGCCTGGGGGACCTGATCGGGGGTCCAGCCGGCACGGCGATGCGGCCCAATGGTGAGGCAAACGGCGCGGAGACGAAAGAAGGCGATTCAATTCTCAATCGAATTGAACCTGAGGGAGGTCGCCGCTGGTATCCGGTAATCGATTACAGCCGTTGCACCAACTGCATGGAGTGTGTCGATTTCTGCCTGTTTGGCGTGTATGGCGTTGATCGTATCGATACGATTCTGGTCGAGCAGCCGGACAACTGTCGCAAAGGTTGTCCCGCCTGCAGCCGTGTCTGCCCCGAGAACGCGATCATGTTTCCGCAGCACAAGACGCCGGCGATTGCAGGTTCGGCCGAATCGGCGGCCAGCATGAAGATCGATCTTTCCCAATTGTTTGGCGCTCCGGCCGAGGGGAAGACGGCGGCCGAGATTGCTTCAATCGAGCGCGACGAACAGCTGATTATGGCTGGGCGAGACGCGGTCGGCAGCCAAGCGGTCCTGGCCAAACGACAGGGTGATATCGAAGCGGGCCCGGCCGATGAACTGGATGACCTGGTCGACCAGTTGAACGACCTCGATATCTAGTTAGGTCAGGCCCCTAATCGTTTGGTTTGCCCATTTTTCAGGGCGCAGCCCGTTCTATGATGTGGCCAAAGAAATCGTACGCTTGGGAGAGGTATTCCTTGATCTGGTCCGGGTGAACCTGCTTGTTCGGCCGGTAGAAAATCAGGGCCCCATCCTTCCCTTCAATGCAGTAGCCCTGGAAACGGGCCAGGAAATCGATCCACTCCGCATCAAAAAAATCCCGGATGCCCTGTTCGTCTTCCCCCTGCAGGAAGAACATCCGAGAGAACTCCGGATACTCTTCGAAGTCGATGTCCTGGACGCCTAAGGCGCCAATCAGTTTATGTAGGATCCCTTGGGGTTGCAGGTTGAACCTCGGCAGCACAATCTGGTCGGAGAGCAGGGCGATGACCGATTGGGTATAAGATTTCGTGGAATCGCCGGATCCAGAAACATACGAGTAATCGAAGATACCGATGGTCAGCTCACCCGTATCACCGCAAATCATCTTGGACGACTTGCCGCTGCGTCCGCTGCGAAAGAGTGAGAGATCGGAAATCGATTGAAAGAGTGAATGTTGGCCATCTTCGATATATTCGAGGCCCAGCTCATCGGCCACTTCGCGAAGCCGTTTTTTTCTCCTGTACTGGAACCAGGCGTAAACCACCTTGCCAACCAGACCGAATACGATCAAGCCGACGATCGCGTAAAACATGAGGTTGCCAGGTAACATGGAGTCTCTTTCGGTTGCTCGGAATGATCGACGATGAAGTGGTCAGCGCCCAATCTGGACCAGATCGTTGGACGGGGGAGGCGCGTGATCCTGGGGGTCCTGCCATTGCTCGGCATCGAAATTTTGCCGATACACCCCGTACTCGTGATAAGCAATTTTCTTGGCGATCCGGTAAGCCCAGCTCCGTTCCGGGATCGGCTCCATATCGGGTGCATACTGGGAGGGATGCCGGGCAGCGGCCTGCAACTCGGCCATCGCCGTTTTCCGGGCGGTTGCGTCGGAGGCATCATGCCGGTTGACCAGGGCCTCGATCAGGTCGGGTCGCTCCAGCGCGATACAACCCCGGGTGCTGGAAGCGGCCATTTTACGGAAATCCCGCAGGAACTCGGACTCGTTGAATACGACGTCCAGCGGACGTTCATCGTGAATCGACTCTTTGGAAAACTGGATCACAGGGCAAGGTTCGATATCTCCCCAAGGGTTGATATGGTGGGTAAAGCCGGTGGCCGCCGGGCAGAGTGCCTGCCCATCGGCGTCGTAGTAGGCGTCAATCACGATGATCGGTTTCTTGCATCTCATTTCGACGACAAATTCACGGGCTTTCCGTTGCTGCTCAGGTGAGAGGGCGAGTTCAGGCGTCGACTCGGGACCGACCGGTCGGTAGATGTGGAACCAGGTATACAACACGCCCATCTCGATCAGCCGGTCGACCCACTTTTCGGTCAACAGGTCTTCGTAGTTGGTCTGGCACAGGCTGGTGCACACGCCCGTCATTACCCGGTTGTCCAGGCAGTTCTGCAATCCACGCATTGTGTCCGAATAGACACCCTCCTTGCCACGCCGTTGGTCACTGATGATCTCCGAGCCCTCAACGCTGACCAGCGGGGTGACATTGCCGCACTTCCTCAACCTCTTGGCTACTTTGTCGGTGATGAAGTGGCCATTGGTGAACACCTGGAAATAGGCATCCGGGTGGGCCTCCAGGACTTCAAACAGCTCTTTATGCATAAACGGCTCGCCACCGAGCAGGCCAAAAAATGAGTTTCCCATTTTCTTGGCGGTTCGAATGGTCCGGTTCAAAGCGTCCACATCAATCTTCTGCTGCTTGTGAGCGACGTCGACCCAGCAGCCCTGACATCTCAGGTTGCAGCTGTTGATGATGGAGATATAGAGGTAGGGTGGAAAGAACTGTCCGTTTTTCAACCGCTTCTTGTGTTTTTGGACTGAACCCAGTCCTTTGATTCCCATGTTCCAGAACAGCTTCCACAAAAGCCGTTTGTCGGTTTCCAGCAACATGCGTTTCGCCATGCGAAAGTACATTCAGTTCTCCGTTTTCAATACGGGCCCGTCGACTGCGCCGCCGCAGCCCACCTCTTTCGTCTCCCGATTACCCGATATTATACCGGAATCCCTGTCCAACGCACGGTACAATGAACGGATCAGCCGTTTGAAACGAGGTACAAATGAAAGAATCCAGCAGGAAATCGGGTGAGGTGGCCAGCTACAGGATGATTGGCAGGACAGGGACGGCCAGCCTGTTGCTGGCCAGTTTTCTTTCCCTCTTCCTGCCGGTCGACTCAGCCTCAGGCCAGTTGGACAAGGAGACGATCCGATTTGTTGGCGACGTCCTGGTGGGTACCGAATACGGGACCAAAGTTGAGGAGCAGGTCGTCTACCGCTGGGAGACGCCCCCCCGGCTCAGCACGTTTGGGGATGGCAGCCACCACCCGGCCATCGTCCAAAAAACAGTGGCACACATCAATGAGTTCCTGCCGGCCAATCGTCGGATAGCAATGCTCGATCCAAATGACGACTCGGCCACGATCAAGCTCTACTTTGTCCCATTCAAAGAGTTTGAACCACTTGCCAAGGCGGAAGGTTTCGAGGTGTCCGACGCGGACTGGGGTGTCTTTTACATGCGCTGGAACCGGTTTTGCGAAATAGAATCGGCTATTGTCTTGATTGCCGATGACAAGTTGAACGGACGCCGGATGCAACATTTCCTGTTAGAGGAATTGACTCAGTCCCTGGGGTTGGCAGGTGATTCGCGTCGCTTCAAGGAGAGTGTCTTCTATGAAGATCTCGATGAAAGGGAGTTTGGCACAGCGATCGAACTGAGCAACCTGGACCGCAAGCTGATTCGTTTCCTGTATGAACACGTACAGCCTGGCACTTCGGCGGTGGAACTGGGTGTTTTGCTGGAGCGCCACTGGCAACCTTGAGGGAGCCCGGAACGATAGTCTGGCTGAGCGCATAACGCCGCAAGACAAAAGCCGGGATCGCCAGGCCCCAAAGCAATAGACAACACCGCGGACCGCCGCCTTACTTCTGTTTGCCGGTGTTCAAGCGTTCCAGTACGGATTTCAGGCGGCCACGGTTACCCGTGGTGGGTGCTGGGAGTTCTTCACTTCCCCGCTTGCCGGTCTGCCCCGGCTCGGCCGTAGCAGGCGGGACGAGGTCAGATGGTTCAATCGTTTGGCGGCGCGCTTTATCCACGGTGATGGGCCCCGATGCCGGTACCACCGGCTGCCGCGCTTGCTGAGTGCGGACCACAGGTTCCTCGCGAACCAGATCCCAAGCTTGATCCGGCTTGCGAAACACGTAGCGTCCTGGTTGTTCGATGGAGACGGCCTTTTCCGGTAATCCGTCTGCGGGGGAGAATTCGACGGTCCAGCGCTGGTTCCCGGCCAGCTGGATTTTGCGACCCGGTTTGAGTCGGTACGGGGTCCCGTTCAACCGGTAGTCGATCGGACCTTCGGCCGAGGCGGGCAGGACCAGGGTTCGGGGTTCGTAAGGGACCGGGGGGGCGAGCGCGTTGTTGGGATAGGCCATCCGCTTGGCGGGTGGTTGGGAACCGCCCAGCAGGAAGGAGCCAATTCTCAGCCCCTGACCTCGACCGAGTTGGACACCCTGACCGGCTGGTCCGAATCGGGCCCGCCCGGCACCGAATTGAACACCATTGGCGCCGCCGATCCGGATACCCGAGCCGCCCCCAATCACGACTCCATCGGGGCCACCAATCTGGATCTGCCCGCGTTGGGCCAGTAATTCGTTGTAACTGCCGGGGATGACCAGCAGGGTCGCCATCAGGAGGAGCGACCAGAGAGCCATTTTCAGTTTCATGTTTGTTTCCAGAAAAAAGGTGTCATCCGTCCAAATCTCTTTCGGGTGCGGGCATCACCCAGTCGTGATTCTGTTGCCCGCCCAACTACGGGTTATTTTCAAAACAGAACAGGTGCTTGTCACTCCGGATAATGATCTCGTCACCGACAATGGCCGGTGTGGCATCGACCGGTTCGCCCAGCTCATTGGCCGCAATGACTTCCATCTCGTCACCATGCTTTAACACCAGCGTGTTGCCGTTTCTGCCGGTGATGAAAATATGGTCATTGGCGGCCACCATGGAGGCGTACAACTCACGCATCCCCTCCAGGCGAACTTCGTCAATGATGGTTTCCCCCGTCTTGGCATCGACGGCCGTCATGACCGAGCTGCTTCCCTTGGTCGAGTAAATCTGTCCTTTGTAGAGGACACCTGTCGGCACGTAAGGCCCAATGTCGCGGCGTGCCCAGGTGATTTTGTCCGTGTCGGTAATGTCACCCTGGCTATCGAGGGGGATCCCCATGGCGGCGTTGCCTCGAAACCCGGTCATGCAGATCACCATGTCATCGATCACCATCGGGGTGGGGATCGGGTTGCCGGCCTGGCCACCGCATTCCCAGATCAGGTCGCCATTGGCAAGGTCATAGCTGCGGACCCGGTTGGTACCGTTGGTGACAATCTGGACCTTATCGCCGAACTTGACAATCAGTGGCGTCGACCAGGTAGTCCGTTCATCACGGTCCTTTTTCCATTTCGTCTTGCCCGTTTTGGCATCCATGGCCTCGATAAAGGACTGACCCTCGTGGTCCCAGTTGACGACCAGTGTATCCCCGTACAGCGCGGGTGTGGCCCCTTCGCCGAACCCGTTGCGGGTCGACATGGTTCCCAGTTGTCGCTCCCACTTGACCTGGCCATCCATATCCAGGCAGAACAGGCCGAAAGAATTGAACGAAGCCCAAATATGTTTCCCGTCGGTGATCGGTGATCCGGAACTCTGCGTATTAGTCGAGTGACCACTTTCGTGGGGGACCGCTTCGTTGACCTTGGTCTGCCAGAGTGTCTTTCCCGTCTTGCGGTCGACACAGAGAACCAGGAACTCATGGATCTGGGTCGGTTTGGGTCTTCGCCGACCAAAACGGGACCGCCGTCCTTCTTCCGGCTCTGCCGGTTCTTCCTCTTCCGCCTCAGGTGCCTTGCGCTCGGTTTCGATGGCGGTCAGCAAGATGATCTTGTCACCCCAGACCACCGGGCTGGCCGAGCCCTTCCCCGGGATTTCGACCGACCATTTTGCCGACTCGGGCGTCCATTCGGTCGGGGGGTTGGCATGGATGGCCACCCCGTTGCCGGCTGGGCCACGAAACTGGGGCCAGTTCTGTTCGGTCTCGTCGACCAGCAGCGCGGTGCACGAAACGGTCCAACAGCTAGCGAAAATGGCAACGGGAAGCATCATGGTTGAATCCTCTCCTGGTCAATCCAAATGGGAAACGGGGTAGCCTGTCAGGACAATTATTATCCTGCAGGGACCGATGCGACAACAGGCTACCAGCTGGCCAGACCGGACTGCTCTCGTGGGACCGTTTGAAAAACGTGGAGAGTTTCCGGATGGAGGGCGACTGCAAAATCTTGGAAAGCCCCCTGAATCGGGTCGAAAACAGGCCTCTGCTCCGCTGAGGAGAAACCGTATTTGCCAGCACTCCTGACTGCTGGCAAACCGTGATGCATCGCGTGAATGCACCCCGAACGGCTGCTTCATGAACCGCCCAGCGGAGCCGTTGCCCGGTTTTTTCACATAAACGGGCTGTTTGTGTCGTGGTGGGGAGCGAAACCGTTTCTGTTGAGTCAGGCTTGCCGCCTGTGCCGGTTAGTCAACCTGGCCAGACTAGAACGTGCAGTGAGAACGATTTGGATGGATTTCGCCAGATCTGACGATGACACCAGTGACAAGCGTTCTGCGGGAATCCCCACGTACAACGCGCCCATACAATCCTATCGCTTTAACAAAGGAATTGAAAATGTTGCGGTCCAGTTTTATTGTTTGCATTTTAACGGTTGCCATGGCTGGCTCAGCATGGGGCCAGGATGGTCAGACTCCCGATGCCAATGCGGGTTGTGATACGGCTGCATGTGACAGCGCATGTGACAGCGCTTGTGACAGCGCCTGTGATAACAAAGTTGGTGGTGCATTGCTCGGACGAATGAACAAGTGCGCTACGCTCAGCAAGCCACGCATCCTCCAAGCTTGTGATGCCAATGCTTGTGATTCAAATGGTGCCTGTGATGGCCGCGTTGGTCGTGGCGGATTGCTCCGAAACCGATGTCATTTCGATCTTCGTGTAACTCGTTGCGGTTGTGTTCTGCCTAAGTACACCAGCCTGTTCGTCGGTGGTACGACAACGCAGGGCTTTGACGGAGACGCCGGTCAAGCCGTCTTCCCAGTCGATGGTCAATTCGAAGACGGTTTCATCACTGGTTTTGCCAATGGTCGTTACCTGAATGACTGCTGGCGAATCGAATCGGAATGGGCTTGGCGTCGTAGCGAGGTACAGAACCCATATGACCCGAACGTATTGGGAAGTCCTACCGCAGTTACTCAAATCTATTCAGATGGCCCAGATGGTGACAAGGCGGCCTTGAACGTCTACTCTTGGACGGCCAACCTGTACCGTGACTTCGGTAACTCTCGCCTGCGTCCCTACATCGGCGTTGGTGGTGGTTTCAACCTGCAGGCCATGAACGGTCGACGTTGGAATGACCTTGACGATGTTGATGCCAGCTCGACTATGTTTGGTGTCAAGACTTGGGGTTTCGGTTACCAGGGAATCCTCGGTCTGTCTTACCAGACCAAGCGTTGCAACAACCTGTTTGTTGAATACCGTTACTACGGTACCAGCACTTCCAACCTGAACAAGGTTTCCGCTTTGAATGGCGATGTCTTCCCAGGAGGAACCATTGAAGCTGTTGCTACTCAGACGGACGACTTCCAGGTTGACCAGAACATGATCGTCTTCGGTCTGCGAATCAATCGCTAGGTTTGACTGAACGATTCAAGTTCGCTTGAAAGAACGTGCGACCAGGAGCCAATGGTTCCTGGTCGCTTTTTTTGTGCGCTCTGTTTTTTCGCGATTCAGGTTGGTTCAGCGTTCCCGTCGAATTGGTTTTGTTTTGCAATGTGACTTCAGCCAGACGGTTCAATCCGGTGGTGTTATCTGGCTTCTATGGAAGGGTGCACGCTTGCCTTTGAAGGTCGGATCACAGATGATTGCCTGAGGCGGCAGGCCTACGGTGCCTGCTGGCTCCGGTGCCTGCTGGCTCCAAATCTTCGGAAAACGGCTTGAATCAACGCTCTGAACGAGCAAGCAGGAATAGCAAACACGAATCGATGAGGAATTTGATGCGAGATCGACGACAGCCGGTAACTGCGCGGGGTATCAAACGAATGGCATGGCTCGCTCTGCTAGGATGTGCGTGGGCTGGCGTCGCAATTGGGGAAGACTGGCGTCAATGGCAGGGCCCGGGGCGGGATGGTGTCTGGCACGAGACGGGCACGATCGACAAATTTCCGGCCGACGGCCCCAAGGTGCTGTGGAGAGTGCCGTTGTCCAACGGTTTTTCCGGACCGGCCGTCTTTGAAAATCGTCTTTTCGTGACCGACTTTGTTAGCTCGGGGGGCGATGACACTCCGGATCCTGGCAAGAAGAGCGAATTGTCGGGTCGAGAGCGGGTGCATTGTCTCGACAGTCGAACGGGCAAGCCATTGTGGGTTCATGAAGATGAATGCGACTACAAAATTTCCTATCCGAATGGTCCGCGCGCAACGCCAACCGTCGATGGGGATCGAGTTTATACACTCGGTGCGGAAGGGCGTTTGAATTGCCTGAAGACAGACAATGGGGAAGTCGTCTGGACACGTGATCTGAAGAAAGATTACGAGATGGAACTGGCACCCCATTGGGGTTTTGCAGCCCACCCGCTGGTCGACGGTGATACGCTCTACTGCGTTGTGGGAGGAAAAGGGAGTGTGGCCGTTGCGTTTGACAAAATGACGGGTCAAGAGCGTTGGCGAGCGCTGGATGCTGCCAGTTCCGGCTATTGTCCTCCGACCATGATTGAGGCGGGGGGGACGAAGCAGCTTTTAATCTGGCACCCCGAGTCCTTAAACAGCTTGAACCCGGAGACGGGCGACGTTTACTGGTCCGTTCCCATGAAGCCAGCTTATGAGATGTCGATCATTGCGCCCATTCACTACCAGGATTACTTGTACGCAGTTGCCCTGCAGGGAACATCGATGTTGCTGAAATTGTCCCCCGATACGCCGACTGCCACGGAAGTCTGGAATGGCAAAGGTGTCCACCCGGATCACAATCCCCCGTTAGTGGTCGAAGGCAACGCCTATGGAATTGATGTGAAAGGCCATTTGCGTTGTGTCGACTTAAAGTCGGGTGAGCGGCGTTGGGAGTCGCTGGCCACAGCCCCCCATGGTCGGCCGGCCAGTTCCGCCACGGGATTCATGGTTCGTAACGGCGACAAGTTTTATGTAATGATCGAAACAGGCGATCTGTTGATCGCCAAGATGTCTCCCGCTGGTTACCAGGAATTGGATCGGGCCCACATCTTGGAGCCGACCAGCCGCACGGGTAACCGGAAGGTCGTCTGGAGCCACCCGGCCTTTGCCAACCGGTGTATGTTTGCCCGCAATGACAAGGAGATTGTCTGCGTTTCACTGGCCAAGTAGTGGGGAGTGGCCGTGTGAGCCTGGCTGCCGATGCGGGGCAGGTTACGTATCCAGGGCAAGCGATTGCAGGTATGTCAGCGGCTCCCTTTTCAGTTTTGGGAACCGTTGAGCTCAGCCAGTAATTTTCGCCAGGCTGCGAGCTCCGAACGAGGGGCAAACCGTGGCTTCAGCCGGCGTGTTGCTTCCAGCAGTTTCCGGTAAAAACCAGGATCGCTTTCCGATCGTTCGAGCAATCGGGCCAGTTTCCGGCGGTCACCTACCGGGAACAAACCGGGGTAATCGTTGCCCAGCATGCCACAGGTCGTGGAGATCCGGGTCGAGAGAATGGGGACGTCGTTCAGGATTGCCTCGGCAAAAACACTCGGGCCCCCTTCCGATCGGGAGGTCAACACGAGCAGTCGGCTACGTGCAATCCGCCGCCTGGCTTGCCAGTGGGCAACCCCGCCCTCCCACCGGTACCGGGGATTGGTTGCTGATTCCTGTTCCGCCCGAACGGCATACGATTCGCTCAGGGCAAACCCGATATGGTTGATTTGGATACGGGACGAAGCGGGTATCAGGCGCGCCGCCCGGGCTGCCAGGAAAGGGTCTTTTTCGGCTCGCAAATGACCGGCCACAACGACTTCGAAACAACGGGTCAACCGCCGCGGCCGTGGCCGCAGGGTTGTGGCCGATTGAAAGATGGTTCGACACTTGCCTTGGACGGAACGGGGCAGTTGCTGGCGGGCCTTTTCCTGCAGCAGGACGATTCGGTCTGCTGCACGCAATGATTGTTGCGCCGATCGGTAACCGGGTGACCGGGCAGATTGCAAATTGCGGTTCAGGTCGGTTCCGGTCAGACCGACGATGATCGGTCTTTGGGGGAACCGGGCCGCAAACTGGCTGACGGATTTGGCGCTGCGAAACGCGTGCAGGGCCACCAGGCAGTCGTGGGCGGTATCTCGGTTTCTCTGAAAGTGAGCCGTCACCCGCACCTGGTGTCCCAGTTGCCGCAACATATGGGCCCACCGCCTGGCAGTGACCTGGTTGCCCAGTGGAGTCTTTCCGGTTCCAGGGGTCACAATCAGAATCTGCATAACGGATCGATCCCGGAGAGGATAGGGTGGACGGGCTGGTGGTTCCGTCCGCGACACGGGCCAAGTAGAAACCTTCGCGTCGCGGGACAATCCAGTCTAACCGATCCGTTTGCTTGGCGCAGAGAACCGTATCTCCGTTTCTGAAAAACGGTCGGATCACGGGCCGTAGGAGCTAGGCCGCTCGCCGTTCGGCCGTACCGGGGATTGATTCGGGCAGGGCCGTTTCTCGCCACGATTCGGTATGCTTGATAATCGCCAGGTGCCGGCGAAACGACTGGTCGGCAGATCGATCCCGCTGAGACGTCAAGCGCTGCAGGCCGTGACGCAGTCGCCAGCTTTGCAGGGGAGACCGGGCCATATCGAGCAGGGTTCGGGCCCAGCGTGAAGATCGACCCTGGCGGCCGTAGCGATACAGGGAACGCTCGGCGGTGGTACCGTGGGGCTGGCGCGATTCCGCCTGGACCCGGGACTCTCGGTCTACCGTGGCCACAATTTCGCTGCAGAGCTGGTTGGAGAAACCGAGGGCTTGCAGACTGAGTGCCAATTCGACGTCCAGGTAGATATCTTCGGTCAGGCAACCGAGCCGACCGATGGCACTGATGATCGATCGGCGGTAGATCCCGAAATGACTACTCGGGCCGAGCGGTGTCAGGCGTTGCAGTGATCGGCCATATAGTTTTTGACCACAGCCCAGCAGTTGTCGTGTTCCCGCTGCGTCCGCGTCCACGCCGGCGACCGTGATTCGGGCCGGTTGGGATGACGGCACGATCAAGGGTGTCAGGCTGCCCGTTTGCGGGTTCTCAAAGGCCTGTTCTACCGGGTGCTCCCACCCTTCGTCCAACTCGACACCCGGGCGAATCAGGACGATCCACTCCCCGCTGGAGGCGGTCACTGCCAGGTCAAACTGGTTGGCCAGACTGGAACTGCTTTCGACGATCCAGTCAACCTCGGAACCGAGCCCATGCGGGTCCTGATAACTGCCGTCGTGAACCACCAGGATCTGCGCTTGATGGGGGCGCGATCGAAGGACCGAGGCCAACGTATCCTCAAACCGTTGTACCTCGTTTTCAGTCTGGTTGTCCCAGTCGACGGGAATTACGATTGAAAACCGGTTCATAGTAGGGCACCCGTTCATACAACCTCAAAAACGGTGGCCAGACTGTTCGTCGAATCCTTGACAGCTGGCATCCTGTGCGAATATAGGCATCGCGTACGAAACAGATTTCGGCCGTCTCTGCTGTCAGGTTGACCTATTTTGAACGGTTGTCGAATGTTCAGTTGTGGCGGCAAAATTTCCGCCAATTCGACTGATTTTATTCAAGTATCTGCGGTTCTTTCCCAGCTCTGACTGACGGGTGATTGCCCAATCGGGGCGAAACTCATAAAACCAAGGGATGAGACAATATCTGCAACTCCTGGACCATATTCTTGCCGATGGGACCACCAAATCAGATCGGACAGGGACCGGTACACTCAGTGTTTTCGGTTACCAAATGAGGTTTGATCTATCGGAAGGTTTCCCGATGGTGACGACCAAAAAACTGCATTTCAAGAGCATTGCCTACGAGTTGTTGTGGTTTCTCAGAGGAGATACCAACATTCGTTTCCTGCAGGACCATGGGGTCCGAATCTGGAATGAATGGGCCGATGAAGAGGGAGAACTGGGCCCGGTTTACGGTTCCCAATGGCGGTCCTGGAAGGGCGCTGACGGCACCACGGTCGATCAGATCAGTCAGGTCGTGGAACAGATTCAAACGAATCCCTCTTCCCGGCGGTTGATTGTCAGCGCATGGAACGTGGCCGAAATTCCCAAGATGAAATTACCCCCCTGCCACGCTTTTTTCCAGTTTTATGTTTCCCAGGGACGTTTGTCTTGCCAACTGTATCAACGGAGCGCGGACGTTTTCCTGGGGGTGCCATTCAACATTGCATCGTATGCACTGCTGACGATGATGATGGCCCAGGCCTGCGGTTTGCAACCGGGTGATTTTGTCCATACGCTGGGGGATGCCCATCTCTATGAGAACCATCTTGACCAGGCGCGCCTGCAACTCAGTCGAGAACCGTATCCCTTGCCAACCCTCGAGTTGAACCCTGAAATCAAATCGATTTTTGATTTTGATTACGCCGACCTGAAGTTGCTCAATTATACCGCCCATCCCCATATCAAAGCGGCGGTTGCCGTCTAGTTCGACTTGGCCATGATGTTAACGCTTAGCCCAACCTGGTTCAGCAGGTCTTCCACCATGCCCTGCAGGATGAGTCGTTCATGAAAACGGTATCGTTGATCGTGGCGGCCAGTGAAAACGGCGTGATTGGCCAGGCTGGCGATTTGCCGTGGCGTTTGTCAGCTGATCTGCAACGCTTCAAGCAATTGACGATGGGGCACGCCATCATTATGGGGCGGAAGACTTTCGAGTCGATCGGTCGTCTGTTACCGGGGCGAACCACCATCATTGTGACGCGTCAGGCGGGTTATGAATTTCCTGGCGCCCTGGTTGCGGGCAGCATTTCGGAGGCGATCGAGATGTCGGCCAGCGACCCTTCCCCTTTCATTACTGGTGGGGCGGAGATTTACCGCCTCGCTCTGGATCGGGTCGACCGGATCTACCTGACCCGGATTCACGCCGAGGTTGAGGGGGATACGTACCTGTCGGGGATCGACTGGGGTGAATGGAAGCAGGTCGAATCGGAAGCCCATTATGCGGATGATCGGAATCAGTTCGATTTCACGTTTGAGGTATATGCCAGAATTACGGCGTAAATTGAGTTCGCAACACCGTCAGGCCGGTTTGGTTTGAGCTACAATATGGGTTGAACATCCCTTCGACCTACACCTTGTACACCTTGAGGCCTGATCTGATGACGTTTGCCCGTTGCCTGTTCACCCGAATGCTTTGCGTCGCGATTTTCTTGCTGCCGACCCCTATGCTCGTCTGCGGGCAGGAAGATGCCCACCAAAAATTGACCGAGGCGACCCAGTTTCGGTCGATTGGACCGTTTCGTGGAGGTCGCTCGGCAGCCGTGACAGGTGTTCCTGGCAAGCCGATGTTGTATTACCAGGGGGCAGCCGGCGGAGGTGTCTGGAGAACCACCGATGGGGGATCGTCCTGGGAAAATCTATCGGACGGTTTTTTTGGTGGCTCCATCGGTGCCATCGAAGTGGCTCCCTCGGACCCCAACATTATCTATGTTGGTGGTGGCGAGGTGACCGTGCGGGGGAATGTTTCGCACGGCTATGGCATGTGGAAATCATATGACGGTGGTCAAACCTGGAAAGAATCCGGTCTGCAAGATTCCCGCCGCATTCCCAGAATTCGTGTCCATCCTACCAACCCGGATCTGGTCTATGCCGCCGTGCTGGGACATTTGCACGGACCGAATCAGGAGCGAGGTGTTTATCGCAGCCGCGATGGCGGTGCCAGCTGGGAGCGGATTCTGTTTGTCAGCGAGGAAGCGGGAGCGGTCGATCTGGTGATCGATCCCAACAACCCCCGTGTTCTCTATGCATCGATGTGGAAAGTGAAACGTACACCCTATAGCCTGGAGAGTGGCGGTGAGGGTTCGGGTATCTGGAAGAGTACAGATGGAGGTGATCACTGGACGGATATCAGTCGCAACAACGGATTGCCTAAAGGACCGCTGGGCATCAGTGGGGTCACGGTTTCCCCGGTCGATTCGAATCGGGTTTGGGCGATCGTCGAGGCCCCCGAGGGAGGCCTGTTTCGCAGCGATGACGCTGGTAAGACCTGGAAACGGGTGAATGACGAACGAAAATTGCGCCAGCGGGCCTGGTACTATACCCGGGTCTATGCCGGTCCCCAGAACATCGATGAAGTCTACGTACTCAATGTGAGGTTCTGGCGGTCTACCGACGGGGGAAGCACCTTTAGCAGTATCTCCACGCCGCACGGCGATCACCACGATTTGTGGATTGCTCCCGAGGATCCTGACCGTATGGCGATTGCTGATGATGGTGGGGCTCAGGTCAGTTACAGTCGTGGCAAGAGTTGGTCGACCTACATGAACCAGCCGACTGCCCAGTTTTACCGCGTGACGACTGACAACCATTTTCCCTACCGGATTTACGGTGCCCAGCAAGACAATTCCACCGTCCGCATCCGGCATCGAACGGATCGCGGTTCGATCGGAGAGCGTGACTGGGAACCGACGGCCGGTGGTGAGAGTGGTCATATTGCGCCCGATCCGGTCGAGCCGGATATTGTCTACGGTGGTTCGTACGGCGGGTATTTGACGCGGATTGACCATCGCACGGGTGAGCGTCGAAATATCCACATCTGGCCCGACAACCCGATGGGCCACGGGGCTGGCGATGGCAAATTCCGATTCCAGTGGAATTTCCCCATTTTCTTTTCCCACCATCATCCCGGCACGCTGTACGCGGCCGGCAACGTCCTGTTCAAGACGGAAGACGAAGGTGCTTCGTGGCAGCAGATTAGTCCCGATTTAACCCGCAACGATCCGTCGAAGCTCGGTTCGTCGGGAGGGCCTATTACCCAGGATAACACGAGTGTCGAATACTATTGCACCATCTTTGCAGCCTGTGAATCGCTGCATGAACCGGATGTGATATGGGTCGGTAGTGATGACGGGCTGATCCATGTCACCCGTGATGGGGGGAAGAACTGGTCGAATGTGACACCTCCCGGAATGCCCGAGTGGATGCAGATCAACAGCATTGAGCCGCACCCGACTGAAAAGGGCGGATTGTACGTTGCCGGGACCCGTTATAAATCGGACGACTTCAAACCTTACCTTTACAAAACTACTGACTACGGGGCGACCTGGCAGCCCATCAACAACGGGATCGATCGCAAACACTTTACCCGCGTACTCCGCGCTGACCCGGTCCGGCCTGGTCAATTGTTCGCCGGGACTGAAAGTGGCTTGTACATTTCGACGGATGACGGTGAGCACTGGCAGCCGTTTCAATGCAATCTTCCCGTTGTTCCGATTACCGACATGGTAATCAAGAATGATGACCTGGTGGTGGCTACCCAGGGACGCTCGTTCTGGGTCCTGGACGATCTTTCGTTGTTGCGGCAATGGAAGCCGGAGCTGCTGAAGAAACCGATGCACCTGTTCTCGGGTCGACCGGTTTATCGCATGGGAGGGGGCGGGTCTCGCCGTGCGAGTGCAACGGCCGGCCAGAACGTTCCTTCGGGGGTCGACTTGCATCTCCATTTGAAGGAAGCGGTCGACGAGAAGCACCCGATCCAGCTTGAGCTGACCGATGCCAAGGGCAACAGGGTCGGTTCCTACAGCACCAAGCCGGAAAAGAAACTCAAACAGAAAAAGTTGAACCTGTCTCCCGGCATGAACCTGGTCAACTGGGATATGCGGGTGCCGGGTGCGGAATCGTTTGAAGGTATGGTTTTGTGGGGAGGCGGATTGCAGGGGCCGCGGGTTGTGCCGGGCATTTACACGGCGACGCTGACCCAGGGAGATCATTCGGAAACGGTCGAGTTTGAAATTCGCAAGGACCCTCGTTGTTCGGTTTCGGACGAAGATCTACAGGCGCAGTTCGAGTTCCTGATCGGGGTGCGGGACAAACTGACGGAAACCCATGAGATGATCAAGCAACTGCGCGAGGTCAAAGGCCAAATCGATTCCCTCAGTCAACGCCTGAAGGGCGAGACTTACCAGGCCATCCGGGAGCAGGGTCAGGAAATTACCGATCGATTATCAGCAATCGAAAAGAAACTTTACCAGACTCAAAACCAGAGCCCACAGGATCCGTTGAATTTTCCCATTCGTCTGAATAACCGACTCAGTTCATTGGTCGGCGTTGCCAGCATGGGCGACAATGCTCCGACGCGGCAGTCGATTGAAGTTCGCGATGTACTGGTGAGCGAAATCGACGCCCTGTTGGCGGAGGCCAAACAGATCCTGTCCCAGGATGTTCAGGCTTTCAATCAAAAGGTCTCCGCGGCCAACGTGCCGGCGATTTTTGTTGATGACCAATAAGGTTCCTGTGCCAAGGAAACGGGTGACAGCCTGTCCGGAAATCCAGTTCAATCTTCTCTTCGACCGGTCTGAATCGACCGGGGCCGGGCCATTTTCCCGCTTTTTTGGATTTGTCGGTATTTGGTCAGGGCACTACAATAAAGTGGCTTGGTTTGGGATCCGATAGCAGATGCGTCTGCAGGATGACCCAGGCGTGGCGATTGAAGGGGCGCTCATGGAAACAACGGTAATCGTCAAGAATGGTCAATTGCCGGAGTCGGTTCAGGATATCCTCCGACACAAGGCCTCGAAGCTACCGCGATTTTTTGATCGAACTACGCTCATCCAAGTCATTGTCGATATGCGACATGCTCAACCCAAAGTCGAGATCATCGTTTCAGCCGAAGAAGTGAATGATTTTTTTGCGAACGATTCTGGCACCAACGTTGTAAGTGCATTTGATGGTGCGTTGAACAAGATAGAAATTCAATTAAAGAAACACAAAGAAAAACGAAAGGGTCACCGCGGCTCCGAACCCAAAATCGACCTTTCATCAGAGTGATGGAATGAGTTGGGTTGCCTGCTTGTAGTTGGTGGTTTGCCGCCGAGTACATGGGCCAGGATGCGGACGGGTTGATCCACAACCGACAAGGATTTATTTATGAAGTTTTCCGATTTTGTTAAAACCGAGTCGATTCAGGCGGAACTGAACGCGGATGACAAAGAAGGTGTCATTCGTGAATTGGTTACCAGTCTGATCGATAACGGCCAGTTGAGTGGCGACGAATATGAAAATATTGTCCAAGCCATTCTGGAGCGTGAAAAGCTGGGAAGCACGGGCATAGGGCGCGGTATCGCCGTTCCCCATACCAAGCACCCCAGTGTTCAAGACATTGTTGGCACCGTGGGTGTCAGCAGTAGCGGGGTAGCGTTTGAAAGCCTGGATGGTGAAAAGGTCCAGTTGTTTTTCATGCTTATCTCGCCACTCGATCGTCGCAACGATCACCTCAAAGCTTTGGAAAATATTTCCAAGCAATTGCAAGACGATACGTTTTGTCGATTTTTGAAACAGTCAAAGTCGGCAGAAGATGTCCAGCAGATTCTCGAAGAAGCGGACAACAATCAATTTGTTTCTTGAACATGGGTGATTGCTGCGGCAGATCTATGCCAGACTCTACCTTCCGAACATCTGTAACCATTCAAAATGCCCAGGGCCTGCATATGCGCCCCGCATATTTGTTTGCAGAGACAGCGGCTCGATTTGACAGTCAAATCGAGGTAGAGAAAGACGATATTCGAATTGACGGCAAGAGTGTACTTTCGATTCTGACACTGGGTGCGGCCCAAGGATCAGAAGTGAGTATTCAGGCCACCGGAAGTGATGCTCAGGACGCCATTCATGCGTTGGAGCAACTAGTCGTTTCCGGATTTAACATGACCCGCGGGGAAGCCTGACGCGGGATCGTTCGTTCGAATTAAATGACCGTCATAGATCTTTCAGCATTACCTTTGTTGAACCGGTTTGACCTGGAGTTTTGACAAAGATGATCGATTGGATCCATTCTGATCAGCCCGGCCTTAATGGCCGACGTGTCTGGAAACATCCCGCACAGGGTGTTTCGGGAGCCGTCGGTAATGGGTGGCTGGGCTGGCCGTCACGATCCGATGCCAGGTCCGTCATGGTGCGGCCCGCGGTGATGACCGCTGGAAAAAGAACCCTCTGGGCCACGAGTGAGAAGAGAGAGTCCCGCTCGCCCCGGCCATGCAATGAAAACATCAGACTATTGACAGCGCGGGGAGCCTTGAGATGCGTGGTGGATGGCATAGCCAAAAGCCAGCCCGCATTGCCGAGCTCCCCTCCGAGAGATTGTACATGTGGCATGTCTCGCAGGATCCCGACAACGGGGTGCCTGAATGAGCCGCCTGCAATCCAAAGGCCAATCCCCATGCTTGTATCCTTGCAGTCCTGCAAGGAACGGGGGCAGGCCACCACCGATTTACTTAGCAAAGCAAACAAACCCGGGCGGCGCCATGGCAGCGCACGCCCCATTGAAAGACAGACTTATGAAAAAGGAAATGTTGATCAACGCATCGCAGGCGGAAGAATGCCGGATCGCGATTGTTGAAAACGGACGCCTCGAAGAACTTTATGTCGAGCGCGCCAGCCAAGACAATTATGTCGGCAATATCTACAAGGGAAAAATCGTCAACTTGGAGCCAAGTATCCAAGCCGTCTTTGTCGATTTTGGAGTGGGGCGGAATGGTTTTCTGCACATCAGTGATGTCGAGCCCCGTTATTTTCGACAGGGCGGTTATGACCCGGACGAGATGATGCGCGAGGAGGCGCGTCAAAATCGAATCGCCGAACGGCAAGGTCGTCGACCACCTAACCGGGCCCACTCCCGTCCTCGGATCAAGCCTCCCATTCAGGAACTATTCCAGCGTGGGGACGAGGTTCTGGTGCAGGTCATCAAGGAGGGAATTGGCAATAAAGGTCCCACGCTTTCCACCTATATCAGTATCCCGGGACGGTATCTGGTCCTGATGCCTTCGCTGGGTCGCGTCGGTGTTTCCCGCAAAATTGAAGACGAGCAGGAACGGCGAAGGTTGAAGGATATTCTGTACGAGATCAATCCTCCCAAGGGGCTCGGTTTTATCGTGAGGACGGCTGGTGCCGGCCGTAACCGGAAAGAGCTTTCCAGGGACCTGGCCTACCTTCTCAGGCTCTGGAAAGTCATTGTGAAGCGTGTCAAAGAGGAACCGGCTCCCGTCGATATCTACGAAGAAAGCGACATGATCATTCGCACCATTCGAGATATCGTGACCTCAGATATCGACAAGATCGTGGTTGATCGACAGTCGGCCTTTGACCGGGCGCGGGAGTTCTTGAGGCTGGTCATGCCGCGACAGACAAGCAAGCTGGAACTCTATAAAGGTCGTGACCCTCTGTTTCACAACTTCAAACTAGAAGACGAGATCGCCAATATTCACTCTCGCGAAGTGGCACTGCCTGACGGGGGTTCGATCGTGATTGACCAAACAGAAGCCCTGGTAGCTATTGACGTGAACAGTGGCAACTTCAGGATTGATGATTCCGCCGAGGAGACGGCTTATCGCCTGAACCTGGCAGCGGCCAAGGAGATCGCGCGGCAATTGAGGTTGCGCGACCTGGGTGGCGTGATTGTGAATGACTTCATCGATATGCGAAAAGAACGCCATCGCCGAGGACTCGAAAGAGAACTGCGGGATCTTACGAAACGTGATCGGGCCAGGACAAAAATTCTCCGTACCAGCCCGTTTGGCCTGGTGGAAATGACGCGACAACGGATTCGTCCGGGTTTGAAACGAAGTTTTTATAAGGCCTGTCCTTGTTGTTCGAACGGTTCGGTCAAAACGGAAGAGAGCATGGCTTTGGAAGTCGTTCGCATGCTGCACCTGGCAACCCAGCAAACCAAGTGCAGCACGGTCACCGTGAAGGTGAACGACCAGGTCTCCCATTTCCTGAACAACCAGAAACGACGAGAAGTGGCGGAACTGGAAGAGAAAGGAAGCATGGAGATCCACATTCGCGGTAGCGAAAATCTATTTCCCGAACATCTGGAGGTCGATTGCCGGGATGAAAAGGGGAACCAGGTCCGTTTGCCCAGATTGGGGACTCCGGGTCCGGCCCGAGCGACTGGGACAACGCCGGCTGCCAGAACGGGTGGACGAAGCAGGAAATCGCATTCGAATGCCTGAGCGATTGCCATGAGCTGATCGATTGTTCGATCGGCGCAAAAAAAGAGCCGCGACACTGGGTCGCGGCTCTGTCTGTTTCGTGTTGGATTTAGAATACCTCGAGTGCTTCGAACAGGCTGTCAACTACATTGATCTTGTTGATAACAAACTGTTTTTCGGCACTGGCATTTTCAGTGAAGTACAGCTTCCAGACGCTGCCCCAGTCTTCGGATGGATTCCAGGTTCCAAATTGTTCTGAGAAATGCGCCGTTTTGCGATACCACCAATCGTTGTCACCCGATCGGTTGAAGTACTGCAGGTCATCCGGCAAGTCCTGTTGCCATGATGAAATCGTAACAAACTGATTCCACAAGGCTCCCTTGTTGGGAAGGACTCCGGTAATTTCATCTGCTCCGGCCCAGTTGTGAGCAAATTCACGTGGCATCTCGGCAACGTGCAAAGCGTTGGCGCTCGCATCAAACTCATTCCAGTCAGCGAAACTGATCTGCCGTTCGTAACGAACCACTGGTTCGTACTGGCCTGTTTGGGGATTGTACTGCGAATCCGTATAGGTCTGCAGGACGTTGGTCCCCAGTCGCTGAGATACCGGCAAAGTCATTTCCTTGATCATGACGATCGGGTCGACTGCGACCGAGTCCTTCAGGAGACGTGTGTTGTCGGTACGCAGGTGCAACTGCTCCATGCCCAAGTCCATGACTTCCATTTCGGCATCGGTCCAAGCGGCCGTGCCGTCTCGGAACATCACCTTCGCATCGTGGACTTCCACGTTCCTGACATCGTCCTGGGAGTAGACCAGCAGGCGGTCCTTGCCGGGACCTCCATTGAGGACGTCAACATCACCCACACCGCTTACCAGGCTGTCATTGCCCAGTTCGCCATACAGGGCGTCGGCCCCTCCCTCGCCATACAGGCGATCATAGTCATTTCCGCCGTGCAGTTCGTCGTTATCCGGACCACCCCGCAAGACGTCTCGTTGGTTGCCTCCGTAGATCAGGTCTTCACCCGCGTTCCCGTTGATCCGGTCAATTCCGTCTTGGCCAAAAAGGAAATCATTATCATTGCCACCGCTGATCACGTCATCGTCCGCTCCACCATAGGCGTAGTCGACGCCGCCCTGACCGTAAATGGTGTCGTTGCCCACATCGCCTGTCAGGAGGTCGTTGTCCGAGCCGCCGTACAGGGAGTCGTCACCGGTTCCACCATAAACCTTGTCGGCGCCACTGCTGCCGTAAACCTGGTCATCGCCAGCCTGGCCGGCGAGCGTATCATCGCCTCCTTCACCATCGATAAAGTCGGCTCCGTCGCCACCATAGATCGTGTCGTCCTGCGGTCCACCCAGAATGGAGTCGTTCCCCTGGTCGCCGGTGATCCTGTCCTCGCCACCGTTCCCCTGGATGACATCGTTACCGGCCTGTCCAGCGATAACATCATCGCCGGCGTTCCCCTGGATGTTGTCATTGTTTTCGTTACCGTACAGGAAGTCGTTGTCGGCCCCGCCGGTAATCGTATCATTACCGAATTGTCCGAAAATTCGGTCGGAACCCGCATCGCCGTTCAGGTTGTCATTGCCGAAACCGCCCCATACTTCATCATTGCCATCGTTGGCGTAAACCAGGTCGTCACCATCGCCGGCAATGACCAGGTCCGCATCATCACCGCCGTAGATCGCGTCATTCCCACCCGAACCAAACAGGTCGTCCGAACCACCCTGTCCGTAGAGGACATCGTCGTCGTTGCCTCCCACGATTTTGTCGAGGCCATCACCACCTCGAATCGTGTCATTGCCATTGTTACCATTCAGGTTGTCGTCACCGTCGTTCCCCTGGATGTTGTCGTCGTCGTTTTGGCCATAGATTTCGTCCAGGCCCGAACCGCCGATAATCGTATCGTTGCCGTCATAACCGAAGGCAATATCATCGCCGTCGGCACAGTGCATGTAGTCATTACCGGTTCCGCCGTACAACGTGTCGTTACCGGCATCGGCAAACATGATGTCGTCATCAGCACCACCGTACAGGAAGTCGGCGCCTTCCCCCGCATGGATGACGTCTTCCCCGTTGTTGCCGCGGAGGCCGTCGTTCCCGAGATTACCGTACAGGTAGTCGGCCCCGTTCCCCCCCTGGAACTGGTCGCTGCTGCTCCCTCCGTACAGGTAATCGTTGCCGTTATGACCGAAAGCGGTAGAACCGATATCGGTTGTATTCTTGAACCAGTCGTCACCTCCATAGCCGAAAAATTCGACCTGGGTAACGAGTGATTTTGTAAAATCTAGCTGGCCGACACCGTTGACACCGTTGAATGAGACGGTGACGTTGCCCGGGCTGACCGAATCGAAAACACGGACCGCATCTCTTTCCGCACTACCATCGATCGTGATAACGCCGGTGACATCGTTGAAGCTGATACCAGCCAACAGGTTCTTTTGTTCCAGCAGTTCGTAGGAACTCTCGTTAATGATGGGGCGCGATCGTTTGGTTTGCCGTTTGGTTTTCTTGGCGGACCGAAACATGGGGGTTCTCCGATTACGGTAATTACTAGATAGGGCTTGCTTGTTCCAATTGAAAAGGCGCATAAGACATCTTGAGGCCTCTGTTCTAAACTAAACAGAGACCCCATTGCATGCAAACATCACACTGCCTGAATCATCAAATTTCCCTGTTTTCAGGGAGTTCTTTTGACCGGCCGGAACGGAAAAAGGGGTAATAAAGCCCCGAAAAAGTACTGGTCGCAAGGGCGATACGAATCGGCTGGCGGTTAATCGGAACAACCTGCACGATCGCCAAACGTGGCTAACCGGGCAAGCGGCCCCGGGTGACATCAACGATCGGTCGACCAGGCGCGGGTCGCTGGCCACGGCTCCCCACATACTCCGGGCTGTGGATGGGTAGGGGCGACCCGCCTGGCCATGCTGCGGGCCAAGACCGGGGAAGCGGAGAAGCGCCACTGTTGTGGCGGTTCATTCACGGCTAGAATCGACCTGTCCCCATTTCTCAGCCCGGGTTTCCCATGCTTGACTCGAAGACGACCCTGGCCGACATCAAGTCGACTGTCGGCGAATTTGTTGACCAACGGGATTGGCAACAATTCCACTCCCCCAAGAACCTCAGTATGGCCTTGGCGATTGAAGCGGCCGAGTTGATGGAACATTTTCAGTGGATATCGATGGAGGATTCACGCCAGGTTGATCCGCAACAGCTCGAGGCGATTGGCGAGGAGATCGCCGACGTGTTCTGTTACACGATCGCCATGGCCAATAGCCTGGAACTCGACTTGGCTTCTGTTTTCGAACGCAAAATGGAGCGAAATCGCCAGAAATACCCGGCCGATGAATATCGGGGACGGTTTGGTCCCGAGGACCAGTGACCGTTGTCGTGGAAAATCCGGAGACGGACCGTTTTACTGACCGCACTCAAACGGACGCACTGGCCGAAGTCAAACGGACGCGTCCTGCCGAAAGACGTCTTCGTCCAGATTTCCATCCCACTTGGCAACGGCACAGGCGACCGCGACGTCCCCCGAGATATTGGTCGTGGTGCGCATCATGTCCAGCAAGCGGTCAAAGGGGAAGATGAAGGCGATCACCAGCACTGCCTGTTCGTTCCCTACACCAATCACGTTCAAGACGGTCGCTGCCAAGAGGAGGCCAGCCGAGGGAATCCCAGCCGCCCCGATCGAGACCAGCGTCGCCGTCAGGGCGACCATGCCGTACTGGACGGCCGTCAACTCCAGGCCCCCGGCCTGAGCCGCGAACAGCGCCACGATCCCCAGGTAGATGGCGGTGCCATCCATGTTGATGGTGGCACCGAGTGGCAATACGGAACCGGCGACCGACTTGTCGACGCCCAGATTTTTTTCCGCACAGGAAATGGTGATCGGCAACGTAGCGTTGGATGAGGCGGTTGAAAAAGCGACGCCCTGGGCGTCGGCGATCCCCCGAAAGTACTGCTTGAGTGGCAGTTTCAGCAGGCAGCCCACGATCAACAGCCCATAAACCAGAAAGATCTGGATGCCGCAGGCCAGGTACAGGGCCAGCGCCAGTTTGCCCATGTTCCAGATCACCTCGATCCCCTGCGTCGCCATGACCCAGGCCATCAATGCCAGCACCCCATACGGTGCCAGTTCCATCACCATCAGCGTGACTCGCATCACCACCTCGGCCGCCGCTTCAAAGAAGTGCTTGACCGGGTCGGCCACGGCACCCGTGACCAGGATGCCGATACCGATCAGGATTGCAAAAAAGATCGTCGGCAGGACCGCGCCGTTGGCCAGGGCCTCGACCGGGTTGGTCGGGATGATTGCCAGCAGGCGGTCCACGATCCCGCCGGCCGCATCGGCCGTTTCAATTTTTCCCTGCACGCTGTCCACTGCTTCGGCGCCTGCCACTTCGTAGTCAACACCCTTGCCCGGCTGGATCAGGGTCCCCATCAACAGGCCGAGGCTGACGGCAAAGAAAGTTGTGACCAAGTACATCAGGATCGTTCTGGCTCCCAGGGTTCCCAGTTTCTTCGGGTCGCCCATCGCCGTTACGCCGACCACCAGCGTGGTGGAGATCAAGGGGATGATCAGCATCTTGATCAGCCGTACGAACGCGTCCCCAAATGGTTTGATGGCCGTATTGGCGAACTCGGTCGCGGTGGCTTCACCGAGACCGGCCCGCATGGCCAACCCGATCACCAGACCGAGGACCAAGCCGATCAGAACGCGTTTCCAAAGGGTGATCGATTGCCATTTACCAAACATAGTGTGGTTGCCCTTGTCGAGACGGGGGAACGAAGCGGAGAACGGCTACGATAGAGCTAAACGGACCGGATTTCAATCATCCGATCGGAATTTACCTCGGTCGGTCACTTTTCTCATGATCAACCGCTTGCGGTCCCCTGGCGGACCAGAATCGTTGCCGCCCGATCAGCTTTCCGCGGGGGAGCATCGCGCCAGCGCCGGTACCCGGATTGCGCAATCGCTCCCAGACGCTGGGTAACCGTCGGCTCCGTTCAAGGTTCAGGTGCAAACCGTTTCAGAAAACGGATGTTGGCCAGAAAGCTCAGTTCACCTTGATCGGTTTCCGGGTCTTGAATCATCATGGGGGCTGGTTGCAGCTCAGCCACGATCAGGCAGCCGGTACCCGGTCGCAGGGCAGGCCACGCCTCGTCGGCCACGGCCGTCACCAGCTGGTCGGTGCCATTTAGCTGGAAAGTGATGAGCAACTCATTCGTGTCTTGGTCTCTCAGGTCCGCGCTCAGGGGGATGTGTACTTGGCCCAATGCGATCAGGTTGAGTATGGACTGATCCTTAATGCCTCTTGCAAAGCGTTGATTCAGTTCGGCTCTGGCCGCCTTGGATAGGCCGCCTGCCGGTTGAAACCCGGCTGACAACTGCTGCCACCAGTAATCGATCTGACCCTGCAACACGGCGGCCTCGTTTTCGTCGGCCGTCTGTTCCTTCGCAATCACCCGGTGGATGGTAGCCAGTTGGTCGACAAAAAATTGGAGATCCGCGGTCTGGTCATCGTCGCCGGGCCACCAGCCAAACTGGCTGCACGTCCGACCGGCCCGATTCAATTCCAGGCTCAGGTCGTACCACAGGCTCTCCTGGGGGAGTACGTCCAGTCCACCCGGGTCGTCCGGTTCGGCCGCGGCTGCCTCCTCGCTGGCCGGTTCGGAAGGATCGTTCTCGGCGAGTTGACTCGCCGCCGGGCGGTCGAGCTGGGGTAACGGGAGGGGCGAGCTGGTATCGCTGGCCTGTTGTTTCAGATCGAGAATGTATCGGGCCGGAAGGGCCAGACAGAGGTCCGTACTGCTTTTTAGGGGAAAGGCCTGGACCGTCATACCGACCAGCTCACCCTGCTCGTTGACCAGGGCAGCGCCCCGGTTTCGTGGAGAGGGGACCCGGTGCACGATCCACGAGGCACCGTTTTCACCATAACCGATCTCGGTCAGTTGCTGTTGCTCACTTTCCTCAAACTCCCCGTAAGTCTTGCGACTCTGCACGGGGCATTCCACCGCCGGCCAGGGGTACGCGTCCGAGGGTGAGGCACACTGGACCAGGTGTTGTCGCGCCACGACGAGGTCCCGTTCGACGATCGGCAAGTCACGAAACTCGGTGACGAACCTGCGATTGACTTTCAGAATGGCCAGGTCGTATTCGGGATCACTGGCGATCACCCCCCGCACCAGATCCGTCAATTCTCCCTGGGGATCTTCGATCGATTTCCGGGACTGGGAAACGGTGATCTCGCGGGCTCCCTGGATGGCCCGGTAGCTGGTCAGGACCCAGCCTCGTGAATCGATCAAAATGCCTGTGGCGTGAATCGGTCCAAAGACGGTCTCCGCCGAGAGTTCGACCAGGTGGGGCTGGACCTTGAGCCAGGTATCGCCGATCGACTTCGCGGAAAAAATGCGAGGCTTTGGCTCGCTGAAGACGATCGCCGGTTCTTTTTTTCTGGCGATAGAATCCTTTGCGTCCGCTGCCCGTTTTACCAGCCCGGTCTCCTCGAC
Source organism: Mariniblastus sp. (assembly GCA_022447605.1). Lineage (GTDB taxonomy): Bacteria > Planctomycetota > Planctomycetia > Pirellulales > Pirellulaceae > Mariniblastus. The sequence goes on from JAKVBG010000013.1 coordinate 66,733, forward strand.
TTCCCGGGGAGAGCCCAGCGGGGAAGGGACCTGATTCGTGGCATCACCAGGGGGCTGAAGCTGCCCTGTTTCGGCCGCGGGAGCGTTCCGGTCTTGTCCCTGATGGGCCGGGTCTCGCTGCTCCGAGAAGCCAGCCAGTGTTTCCCGGATCGTTCCGGAAAAGGTGATCAACCCAATCAACACGAGCGCGACCAGCCCGAGCAGCCCGAGCACGACGGCCTGTTTCAGTCGTTTCTGTCCGCGACGATAGGTGGTCTTGGCTGCTGGCTGGCCCTCCCATTTCAAGTCGGTCACCGAGGGTGCTGGGGGATCGCCGACCTTCGGGGTGGTTGCCACGGTCGGTTTGACGATAGCAGCCGGCGGGATTTTTTTCGCCGGTTGAACTACCAGTTCCGGGCTGAAGGAGAAGGTCTTGTGGCAGGTGTCGCATGTTAGCGGGCGGGACAAATCGGCTGCTGAATCCAAATCGGACTGAAACTCGCAGATCGGGCATTCAATTCGCATACACTGTCTCGGTACGTTCCAGCGGGGAGGGTGGCCGAAGGTTCGATGTCCGGTCGGCTCATCAGCCGGAACCCGGAATCAGAGGGCGCCAGTCCTCGGATTCTTTATCATACGGGATAACGCGACACCTTTCTTCAGGCTTTCCGGGTCACCTTCGGTTTTTGGCGTCTGGGGTAACACGTTTGACACAACTCACATATCGTACCGTCACACCCCCGGGCCGTACAAAATTCTCGGCCATAGAAGATTATCTGCAAATGAAGCTGGTTCCATTTTTCCTGCGGGAATAATTTCTTTAAATCGGCCTCGGTCTGTTTGACATTTTTTCCCGAAGTCAGACCCCACCGTTGCGCCAGGCGGTGGATATGTGTGTCCACGGGAAAGGCCGGGACACCAAAGGCCTGGGCCATGACCACACTGGCCGTCTTGTGGCCAACTCCCGGTAACGCTTCCAACTCTTCAAAGCTGGCGGGAACCTGTGAGTCATGTTGCTTTACCAGGATTTTGGACAGGCCGGCAATCGCTTTCGATTTTTGGGGTGACAAGCCGCACGGTCGGATCACCGCGCGTATCTTGGCCACCGGAACCTTGGCCATCTCTTCCGGGTTGTCGGCCAACGCGAACAGTTGGGGTGTGACCTGGTTGACCCGTGCATCTGTGCACTGGGCACTCAGTAACACGGCGACCAACAGGGTAAAGGGGTCGTGATGATCCAGGGGAACCGGAGGTGCCGGATACAGTTCCTCCAGACGGTTCGATACCAGCGCTGCCCTTTCTGATCGTTTCATGGCGTTCCCGGCTCCCCCACCTGTCCCGGCCTGGGAATCAGCCCTGATCCTTTTCCGGTTCGTCCTGTTTCCCGGTATCTGCCTCCCCGGTTTTGCCCGGTTGGGTCGGCGGGGGATCGTTGGGTGCTGGCGCCTCGGTTTCACCCACCTTGGTCGGCACGTATGCGTGATCTCGCTTGCGGATCACTTCGGCCGACACGATTTGATCCGGTGTGACCCCTGGCAACGGCTGGTTGGTCTGGAAATCATACGTTCTCGTCAACTGGTCCAACTGATCGGCCCCTTCGATCACACGGCCGAAAACGGTGTGTTTTCCGTCCAGGGACTTGGTACGTCGAAACGTCAGGAAGAACTGCGAACCCCCGGTGTCCCTGCCGGCATGCGCCATGCTGAGGGAGCCGGTGAAATGGCGGCGAGCCTCGGGGGTGTAGCATTCACAGGGAATATTGTAGTCCGGTCCGCCCGTTCCGTTGCCCTCAGGGTCTCCCCCCTGGGCCATGAATCCCTCGATCACCCGATGAAATTTCAGGCCGTTGTAAAACCCGTTCTCGACAAGATTGACAAAATTACCCACGGCCATCGGCGCCTGGTTCTCAAACAGTTCGACAACAATTTCCCCCTGGTTCGTCTTCAGCTTGACGCGCGGCAGGTCATCGGCCTTGGCCTCGATTTGGCGGATCGTCAATTCATCGAATAACTCCTTGGAATCGATCGACAGACGATCGGCGCCAGCGGCCGTCTTGAAGAGAGCCGGGTCGACATTTCCCTGGATCAGGAGATCGCCGATCCTCAGCGCCTCCTGGTCCCGGCCAAATTCGGCGTCGTTCATCATGATACCGACCAGCGTCTTGGCCGCTTCCTGGTTGTTCGGGTCGGCTTTAAAACCGGTCTCGGCTGCCTGTTTGATCTGGCCCACCAGGGCATTGGCTTGTTCCGTCAGGGCGATGTACTGTTTCTTGATATTCTCCTGAACAGTCGGGTCTGTCGCTTGCCGGTACTGGGTTTCGATAGCAACGATCTGTTGATCCAGGGCCTGCCATTTCTTTTTCAGACTGGCCAGGTCGTCCGAACCGGTTTCGGCCGAAGCGGGGCTTGTTTCCGGTGGAGTGGGCGCCTCTTCGGCTTCACTGGTTTTCGCAGCTTCGGCTTCCTGGGGCAGGCAACAGGCACAACCTTGCTCGGGCAATAGTTGAGTGGTGATCAACACGATCGCAACCAGCGAGCATTGAACGAGCAATCGGCTTAGGCAGGACATTCGATTCTCCAAATAGTAAGTGTGAATATTCGGTGCCCGGTAAATCCGGTTAACGGGAACCGTCACCCCCGGGCTCCGTGCTGGGGTCTCGACCATTATCCGTAATTTTCCGCGGAGCATAAGGATGCTCCCGCTTGCGAAGGATGGTTGCTTTCAGGATTCGGCTGGGTGGCGAAGCATTGGAACGGGCCCTGCCCGGTTGAGCGCTACGGAGGCTGTAAACGACCGGCATCCCCTCGACCACACGACCGAAAACCGTATTTTTCCCATCCAGATTGGACAGCGGTTGCCGGGTGATCAGGAATTGAGAGCTGCAGGTATCCCCGCTGTTTTGAACCATGCTCAGGGAGCCAGCGAAATGGGATCGGGCATTCGGTTTGCCGCTTTCCGACGGAATCCGGTAATCCGCTTCCCCTGCCCCGTCTCCCCGCGGACACCCGGATTGACAGAATCGCGTCGGTTCGACCAGGTGGAAGGTCAGGCCGTCGTAAAAACCGTTTTCCACCAGCGCCACGAAATTATGGACCGTATTGGGCGCCTCATTTTCAAACAGTTCGACTTCAATGTTCCCTGCATCGGTTTCGATCAGGACGCGGGGCAAATCGTCCTTGGCCATCTCCACGGAACGGGCTGCCAGTTCTTTTTTCCATTTTGCTTCGTATGCTTCCAGTTGCGGCACGGTCGTGGCTGGCACTTTGAAGCCTTCGCCGGTTGCCTTGTCCAGGATTTCTCGCGCCTTGTCGAATCGGTTGCACAGCATGTTGGCGTAGTAGAGATAGGAAGTCAGGTCGGGTTTGCTGGAATTCGAATCAGCCAGCGTTTGGAGCAGTTCCAGTGCCTGGGTCGGGTCAAAGGGGACCTGGGGATTCTTGCCGTCCAAATGACGGTCGATCCGGTTCATCAACAGCCGGGCCAGCACGGGCTGACTCGGCCGTTTCGATTTCAGTGCACGGACAGCCGTTTGCACCATCTCTTCTTCAATCTCACGGTTGCGCAAGACCAGGAGGCTGATTTTTCGCCGTTGCTCTGCCTGGGCTTGGACCACACCAATCGGCATGCTGGCATACAGCCGATTGATCTCGCGGATGTTCAGCTTCCGTTGTTCGACCAGGGAGCGGTACTGTTCATAAAGTTCGTCTGCCGCCTCCCCTGGTCCGGGATTTGTAGCGGCCGGCTGTGGGTCCTGTTTGGGTGGCGCGGATTCCTGGGCGCAAACAATACCTGGTTGGCAAGAGAGCCAAACAAACAGTGCCAGGTAAACGGCCCGTCTAGGCGGGAAGACAGATGCGGGCCCGCTTAGCTTATTCAATCTTTTTGGGTTTGTAATCATGATCCTGTTTTCGAATCACTCTCGTTGACAGGATTTTGTCCTGGACGACTCCCGGGATTTCAACCTCTACTCCTTCATCATTTTCTTTGCTAACCGTGACGTTGAGTGTGTCCACCACATCCATGCCACTGATGACCCTGCCGAATACAGTGTGATTTCCGTCGAGATGGGGTGTCGGTACGGTGGTGATAAAAAACTGGGAGTTTCCTGTATTCGGTTCACCCGTGTTGGCCATGCTGATCACACCCCGGAAGTGCTCCCGGTTCTCGGTGGGGTGGATTTCATCGTAGATAAAATAGCCGGGAAACTTGGGCACCGTTTTTCCCCGGGCGGTCTTGGTGAAGCCTCCACCCTGAACCATGAATTGTGGGACGACCCGGTGAAAGAAGGTCTCTGCATAGAAACCGGATTCCAGCAGACTGATGAAATTGCCGACGGTATCAGGTGCCTGGTTCTCGAACAACTCGAGCACAATGGTCCCCTTGGTCGTGCGCAACTCGACCTGTGGCAAATTATCGCCTTTCTCCTTTTCCTGGATGGCCAGTTCTCGCTGGTATTTTTTTGTAAGCTGGGGCAAGTCCGCGTACAGGTTCTCTTCGGTACTGTTCAAATACGACTTGCCGGACTGTGGGTCCTTCAGGGTTTCACGGTTTTCGGCAATGAATGTGCTGGCGTCGTCAAAGCGATTGGTGAGTACCGAGAGTCGGCCATTGATCAGTTTCGCGATCCGGTTGTCGCTGTCGATTTCCAGCAGTTGTTGACCGAGGGCGTAGGACCGGTCGTACTCGCCATCGGCAAAGTACTTGTTCTGGATGCGAGTGACAAAATCCACCAGGTCTTCATCAGGTTCGCTCGATTCATTCAGTGATGCCAGGGCCATGGGAATCAGGATTTCCATTTTCTGGTTGCCGCGTTTGATCAGGTCGCCGTAAGTTTCCCTGAGGTCGACGCTCTCTTCCCGTTCCGCTTCGGAATAACGAATGCGCGCTTCCCGTGCTTCCAGTAGTATTTGACGCCATTCGGCAATTTCTCGATCCAGATCTTGCCGCGTTCCCTGGCCATATAAAGGGCTGCCCAGCAGGGGCGAAAGGAGGAGCAGCAACAGTACGGGACAGGTCCGGGCCAACGGGGCCTTCAAAATAGGGTTGTGCATCACACGTCCGTAAAAATCAGGAAAGGAAAAACGCTTGATTCATTTGCGGGTATCACTTGGAATACGTTTGGATAATATTATAACGTTCCCATCTTAATTTGCAGTCCAACCGTATTGGATCCTGGGTCTATGGCCAGATTTTCGCGAGGAAAAAACCTGAAGAACTGGAGGTCCCAGAAACCGGATTCCAAGGCAGGCAAGTTGCGTATTGTCGGGGGCCGGTTCCGGGGTCGACAGATTGCCTATTCGGGAGACCCTGTCACTCGCCCGATGAAAGACGATATTCGGGAGGCCGTTTTTAACCTGGTTGGCGGCTGGGTACCGGATCGGGCTGCGTTCGACCTTTTCGCGGGAACCGGCGCGATGGGGCTCGAGGCGATCAGTCGGGGTGCGTCTCGCGCTTTCCTGGTGGAACGCCATTTTCCTACCGTACGAGTCATTCGAGAAAATGTTCAGTCTCTGGAACAGGATCTTCCGGTTGAGATCCTGGCGGAGGACACTTTTTTTTGGGTTCGCCGTTTTTTAAAGAATCCCGAATTGTGGCCGGCCGAACCGTGGTTGGTATTCTGCTGCCCGCCCTACGAGATGTTTCTGTCGGAAACCGTTCGATTGATGGAGATGTTGACCTCCCTGCTGCAAGCGGCACCGGCCAACAGCCTGTTCATCGTGGAGTCAGACGAACGATTTGATCCGGGCCATCTGCCCTGCCCGGATCAGTGGTTTTCCCGGCAGTACTCACCTGCCCTGATATCAATCTACCGGGAATCAAAAGGGGAGAATGCCTTTCCTTTGCCGTTGACCTGATGGCCTGCCCAGGCCGCTTCGGGGTCCGTCTGTCGCACTGAAGATGCGGCGCGATGATGCGGTTGGCAGTCGGGCGATCCTCAGAATCGTCACTTATTCTCAATATCGCCCCAAGCTAGCATTTCGACTGCTTTCTTTTTCCAATTCCCGTTCGATTCATTGGAAATGCCTGTCCGATGATCAAATTAGAGAACCCCCTTTTAGCCGAAGCCAAGATGATTACCCTCTTTTTTTCACAAACAGCAGCCGCTATTTCTGCCCGTCCAGTGGCAGCGGGCCGGTGTTTAGGGGTCGCTTTGGTGTTCTGCCTGCTCCTGTCCGGTGCCTGTTTCGCCCGACAAAACACCATGCCGGCACCGTCGGGCGCTGTCTGTTTTGACCAGGATCAAAAGTGGGTTCAGCCGATCGCCCTGCTTCAGGATCTGAGCGTGATCGAGCAATATCCCCTGGCTGCGCATTGGGCTGCCTCGACACGCCAGGTGATCAAGCAACTGGAGTTGTGTGGTTCATTGGCCGATCCGGATTGCCGGCTGACGTTTGACCACCTGCAGAGCCAGCTGAGTGAGTTGGAATTTCTGGTCCGGCAGATAACCAACTTGCCCGCAACGGGTGAAGATGTTGACAGGCATCACGAATTGACGGCCCACTTGAGTCACATGCGGTATTCGATTCAACGCAGATTGGTGGTTTGGCCCTTGGTCCACCAGATCGCATTGCGACAACAGGCGCGGGTTGCAGATATTCCCGCGACTGAACCGAAGGAAGTGCGGAACGTATCCAGCCGCAAATTTGTCTTGGCTGATCTGGATCCTGCCTGGTCGGATTACCTGGAAATTGACAAGGCAGCCTCCGCCATTAACTCATTGAACCCGGATGCGGCAGACCAGAAACAACAATCTCGACGTGTCCTTTCGAAAATCGGTTCCCCGGTGCTTTCGGTAGAACAGCGGGACTACCTGGCGAGCGTCATGGATAACGAGTTATTGGACGTGCTCAAGGATCGCGCCACGGATCCCGTTCACCTCGAACGTTTGTTGACACGAATTGAGCGAGTTGAATACAGTAATTCGGCGGGTAATCTTCACGGTTTGAACGATGATTACCACAACCTGCTCTGGTCCGGGGTCCCGGAACTGCAGGAGCTGGCAGGCTATCTGCAAGCTCATTACCGGAATGCCAACTTCAGGTTGACCGTTTCCGAGAGATTTTTAAACCATATTGTCCCAGCCGTGCCCGACTTGCAGGAACCGTTTCGTGAACGGATCCTGGGCGCCCAGGTGATTGGGCAGAACCAGATTTCCAACGAAGTCTCGATTCAACTGATACCGGATTCCGAACAGATCCAGCTTCGCCTGGAGACACGGGGGAAGGTCTTTTCGCGCAGCCGCGCCCACCGCAGCGGTTTTACCATTCACAATGAAGGCTCTTCCCGTTTCCAGGTGATCAAACGCCTGGCCTTGGGACGCAACGGAATCGTCACTGGGAAACCCGTTTCTTCCTCTTCCACCAGCCAGCGCCTGACCGGCATGAACTCCGAGCTGGATTCGATTCCGATTGTCGGTTGGATGGCCCGCAAGATTGCCCAGCAGAAAGTGCAGCAACAGGCGCCGGATACCGAGAGGATTACGAAGCAGAAAATTGAGTCGATGGCCCGCCTGAGGGTTGATGAACAGGTCGATCACTACTTGGATCTGATGAGGGACTACACCTACGTCAATTTGCTCCAACCCTTGATCGCGCTGGAACTGGAACCGGAACCGGTGGAGACAAAAACCACCCATGAGGATGTGGTGATCCGGTATCGCCTGGCAGGACGGGACCAGATGGGTGCCAGTACGGCGCGCCCTGTCCCTCTGGACAACAACCTGCTCAGCATGCAGATTCACGAAACGGCCATCAATAACCTGCTGCAGCGGATCGAGCTGGCGGGCAAGCAGTTTTCCATCCCGGATTTGAAAAGCCACCTGCAGGATGTTTTCCGCTTGCCACCGGTTGAGCCAAGTGACCTGGAAGCCCGTGCCGATGCCCAGTTTGTATTTGCGTCGCACGATCCCCTGAGGGTCGATTTTGAAGAGGATGGCCTGGCGTTGACCATCAACCTGAAGTCCCTGAGGTTGGGTGAGAAAGGGAAAACTTGGAAGCAACTCTCTGTGAAAGCCCTCTATTACCCGCAGATTGAAGGGACCCAGATCGTTTTCCGTCAAACCCCGGACGGCATTTCCTTGCGGGGCAAACGCCTGCGACTCGGTGACCAGATCGCGATTCGTACCATCTTCACGGCACTCTTCGACGATCAGTACCAGTTCAATGCCGTCCCGGAAAAGCTGGCCAACCGACTGGGAGACGCGACGGTTGAGGTCGGACAGTTTGTCCTGACCGATGGTTGGGCAGGTGTCTCATTGATGGAGACGAACGATCCGGAAGCGGTTGCCGAGACGATGCAGCGCCGAAGAACCCGAACCAGTAAGACGCGTCGGTAATTCACCGTTTCAGCTCCGCTTTGACTAGCGGACGGGGCGCCAACGCGGGGTGGACCGGCCGGATCGCTGGACGGGTGTCGGAACGGAACCCGTCCTTTCGTCCGGTACCGAAGTGCCGGTCGCCAGATCGACCCAACGACTGTCGTTTTCGAGCCATTCGGCAATCAATGTTTCGTCGGGAGTGTAGTTTTCTGGCGGCGGCACAATGTCGACGTCACAGGAAGAGACGTGCTCCCGTTGCGTGGAATCGGAAAACTGAACATTGACGATCACGTTCCGATGGCGGGGAACCTCCGAGCTCCAGGGTAAATGGAGGAGGATCCCCTGCTGGATCAACTCTTCCCGGACAAAAAAGTTGGGAACTTCTGCGGCACTGAATTGCCAGGTTCCCAGGGTTTGCCGATTAAACGGTTCCCGGGGATCGACGATACTGACAGTCAGGTCACCAGTCGTTTGGATGACGTTGCCGGAATCAGACCTCGGCTGGACCAGCAGCACCAGTCCTTCGTCACCCGGTACACCATCCAGATCCTCACCCCGTGTGGCCGACTCATTGATGGAAACGGAGGCGACTTCCATAACGGTCGAGGCTCGGCGGAACTGGCCTGTGATCTCGGATCCTTCGAGAAGAATCCCGTTACCCGAATCCCAGTTTCCACCTTGGTCGTCGCTACTTTCGCCGGACTGATTGGAGTCCGGTTGCGTTTGCCTAGGTGGAGGCAGTTCTTCGCGTTGAGGGCTGATCCGGGGTTCCCGGTATTGCGGTATCACACTGCCATGTTCAATGATTGTCTCGTTTCCGTACGACAGGTTCGGATCATCGCAATAGGGCATGCCGGGACCATAGAGGACCGGTCCATCGTTCAAATACGGATCGGAAGCGGAGTTGTCTCCATGACTATCCCGCAGGTTTTCCATGACATAGCGGTACTGTGACTTGAGCGCGTAGTACTGGTCTTCCAGGTCCAGGATCTCCGAACGCAGCAGCGCGATTTCACGCGTTGCATGGGGATCGGTCTTGCACCCCAGAAGGCCCAAGCCGAACAGACTAAGTAACATTAACCGGCGCATGGATGCTGATATTTCGAGGGAGAAATAGTAATCAGTTTGGCTGCAAAAATCAGTCCGGGTTCTTTAGAGGAAACCAGCTCGGCGTGGCAATGCCAATCTGGCCGCGACCGACAAATAGGCTGTTTTTTGAACCGCTTTGCGGTCGGACTGCTAGCGGCCCGCTCGTCACAGGGCCATCCGCTCGCGCTCGGACGTCGCGGTCCTGATCACAGTCGCAGAGCCGGACCGGGCCATCCGGCTACCGAACGGCTGGACGAGAGTGCTAGAATTGGCCGCTCTGCAGGATTCCGTGGCGCTTGAGTGGTGGATACCTGCCAACCCTTATTTCAGGAAAGTACTGATGGAACCCTCGCAATTCAAAGTTAAAAGAGCGCTCGACGAGACGTCCCAAACGGAGGCGTTGACCGAGCGCGAAAAGCACCTGGTCGGCTTGGCGGTTACGGCCACCCGTGGTTGTATCGCCTGCACCGGTGGGCGGATCGAAAAGGCCCTCGGTTCCGGTATCGAACAGGAAACGGTACGGGCCGCGATTGATCTGGCGGCAGCCGTCAATGCGGGTGTGACGCTCAGGACGGCTATCGAAGGTGCTTCACGGCTGGAGACTTGAAACCGGGGTCGCCAAGTGACGTGCTGCCCCTCTAGGCGGTACGAATCAGGGTCTCCAGGTGGGTTTCCGCTTTGAGCGAATTGGTGATGAAGCAGGTGGATTCCGCTTTGGCCAGCAATCGCTCAGCCCGCTCGGTATCGGAGTCCGCCGGGATGACCAGCGTTACGTTGAGCTGAAAGCGGGTGAACTGGATATCGCGATCTACCTTGTCGAGCACCCCGGAAACCTCACAGCGGAGATCCGTCCACTCGTACTTGGACATGCTGGCGATGGCCCGGAACGAGAGAACAAAACAGTCGGCGACCGCGGCCACCAGCAAGTCCTCCGGGGACCACTGATCTCCGGGACCACCAAATTCACTCGGTGCATCGGAAGTGATCTCTGCGGCATGCGGTACGGCCAAAAGGACATTCCCGGCCGTCTGGGCGGTGGCGGTGGCTTGATAGTCGTGTGGCAAGTTCATGGCTCTGGCTTTCCAACGGAAGTAGACGAAAGTGAAAAACGAATGGCAGCTCGAACCACCTCTGAATCCGACCGGTTTGCCTTGGATCAAGCAGGTTTGCCACCGGTGACCCGGTGGCGGGGCCGTATCCTGGAGAGCGACGAGCCTAGCCGCCCGACTGGGTCTCGGCCATATCTTTGACGACACGGTCGATCAGTTGGTAGTCACGCGCCTCTTCGGCCGTCATGAAATTATCCCGATCGGTATCTCGCTCGATTTCCTCCAGCGAATGCCCTGTATGTTCGATCAGCATTTCATTCAAACGCAACTTCATCCGCCGCAGTTCGTTGCGATGGATCAGAATATCCTCGGCCGTACCCTGCATCCCTGCTAATGGCTGATGAATCATGATACTGGCATTGGGCAGAGCATGACGTTTGCCTTCGGCGCCTGCAGTCAGCAGGAGGGCGCCCATGGAGGCTGCTTGCCCCAGGCAATACGTGGCCACATCGCACGTGACGAATTGCATTGTGTCATAGATGGCCAGCCCGGCCGTTACGCTGCCGCCCGGCGAATTGATATAAAGATGGATGTCCTTCTTGGGGTCTTCTGATTGCAGGAAAAGCATCTGGGCAACCAGGGAATTTGCCAGGTCGGCGGTGACCTGGGAGCCCAGGAAGATAATCCGATCTCTCAGCAAACGGCTGTAGATATCGTAGACGCGTTCTTCGCGGCCGGTATTGTCGACGACGTAAGGAACATATGGCATCGGTTTTCAACTCCGTCTTGGTTTCAAGCCCATGGAAGGGATCAGGGATGGTCTGGTTTAGTCGTCGTCAGCGTCGGCGTCAGGTCGCCGCGTAATCTCGTCCACCAGGCCGTACTCAACCGCTTTTTCAGCGGTCAGGAAGAAATCGCGATCACAATCAGCTGCAATCTGCTCCGCCGTTTTTCCTGTATGCTTGGCCAGGATCTCGTTCAGGACGAGGCGGTTTCGCAGGATCTCTTCCGCCTGGATTTCGATATCACTGACTTGGCCACTGACACCACCGTAAGGTTGGTGAATCATGACGCGCGAATGGGGTAAACAGTACCGTTGTCCTTTCGTGCCGCCGGCCAACAGCACCGCGGCTCCACTGGCTGCCTGGCCTACGCAAAACGTCGAAATCGGGCAGGACAAAATTTGCATGGTGTCATAGATCGCCAAGGTCGCGATCACATCACCACCGGGTGAATTGAGATAGAAGTTGATGTTCTTCTTTTTGTTTTCACTCTGCAGGTACAACAACTTCATCACGATTTCGTTGGCGTTACCCGTATAGATTTCACCCTGCAAAAACACGATGCGGTTTTCCAGCAACAGGTCGCCCAGCGTCATTTGCCGTTGGCGCTGGTACTGCTGTTGTGCGTAAGAATTTTGAATCTGGGACGGCGATTCGCCCGGCAGGTGATCAAGTCCGAATGGAAAATTATCGTTCAAGACGAACATCCTCTATGAGAATCAAACTGGTTTGCAATTCGTCCGCCGGCAACGCCTGGCAGGTATAACCGGTGGAACGTGAGCTATTGTGGGATCTCTCCCAAGGCCTCACGGTACCGCCATTAACCGCCAGAGACAAGACGGGATCGGGCCGTTCCCTGGGGTTGCTGCCCGGTCATGGATGATGAGTTTTACTTCTGCGGGAAAAGCGGCGTGTTGGCTGCACCTGCTGATAAAGTCACCCCGTCACGGAACGCTCCGCGATCCGGTCGACTGACAACTACTGGTCATCCGACTTTTTAACCCCTGTGGGAAGCGGCTGGGCTTCGGCATCGTCATACTTCGCTTCCGGAATCTGTTCCTTGGGACGACCGGCAACAAAGAAGTTCAAGGCGGAGGTTTCCCCTTCCTTGTCGATTTCGTACGGGGTGGCCGTAAACTGGGCACTGTCGGTAATCAGATCGACTACTTTTCGCTCAATAATCATGTTCCTCAGGGCGTCCATCTGGCCGGTTCTCTCCAGGCGTGCGCGGACCCGGCGGGGGGAGTCATTCCGCTGGACGGCGATCCTGGCGATTTCCTGGTCATAATCACCTGGCTCATCTTCTACGGATTGTTCTTCAGCGATCTTTTCAAGAATGAAATGTTCCTTGAGCAGCCGCTCGGTTTTTTCCAGTATGTTTTTTCTCAATCCGTTTTTGCGGGAAACGATCTCGTCTTCACTGAAACCACTGGACCGCATTTCCATGACGGAACGCTCCAGTTCTCGACCCGATTGGCGCCGCAGCAAGTCGGGTGGTAATTCCCAATCGGCGGACTTGGTCAACGAGGAACTGATCTGGTCCCGGATCTTTTCACGTTGAGCGTACTTCAACTGTTCTTCCATCGAGTTGCCAATCAGCTTGCGAAGTTCCTCTTCCGATTCAATCCCGATCTTTTCGGCAACCTCCTTGCTGGCGACACCCTCAATCCGTTTGACATCCAGGATCTCAAACTCGATATCGACCGATTTCCCCTGGAGTTCCTCGTTTTCGGCAAATTCACTGACTTCTACCGTGGCCTTGACCGTGTCACCCGAACGGGAACCAGCGACCAGCTTGTCAAAGCCCTCCAGCGTGGCATCGGCAAAGCTGACGGTGGGTCGCACCTGGATACTTTGCTCTTTCTCTTCCGAGACGATCGAGTCTCCATGGCGGGATACAATGTTGCAAACCAGGTAATCGTCGGCCTGGGCCACATCATCGACCGGGGCCAGATCAGCGAACTGAACGGCAAGTTTGGCAATATGCTTGTCGATATCCGCATCCGTAAACTCGTGCTCTGGTCGCTCCAGTTTCAGGCCTTTCCATTCAGGCATGTCAAACTCGGGGCGGACCTCGATGTCGAACTCATAGGTCATGTCACCCTCTTCGGGAATGTTGACCTGATCAAAATCGAGATTCGGTTCACTGATGGCAGAATAGTCCTGGGTATCGCCAATCTGGGAGAGGCTGTCCATCAGGATTGTTCCCTTGACCTGATCGGAGATCTGCTTGCGAAACTTGTTTTCGACCAGTGCCCGCGGAGCGCGTCCTGTGCGAAAACCGGGCACCTCTGCTTTCGGTACCAGCTCGTCAAATTCCTTCTCGAAATAACGCTCGATATCTTCGCGCGGAATCGAAACGGTCACATGCCGTTCGCATGCGCTAACTTCCTGGACGTCCACCGACAGATTCAGTTCCTTCTTTTCCTGCGGATCCGCAACTTCATTTTCATTGGTCGTGTCGGTATTCACTCTGCAAATTCCTGTAAGAGACTTTCAAGCGTCAGGTTGCCAATCACTGGGAACATCTCGGATTGAGACAACCACCGGGGCTAGGATCCAAAATGGCTTCTGGATAAAATATGCGCCACAGCAAAAAAATGCCGGCGCCTAACAACCTTCGTCTGGTGAACGCCCCAAAACAGTTCTGTTCTTTTTGGGGCAAAAAGCGGGTGATGGGATTCGAACCCACGACATTCACGTTGGCAACGTGACGCTCTAGCCACTGAGCTACACCCGCATTCCGGTTGGAAAGCCCTGTATTCAGGAATCCCGGACGAACCGTTTCGTGGATCAAATTGATCCAAATTACCGGCAAAAACGGATTATACGAGCGGCCAATGGCGTTGCAAGTGCCATTACAGACCGAATGGAAGATAAAGTCGACCATCATTTAATTTGAAAATAGAATCGATTAACGCTAAACTACGGCTCCCATTTGACCTCAAGATGTCCGCCGCAAACATCTTGCTCGCTCAGGGCCGGGGCAATCCAAGGGCAAAACCGCTGGGCCGGATCCCGACCCTTTTGCCGCACCTCGGCCGTTTGGTGTGAGGCTTACAGGACGACCGGTTGACCCGTCCGGTACCGAATTGAGATAGGCATTCAGTGCAATGACTCGTCAAAAAGGAAGTCTATGTTAGAAGCGAAGTTAGTCGTTGTTGGTGGCGAAGCGAAACAGGCGGAAGTACGTCTCAAGACGCTTCCCGCCACTATTGGCCGCGCTCGGGAAGCGACCTTGACGCTGCCACACCCCTTGGTGAGCCGAAAACATTGCGAGATTTTCGAGGAAAACGGGCAGCTTTATGTCAAGGATCTCGATTCTCTCAATGGGACGTATGTCAACAACGAGCGGATCGCTGGCCAGCAGCCGCTTGGTCCGGAACAACTGTTGACGCTGGGGAATGTGACATTTCGGGCCGTCTATCAGCCGGTAGGGACTCCAGAGGTTGAGTCAGCAGAGGTTGAGTCAGCCGGAGAGGCAAGCGAGGTATCAGCCGTCGAACTGCCGGCAGCGGGGCAAGTCGATGAATTGGAAAACGGTGCTGCCGACACGCCAGTCGTCATGCCCGCCGCGATTTTGCCTGACGAGCCGGTAGATTCGGAAGCGGATCCGCTGGCACCCGTCTTTGAACCGGTTGAATCGGATCAACCCGCCGTGGAACCGGTGGCCTCACAACGCGATATCGCGACGACCCATGGTGCCCGCTCGGCCAGTCAGAACACGGTGCATGAGAAGCCCCAGCCGGGTCGGCCGGAGAAAGGTTTAAAGGCACCTTCTGCGTCGGACACGGGCGAAATCGACTTGGGTGAGCTGTTAGGTTCAGAGGAGGTCGAGAGCGGGGATGCCAGTGATATCCTGATCGCCGACGAGGAATTGGCCGAAGGTCCGCAGCAGTCGATCTCCGACAGCGCAATCGCCAACCTGCCCGGCGCTCAGTCACCATCGGAATTTTCCGGTGATTTTGCTATCCAGGATACGGAAAAAGCGGCCGTCGAGCAGGTCGAAGCAGTGGAAATCGACTTGGGTGACGAGGATGGCAAACGGCCGGACGAATCTTCTTCGCAGCTCAAATCTTTCGTGCGAAAGTTACCTCGGTAAATGGCTGGGTCGACCGTTCTGGCGCCCCTCGGGCACCATCCCGAGGGGATCGGTAGTCAGGTCGCTTGTCCGGGGGTGTGTTGTAGCTTGCCCCAGCGGCCTGGAGTAGAATCGGGGCTTCCTGCTTGAAAGCCAAACATGAAACGACCATCTGAAATCGATCAGCTGCTGATTCGACGCATACGTGACGGCGACAGTGACGCGTGGAGTGACCTGATTGGACGGTACGAGGGGCGGTTACTGGCCTTTGTCGACAGTCGATTGTCCAACCGGTCTGCCAGCGAAGACATCGTCCAGGAGACCTTCGTCGGTTTTCTCAACAGCTTGCCCAATTACGACGGACGCCGCGCCCTGGAAAGTTATCTGTTTTCAATTTGCGCTTATAAATTGACCGATCACCTGAGGCGGGAAGGCCGTCGTCCGGCGATCCCCCTCTCCGCCGGCGCCGACTCCAGCGGTCAATGGCAGCTCACCGGCAATGCCCGGCCCGCCAGTAGTATTGCGCGCAGCGTCGAACGAAAGAGGATTGAAGAGGAGGCCCTGATCGAGGCGATCGAGTCTCAGGTCCGGCGCTGGCAGGAACGGGGTGACTGGTCCAAGTTAATGTGTATCGAGTTATTGACCGTGCGTGGCCTGCCGAACAAGAAGGCTGCCGAAATGCTCGAATTGAGCGAACAGCAGGTCGCCAATTTCAAGTTTGACTTTATCTCTCGCCTGCGCACGTTGATCAAGAAACAAGGTTTGGCCCAGGAAGTTTTTCCGGAACTGTACGAAGAGTAGTACGGGGCAAATCCGGGGCGCGGGTCAATAGAATCGCTGGTCTTGGCTGGCCATTTGCCGCAGCTGTTTGCTCGGTGCCCGCTTGGGCAGGTCGATCGCCAGGCGATCGAGGCAAGCGTTGATCTGGTCGATTCCAAATTGGCCAGCCCAGAACAGGATGCCGCCCAGTTGCGGGGGGAACGACAGGCCATTGATGATGCACAGGTCAATATCCCGCGGGTCGGCCACGATCTTGTCGGCCAGCAGGTGGGTCGCTTCCAGCACGACAGCCGACATGATGGACGGGCCGATCTCGGGCAGATCGATCCGCTGCCTGCCGACCTGGTATTCAATCAGCAACTGGGCCGCCAACGGATTCGGCTGTCTTGGGCCATCAATCCTGTCGTAACGATAGAATCCGTTGAGCGATTTTCGACCCAGCCACCCCTGCTTGACCATTTTGGGGAGTACGGGTGAGGGGGTCAGGCTGCGAATGCCACTGTGCCACATTGCCCTGCCCGCCAGCATGCAGGTATCGGTCCCGATAATGTCCATGATTTCAAACGGTCCGGCCCGGAAACCGAAATCCCGCATGGCTTGGTCGATCTCGTCGATCGTATGACCCTGTTCGGCCAACCTTAAGGTCTGGTCCAGTATCACGGTCAATAAACGGTTGACCACGAAACCGGGTGAGTCCTTGACGGCAACCGGCATTTTGCGAAGGGAACGGATGAAGGCGACGGCGGTGGCCATCGTCTGCTCGGAGGTCAATTCTCCCCGGATAATTTCGATCAGCGACATGATCTGGGGATGGCAGAAATGGATTCCGCAAAAGCGACTCGGCTCCTGAATGCTATCGACCATACTCCGCAGCGGAATGGCCGACGTGTTGGTGGCGATCACTGCCTGGTCACTGACCACGCGTTGCAGTTCCTGAAAAACCTGCTGTTTGACGGGCAACGATTCAACTACGGCTTCGATCACCAGGTCGCAAGGTGCCAGAGGTCCATAATCCTGACAGGTGGTCACCAGGTCGCTCTGCAGGTACTCCCTGGCTCGCTCGAGTGCCTCGTCACCAATATCCATCAGGATCACGTTCAAACCGTTTTGGACGCACGCCTGGGCAATGCCACAACCCATGAGCCCGGCTCCCACAATGCCGACCGTGCGGATCGGTTGAGCCGGTACCGACAGATCGACAAAACCGGGGTGTTTCCGGTTGTGTTCACCCAGAAAATAGTCGTTCAGCAACCCGTAACTGGCAGGGCTTCCGTAGACCTTGGACATGGCGATCGATTCGGCCCGGCAGGCGTCGTCGTGCGGCATGTCGGCCGTCGCGAGCAGATGCTCCAACACGATTTCCGGGGCGAACGGGAAGATCTCGGTCTGCTCGGCAATCCGCTCGAGGTAGGAGCGGCGGTACGTTTCCAGGTCGCCCGGCTCCGGGACTGGGCCGAGCAACCGCTGTCGCCGGTCCAGGTACGACGCCGATCCGTTCGCCATCTCGAGCTGGGCCACGGCCACTTCCAGCAGGTTGTCCGCTGGGGCGACCGCATCGACCAGGCCGATCGCTTCGGCTTCGTCTCCGTTGACCAGGCGGGCGCTTGTGATCAGGTCGAGACCGGCCGGCAGGCCGCACAGCCGGGGCAATCGAACCGTGCCGGCCCAGCCTGGGACCAGTCCCAGTTTCACCTCGGGCAGGCCCAGTTTTGTCTGGCGGTTGCTGGCCACGCGATAGTCACACCACATTGCCAATTCCAGGCCTCCACCCACACACGCGCCATGGATTGCGGCACACGTCGGAAATGGCATCGTGCTGAGCAGTCGCATGACCCGGATGCCATCCTGGCAAAATTCAATGATCCGTTCCGCCGGCCAGTCGAGGGTCCGGTTGATCGCTTTCAGGTCGGCGCCCGCCATGAAGATGCGAGGTTTGGCCGAAAACAGGATGGCACCGCGCCAATCGGGTTGTCCGGCCAGTTCCAGGAAGGTCTGCTCCAGTTGTGCGAACATCTCGGTGGTCAACACATTGGCCGAGGAGCCGGGCATATCGATCGTGACCAGGGCGATACCCGGATCGATCCGGCTGACAGAGACCATTTCGGTGGGCGTCGGAGTCACGGCACTGTTTTCTCCCAGGGGTTCTTGAATTCCAACCGGCGGTCCATGTTTTCGGTCGGCTTCCTGTTCCTTCGATCCAGTAAATGCTCATGCTAGGGCCGATCGAGGTTGATGGAAAGTCGGCTCTGGTCGACAATGATCCGGGTCAGATGAGACCCGGCGCAGATGGTGGAAGGTAGACAGAATGATCGATTCCTGGAAGTTTCGGGCGGCCAGCCTGTGGCTGATACTGTTGTTGGTAGGCTGCTCCACTGGCCAGCCAGAGCCCTCGTCCGACGGGAAGAAGGTTGGGAACTGCAAACTGGTGGTCAAGTCCCATGGCGAGTCGGACGATCAAGAGTTTCAGGTCCCCTGCCCCGCTTCGTCGACCGTTTTGAGTATCATGCGATCGGTTCCCGAGGGGGCTTTGGAGTTCGAGATGATCGGGGAAACCGGCGGCACTGCCTTTATCGTCTCGATTGGCGGGGTTGAGAACGAAAAGAGCCTCGGTGACAATTGGGTTTACCGGGTCAATGGCCAGCTGGGTGACAAGAGCGCCGGGCTGTTCCAGGTCCAACCGGGTGACACGATTGAGTGGTCATTTGGAAAGTACGAGCCGGGCGATTAGAATATCGGTTGCCGTACCGATGTCGACACCCGGAAATTTATCAAGCAGTTTGTTGAACCGATGCAATTAACAGCGAATCAAAAAGTTGCGTTTAAACTGGGTGTCGTCGGGCTGTTGGTGGCGGCTGCTGTCTCGAGCCGTTTCTGGCTGGTCGAATGGCCCAACTTCAAACCGGTCATGGCGGTTGCCCTGTATGCCGGTTTTCTGTTAGGCAGGCGGTGGTGGACTTGGTTGGTACCCGTGTTGATCCTGTTGCTGTCGGACCTGTTTATCGGGTTTTACGAGGCGGTGCTGATGGGTTCGGTCTACCTGAGTATGTTGGCTGCCGTGGCGGCTGGCAGGGTGCTGGCCCATCGGGTTGACCAACAACAACGGGGACCGCTGGGGACTTTGGTCGGGATGGGAGTCGCGTCGCTACTGGTCTCCGTCCTCTTTTTCCTGACCACCAATGCGGCGGTGGTCCTGGCCGGTTGGTACCCGCTTTCGTTATCCGGTCTGCTGCAGAGCTACCTGGCAGGATTGCCTTTCTTCCGGTTTACCCTGGCCGGTGATTTCCTGTTCAGCCTGTTGCTCTTCAGTAGCCATTTTGCCGTCCTGGCGGTTGCTTCCCGTAGACGCTCGCTCGCCCGTTGCCGTGCCCCTGGAACGTCCGCTCCGGCTTAGGCGTTGGCCACTTGTCGCGCATCGCTAACCCGCTCCGGGCCTGGGGATCACCTCGGCTCAGGCAGACCGTCACCGCCCCGTTTTGCCTACTGGTTGGCAGTGGGGTGGCCGTGGGGTGGCAGTGAAAAAACGTGCATAGACGGCTCGATTATGCCATAATGCCGACCGTCCGATGGCCGGTATCTACACGGCGGCTGCCGGGGTGAGAGTTTGGCTGAGTGTTGGGTAGCTGGCAACAGGTGATCCATGATGACAGGCAGAGTTGATCGACTCGTTTTGGGCGCGGTGCTGTTTTCGATCGGCATCGCGGCCCCACTGTCCGGCCAGACCGACGCGATCAACCAGCGGGCTGAGGTGTTGATCAAGGCCCGCAAGAAACCGGCTGGCTTGGCGACGCCCCGTGTGGTGGAACGGGTGCTCAGCGAACAGGAGCCCTCGCTGGCTTGCCTGGCCGTCGGCATCATGACGGAAAGCGAGCGACCCACTTCGGACTACGTGCAGGTCCTGATGGCCGCGGCCACGCGGCCCGATTGTTTTCACCAGATCGCGACCCAGGTCGTACTGGCCAACCAGGGACCGGCGGCCGCCGAGTTGATCCTGCAAGGTTCCCGCAAAAAGGAACATGCGCTGCTGGCTGCCAACCTGCTGGCGATCCATTCGCAACTGGAGATGATGACGGCTGCCGGTAAACCGAAGGGTAAAAAACGGGGCAAGAACAAGAAGTCGGGTCAGACCGGGTCTACTGGGGAGCTGCTTCGTCAACTGCTGCAATCGAAAGATCGGGAGGTCCTGGAACTGGCCCTGTTGGCGGCTGCCCATGGCGAGATCAACGTCGATACCGAAGTGAACGAACTGGAATTGCGTCGTTGGCCGGCTGCCCAGGCCGCCAGGTTGTTGTACCTGGCCCGTCGTGGCAAACCGCTGGCCGAAGCGGATATCGAGCAAGTGGCGACGGCCCGATTCAAATCGGACAAACGTTTCCAGCAGGTTTCGCCCGCCCTGTCGACATATGCCCCGACCTCTCACCCGCTCTGCTACCTGGCCCAAGCGCTCGCTGCCGCCGGCAACACGTCCCACATGGAACGGTTGCACGCTGGTCTGGAGCACCCGGATATTCGGGTGCAGTCCGATTCCGCGCTGGCGATCGAGACGCTCGGCCAACCCGCATCGGTCGGCCCGCTGCAGCAGGCTTTGCCCGGCTCGGCCTGGCCCAGCCGGATCCGGATCTGTTCTGCTCTCGGGGCGATTCCCGATCGTTCGTCGGTTCCCGTCCTGCTGGATCAGCTGGAACGCGAGACGGGTCGCTTCCGTCTGGACTGCATCTATGCGCTTGCCAGTATTGTCGGCCAAGACGAGTACACCGACCCAGCTGGTTGGCGGCAGGCCTGGCAGGAAATGGAGAGTACGTTCCAGGTCGACCCGGCCCGGACAGCCGCCTTTCGCAAGGAACACCGGGTCACCGATGTCTACGCCCGCAGCCTGGGCAGTTTTTACCGGCACGGCATCTACTCAGATCGGTTGGTCTACGTGGTCGACACTTCGGCCTCGATGAAGGGAGAGAAGATCAAGGATCTCGAGTTGAACCTGGCCGAATCGGCTGCCAGCCTGAAGGACCCGGCCCGGTTCAACATCCTGACTTTTGGCGGGGCGATCCAGATGATCTCCAATCGCCTGCAGGCGGCGACTGCCGGCGACGCCATCTCCAGCATGCTCTATGGCTTGAAACTGAGTTATTCGACACGGACCCACGACGCGATCCAGATGGCCACCCTGTTTGGTGAAGCGGACACGATCTACTTCCTGTCTGACGGCGCGCCCGTTTCCGGGGCGCTGGGGAAATGGCACACGATCATCCCGGCCTACCAGTATTTCCACCGCTACCGGCCGATCGCCCTGTTCATGGTTCCATTCAAAGCGGGTGAAAAGAACGCCCGCATGATGAAGCTGTTTGCCGAGAAAAACTATGGCCAATCGGGTGGCACGGACGATGCCGAAGAGTGAAGAAGAGTGATTGATCGGGCAGCAATTGCCGGCGATGCAACGGCGTCTTGTCCCATGAGGTCGATTGAGGATGAGGTGGATGTTTCGGACAACGGATAACGGATGGCGATTCCGCTAGTTGCCACCCGCTCCGTTTTGGTCACCATTTTCCGGCGGCGCTTCCGCCTTCTGAGTCGCGTCGGCTTCGCCCGCTTCGTCACCCGTGATCGCCTCGAGCCCGGGCTTGGGAGGCGCCGCGCGAACTACCAGGGCGTCGAGTTCATCGGCGCCCTGGCTGTAGATGTCGACGAGTTGCTTGGTGATGTCTTTCTGTTCCTCGGCATCGTCGCCTTCTTCCAGTTTGGAGAGGTCAACGATCCCTATATCGGATTCCGTGATCAGCCGATCCAGAATTTCCATGGCGGAACGGAAGTTGGCTTTCTTGTCATCGGCCACAATCTGCACCAATCCCTCGTTGCGATCGTTCTCAAAGAACTGCAATGCCGTGTAAACGACGGCCTTGACCCGTTTTCGTGAATCGTTCAGTTTGTAGACAGGGAGGTCGACCGTCGGGCCGTCATCCTCTTTTGAGCCGCCGGAACCGGGGCCCTCGTCTTCTCCAAAACCCATGCCCGCGTTCGGAGCGTCACGGCCTTGGGTTCGTGTTGCCGAACCTTCGAGGACCAGGTCCTTGTCTTCGTAAAGGAGGTTGATCGTGATCAGGTCATCCACCCCGTTATTCAGCGCCTTGGCCTCGTTCTCCAGGAAATGGGCCACGAACTCGATCACCTTGGTGCCGACTTCCGGCGCCAAGGCCGGATCAAATTTCATTTGGGAGAGGGCAACCAGTGAATCAAACCGGATCAGGTTCGGGTTGTCTTCGTTGTACAGGTTGGTCGAGATCGCCTTGGCGTTGGCACCATCAGTGCCCACATCACCGATCGCACCGAGGACCTGAGTCGAACGTCGTTTCAACCAGTAATTGAGAGATTCCGGCCAGGTATCCTGGCCGTCTGCCTTGTCCTGGATAATCGCCACGCACTGATTGGTGATCGGTGCCTGTTCGGCAGCGCTGATTTGGGATGTTGCCAGTCGTCGATTGGTGGTGAAGTGGCGTTGCAGCCCGGCCAGGGCCCCGACTTTCAGGTAGGACGGGTATTTGGCATCGGTAAAGACCTTGGACAGCTGGTTGAAGGCGGCTTTGGAGGGGACCGGTACGTTACGCGAATCCCCCTCGCGGTCATTCAGCAGTCCAGTCAGGACGACGGCGTTCATCCGGACACCCTTGTGGTAATTGCCGTCCATGAACTCCACCATCTTGGGGAGGGTGTACTGTTCAATCACGACTTTTCGGGTCCCGGCTGGGACCTTGTCCGATAGATAGCTGCGAAAAAAGTTTCGCCGCAGATCACCCAACTGGGAAAGCGAGTTTGTCTTGTTCTGGCCCATTTCGGCAAAGATGAAACCATTCAGGAATTCATCCAGTAGAGGGCCGTTGGATGTGTCACCCTTGCGCAGGGAATCGATCACGGTCGCTTTGTTATTGGTGATCAATTTGCGAACGGCCGAAGCTTCGCCCCGCTTTTGGCGTGCCGTATCCCTGTCATCGGAGTCTTTCAATTCCGGCATGACGTATTTCGGGTTGATTGTGGTCGACAGCACCGCTTGATTGTCTGGCTGAGCCGCCGCGGCTGCCGCCGGTTCTTGCGCCATCAAGTCTGCCGATACGAGCAGCCAGCAACAGGCAGCCATCAACGACCAAGCCTGCAATCGTCTGCCACCCAAAAATCGCTTGTTGTTCGGATCAATCATTGCCATGTTTGTCATTACCTGTCGTACTTGGGAATTATCGACTATTTCCAACTGAGGACCGCGGTTTCACCTGATCGAGAGGCGCTGGAAAGCAGGTGAGGCGGTCGGTCACCATTCAACCAATAAGAGGTTGTGAACTTCGGAGTTCATCTAAGTTTAGGATAACCGTGAGCTAAAGAAAGTTCAATTTTTCCTGTATAAAAACGAAGAATTCCACCTTCTGGCTATCGTCTCAGGTCATTTCCTTGAAATCACCAACACAATTGAACTTTCAAAATAAAAGACAAATTCCGTATATTTGTTATGGATGTAACTCTTGGACTGTGAATTGTAAGGAAATAGTCATGAAACTGAGTCCGCGAACTGGCTGTTGGCTGGGGGTTCTCTCGGTGTTGCTGAGTGCTCCCGCGATTGGGTTTTGCCAGGTAACGCCTGAAGAATCGGGTGCCGAGGTTCAAACGGTCGAGCAGAATCCTGACCTGACGCTTCAGCAACAGCAATCCTTGCAGGAGATCATGCAGATCCGTCAGCGGCTGGGAGGTGGTTTGACCGAACAGCTTCAAGATGTCCTCGGTGAAGAATCGAGCGGTAATTTTGGCGAATCACTTAAGCGTCTTATCCGGCAACCTCCATCGCCCGGTGGTCGAACCGGGCGGTTGGCCAGTCGACCAGTCGCTTGCCAGATCGCCAACATCGATGGCCCACTCAAGCCGGGTGATCGGGTGGACCTGGTTCAATTAGGTGGGAAACAGAAGGGAAAAACAGTTTTATCGGCAGTCGAAATTGCGGCTGTGCGGGGCGCGGTTCACCCTCTGGAGAGCGACCTGGCAGGGGATGAGGCCAGGGAATCGGTGCAGCTCGATCTCTATCTGGATACGGAGCAGAACCGGTTGCTGGAACGATACGATTCCAGTCAGGCCTGGGTCGCACGGCGAACCGTTCTATCGCCACCCACCGCGCCAGCCGCCAGCCGGGGGACTGGCCAGGCGGGGCACCGGCCATCCGGTCTGGATCGCTTCTCGCCTGCTCGAATCGAACGTCTCCGCCAGGCGGCACGGGACCTGGAACGGGTAGCGGCCGATCTGGAGGACCTCGAAATGTATCATGATGCGGACAATCTGCGCCGCCAGGCCCAGCAGTTGCGGACGGTGGTGCGCCTTAAAAATGATACGACCGATATCATGCAGCGTCAGGGGTTCCACACAGAGCGGCGATAAGGCCGGTCATATCGTTCGCGAAGTCACCATTTGCCCGTATTTATGTCGATTTTATTGACAAAACCGGCGGTCATGGATCAAGATATAGAAACGGTGAGCTGCGGATCGATAAGGGGAATTGATTGTTCTTTCCCCGGTTTCCACGTACGCTTGGTTGTTGGGGCCTGGCTTCGTTCACCCCCCCTTCGGTGTAAAATAAGGTGTTTTGCAGTAGCGATCCGGTGACATGGTTGACGCCACGGCGAACGGCCGCTGGACCAGGCAGATCCTGGTTCACGGATTCCCGCTTCTGGCCATCCGGTGGGACCGTTGGTTCTTTGCCGATGCAGATAACTTCACACGCCCGCTTGGCGGGACCGTGGAACTTCCTGGGTCTACTCAATTGATAGGCCTGGTTCACGAGAGGAATTATGGACACGAGTACAAGTAATGGCTTTGTCGATCTCCTGATCAAATCGGGAGTCCTCGGTAAAGACCAGGCTGTCGATGCTGATAACCTGGCCCGCCAAACCAATATCTCGCTGGCAGAGGCTTTGGTGAAACTCGGTTACGCGACCGAGGCGGAAGTGATGCGGGCGATGGCCAAGTTTCACGGGATGGAGTATGTCGATCTCGAAACGACCCAGGTGCCGGAAGACGTGATCGAGCTGATGCCTGAATCGGTCGCGCGGGAAAACGTTGTTTTGCCGATGGAAGTTGCCGATGGCCGGTTGAAAGTCCTGATGAGCAATCCGTCGGATGTCGATACGATTGAGAAATTACGCTTTATTCTCAATCGTGATGTGGCCCCGGTACTGGCCCCTCGCTCCAGCATCCTGGAGGCGATTAACCGGATGTACGGCCAGGTGGAAGGTGAATCGGCTGACTCGATCCTGCAGGAATTTACCGACACGGCGATCGACTTTACCGAGACGGTCGATGATTCGGATATCTCCTCTGACGAGGCGGTGGACGAACATAGTGCCCCCATTGTTCGTCTGGTCCAGTTGATGATCACCGAGGCCGTCCAGTTACGAGCTTCGGACATCCATGTCGAGCCCTTTGAGGACCGGGTCCGGATCCGCTACCGGATCGACGGCGTGCTGCATGAGCGGGATACCTTGCCCCGCCGGCAGTTGGGAGCCATTTTATCCCGCATCAAGATCCTCTCGAACATTGATATTGCCGAGCGACGGCGACCCCAGGACGGTCGAATCAAGATATCGGTCGGCGAAAAAGAACTCGACTTGCGGGTCAGCGTCATCCCGACCAACCATGGCCAATCGGCCGTGATGCGGCTGTTGGACAAGGATAATATCAAAGTCGGGGTTCGCCAGCTCGGATTCTCCGAAGTCACTTTCAAGCGGTTCAGCAGCCTGATTCGCCGTCCCAATGGGATTATCCTCGTGACCGGACCGACCGGTTCCGGTAAGACGACGACCCTCTATGCCGCCTTGAACCAGCTGAATCGGCCGGACCGCAAAATCATTACGGCCGAGGATCCGGTCGAATATTACCTCCCGGGGATCAACCAGGTGGAGGTTCGGCACAACATCGGACTGGACTTTGCCCGAATTATCCGCTCGATGCTACGGCAGGCCCCTAATATCATCCTAGTCGGTGAAATGCGAGACTCTGAGACAGCATCGATGGGTATTCAGGCCAGTTTAACTGGACACTTGGTTTTTAGTACACTACATACGAACGATGCGCCCAGTGCTGTAACACGTATGGTCGACATGGGTGTCCCCGGATATCTGGTCGCCAGTAGTGTTGTGGCGATCGTGGCGCAACGTCTGGTACGGACGATTTGTCCCAAGTGCCGGGCCCGCTATACCCCGCCCAAGAGCGTCTTGGCGGATGTCGGGCTGACCGAAGAGCAGATCAAGGACGCTAATTTTATGCGTGGAAAGGGGTGTAATAGCTGCCAAAAAACGGGTTTTCGAGGCCGAATTGGCATCTATGAGCTCATGATGGTCGACAGTCGGGTTCGCCAGATGATTTTTGAGAACCAGTCGACAACCGAGATTCGCAAATATGCCATTAGCGATGGCGGCATGACGACCCTGTTCCGTGATGGGATCGAAAAAGTCCTCAACGGGATCACGACGTTTGAGGAAGTCTACCGTGTGGCGAAGCGGACCGAGCAGGACGATTAACCACCCTTTGGAGGGGTTTTTAGCTTACTTGGATGGCAGATTCACTTGATTTTTCCGTTTTTTTGGACCGCCGAGGCCTTGTTGGTAACAATAGTCTGTTGCCGATCCACTTAGCGGTCGACCCGGATGCCTTTTCTGCTCAACCTTGTTCCCACCTGCAAGTCTGCCTTTGTTCCGATGATCCGTTGGTTCGCTAAGAACTTGACCGGCAGTATTTACTAAGAGAGATCTACCGAGACTATGGCAACTGTATTAATTGACAAACTGTTGGAAGCTTGTGTGAAGCAAGGGGCCAGTGATATCCATATCACGGTGGGGCAGCCCCCCGTTTTTCGTCTCCATGGACGGCTCCGCAAGCTGGAGACCAAGGTGCTTGAACCGGACGATACGGTCGCCTTGATGAAGAGTATTTCGCCAGAGCGGTGCCAGCGGGAACTGCAGGAGGCCGGGAGCGCCGACTTTGGATTTGCCTATGGTGACAAGGCCCGTTTCCGAGTTTCGATTTTCAAACAGCGTGGCAACATCGCCATGGTGTTGCGGCAGATTCCCAATGACATGATGCCACCCGAGGTGCTCGGTATCCCCGAGGTATTCACCAAGCTGGTGATGCGTCCTCGTGGCTTGATCCTGGTGACTGGTCCAACCGGTTCGGGCAAGAGTACGACTTTGGCCAGTCTCGTCAATTTCATCAACGAGCGTGTCGATCATCATATTATCACGATCGAAGACCCGATCGAATTTTATCACTATCACAAGAAATCGACCGTCAACCAAAGGGAGGTCGGTGTCGACGTACCGAGTTTCTCAGAGGCGATTCGCCGCGCCTTGCGGCAGGATCCGGACGTGATTCTGGTGGGTGAATTGCGTGACCTGGAAACGATCGGGGCGGCTATCTCCGCGGCGGAAACGGGGCATATCGTCTTTGGCACGTTGCATACGAACAGTGCCCAGGGGACCGTCAACCGGATTATCGACGCCTTCCCGGGCAACTTGCAGGACCAGATCCGAACTCAGTTGTCGACGTCGTTGATCGGCGTTCTGGCCCAGACCTTGCTGCCCCGCATCGGGGGTGGCCGGATTGCCGCGTTCGAATCCCTGGTGGTGACGTCTGCGGTGGCGAACCTGATCCGGGAAAACAAGACATTCCGTATTAACTCGGCCATCCAGACGGGTGCCAAGGAAGGGATGTTCCTCAATGACGACCACCTGTTTCGTCATTGGATTGAAGAAAAAGTGGAAATGGAAGATGTGTTGGGCAAAGCCCATGATCCGGATTCCCTGGCCAAGCGGATTGCGACCGCTCGGCGTCAAATTGAAGAGGGCTTGCCGGTGGATTACGTCGGTCGGGGTGATGAAACGACCTGATCCCCGGGTTCAGCGGACCAACCAACTGCGGAAACAGATAATGAACATGAACATTCAAGCGAAAGTGACTGGGTAGCAACATGGCCGTCAGGCGCCTTGGGCAAATTCTTGTCGACTTGGGGTTTATCTCCGACGACCAGCTGGAGATGCTCAATGAAGAACAGAGCCAGAACCCGACCCAGCTGATTGGCCGGATCGCGGAAGATATGGGTCTGATTACGGATGACCAGTTAATCGTAGCGTTGGCCGAGCAATTCGGTCTGCAGTCGATCGATATTGAAGGCGTGGTACCGCCGGATGACGCCAAGGCGATCGTCTCCGACACGATGGCCCAGCTGTATCGCGTGATTCCTCTGCAGGTCAACGATGGTGTCGTGACCATGGCGACCTGTGACCCGCAAAACCTCTCCATGCAGGACGAGCTGCGTCGATTCCTGGGCCATGAAATCCGCCTGCTGGTCGCGACCGAGACGCAGATCCAGAAATCGGTCGACAAGCACTTCAATGACGATATCGAGAGTATCGAGAAGATCATTGCCGAACTTGAAAACGACATGGAGCTGAAAGAGGCGAGTGAAAAACTGGGCGGGAGTGGCCCGATCAACCTGAGTGACGTGGCCGAATTGGTCGACAGTGCCCCGGTCCGAAAATTATTGAACATGGTGTTGTTGCTGGCGATCAAGGACCACGCCAGTGACATTCACTTCGAGCCGTTCGAGGATGAGTTCAGGATTCGTATCAAGGCGGATGGCGTGCTGTTTGAAATGGTACCCCCGCCGCGTCACCTGGCCTTTGCCATCACGACGCGGATCAAGGTCATGGCCAACCTGGATATTGCCGAGCGGCGACTGCCACAGGATGGTCGTATTGAATTGACCGTGGGGGGACACCCGGTCGATTTGCGAGTCAGCGTGATGCCGACCATGTTTGGCGAGAGTGTCGTGCTGCGGGTCCTGGACCGGTCCGTGGTTTCCCTGGACTTGAACAACGTGGGGATGAACGAAGAGACGATCGAGGATTTTCGCAAGGTGATGATGAAGCCCAACGGGATCGTCCTGGTGACCGGGCCGACCGGATCCGGCAAGACCACCACGCTCTACTCGGCCCTCAGTGAACTGAACCAGATTGAAGATAAACTGATCACGACCGAGGACCCGGTCGAATACGATATTGACGGGATTATCCAGATCCCGATCGACGATGACATCGATGTGACCTTTTCCAAGTGCCTGCGGGCCATTTTGCGACAGGACCCGGACAAGATTCTGGTCGGTGAGATTCGCGACCTGGAGACGGCTGAAATCGCCGTCCAGGCATCGCTGACCGGTCATACGGTTTTCAGCACATTGCACACCAACGACGCGCCCAGTACGGTGACCCGGCTCAAGGATATGGGGGTACCCACGTTTTTGATCACGGCCACCGTCGAGGCCATTTTAGCTCAGCGTCTGGTTCGTCGGATCTGCCCTGAGTGTCGGGAAGAAGTCGAACCGAGTGTCGATATGCTGACGGAAATCGGGCTCAGTGCGGAAGATGTGAAAGACAAAAAGTTTTACCGGGGTGCTGGCTGCAGTGGCTGTAGCAACACCGGGTACAAAGGTCGAGTCGGCCTGTTTGAACTGATGATCATGAACGACGAAATTCGCGAATTGATCATGAGCAATGCACCGACTGACAAGTTGCGCGAAGCCGCCGAATCCAGCGGCATGAAACTGTTGAGGACGGCTGGCATCGCGTTCATGTACGATGGGACAACCACCTTGGAAGAGGTGGTGCGGGAGACAATCCTGGACGCCTAGTTGTGAACGGTCAACAATTCATGACCGTCCCGATTTACCCAGCACCAAGAGAGTGACAAAACAACCATTCACAGCGGACCGACAGGAACGCCGGGAACTTACGATTGATTGATACGATACCTGATAAACGATGATGATTTAGCGAGGGCTGGCGGATGAATGTGCACCGCTGAACCTGGCTAGTGAGGATTGAGTTATGCCAACTTATCAATTTGAAGCGATGGACCCCCAGGGTCAGGAGATCCGAGACGTCATTGAGGCGCCGACCCAGGACGAAGCCCAGGCGACGATCCGTTCGATGGGTTACTTCGTAACCAAGATCGCGGTCCAGAAATCGTCTCAAAAGGCGGGTTCCCAGGGTAGTTCGAAGAAGAAAACATTTGCCCTCGGTGGCGCCGGCGGCAAGAAGATTGTGCAGTTCACCCGCCAGCTGTCGATTTTGCAGGATGCGGGTCTGCCCATTTTGAGATCGCTCAAGATCCTCGAGGAACAGTCTCGCCCCGGGGCCCTGAAGAATGCCCTGATTGACGTCTGTGACGAGATCGAGAGCGGTGCCTCGCTCTCCGAGGCGATGGCCAAGAGCCCCAAGGTCTTTGACCGGTTGTACGTCAATATGATCAAGGCGGGTGAAGCGGGTGGTTCGCTGGAGGTCATCCTGCGACGTCTGGCCGAGTTCAAGGAGCGGACCCAGTCACTCAAGAATATGGTGATCGGGGCGATGATTTACCCGATCATGGTCGTCCTGTTCACGATCGGTATTTTGACGTTCATCATGATCCGGATTATCCCTGAGTTCAAAGAGATGTTCGAAGAATTCGGGATCGAATTGCCGGCCATGACGAAGCTGCTGATTTCGATTTCTGACCGCGTGGTGAAACTCTGGTTCCTCTTCCCGGCCGTGCCGATCGCAATGTTCCTGTTCGTCGCGCTGATTTGCAAGTTCCGGGCAGGTCGGATGGGTTGGCACCTGTACCTGTTGAAGTTGCCCGTCATTGGGAAGTTGGTTGAAAAGAGTAACCTGGCCCGCACCACCCGTACCCTCGGTGCCCTGGTCGCCAGTGGTGTTCCCATTATCGAGGGATTGACCATTACCCGGGAAACGTCCGGCAACGCGATGTTCGAGAAGATTTACAGTAAGGTCACCGATGCCATTCGCGAGGGGGATACGATTGCGAACCCGATGAAAAAGAACAGCAAGCCCGGTTTTCACCCGGTGACCCTCTTCTTTTTCGTGGCTACCGTCTCGCTGCCGCCGTTGGGCGTGTTGCTGATCCAGGCCGACCTTTGGTACTTCGTCCTCTATGCTTGTGGGGCGCTCGGCATGATCGCCCTGTTGTGGTACGTCATGGTCTGCCGTAAGCCGGTCGTCGAGGACCTCGTCATCAACATGATTGACGTGGGTGAAGAGACGGGTGAACTCGATGTCATGTTGTACAAAGTGGCCGACTATTACGAAGAAGAAGTCCGTACCATCACCGACGGGATGCTGAAAATGATCGAACCGATCATGATCATTTTCCTTGGTCTGGTCGTACTGTTCATTGTGGCGGCCCTGTTCATGCCGCTGATTGCCATCATTTCCGGTTTGACCGGGGGTGGAAAATAACCTTTGCGGTTCGCCCGGCCAGGTTCCTGGCCAGGGCCGAGCTGAAACGAAATGAAAACGGACCGAATTAGCTGGAGAAGATCCGAATGAATACTTGTCTCAACGAAAACGATCGTTCTGGTCGACGCGGTGGTTTTACCGTAGTGGAAATCCTGGTTGCCATCACGGTGATCGCGATCCTGTCGGCGATGCTGATCCCGGTGGTGGGGAGTGCCATGCGTCGGGCCAGCGAGTTTGCCATCGAGTCAGAGATGGCCCAGCTCGACCTGGCGATTGAACACTTCAAGAGCGACAACGGGTTTTACCCGCCTAGCTTTGCGAGATTGAGCGGTGGTTCTGATTTCATGCCTTACTTGAATCGGATTGCACCCAATCATGGTTATTCAGCAACAAACCTTAATCAATGGTGGACGTCGGTCGGTTCGCAAATACAAAATACACCTGGATCTGATTTAGTTTTCTGGCTTTCGGGAATTGCAAAAAACAAGCAGTATCCGCTTGGTCTGGCCGGTAGTTGGATTGCGGGTCATGGAGCGGCGAATGATGGTGTTGAAAGAAATGCTTATTTTGATTTCTCAACAGATCGTCTGAATATTAATGGAACAGCTGCCTCGTTTACTCAGGCAAGAGGAAAGCCTGCGCCGTATCAGTATATCGATGCTGCGAGTTACGGACCTAATGCCGCAAATCAAATTTTACCAGATTTTCATGGTTACCATGTCATCGTTGAGGATGGTTCTGGTGGATACCTTCGTAAGTTTTTCAATCCGAATTCGTTTCAGCTCGTGGCCAATGGGTTAGATGGATTGCCGGGTGGGCCCCCTAAAAACTACAGCGACCGTGAGGGTAAGCAATTCGCTTGTACAGGTCTCATTGCTACTTGGAATCTGGTTAATAGCTCTCCTGCATTAAATGAAGTTACACAAGAAGTGCACAACGGATCCGGTTTGGATAATATTTCAAATTTTGTTAACGAGACCGTTGGTAAAGTTGAGACGGTCGCATTGGATGCCAACTAGTAAATACTTTTTAGAAGGTGTGCAATTCGTTGCAAAAATAGTTTTCCAGTCCTGTCTCTTCTGCTGAAGAACCTGCCTATGAACATCTCATCTCAACAATCTGTAAAGCGACCCGAATGGGTGCCGGGCCAGCACGGCTTCACGCTGGTCGAATTGCTGTTGGCCGTCGCCATCATCGCCATTCTATCGACGTTGTCGGTGGCCATGATCGCCTCGGCCCAGCGCGAAGCGCGGACCTCGGCCACCGAGGGCCGGATCAACCAGATCCAGACGATCCTTTCGACCTATATCGAGGACATGGAATTTCGCAAGATGCCGTTTCGCACATCGGATTTGGACAATCTGGTTGTTTGGTCCGGCAACGTACCGGTTGGTGGTGCAAATCCAGACCGAGAGCGATATTACAAGACGCAGCAGGTAATCGGGCAGATTTTGGTCGATTATCTGAATGTGGAAATGCCGTACCAGTCGTTTGACGAAGATTCGCGCACATGGGATACGTGTCAACTGGGCCTGTTTCCAAGTCTGAGTGTAAATCCAGATTGTTCCAACCCGGCAGGGATCGTGACATTGTTACAGGCGCCCGCCAGCCAATCGGCACTGGTCCGGCAGTGGTATTTTTTGAGACCGACACAGGGGGATTTTAATGCTGGCAACGTGCTTGGTGTTGAAGGTCGGGTGCCGTCATCCGGACGGATTCCTCATCTCTCTGGTGAGCTGCTCTATCAATTACTTGACAAGGTCGATTCTGACGGCGCGAGTGCCTTGGAGTCATTGGGCAATGGTGCGCGGGGCAACGTAGACGGCGATAACTACCCGGAAGTGGTCGATGCCTGGGGGGATCCATTGGACTTCGCCTTGACGTTGCGGGATCCGGAAACGAGGGTCGAATACGGTTTTTCTCATAAGCTTCCTTGGGCTCCAAACCGCCCCAGTGTCAACGAAATCATTGACGACGGTACCCAGCAGGAAAGGGAGGCGATTCTTGCAATCCTGGAGATACAGAACTTGCGGATGCGGGTCTGGTCTGAAAATGTGGCGGGGCGTGTGGAGTTTTAATGATGAAGACAACCTTCAATAATCGCCGCACTGGTCTGACGCTGGTGGAGTTGCTGGTCGTGATTGCGATCATGTCCCTGTTAACCGCTTTGATCGTGCCGCAAGTCCGTCTGATCAACAAGGATCGGAACATTCGTGAAGCGGGCCGCGTGGTGGGAACCACCCTGACCCAGGCGCGCGACCGGGCCATCGCCACCGGTGCGGCCGGCCTGATGATTGAGCGAAACCTCAATCTGAACGTCGGTGAAAGCGTGTTTTACGGTGGTACCCGGCTCTATCTGATGCGTAAACTACCCAATTTTCAGGGTGAGGATGCGGTTGTCGGCACCAGCAGCGTACCGGGCAGTCCTGTTGAATTTACGGTGACCATGGACAAACCGTACAAGTGGGATCAGCAGTCGCCAGAAGAGAGGGTCATCCAGGTGGGAGATCGAATGCGACTGAATCATGGGTCGATCCGATACCCGATAACCGGTTTTTCGGATCCGGGTGTGCCAACCAAGATAAAATTGCGGGTGGGAGGAATCTCGGGACCCCTGGAGGCG
>JAKVBG010000130.1 GCA_022447605.1 Mariniblastus sp.
ACATGATTTCAACCTCTTCAAATACAACGCGTCCAATAATATCGAGGCCCAACAGCCAGCTCCGCCGAACGATCCCGGGGGGGGAGGTTGGACCAACTACAACGGTTTCAACAGCACCCCAACCAACCACAATGACCCTGCGGGGAATCTTCTGCTGGATACAACTTACCTGGTAGCCCTTGAACGAAATGCTTTGACCCAGACCATTACCGGTAGCATTACCGAGAAGGATTCTGGCACGATTGTTGGCGAGGGGACCTTTGTCGACCCTGGCGCAATGCATACGGGTGGCCACGCATCGCTTATCCTGACGGGTGCCAATCCAGGTGCCGGCTACCCAGATACCTATATCCTGGACAATTTCGAGTTGTCTGACGGTCCTGACGGCACCTTTGATTGGGACAAAAGTGGCCTGGGCAACTGGGCGGCGCAGTCGAGTTGGGATCCGCTGGGTGGGCCACCCAGCAGTGACGCCCATACGGTGAGGTTCGCGAGTCAGGTTTCTGGCCCCACGACCGTGGTGACCAACGAGCAAGTCACCGTCAACCGCATGGAATTCAACAACGGGACAAATAGTTATGCAATCGCTGGCCTGGGAGGTGTGACGCTCGCGCAGAACGGGGCGACCGAAGAGGATCCCAGGATCGATGTTGTCGCCGGAGACCACCAGTTTCAAGCAGCCGTTACCCTTAACCACGACACCACGGTAGGAATTGAGGCCGGCTCGTCGCTTGCCTTTCACCACGGGCTCCATCTAGGTGGAAACACCCTGCTGAAAACGGGCGAAGGCGACCTGGCGATCAACAACGTTCTGAATACCGGCGGCGGCGCCGTACAATGCTTGCAAGGCACTTGCAGTGGATCCGGAACGGTCAGTGGCGATTTTATCAACAATGGTGGTACTGTTTCACCTGGCAGCAGTCATCCGTCGGCCGTTTTTGCCGAAGGCAATCTGTCGGTGGTGCCCGAGCCGGCGACGTGGAGCCTGCTGTTATTTGGGGTCGTGCTGAGTTTTGCCCGACGGTGTCGTTGCCAAAAGTCGTAAACGCATGTCAATGCATACGGGGCTTTTTTAAGATACCAGTGATGCTGTCGGGTGGCTTCTAGTAGTCGTCGACGAGCGTTCCATCTCCGATCCATCCCAGCGGTTGCCAGACATCGATGGCAATAGTATCGCCGAGAAAATGGACGCTCCCGTCGCAAAACACAACATTCACGCCGCCCGGATGCCGGCTCCGCGAACTCGCAAAGTTTTCTTGGGCGTGACCTGGCTTGCATGGCAAGTTCAGTTCGGGCCGGTTATGGGGGGTACCCGTGCGAGTGCGCTGACAGAGCGATGGGGTAAAAAACAGATTGTCCCCTTCGGTGGCGTTTGGGCCCTGGGTGACATAAAGAAATTGACA
The DNA here is from genome assembly GCA_022447605.1 of Mariniblastus sp. Classification (GTDB taxonomy): domain Bacteria; phylum Planctomycetota; class Planctomycetia; order Pirellulales; family Pirellulaceae; genus Mariniblastus. The sequence goes on from JAKVBG010000130.1 coordinate 1,404, forward strand.
ACCGGCACGGTGGGTCATAAAGAATCCCCGGTGGTCATAGGTGTCTAGCCCGGTCAGGTATTCGGCAATGGCCATTGTCTTGCTGGTTCCATCAGCTATTTCGTTGATGGCCACCCTTTCGTGATAACGGAAGACGGCACGCCTTATCCCTGCGGGATCATAGCTGCCGGCCGGGCTTGAGAAGAAATTTTCGCCGTCATTGCGGCCGCTAAAAATCCCCAAATAATTACTGGCTGGCAAAGTGATGCTTGCGCCACTTCCGTTCTCAATGAGCTTGACGTTGCTAGGTTGGGTGTCGCTGGGACATCGCACAAATGAGAGGTCGAGAGAATCGAGGGTGGCTGGCCAAAAATTTGCAGAGTCTGCCGTGAATGGATTGGGAATGTTGAAATGTGGTCCGTCCAACTCATCGTAATAGTTGGTATGCTCCAAATAGGGCAAGAGAAAATGAATGAAGTAAGGCCATTCATACGGCCATGTTTCCGAAAAGCGTTCTTTGGCCATCGTGCCGGGTGGGAATTCGCCGTGGGCGGATTCAAAGTTGTGGAGTGCCAGGCCGAATTGCTTAAGATTGTTAGTGCAGTGGGCACGTCGGGCCGCTTCGCGGGCGGCCTGTACAGCCGGTAGCAGTAGCGCCACCAAAATTCCGATGATCGCGATTACGACAAGAAGTTCCACCAACGTAAAAGCGGTCGTAGGGACCGAAGGCGGCGCAGAGTCTGTTTTGCCGCGGATGCCAGGAGACTGACCAAACCGGCCTGCTGCAGTCAGTTTTCGCTTTGGAGTCAACCGGTGAATCATGATCGATGCGTTTGGCAAGCAGCCGCGCGTTCCAGGAATACTCCCTTGATCACGTCTATAAGGCATGCAAGGGTCCTCCACCCGAAGGGTCGCAGGCCTGCGATTCGGGTGTTGGTTTATTATGGCATAAGATGAGAATGCACGAAATTGAAAAACACCCGGAATCACCAGGCGTCGAGAAGGTAAACACTCTCAACCAAACCAGGGGTAAAGCGGGTTCGGTTTCCCTGTTGGCCTGTCGATGGCGAGCCTGACCCTGAAAACAGAATGCGCGATTCCCGTCAACGCGCAGAAGGCCTCGTGTGCTGGGCCCCTAGACGTCTGGTTCACTGCTTCTGGAGCGTTACCCCAGCAGCACGACCTGGACCATCACCGGAAAATGATCCGACCCACCCGGCACAGCGACGCGGATTGATGCGCCCTCGATGCGGAACACCGGGTGGGCGCGCTGCTCGACGTAAACGTGGTCAATCTTTACTCCAAAACCCGTGTTGCCGTTGGCTACACGGAAGGTATCGGCAAAGGTGAGTGGTGCGGACCAGTCATCGGTGGGGTGACCGGATCGTTTTAAGAATTGTTGACCGGCGGCTCAGTCGGTGCGGGAGCGAACTGCATGTTGTCCCCCTCCGGATCGCCCAGGACGACCATGCTCTGGAAGTACTCGATCACGCCACTGTGGGACACATCCAGGGCCGGCCACTGGGGCCAGTCGAACGTGTCGTTCATGAAGGGCTGCATCTGGTCCCAACCCAGGACGGTGAGGTGATTGACATCATGGGCAATCGCCACGCCTTCGATCGACCGCCATCCGTGGGTTCGCCCGTGCATCCAGCCGCCGTAGTGCGGTTCCATCTTGAGGGTGTTGATGAAGGTCTGGGTAAGTCCGTACTGCTGGAGGTAGTCGGCATATCCGTCGTGGCCAAACTGAACGACCATCTCCATCACGTCGTCCGGATCGCCAAGGCGAGCGGTCCGCTGGATATCGGCGAGGATCTGGGGATCGAACGCATCGTCGGCAATCCAACCGACCTTGGCCCCCTGCATGGCGTACCAAAGTCCCACGCCCTGAAGATCATTTCCCCAGGCCTGGGTGTTGTTGGTCAGTTCGTTGGCAAAGGCCCACTGGCCGACCTCTTCGATGGTTAAGGGCGAGAGCCCAAAAAAGGCCCGCAAGTGGTTGTA
>JAKVBG010000131.1 GCA_022447605.1 Mariniblastus sp.
AATTCGGACGCACCCCGATGAACGAGGTCCGCCGCGGCAATTTCTCGGGAAGGGAAGGACGCGACCACCACCCCTTCAGCTTTACGGTGTTGATGGCCGGAGGCGGAATCAAGGGCGGGCAGGCCGTTGGTCAGACCGACGAACTGGGCTACCACGGCGTGGAAGATCGAATTCACATCCACGATCTACAGGCAACCATTCTCCATTGTCTGGGCCTCGATCACGAGCGATTGACCTACCATCACAAGGGACGTGACTTCCGTCTGACCGACGTCGCCGGAACGGTCATCGAAAAGGTGCTGGCCTAACGGAAGTGCTTCAGACCACCTGGGGCACCGTAAATCCAGGTCGACCCTTTCGCGTCAAGAGCGGATTGGCATCATCCGCCCCTTCGAATTGCTGCTTCTGACCGTTCCACTCGAGCTGGGGACTCATCGCCACACCCGACTTCTTGAGATCCACTTCATTCGCACCCAAATGTTCGACCATGCGAGAGAACGCATCCGAAGCGAATGGCTGGTCCTGCAAATTCTTTCCGACCTGATCAGGGTCAGATGGTTGGGCCACCCGATACGCTGTGTTTGCCATGTGACACAAGGCGCTGGAGAGATGCCCATCCTCGATTTCTGCATGAAGTCGACCACGGTCGCGGTTTCGTACAGCGTCGATAAAGTTCGCCTGGTGCGATTGACCAGGGTCATCGAAATGCTGCAACTCGTTGCCATCCCAGTCATAAACCGTTCCACCACCCCGGCCACCGGCAAAATATCCCTGCTCACATTCCACCACTATGCCGACACGCACTCCCCGAAAACTATCAATCTTGTCCACGCCCGCATGCGATGGCAGGCCTCGGAGTTCAAAAATAATCGGCGCCGGCTCATAGTCGAGCAAAGTGACTTGCGTGTTTGCCGTATTGCCGTCATCGACGTACCCAAAACGCCCCCCGGCACTCACAACACGTCGAGGCAAATGATTCACACCGAGTGCCCAGCGACATAAATCCATTTCGTGAATGCCCTGATTGCCAAGATCTCCATTTCCATACGTGTAATCCCAATGCCAGTAGTAATGCACCTGTTTTCGTAAAAGGGGTTGGATCGGGACAGGGCCCGACCACAGGTCATAGTCAATGTGGTCAGGGATCGGCTGTGGGCCACTCACCTTGCCAATGCTCTTGCGGCGGTTGTAACACAACCCTCGGACAACTCTTATTTTTCCAAGCGATCCTTCGTGCAGATATTTCATGACCTGCTGCAGACCGACTTCCGACCGATTTTGTGTGCCGCTTGCCACAATCCGATTGTATTTTCGGGCAGCCGCTACCAACTGACCACCCTCCCACAGGTTTTGCGACACCGGCTTCTCAACATACACGTCCTTACCTGCCTGGCAGGCCCAGATTCCCATGAGGGAGTGCCAGTGATTCGGGGTGGCAACGACCACCGCATCAATCGTATTGTCGTCCAACAGCTTGCGGATGTCGGTGTAAGCGGTCACGCGCTGGCCACGCCCTTTGAGCACCTCAACCCGCTCGTCGAGCACCTTTTGATCGACATCGCACAAGGCGGCAACCCGTACGCCCTCAACCTCCGAGAAAAGATTGATCAGATGCTTGCCCCGACCACGAAATCCGGCAAAGCCCATCCGGATGTCGTTGTTGGCACCAAGGGCCCGCGCATGGGGTGCCAGCAGGCTTGCACCTGCTACGCCCGCCCCCTCCAAAAAGTGCCTGCGAGTCAGTTGAGAAATGGCAGTGCCTTCCTTTCAAAGCTGGCGGGAAAAAGTCGGTCGAAAATAAAAAGCACCAATGCTCCCAAGCCGACGAACCCTGGCGGGGACGCACCTCCCCTCATAACAACTATATAGCAAATTCGTCACCCGCCGACCATAATCAGCATAGTACCCCGTTAATTCTTTCCCAAGGATCCTCTTATGCATCGTCGCCGTTTCTTGCAATCTGGCCTTGCCGGCACCCTTGGCTTGGCAGCACCGCAAACCACCAACATGACCGCTTTCGCCGACAAGCGGCACGTTCCGGGCAAGGCTCCCTTCACACTCAACTATGCACCCCACTTTGGGATGTTTAGAAATTCGGCCCCCGGCGGCCTGATCGATGAACTCCAGTTCGCAGCCGATCAAGGTTTTAGGGCATGGGAAGATAACGGGATGAAAGGCCGGCCGGTTGCCGTGCAGGAGCAGATTGCCAGTACGATGGATCGTCTCGACATGCGAATGGGGGTGATTTCTGCTTCGGCAGGCATGAAGGGCGGGCCCACCTTTAGCAGCAACGACGAAAGTCTGCGAAACCATGTACTGCAAGTCATCCGTCACTCGGTCGAAGTTGCCAGGCGCATCAACGCCAAGTGGATGACCATTGTCCCGGGTGACCTGGACGATCGGCTCCCGATGGGCTACCAGACGGCCAATTGCATTGAGCTACTCAAACGGTGCTGCGATATCGTCGAGCCGCATGGCCTGGCCATGGTGATCGAGCCACTCAACCCGCTGACGGACCATCCGGGCGAGTTCCTCTCCAAATCGCCCCAGGCTTACCTGATTTGCCGCGCAGTGAACCGGCCTTCCTGCAAAATTCTGTTCGACATCTATCACCAGCAGATCACCGAAGGGAATTTGATTCCCAACATTGACCACTGCTGGGACGAAATCGGCTACTTCCAGGTCGGCGATAACCCGGGCCGGGCCGAACCGGGAACCGGAGAGATCCACTACGCGAATGTTTTCAGTCACATCCACAAAAAGGGATATGGCGGAATTGTCGGCATGGAACACGGTAATTCAACCCAGGGCGTTGCCGGCGAACTGGCGGTCATCGATGCTTACCGTCGCGTTGACCCTCGCGAGGACTAACATGAAAGACAAGTGCCAAACTCAGTTGAACCGTCGCCAGCTGCTGTCGGTAACTGCCGCCATACTCTTGCTGGCCCCCGCCCTCAGCGCCAACGACTCGGTCCCGGATGCCGCCGACACCGTTCTGTTCGACGGCCACTCGCTAGCGGGCTGGCATACCAACCCGCTACCCGTGGGACACGGCACGGGCGGACGGTGGCAAGTCGAACATGGAGTGCTAACCGGCGAACAGGACCCGCCCGGCTCAGGCAATGGCGGACTGCTGCTGACCGACAAGAAGTATGGTGACTTCGAATTGAACCTGGAACTGAATCCTGACTGGGGCCCCTGTAGCGGCGTGTTCTTTCGCTCGACCGATGCGGGTGCAGGATTTCAAATGTATGTCGACTATCACGATGGCGGCAATGTCGGGCATCTGCTGGGA
>JAKVBG010000132.1 GCA_022447605.1 Mariniblastus sp.
TCTACGGTGATGACTGGGGGCGTTATGCCAGCGTTTATGCGGATCCGGGTCGTCCGAGCGTCAATGATGTGATCAAGACGCCAAACTTTGACCGGATTGCCCGCGAGGGTGTCTTGTTTACGAATGCGTTTTACCCGGTTCCCCAGTGTGCTCCATGCCGTGGGTCGCTGACCACCGGTCGCTATTTCTGGAACTGTGGCAAAAAGGCATTCTTGCAACCTGCCCGTTGGCAGGGGCATGACGATCCGTTTGTGTCGTTGCCCCGCTTCGGGGAATCACTGGCTGAGCGGGGTTACTTCGTGGCTCGGTCTGGTAAGTCGCTGGACTTGGCCCGAAAACGACAGCAGGGATTGGGGGCCTCGTTGCAGACGGGTTACAACCCGGATCGATATGGCCACACAATCAATCGAGGCGAGCGACTGAAGCTGCACGCCGACTTAACAGATGAGGAGATTGCCCACGCCCGCGGCGAAATGGAAAAACGGGCTCGCGGATTTATTACCCAACTGGTCAAGGAAGCGTCGGGTAAACCGTTTTTCTGGGTCTTTGGCCCCATCGGCGTGCATCGACCTTATGTCGATGGATCGGGGAAACGTTTCTGGGGTATTGAACCGGATGCATTCAAGGGGCGGATACCGAAGTTTCTGCCGGACGTGCATGAAATTCGCAGTGACTATGCGGACTATTTTGGTGAAGTGCAATCGTTGGACTGGATGATGGGGTTGTTCATGGAGGAGCTGACCAGGGCTGGCGTGTTGAATAATACGCTGATCCTGGCGAGCGGAGACAATGGGATGCCTGGGATGCCCCGTGGAAAGACCCAGTTGTATGACCTGGGAATTGCGGCACCACTGATGGTGCGCTGGCCAGGCAAAGTGAAGCCGGGTCGAGTGGTAGATGACTTTATTAACCTGATGGACGTGGCACCGACGTTTATCGAGGCGGCGGGCGGGACGCCGCCGGCTTCCATGGAAGCTCGCAGTTTTCTTCCCCAGCTGCTGTCGGAGAAGAGTGGCCAGATCGATCCGACGCGAGACTTCGTGGTTGTGGGCCGTGAGCGCCATGTAAAGACGGCTCGCCAGGAGAACATGCCCTACCCTGCCCGAGCGATTCGGACGAAGGACTTTCTCTATATTCGCAACTTCAAACCTGATCGGTGGCCGATGGGGGATCCCTGGGGTTTGGACGGATTTCCCGAGCGTGTTCTTACGGGTAGGCGGGATGGCCCCAGCGGGCCGTTCCCTGATTGGGACAGTAGTCCGACTAAGACGTGGTTCCTGGCACATCGCCGGGATGACAAGCTGGGAAAGCGTCTGATGGACCTGGCCGTGGGGCGTCGTCCAGCCGAGGAGTTATATGACCTGGCCAAGGATCCGGACCAGGTGGAGAACGTGGCGTCTGTTGCTCGTTATGCCCAGGTGAAGAAGAGCTTGGCGAATCGCCTGATGAAGGTTTTGAAGGATTCCGGTGATCCACGGTTGAACGACGCTTTCGATGCTCCGCCCTACGTCGATCGTGTGCAGAAGTGAACCTTGTCTGCTAGCTGCCGGAACTACTTCTTGGGGATTCGGTTGAGCGTGTAAAACGCCTCGGGATGCAGCAGCGGCAGGCCGTCACTGCTGCGAACGCCCGGCGCTGTTAACCCGTGAACATAGTAGGGTTGCATCGAATCGAGCGTAATCAATACCGACTTGCCATCCTTGCCCACCGTGGCCGAGGTGACCTTCACCGGATGTTCGTCCTGTCGCTTGTCCCCGTAATTGCTGTAGTAAAGATGCGTATAAGTGTTCATCGCATAAGACTTGATGTCGCCAGCGGTGGCAGGATCGATCGGCTTCGTAAAGGTCAGTTCAAAACCGTTGGGACGGGCTCGCATTTCGTGGATTTCAAATGGTACTTGGCCCGTCCAAGTGATCCGGGAAAGCCCGTAGGGAGCTCTGCCGCCGCCCCAGCCACGACTGCTGCCGCCGGCAAACATCGTGCCCCCCTTGCCCCAGGCCATCCGCAAGATCGGTGGCGTGAAATCACGACGAAAGTGGAAGCAGGCTCCCTGGTATTCACCGTCTACCTTTTCCATGAAGACCCGCATTACCAAGGCGTTGGAAAGGTCACCGACAAAGGTTTGGCCGGCAAACGGTCCGAACTTGCCACCGGTGGTATCGTGCAAGATATCGGTTTGCGATTTTCCCATTTGAGGATAAGGGAACCACAGGGCTGGTGCGATTAGCTTCGGATTTGCCTTCACCGCGTCGCCCCATTTCATGCCCCGCTTGGGATAGTCGGCAAAGGGCAGCTTGAAATTGGCCAGCGGATGGTCGAGTGATTCCAGTCCGGTGGGCTGACCATGAAAAACACCCGGTTTTAGGTGAGCCAGTTTCCCAGAGGCAACATGGTCTCCCTGGTTGTCGGTGAAGAACATTTCACCGTCGAGGCTTTTTCCCAGTCCCGCAGGTGAACGAAGGCCTGGGCACACCGGATGCATTGTTCCCTTATTGTCGACCTTGATCGACCAGCCTCGCCAGTAGCCTTGTGCTTCCTGGCCTCCGCCAAAGGGGCGGTTTAGGTTGATCCAAAGGTTGCCGTCTTTACCGAGCTTGGGACCAAAGGAGTATTCGTGGTAATTGCCGTTGATCTCCCAGCTGTTGCAGAACGTTTCGACGACGTCGATCCGGTCGTCCCCGTCTGTATCTTCCAATCGTGTCAGCTCGGTTCGCTGGGCCAGGTAAATGCCATTGGGGAATCCGTGGCCCGGATTGACCAGGATGCCGAGTGGCTCATGGAGGCCGAAAAGCATTTGCTTGTAGGAGACAATCTCTTTCTCAGACGCCGTGACTTGGCTCGTCTTGCCAGCGGCATCGGTGACGTTGATCTTTTGCCCTGTGAGTGCCGGCTGGTCGGAATAGGGGTTCTCGATCAGCCACAATTCCCCGCGACGCGTGCAGGCAATCAGTCGCGTTTGCTGCTTGTCGAGCCAACCCAGGCCACTCAGTTCCAGGACCAGGCCATCGGGCAAGGGAAAGGTGACCATGCGGTAGTAGTCATTTTCAGTTGGTGTTTTCGGCTGCTGGGCGATCGCCAGTGTTGATACCAGGGTCAACGACAGGATCAGGGAGGCAAGTAACTTGGTTGCGCGCATCAAAAATCTCCAGGAGGCAGTTCGCCAGGTTTACCAATTCATTTCGACGCTAAAATCAGCGACGTGTTGGTTGTTTTTTTCAGTAAAGTCGATCGG
>JAKVBG010000133.1 GCA_022447605.1 Mariniblastus sp.
CGACGGACGGGGAGAATTTTGGCAAACTGGTCAAGGAATACACCGATGATTCACCGCCCGGCATTTACGAGATGGCGAATTTTGGGGAAACGAATGTTCCCCAGGGGGTGTATGAACGGAAAGGGATGGTGGCGGCTTTTGGGAACGTCGGGTTTCCCCTGCCCGTCGGTGGCGTCGGCTTGGCCGTCTATGACCCGCAGACCAGCCCGTACGGCTGGCATATCATCAAGCGGATCAAGTAGCCATGGCGGTTGATTCGGCCGATTCATTCATCTTCGGTACTGACTGAATTGGATTGGCCCGTCAGCTTGGACCGGTCGATCTCGATCTTCCAGTCATCTCCGAATTTATCGACACCATCGCTCTCTTCCAGCCCGACCCCCTGATCGTCCTGCATGTTGATTCCTACGACGTGCAATTGGAAACCGTGCTCCCGCAGCTCGTAGAGGATCCGTTGGTCGGAATACGGGTCAACCAGCGAGGCGCTCTCGCCGAGTTGGAGGTCGTCCAGTGTTGTGGGGTATTCACCATTCTTCAGTCGGAATTGCTCCAGGCAGAATGCCAGGTGAGCCATTCGATGCATGGCAAGCCGGCGCGTCTGGGCCTCGCAGACTTGAGAGACAGCCGGCACCATCAGCGTGACCATGACGTTGCCCATCAACTTGCCGCGGGTTCGGTTTCCACCGGCGATCGCCTGGACTCCAGCTGTGACCGGGCTGGAGGAAGCTTGCAGGTCGTTCAGCTTCTCGTTCAGGGCGTCGGCCTGCCGGGTCTGTTCGGCATAGGAAGGGGCCTGTGTAATCTCGACCTGCTCGTCAAAAACCTGATTCATGATCGTCATGGCTTCATTGAGATCAAACGAGGTCGGCAAAACGGTTTCGGGGCCATTGCCACCGGTCCAGCTGGCGAGTTGTTGGAGCTGGGCCCCGCCGCCGTAGCCGATCGATTGGAGTATGTCGAGCGCGCAGAGCCGCTCGACTCGATCGACGCATTCGGCCAGATTGTTGAATTCAGGCAGTGATTCCAGTTGGGCCAGGTAGTCGTCCACCTGGGCTGCGGTCAACTGCCCCGACTCGATCGCTCGCATTTCGCTGACGATGCCCATGTGGGTGATCGCCGTGCCAACCAGGTGTTCGATCAGCATGCCCTTTTGCGAAACCAGATGACCGATGCGTCGCGTCGCGATCAGGTCGTCCAGGCAAGCCTGCGTCCGGCCATGGGCCAGGTGATTCATGGCCCGCATCTTCAGGCTGCGGGCCAATTCCCGGCTACCCATGGCGATCGGCAAGAGGACTTCGATCAGGCTGACATCGGCCCGGTCGGGAATGATCAAGGGGAAATAGAAATGTTCTTTTTGGCTGCCGGCCACGGCCAGGTCGAGGAAGGCCTGGTTGGTCTGCAGGTGTTGGTACAGCTGCGGGAATTCGTCAGCACGCCACGGTCGCTCCATCGATTGATCGTATTCGTCGAATTCCTTGTCGGTGTTCAGGGGGGGCGTGCTCAGAAACGGCCCGGCGGGTGGCTCGACTTCTTGCCCGGCGACAGCTGCCCAAGCCAGCGGCCAATCTTCGGGAGCGAACTGGGCCGGTCCCAAGGCCCGCATCAGGTCGACACAGGCGTTGTTTTCGGCCGTGACTCCCTCGCTGCGCCAATCGTTGATCGCCCGCACGTAGCTGATCGAGCCATCCTGGCGGATGTACTGGGGGTCGGTGACGAACGTGGTCCGCTCTCCGGGGGTGGCAGGGCCGACCTTGCCACCGTCGATGACCCACCGCCAGAACAGGTAGGCGGCGATGATGCCGATGCAAAAAATGGACATGCTGATCAGCAGACGGAACCAGGTTCGTTTGGGCATCGTCAGAATTCCCACGGTTCAATGTTCAGAGTGGACGGTCAGCAGAAGAGTTCCTGGCACACTGTCTTAGTGGATATCTTAGTGGACCGAATCGGTTTGTCACCTTGTAGGGATTCGTCCGGGAAGGCGATCGCTTGGCCCTCAAACCGAGCCGTCAATCATTTTCGCAGGGAAATCTAGTCAAACTTGGATTTGGTAACGGTTCTCAACAAAAAAACCCACCAGAATTTCTCCTGGTGGGTTTTCATAAATAAGCGGCAATACCTACTTTCGCACTTGCAGTACTATCATCGGCTCGGATTGCTTAACTACTGTGTTCGGGAAGGGAACAGGTGTGGCCAATCCAATATGGTCGCCGCAAAGAATATTGCCGGCTTGTTCACCCGACAATACTCATTGTCTTTGACGGTTGTGATTTTAGATGGCAACTCTTAAGTAGAGTGCAGTATGCCTTGGCTTGCGCCAAAACAGCCTACCCTAACTCACTTATAAAGTGAGAGACCTGGATATATGTGGTCAAGCGTTCGTCCGTTAGTACCAGTTAGCTGAACCCATTACTGAGCTTACACATCTGGCCTATCAACCTTGTCGTCTTCAAGGGGACTTTCGCGGTAAACCGCAACGAAACCTTATCTTGGAGAGGGCTTCACGCTTAGATGCTTTCAGCGTTTATCCTTTCCGTAGTTAGCTATCCAGCCGTGCCACTAGCGTGACAACTGGAACACCAGAGCTACGTCCATCCAAATCCTCTCGTACTAAAGATGAACCTCCTCAAGTTTCGTACGCCCACGGCAGATAGGGACCGACCTGTCTCACGACGGTCTGAACCCAGCTCACGTACCACTTTCATTGGCGAACAGCCAAACCCTTGGGAGCTTCTTCACCCCCAGGATGTGATGAGCCGACATCGAGGTGCCAAACCGCATCGCCGCTATGGACGCTCGGATGCGATAAGCCTGTTATCCCCGGAGTACCTTTTATCTGATGAGCGATGGCCCTTCCATTCGGAACCGCCGGATCACTAAGTCCTACTTTCGTATCTGCTAGACTGATAAGTC
>JAKVBG010000134.1 GCA_022447605.1 Mariniblastus sp.
CGGAGTTGTTTCCCCTGGTGGCGCGGATCACACCACCGGGCGGCGAGGTCGTTAACTTCATCGACTACACGGCAAGTCGGGTACTCCGCCGACGCGACTTGATCCGAAGTGCCCCGTCCAAAGACGTGCCAGTGAGCTTGATCATGACACTTGCCGACGACAATGTAGGGGTACTGCCTCAGATGGCGACCGGCTCGATTGACAAGTTGCTGGGCACCATGCGGGCCAGCGGGTGGAACGGGTTCTACACCCGTTATTGGACCGTTGGCGAACAGGATCCCACGGTTCATTATCTGGCCCGGGCAAGCTGGGATGCCACCCTCACACCGCAAGAGGCCTATACCGACCAGGTCGAGCACGTGTGCGGGCCGGAGGCGGTGGCACCCGCACTGAAAGCACTGGCCCAGATCGAACAGATCACGCTCAACCTGGATCAGCATGGGCTGGGGTTCGGCTTCCCCGTACCGACCATGATGACCAAACACTACGACAGCGGTGGATTGTCAGATGCCATCCGCAAAGACCACCAACTCTATCGTGAGGCGCTGGCACACATGGAAACCGCTCGGCAGCTATGCCGGCCTGAAGGTTACGCGTACCTCGACTACTTTGTGGCCCGGCTCCGCTTCGCCGTCCGCTACCTGGACGCGGCCGAAGCCTACGGCGCCACTTCGCTGGCGGAAAAAGCCGGTCAGCAGGACCAAGCACTTCAACATGCAACTTTTGCCTACCATGCAATCCGTGAAGCCTTAAAAGAATACGTCGCCGTCGCCAAGGATCACGGGGACCTGGGTGCCGTGGCAATGATGAACGAGTATTGCTACCGTCCAATTCGGGATAAGCGCAATCAGCTGCGGGATGCCGTTGAGCGACCCAATATCATTTTTGTTTACACCGACGACCAGGCCCCGACTGCCGTTGGTCACGAAGGCAATGCGCAAATTAAAACACCCCACATCGATCGCCTGTTCCGCGAGGGAGCCCAGCTCACCCGGGCATTTGTCACAACGCCGGTCTGCAGCCCATCGCGAGCCAGTTTGATGACCAGTCGATATGGAAGCGAGTTGGGGGTCTTTGACTGGATCAATCCCAACAGCGAACCCGAACACGGGTTGGACCCGAACACGGTCACCTGGTCAGAGGTACTTTCGGACGCAGGCTACGCAACAGGCCTGGTGGGCAAATGGCACCTGGGAACCGCTGATCGGTATCATCCTACCAAGACCGGATATCAATACTTCATGGGGTTCCGTTCCGGTGGAAACTCGCCCGAGAATCCCACGCTGGAACTCGATGGCACCACTCGAACGTTTGCAGGGTTCACCCCCGACATCTTGACCGATCACGCAATCGACTTTGTGCGCCGCAACCAGCATCATCCCTTTTTGTTGAGCCTGCACTTCCGTGCCCCACATGCTCCCTGGCTGCCGGTCCGCGACGAGGACTGGGAGCCATACAACAACCTCGACCCGAAAATCCCCAATCCGGACTATCCAAACCTCGATGTGCCAACCGTCAAACGTAGGACCCGCGAATACATGGCGAGCGTCTCAAGCGTCGACCGCAACCTAGGGCGTTTGCTGAAGGTTATTGACCAACTGCAATTGCAGGACAATACGGTGGTAATCTTTACCAGCGATCATGGCTACAACACGGGGCACAACGGCGTATGGCACAAGGGTAACGGACAATGGATACTCACCAGGATGCCTCGGCAACAGTGGCCAAATATTCCGCCCCAACAGCGACCGAACTTGTATGACCAGGCGCTTCGTGTTCCGACGGCGGTGCGCTGGCCTCGAGTGATCGATCCCAACACGGTTATCGAGCAGACGGTCACTAATTTGGACTGGTACCCAACACTGCTGGCCATGGCAGGTGTTGACCTGCCTGAGGGTGTGTTGATTCGGGGACACAACTTCCTGCCGCTGCTGGCCGGTGAACCAATCGAGTGGGACAACGACATGTATTGCCAGTACAGCATGAAACATGGAGCCCAGACGGAAATGTGCGCGGTTCGCACCCCCCAATGGAAGTTGATGGTCGACTTTAAAAACCCGGGCCGGGAAGAGCTCTATGACCTGGAGAATGATCCAGCCGAGCAAAGCGACCTGAGTGACTCGGCCGATCCCCACGTGCGCCGTATCAAGGAGCAACTACGGGAACGAATCCTGCACAAAAAGCGCGAGATCAATCGCCCGGCCAGGGAAAAAGTCGGCGCAACCGAATGAGCCGTCCCCTGAAATGGAGACAGGAGTCGGGAGGAGAATCAGCGCCAAGATCTGCGCCGTGCAGGTGCCTAAACGAAGTTCAGCACGACTGCCACCGCTGTCAAGCAGGCTGCCGCCCCGGCAACCACGAAAAAAGATTTTTGCACACTCGTCTTTTGAGCAATCTTCCCGACCAGAAGTGGAATCACTGCCCAGCCAATGCCGCCAATGCAAAAGAATAACCCGATGGCCCGACCCACCAGTTGTTCACTGAGATCACTCTGAACGTGGGTAATGAGCAGGGCAATCAAGATGGGAAATATTGGCCCCATGACAGCACCAGCCAGAATAATGAAGCCACTTGTCATTTCTTTTGACTTACTGGATGCCAACCCAATCGTTAAACCAACACAGGCTCCAGAGAGCACCATTAATATCACGTGATCGGTACCGGCAATCATGGTCAACGCAGCAACCAACCTCGACAACGTGAATGCCATCCAAAATACCGATAGCAAAGAAGAGGCTCTTCCCTCGGAGACCCCCTGGTCTTTCATCAACGTGGTCGCCCAGACACCAACACAGGCTTCCATGGGAACATGAAAGAAGAAGGCCAAACAGCAAAGCAGGACCGTTGTATCTGAAACCAGCCTTCCGAACGAAGCGTCCTGCGCGGCAACCTTAACCGGCGTGAGAGGCTCCCAGTTCACCAGGAAGACAAAACCAAGGGTCACTACGAGCAACACCGAAAAAATTGAAAACGTCTTTCGAAGACCAACTCGGGCAAGCATCATCGCCGTAGCAATGGGCATTGCGAAGGCCCCGATCCCAAAGATGAAGTCGCCCATATTCATGGCGGTGGAAAGTGGAGCCCCATCACCAAAAAATGGCAGGAACGCCGGGCCCTGTAGCGCGTTAAGGACGTTA
>JAKVBG010000135.1 GCA_022447605.1 Mariniblastus sp.
TCGCACCAACCTGGCTGCCCATTCCCCAGCCTTTGTCACGCACGTAGTTGGAGTAGGTGGAATTGCTCAGGCCCCCCCCGCCGGCGTACCCGGCAAAGGCACCAAGCAAGGCGATTTGCGTCAACATGAGTACGGGAAATTCTCCATCCCGCAACAAGGCCATAAAAACGTTGTCGATGTTCTCCCCGTCCCATTTGCCGTCGCCGTCGACATCGTTGAACTGGGTCACATTTCCGTAGATGTCACGTTCGGTAACTTCTTCAACGACGTCAAGCCGATTGTCATGGTCAAAATCTTCGCCGGGATCGAGCTTGCCATTTTGGTTGCGATCTTCCGGTGCGACGACCGGGATATTGCCGACTTTCAAAAATCCGCTGAAGACGCGTCCCCAGTTTTCGGCACTGATCATGGTGACGCCGACGATGACGCAGAATCCCAGCACGATGATCACTTTGGTGGTCATCACCCATTGCATCATGTTGTAGATTTTGCCGCCGATCAAAATGGGAAGCGACACTGCGGCGAGCAGGATGTATCCCAGGGTGTTGATCAGGAACCGATCTTCCGGGCCCGGTGGCCGGTCCAGGTAAAGTGCGGCGATTACAGTCGCTGCAGTGGTCGAGAGGGCGGGGATAAAGGCACCCAGGCTCAGCAGGACAAAGATCGAAATCCAGAAGCCGGGTCCGGGGCGAGCACGCATGAACCCGGTGAAAACGGGTTCGCCGGTGTAAAGCGCGTAACGTCCGCACTCGATGTTGTAGAACATTTGTCCCAGGATCGAGAGCGCCGCCAGCCACATCAAGCTGCCGCCGTACTTGGCCGTAATTTCTGCTCCCAGCAGCCACTCTCCACCGGCCAGTTGAATGCCGCACATGACGATGCCTGGGCCGATGAAGCCGGCCAGGTTTTTCATTCCCAGTGGCTTGGGTTCTGGTAGCTCGGCCAGGTCCCAGGTGGGCAGACAGGTCTGCGGCAATGCGTGTACGGTCGATTTATCGGCGGTGGCATCCGGTGCGTTATTCATCGGTCATACTGCCTGGGGATGTGTGGCGGATTTGCTGACTGGCGTCTTGGAAAGTGAGCGCCTGCCCGGAGGTGACGAGTGCCTGGATCAGTAGTCCCCACAGTGTATCTTCTGAACCCCGGCAAACGCGATGGGCACAGGTAAACTGCTGGCAAATCGCTTCCAGCAAATGTGGTGAGTTCTGTGGCAGGCTACCTGACAGGACGAGCCGTTGCCAGGCTGTGGCTGGACTGAGCTGGTCAGCACAACGGCGGTAATTTTCGGCCATGTTGCGGAACGCCGCTCGAAACAGCGTGCCGATGGTGAGATTTTCGATTTGTATATTGCTGATTGAGCCCCGGTTTCCCAGCGGGCCGGCAAAAAATGCCAGGTCGACCTCCAGGTCAGTATCTGGTGTGTCTTGCACGGCGCGCGCGATAGACGGCCAGGGATCGTGGTTGGGTGAGACATCTTGTGCAAGTTGGTGGACGAGCCCCACCAGGACATCCAGGCTGCGTCCCGCCGGAAGATGGGTGATGGAGTTGAGGAATTGGCCATCAAAATAGGTGCGGGTCTGATAGTTGCCCAGTTTCAATTGGTTGGACAAGTGGCTTACCTGGGAACCGGTGGAGATGTTCAAGGAGAGTTAGCCAGCTTCCACTCGCGTGCCCACCAGTGCGCATTGGTGGTCTCCCAGAGGTGGAAAACAGGGCAGATCGTGGCCACCGATCGAAAGTGTCCCGATCGGTTCGGTCGGATTGGCCAGTCGCGGCCATTGAAGCTGTGGCAGGTCGAGGGCCGCAAACGCGGCATGGTGCCAGTCGCTCGTTGTCAAATTGAGGGCACCGAGCGCGTTGGTTCGCTCGACAGCAGGTGCGGCATCGCACAGGCGGGACCAGACATACTCGCCCAGCCCCAGTGGTGTGGCTCCGTGGGGTAGCTGCTGCTGGCATGCGAGCCAGTAGAGCAGGCTCGTTGACGCGCCGGTTTTCAGCTCTCCACCCAACTCGGCCCGTTGCCGGTCGGTCAGTTTCGCGTGTAAGTGATCGTAGTAACTGGTGGACGCCGTCGGATGGTTGTCCAGGACGCGCTGATCGCGCCAGGAGAGATAGCGGGTCAACGGTTGTCCCTGCCGGTCGACCAGGATTGTACCGGCCATTTGGGTGCAGCTGACTAGTCCAGCTGGAGCGTCGGCACTGGCAACCAGTTCGTCGAGGACTTCCCCGGTTGCTTGGATGACTGCGGCGGGGTCAATTTCGAAGTGGCGGGGAGGGAGACCCGGCACCGGTCCAGGGCAAGCGCGGCGGATCGTTGCGCCGATTTGGCGTCGTTCCAGGTCGAGCAGTGCGCCTTTGATCGAAGAAGAGCCAATGTCGAGGGCCAGGTACTGCATAGAGATGGCGCTTCGGCGTTTACTGAGGTTCGTGTGGCGTTATTTCCTGCTGCCAGAGCGGGCGGAAAAAAGTGCGCAAATCTTCGGCGTACGTTTCGGCTTCTTCGAAGATGCCAAAGTGTCCGCCTTGTTTCATCGAATGAAAACGTGTGACGTTGTAGTATTTTTCCGCCCTGGATTTCATCAGTGGCACGATGTCTTTGGGGAAAGAGAGGATTGCCGTGGGGACTTCGATTCGATTTCCCGGTTTGACGCTCCAGGGATGGTGGTGCGATTCATAGTAAATACGGATGGCGGTTCCGAACGTGTTGTTGATCCAATAGAGCATGATGTTGGTCAGCAAGTCGTCCTTGCTGAAGACTTCTTCAAAATCTTCCTGCCAATCGCTCCACTGGTGGTACTTTTCCACGATCCAGGCAGCGGCGCCGACCGGTGAATCGGCAACCAGGTGGGCGAAGCTCTGGGGGCAAGTCATGTTCACATGACTGTAACCGGACTGGTCGATCCAGAAACGCTCAGCCGCTTTCCAGAATGTGAGGCTGTCCGGATCACGTGGCCGGATCGGCGCATTGGCAAGGCCGAATCCACGAATCAGATCAGGGTCCCGTTCGTCGTCGGGCCGCTCATCACGCATGCGTTGGCCCATGTAGTTGATGTGAATGCCGATCAAATCCTGAGGGAATTGGTGGCCCCAGGGAAAGGTGATGATGCCACCCCAG
>JAKVBG010000136.1 GCA_022447605.1 Mariniblastus sp.
TCGGACGAATTGACTACCCGGCTCGTAGGCCACAAATTGTGTGCGGGAGTAGGTCGAGTGGGCTGTCGGATCGAAGTCCGGTAATGCTTTTAGTTTCAGTACTTTACATTGAATTTGTTCTCTCCCGTGAGCGGCCCTCCACAGGATAATCCGGAAGAGGACCGGTCCTCCCTTGCTATCGCCAGCGCTTGGGCGTCAAGAATTATGACGGTCAGTTTCGAGATGGTGGTGCCAGGACTCGTGGGGGTATGGCTTGATCGGCAGTTGGGAACCGTCGTCTTGTTTGCATTAGCGGGTTTCGCTTTGGGCAGCGTGACGGGTGTCTTCCATCTAGTCCGGATTGCAAAGGTCACAGACTTGGGCACCAAGAATCAAAACGGCAAATCGTGATTGGCGAAGCGAACAGCGAAGCGAACAATAGTATGATTGCCCCCAACTCCGTGTCTCCTTCGCGGCAGTTTGGCTTGTTGTGCGTGGTGTTGCTGGTAGCACTCCTTGTCGCCCTGCCGATTGCTTGGGCCACCATGGGGGCCAGCGGTCTTGCTGCTGCTGTGGTTGCGAACTTGGCGTGTTTGTCGGCGGGAGTCATTGCATTGTGGGTCTGCAGTCGATTTACGGAGCCAACTGCAGTCGTGGCTAGCAACCTGCTCGGTATATTGATTCGTATGGGTTTGCCGTTAACCGTGTTTATGGCGACCTATTTACGCGGTGGCATGGTGGTGGACGGCGGCCTGGTATTTTACTTGTTGTTCTTTTATCTCGTGATGTTGTTTGTTGAGACCAAGCTGATTGTCGCACAGTTCTCTTCGCAAAACTGCACCGGACGTTGTTGAAATTAAAATACTATGGCCGATCAAGAAAATCATTTTGCACCTGACCATTTGTTCGGTCATGTTAAGGATGCGACTTATTTTGAAGTCCCTCGCTTACTGGCTACGGATGGACACCTCCAGGTCCCCCAATTTCGCAGCTCGACAGACCCACTCGTCGACCTTACGACCGGAACCGCAGCCATTGATGACATGATCGAGCCCCTGGACATGAAGGTCACCAAGTTCATGATCCTGGAAGTCGTCGGGGCGGTCCTGGTGGCCGTGATCTTTATCCGACTGGCCAAGCTGGTTCGGACCGGCGAAAAGCCCCAGGGCAAGTTCTGGAACTTCTTCGAGGCCATGCTTTTGTTCATCCGCGACGACGTGGCCCGACCGTCCATTGGTAAACATGATGCTGATCGGTTCTTGCCGTTCATCTGGACTATCTTCTTTTTCGTACTGGGCTGTAACTTGCTGGGAATGGTCCCCTGGGCAGGCTCCCCCACAGGTGCACTGGCGACGACGGGCATGTTGGCCCTGATTACCTTTGTCACTGTGATCGGAGCGGGCTCTGCCAAGCTGGGGCCTGTCGGGTTCTGGAAGGCCCAGGTGCCCCACATGGATTTACCGCTGTTCCTGGCGATCTTCCTGATCCCGGGTATCTTCCTCATCGAGGTAATGGGCTTATTGATCAAGCACTTTGTACTGGCCGTGCGATTACTGGCCAACATGATGGCGGGCCACTTGGTGTTGGCCGTGATCCTGGCATTCATTGCAGCTGCCTGGGGAAGCCTGGCTGGTTTCATGGTGGTTCCGGCAAGCATCCTGGGTGCCACGGCACTTAGTTGTCTGGAACTTTTCGTAGCGTTTTTACAAGCTTACATTTTTGCGTTTTTAGCGTCGTTGTTTATCGGCATGGCGGTCCATCCTCACTAGGCCGGATTCCGTGTCCCCCGTTCGTCATATTCAATTGAATGGAGATTAGTACTGTGATTAAGTGGTTTAGTTTACTCACCCTGGTGTTGATGGTCACACTGACAGCAAATGTTGCATTTGCACAAGAAGAAGGCGGCGATGGGGTAGCAGCTGCTGAATCCTCCACGGTCGGCCCGATGAATCTAGGTGCTGCAATGGGTGCCGGATTAGTCATCCTGGGAGCCGGATTCGGTATTAGCAAGATTGGCGCATCTGCCGTTGAAAGCATGTCGCGACAGCCAGAAGTTGCCTCACAGATCCAGACGGCAATGATTATTTCTGCCGCCCTGATCGAAGGAGCAACCTTCTTCGCGCTAATTGTTTGTATGCTCTTTAACTCTTAATGGATAATGGTCCATCAATGATCACGACGCATAATAAAAAGACCGGCTTGATGTCCGCCCTGTTGGCGCTTTGTCTGGGGATTTGTACCAGTGGCATGGCCGAGGACGAATCCGGAGACCATTCTGCTGCCGCGGCAACCAGCCACGGCGGAGATAGTCATGAAGGAGACGGCCATGGGGATGGCGCGCATGAAGCGAACACCAACCCCCTGTCGGTCGATCCGGATCTCGCTCTTTTCACGGCTCTGGTTTTTGTATTGTTGCTGCTAGTGCTCTGGAAGATGGCCTGGGGACCTATCATGGCTGGCCTGGCGGCCCGCGAAGAGGGCATTGCGTCAAACATTGACCAGGCCCAGCAGGATGCCGAGGCTGCTGCAGAAAAACTGCGTGAATACGAAGAGCAACTGACTGCTGCGGCCGATGAGGTGAAGTCGATTGTTGCGGAGGCACGCCGAGATGCCGAAGTGACTCGCGATAAGATTGTGGCCGAGGCGCAAGCAACGGCGCAGCGCGAACGCGAAAGGTCGATCGCGGATATCGAAGTCGCCAAGAATCTCGCGTTGGACGAAGTTGCCAAGACGGGTGCTGACCTCGCTGTCGATTTGGCGGGTAAGATTGTTCACGATGAACTCGATCGGGGCAAACATGCGCAGCTTATTAGTGACGCTTTGTCGAAACTGCCAAGTAACAACTGATTTGAAAGTAGATGTCATTTGTCGTCTCAAAATTGAGAGCAGGTGACGTGTTGGAGATCGGATGATGCGTCTTTGTTGACAGGATGCATTCCATGGAATTTAGAACTCTTCCCGAAAAGCAAGAATGGCT
>JAKVBG010000137.1 GCA_022447605.1 Mariniblastus sp.
GTTCACACTGGCGGTTGCACAGGTGACGTAAATCCAGAACACGACGAAAGTGAACGGATCGTGGAACACGTACCAATTGGTGAACCAACCGGTCTGGCAGTCGCCGATGAAGATCAAATCCATCGACCCAGCCAACAGGACTGGCACCACGGCGCAGAGGCCCAGCGGTACTTCGTAACTCACCACTTGAGCTGCTTCCCGCATGGCACCGAAAAGGGCCCACTTCGACGCGGAGGAGTAGCCAGCCAGAATAACCCCAAAGACTTCCAGTCCGAGTACGGCCAGGATGAAAAAGACTCCCACGTTAAGGTGCTGGGCCACGAATGGCATATCCTGGCCAGCGAACGGCAAGGCGATGAAGGCTGCCAGAGAAGCACAAAAACTGACATAGGGTGCGAGCCGAAAGAGCAAAGGATCCGCCCCTTCAGGCATCAGGTCTTCTTTGGTGATCAGCTTCAGTCCGTCGGCTAAGGTTTGCAGCCAACCGAATTTGCCCCCCACCCGGGTTGGGCCAAGCCGGTCTTGAATTCGCCCGGAAATCTTCCGCTCGAGCCAGATAAATACAAGTGCACCGACCGCCACCAGGTTGAGCAGCAGGAAGATATGGATCATCGCCGCGATGACGTGTCCCAAGATGCTCACCGCCAGACTGTCGGGATCGACCGACACCCCGATCGCCTGCAGCAGTTGCCCGGCAAATTGATTGATGTACTTAGCCACTACGTGAGCATTCCTTGGCGTCTCTGAGGATGCACAAAATCTTGCCGACCACAACCCGCCCCGTGGGCCACAGGCCCATGGAAATGGAATTGTGGAAGAACTCATCCACAGCGTGATTTGTTCTTAAATTAACGTTGCACGTAAACGCGGGTCGTTGACAGAAAACACCCACAGGGGTGGCACCTGTCTTTTGTCTTCTTGCCAGTTTTTTAAACTGCCTATGAGGTTCTATGGGGAGCCAGCTGACAACCGAGATTGTGAAATATGGCACAAGCCCTGGGCCCTGTACAGGCCCGCCTGACTAAATCAACAGTCCCCTGTCGAATTGGGCTGGGCGGTGTATTGCCACCTCAGCCCGACCGAAAGGTTGTTCTCCTGACGAATGTTCTGCGGACCACTGATATTCTGCGGACCGGTGTGTCTTCCTAATCGTTTCCATCCAATCCATTCGTTTTCCTGTAGCTTGAAGCATCCTGCCCGAGACCATCCTGAGTCTCCCATCCTGGGGACGATCTCGGCGGAACGGAGTTGGCTGGTTTTTCCAGCGGCAAGGGCCTCATGTTTCGGAGATCGTCCAGTTTTTAGGGTGGCCTGAAGCCTATCGATCAATTTCCCCCATGACGACATCAAGCGAGCCAACAACGGCCGGCACATCAGCGATGAGACATCCACGGCAGAGATCGCTGGTAACCGAAAGGTTACAAAATGAACTGCTACGGGCCCGCGCTCGCCAGGGGATCGCGTTGCCGTCACTTACCAGATAAAAGCCCATCTGCCCGCGTGGGGCCTCGGTTTCGAGATAAACCTCGCCAGCGGGAAGTTTTTGGGCAAGCTTGATCGGCTCCCCATGGTCGCCGGACGAAGTGCTGTAGCGGTCCATTGCCTGCCGAACCAAGTCAACGGCCTGGACCACCTCCAGCATGCGGACATAAAACCGGTGCCAACAATCACCAAGGATGGCCTCGGTGGGAACGGGCGGATAATCGTGGTCATTGGGGTAGTGCCCGTCCGACTGGCAGATTACCTCAAATGCGTAACCGTCGTACATGGAAGTGTAGATTTCTTCACCATCGCGACGGAGATCGTGGCTGACTCCACTGCCGCGAAGGACCGGCCCGCTGGTGCCAAAGCTGATAGCCATCTCAGGCGATAAGACACCGATGCCTGCCGTCCGTTTGATGAAGATGGCGTTGGTCGTGAGTAGCGCGTGATATTCCTGGATGATCGGTTCGAACTGATCAAGGAAATCTTCACATTTAGCGATCCAGCCATCGGGCAAGTCGGCTGTGGCGCCACCCGGGGTGAGGTAGCTATAGGTGAGCCGGGCCCCGCAGGCCTCTTCGAACAAGTCGAGAATTTTTTCCCGCTCCCGAAACGCATAGAGGAACGGGCTGAAACTCCCCAGGTCAAGGCCATAAGCGCCCATGCCAACCAGGTGGCTGGCGACCCGCCCCAGTTCGGAGATGATGACCCGGAGGTGGCGGCCTCGTTCGGGAACGCGGTAGTTGAGTAATTTTTCGACACAAAGAGCCCAGCCCAGATTCATATTCATGCCGGCCAGGTAGTCCATGCGATCGGTGTAAGGAATCCATTGGCGAGGAGTGAGGTTTTCGCCAATTTTTTCCGCGCAGCGATGCAGGTAGCCAATGTGCGGCATCACTTCTGAAACTACTTCGCCATCGGTGCGCAACACCAGCCGTAGCACACCGTGCGTACTGGGATGCTGGGGGCCCATATTGACTAACATCTCGTCCGTGCGGACGTCGAATTCAATGACCCTGGGATCGTCGACAGTCGTGCTCATGAAACTGGAGTATTGGGGGTTGATGGAACAGTTGGCTTGGCGGGGCGATTACCCCTTGGAAACTGCGGATAACCAGCACATTTTGAGGCCGTGGTTTTCTTGGTTAGCGGCCTCGGATGCCATGGTATTCGACGGGCATTTCATAATCTCGTCGCAGGGGATGGCCAACCCAATCTTCGGGACAAAGGATACGCTGGAGGTCGGGGTGATTGGTGAAATGGATTCCGCTGAGGTCAAACACTTCTCGTTCGTGCCAATCGGCTGTGCTCCAGAGACCGGCAACACTTGGAACTTCCGGTAACTCTCCTGGGGTATCATCCTTCCAGCGGGGGAGGCAAACTTTCAAAACAAGGCTGTGTTTGAGTTTCATACTAAACAGGTGGTAGACAACTTCGACGTGGGGTTCCCAACCTGCCTTTGCCTGTT
>JAKVBG010000138.1 GCA_022447605.1 Mariniblastus sp.
CGACCCGATTGACGGCACAAAATCTTTTATTCATGGAGTTCCTCTCTACACCACGCTGGTCGCCGTCCTCAAGGAGCAAGTACCTGTCATTGGCGTCATTCATGCCCCGGCGACCGGAGAAACCGTTTACGCTTCGACCGGCCAGGGGTGCTGGTACGTAGAGGCAAACCGGGATCCGGATCCCCCTCAGCCGGCCCGGGTTTCAAAGGTTTCCGACTTAAGCAAGGCGCTGGTGCTCACGAGCGATGTCCGGTCGCACGCGCAGCACCGGACGCCCGATGCGCTCGATGACTACCTCAAACTTGAGAATATGGCACGCATGGGTCGTACCTGGGGGGATGCCTATGGCTATTTGCTGGTTGCAACCGGCCGAGCCGACGCCATGATTGATCCGATCGTGAACCTGTGGGATGTAGCGGCAATCCAGCCGGTTATCGAAGAAGCGGGCGGCCGTTTTTGCGACTGGAAGGGAGTTGCCACGGTTCATTCCGGCGAGTCGCTCGCCACCAATAAGCATCTGGCCGAGGCGGTACTGGCAATTATGGGGGGCTCCAAGCCGCGCCCATAGCCACCTGGCAGTTAGGATCCCAGGCCAGGGGACCTTGCGAACACCCGTTGCGTAAGCTCTGCACGACGGTATACTTAGGGATTCGCTTCCAACATTCCAATCCTAAGCCCTAAGACGGGTGGATTCCGAGCGGAGGCCCGTTCCGTACAAAGCGGACGGCGCGCGGCCCCGAAAAATAGAGGTGCATTATGGCTCGAGCATGTGATCTATGTGGCAAAGGCCCCCAGATCGGAAATCAGGTCACGACCCGCGGCAAGAAAAAATACCTTGGTGGCGTCGGTACCAAAATCACCGGAATCACCAAACGTAAGTTTAAGCCCAATTTACAGCGCGTTCGTGTCGCCGCAGAGAACGGAGGCTCCAAGGCTCTGTGGGCCTGTACTCAGTGCATCCGCAGCGGCGCGGTAACCAAGGTGGTCAAGAAGGTTCCGTTCGCGTTGCCCACCAAATAAGCCAAACGGCTCGGCAATCTGATGAGCATTTCTCGTGCAGACGTGGTCAAGGTTTCGCTGCTTGCTCGCTTGCAGCTTACCGATGAGCAACTCAACGAAATGACCGAACAACTCGGTCAGATCGTCAGCTACGTTGAACAACTCGGAGAAGTTCCAACCGAAGGCGTTGAGCCGATGGCCCACGCTATTGAACTTCGCAATGCTTTTGCCGACGATGTCGCCCAAGCGAGCCTGCCACGTGGCGAAGCGCTCGAAAACGCTCCTCACCCCAGTGAAGAAGGCTACCTGGTACCCGCAGTCCTGGGTGATTAACTGGTCGTGGCCCTATTGTCCGACAGAATGCTCGCAACGTCATGTCTCTAGTCCATCTGACGGCCACTGAGCAAAAACAGCTTCTCACAACCGGGAAAATCTCTTCGCTGGAGCTCATCGAGGCCTATCTCGATCGAATTGCAACCCACAACGAAAAGGTGGGGGCCTATTTACGCATTTCCGCCGACTCCGCCCGCCGGAGTGCAAAAGACATTGATGCACGACGGGCAGCCGGTCAACCTGTCGGCAAGTTAGCCGGTCTGCCAATTGCCGTTAAAGACGTTCTCTGCCAGCGTGGTGAACGTACGACGTGCGCTTCGAAGATGCTGGAAGGCTTTCGCCCCCCCTACAGCGCGACGGTGATCGAAAATCTTATCGCAGAAGATGCAATTTTGATTGGCCGGACCAACATGGACGAGTTTGCCATGGGAGGTTCGACTGAAAATTCGGCGTTTCAACAGACCCACAATCCATGGGATCTCGAGCGAACTCCAGGCGGTTCAAGTGGAGGATCCACTGCCTGCGTGGCGGCCTCGATGGCCCCCCTTTCGATTGGCACCGATACAGGCGGTTCCATTCGTCAGCCGGCTGCGTTCTGTGGCGTGGTCGGTTTGAAACCGACCTATGGACGTGTTAGCCGCTTTGGCCTGGTCGCATTCGCCAGCAGCCTCGATCAGGTAGGGCCTGTGGCACATACTGTCGAAGATGCAGCACTTTTGCTGGAAGTCATCGCCGGCCATGACCCACGCGACGAAACCTCACTCCCTGATCCCGTCCCCTCTTTTTCGGCAACGGTCGGTAAGCCAATCAAAAACCTTCGAATCGGCGTGGTTGCTGACCATTTTTCCGAGGGGCTCGACAGCGAGGTTGAAGCGGCCGTGCGAGCTGCCATTGAGACCTACGCCAGCATGGGGGCAACTATCAAAGAAATTACGCTTCCCCATGCAAAATACGCCGTTGCCACGTACTACGTCATCGCGCCTAGCGAGGCTTCCAGTAACCTTGCCCGCTACGATGGTGTTCACTACGGCTATCGAACCGACGAGCCAGCCATGCTTGCCGAACTTACCCTAGAACGAAAACAACTGGCTGCCGAAGGGAGGCAAGATGCCGCCGACGCGATTGATTCAGCATTGGTCCGAATGTATCGACGCACCCGAGCCGAAGGGTTCGGCCCGGAGGTGAAGCGGCGGATCATGCTTGGCACCTATGCCCTCAGTGCCGGCTATTACGACGCTTACTATCTCAAAGCACTCAAAGTACGCCGACTGATTCGACAGGACTTTGATCGCGCCTTTGAAGAGGTTGACTTGATAGCCAGCCCGGTGACGGCCGCCCCCGCGTTTCGCCTCGCTGAAATGGCAGATGACCCTTTGGCTATGTATCTGGTCGACCTCTACACCGTGAGCGCCAATCTGGCAGGCATCCCAGGCATCAGCCTGCCGTGTGGTCAAACATCGACTGGCCTCCCCATTGGCCTGCAACTCCTGGCCCCGGCACTCGAAGAAGAGCGATTGCTGCAGGGAGCACACATGATGGAGCAGGCGACCGAGTGGCACACCCAAAGAACACCACACCTTTGATTTTGTACGGTTTACGAT
>JAKVBG010000139.1 GCA_022447605.1 Mariniblastus sp.
GGCAAGATCTACAGCACGGTCAGAAATTCCCTACGTGCTTTCGACACTGAGCACCTGTTCGATCGAAGAAGTTGCCCAAGGCAGTTCCGGCCCACATTGGTTTCAGGTTTATATCTGGAAAGACCGTGCCCTCGTGAAGGAATTACTGGACCGTGCTGCCCAGGCAGGATACGAGGCAATCGTCATTACGGTCGACACCAATGTTTTAGGCAACCGCGAACGTGACCTCCGCAGCGGGTTTACCGTACCGCCTAAGCTTGGGCTTGACACGATCCTCGACGGCATCCTCCACCCGTCATGGACCTGGAGATTTGTTCGCTCCAAGCCCATCTTGTTTTCCAACGTCATCGGAAAATCGGTCGGAGACGGAAACGACCCTGTCTCGCTCAGTCAGTACCTCAAAGACCAGTTTGATCCCAGCATTTCCTGGAAAGACATCGAATGGTTCCAGCAGCACTGGAACGGTCCCATTCTGATCAAAGGAATTCAAAGCGTCGAAGATGCCAGGCTGGCAGCCAAGGCTGGCATCCCTGCTATCATTGTCTCGAATCATGGTGGCCGGCAACTCGACGGCGCTCCTCCGGCGATTGAATTGATTGAACCCATTGCCGATGCCGTGGGATCCGACCTGGAGATCCTCTGCGACGGCGGCATTCGGCGCGGCAGCGACATTGCAAAAGCGATTGCCTTAGGCGCGCGGGCCTGCATGATCGGCCGGCCCTATCTGTATGGGCTTGCCACCGGTGGAGAACGGGGAGTCGATTTTACGATCCGCCTGCTGCAAGACGATTTGGTGCGAACACTTGCGCTGACTGGCTGTCAGTCGGTTGAAAAAATCGGCCGCGACCTGGTACGGATAAGGCCATAGGCGACGGAACCTCAAGAAGAACTCGTCTCAGGAGGAGGCGAACTTTGGGAGTCAACGCTGGCGCTGGCCAAAAGACTCTGGTCGGCAGAGAGCAGGTTGCGGCAGGAAAATCATGGAGTGCTGAATCCAAATCAAAATTACCAACGGCAGGCCACCGCGCATCCAGCCGGTAGGGTCACCCTTGGGTGCCAGATCGTGCGGTCCCGTTTGTACAAACGGGGCCGTCTCCCTCCATTGTACAGCAAATTCCCCGGAATCGACTTTGTTTTTCGTTGTCTGCTTTACTTTTATGGCGTCGCCCAGACCGGTTT
Organism: Mariniblastus sp.; assembly: GCA_022447605.1. Taxonomy (GTDB): domain Bacteria; phylum Planctomycetota; class Planctomycetia; order Pirellulales; family Pirellulaceae; genus Mariniblastus. Next base: position 1,180 of record JAKVBG010000139.1, read on the forward strand.
GGCAGGCTGCCAAAGTCTCGCCCTTGGAAACCTAATTTGCCCACAGCTCGATGAAAGATCACGCGTTTAGAATTCGGCGCGGATTGACCGACATCAACAAGTCAATCTCCTCGGCAGTCAGCCCCAATTCATCGCGGGCAAACTGAACCATTTTAGGGGTGGTCACTCCGGAGCCGGCAAAATATTTTCCGTCGCCGGTGCGCGGTATGCCATCCTCACCTACGAGAAAGGTTTGCCCTCCCACCTGAAAACGGCCGGGTCCCAACCCGGCGGCAGAAATAGCATCGGTCACCAACACACACCGCTCCAGGCTGATCGAGCGCAGATAATTCTTCAGGACAAAGGTCGGGATGTGATACCCATCGGCAATGAAACTGATCCATAACCGGTCGGCCAGGGAAAGCACCCGTTGGATGATATTGTCGTGCCGATGCATTTCAGCCGGACAGCCGTTTCCCAAGTGGGTAAACATGGCCAGACCAGCGTCGATGGCCCCCTTGAGCTGGTCCAAAGTGGCATCACAATGCCCGGCCGAGACGCAGATCTCCGCATCGGCCAACATACCGGTCACACCGAACCCCTCGTCCCGTTCAGGAGCCAACGTCACGATTCGCGTGAGCCCTGCGGCCGCGTCTAGCAGGCGCTGCATATCGTCTCGATTCGCAGGGCGAACCGCTTTGACAGGATGCGCACCGATATACCCTTCGGTTTCATTAAGAAAGGGTCCTTCGATGTGAAACCCGGCCACGAGCTGCTGGACCAGCGGATCGGCTTCGCGCAGTTCCACCAGGCGTTTCAGACGGGACGACATTGCGGAAATCGTGTCGGTAATAATCGTGGGCAAAAATTGAGCGATACCGTCATCGCGCAGCCGGGAACAGACGGTGTGCATCTGGTCTGGGGTCAACTGGTCGCTGTTGAAATCAACGCCCATGGTACCGTTGACTTGCAGGTCGATGTAGTTCATGCAAAAAGCTCGATTCCACGATAAATGGCTGGTTGCTTTGAGAGCCAGCCTCCGATTGTATCGACCGCTCCCAATTCCGCCAGCGGCCAGCAGACGAAAAGTCACTGGTCAGCAGACAAAAAAATCGTCCCAAGGCAACTTTGCAGGACGGCTTTTTCAGACGAGAAGTCCTCGTCAGATCACAAGGTAGAGTTGCTTGTCTGTCTGAGCGAGGATCGGACCGGAAGTCCCCGATGGCATCTACCGGGTAACACTCCATCAACCCTTTTTCACGTGGATTGTCTCGATCCGGAATTGGCGCATGAGGACAGAAATCTTGCGATCTCTTGCAAGGTCTTCGCTGAGCACAAGAAAGATCGATTTCCTGAGAGACCCTTCTTGGCTATATCAGAGTATTATCCTAAAGAGAGGCTGCGATGGTGGTTCGCAGGAAAAGGAAGTGTTTTGCGGCAACCGGGTCAACCGCGCGTTAATCAAGATCTCGGGCATCCCCATGAACAGGTAACCGTTATGCAGTGGAGTAAGCTGCGATCACAAGTTGAAGACTTGTTCGCCGACAGCGTGAAGGGACGCGTGCGGTTACATTCAACCCGTTACCGTAAGATGCACGACCAGCAAGGGCGAGCCTGGCTCACCATAGATGGCGAAGAAATCGTGAACATGACTAACCTTTTCGAGTGGCTTTACCAGCGCGACCGGCGCGCCGCAGAGTTGGCGGGTGTAGAACCAGGCGGGCAGACCTGGGAAGTTTATGCCTCCAAATGGTGTGACG
>JAKVBG010000014.1:0-77924 GCA_022447605.1 Mariniblastus sp.
TGGAGAGGTCAAGGAGCGGTTTGATTTGGGGCAGCCGATTGTCGGCCGTCCGGTTAAGTTCGGGAACGACATGTATTTTAGTGGATTTGATGGAACGATCCACGTCATCGAGATGCCTTAGACGTCAAGAAAATAGGACCCCAATTTCAATGAACTGGCCTGACTGGATTTCTCTGCCTGCCCAATCGACGAAGCTCGGCTCCCTGAGCCGACGTGTGGTCATGCTATGGATCATGTTCGGTCTGGTTGTCGCCATTGGAAATCGGGCCGTCGCCTGGCAGGGAAATGCAGCTGCCAAACCGTCGGCGTCGGGTGTCGATGAGACGAAGTACTTTGACGACAGCCTGCCCCTGGTGGATCGCGAACCTTATGACGAACTTAAATTGGATGACTACAACAACAATGTTGTGATCAAGATCATTCCCCTGCAGAATCCACCGTCGATGCCTCTGCCGGAAAATGGCTTCCTCCAATTCGAAGCACCGGATCTGAATGAGAACATTTTGCAGGTGCCTTATGAAAATATTGTCTCTTACCGGACGTTCATACAGCTTCTGATCGATGAAGCTAATGAGTTGATCAAGGCAGAGAAGTACGCCCAGGCTTACCGCAACCTGCTGTACGTATATGACCGTGGGGGTAAAGGTGACCCGGCGATCGAAAAATCGATCCAGAATTGCCTCTACCAGGACGGTCGCTTGAACTACCTGGCCGGCAATTACGAACTGGCGATATCCATTTTCGAAGAAATTTACGCCCGGGATCCGAATTTCATCGGGGCCGGTTTCAATAAGAAGCCAATCGACGTGATCCTCGATTCGATTGACTCAAATATCAAGAAAAAATTCGAAGCCGGTCAGTACGACAAGGTGACGGCAACACTCGACCAGATCCAGGACCTTTATGGGAAAGAGTCGCTCCGGTTGACGGACCGCTGGAACGGTATCTTGTTGAAGCACAGCAACGAGTTGATTGCCGAAGCGAAGAAATTGATGGCCGAGAACAAGGGGAAGGAAGCTCATCTCAAGGCCAGGCAAGCCAACCGGGTGATCCCCGAGCGGGATGAGGCGCTGCAGGTTTACGAGGAGATTGTCAGCCGTTTTCCCATTGTTTTTGTCGGTGTTACCAATGACTCGGCCGGGGCTGACCCGTTGAGACTCGACTTGTGGGGTGGTCGCCGGATCGGTCGCTTGACGATGCGGTCCGTCGTCGAGTTTTCAGGGATGAGTGACGATGGAGGCTCCTACAAGTTCTTGAATGGAAAACTGGAGCAGGCCGATGAAGATGGCCTCGCTTACCGGTTTACGATTGAGCCAACTGACCCTTCCGAGGGTATTCCCGATATTTCTGCATTGGACCTGGCCAGCAAGATGGTCGCGATGGGGACCTATGAAATGCCGGATTACCGTACCGCGTTTGCCAAGGTGATCGATACGGTGGAAATTGAAGATGACCGTAACGTTTTGATCAAATTGCGACGACAGTTCGTTCGTCCCGAGGCGCTCGTTCAGTTCCGGTATGACAATGCGTTCGATGGTCAACCGCCTGTACAAAACGGGAAGTACGTGATGACCAGTAAGAACGACCAGATCGCCGTATTTGGTCGCAACCCGTCCTACCCGGCTCAAACGGATCAGCAACATCCGGAGATTGTTGAATGGACGTTCAAGAATCCATCCGACGCGGTCGATGCCATTGCCGGTGGCGAGGTGGACTTGATCGACCGGGTCCCGCTGGCGGAATTGCCCCGCCTGCAGGGAAACGCTGCGGTCCAGGTGCAGTCCTACATCGTGCCGACTGTTCATATGTTGATCCCCAATATCCGGAATGACTTTACGCGCGACAAGAATTTCAGGAATGGACTGCTGCGTGGAATCAACCGTGAGTTGATCCTGGAGACGATGATCTGTGGCGGGAACGACATCGACGGCTGTGACGTGATCAGCGGCCCCTTTCCACGTGGTACGCTGGAGAATGACCAGTTGGCCTATGGATACAATACGCGGGTCAGGCCGGAGCCATTCAATCAAAAACTGGGAATGGTCCTCGTGCAAACGGTCCAGCAAACCATGATTGATGCCTTGGTTGCCAAGGGAGACAAGAACCCGGTGGTCAAACGTCCGACCCTGATCCTCTGCCACACACGGGACGACATTCCGAAAATTGCCTGCGTCGCGATCCAGCGGATGTGGGGTGAACTGGGGATCAAGGTGGAACTGCGTGAGCTGGAACCCGGCCAAACGGTTCCTCCGGATGATGACTGGGATTTCCTCTATTACGAAATGTCGATGCAGGAACCTTTGACCGATGTCGACAAACTGTTTGGCGAAGAGGGTTTGGTCAAAGAACTCAGTGCCCCGGTTCTGCAGTCAATGCGTCGACTCGGTTACGCGGACAGTTGGCAAGTGGCCGGCTTGACATTACGGCGAATGCATCGGCAGATTCGAAACGATGTTACGGTCCTGCCGCTATGGCAACTGAAGGAACATTACGCCTTCCGGGACAATTTGCGAGAGGTGGGGCGTAACGCGGTTCACCTGTATCAAAATGTTGACCGCTGGAAGATTACCCCGCGGCAAAAAAAAGCAGAAAAGAAATGAAGTCGATCCTATTGAACCTGAGACTGACGGGCGTGGCGCACACTTGGTTCGCCACGCTGGCGTTCACCTGCTGCATGCTGTGGGCGCCTTATTGTTCGGCCGGTTCGGCCTTTGTTTCATCGGTATGGCAGGATGAATCTGCGGTGACCGAGGAGCCGGCAGCCGAGGAGCCAGTTGCCGAGGAGCCAGCAGAGGTTCCGGTCGGCGCTTTGGCCCAGCCCCGTGAAGTGGAAGCCGTGGTGCCGGAAATTGTGCAACGCGCATGGGAATTACACCCGTACCAGGTGTTGGTATGGATCTGCCATTCCGGTTCGCCTCGTTTGAATGCGATCCAGAATTCTTTGGATTACGAGATTTTGAGGCAGGCGGAATTGATCGATCCGAGTGGCTGGCTGGTCTATGTTCAGTCCGCTCCACCCGAGTGGCGCAACAAGTTGTTGCGATCGATCGATCATCCGGATCAACTCACGGGGATCGCCGATGCCCCGCAGCTGCAAAATGCCGACAAGTTGATGGTCGTTTGCCTGGAGGACCGGGAGGGGCAGCTCGATTTTCAAGTGAGAGAATTCGATATAAAAACCCAGCAATGGGGTGCCATGGTCAGTCGATCGACGGCGCAAACCACGTCCGTGCACCAGAGTGTTTTCCAGGCCATTACCAAGGCGTTTATGCCTTTGGCCCGGGTTGACCGGGTGACCGAAGAGGGGGAAGTCATCATGCGGGCACGGGCCGTGATGGCCTGTGAGAAGGCGGCTCAGACGGATGACGGTGAATGGGTTCTGGAAAAAAATACAAACTCGCCGGTATGGGTTCGGTTGGATGATCGATTCCTGCCCGTCATCCGCCGCGTGGATCGCAAAGGGGACTTGGCGAAACTGGAAGCGATCGATTTCACTTTCCTGACGATTGACCAACAGAACGACTTTGTCCTGAACTGCAAGATTCATTCGTATCACCGCGCCCCGCTTTCCGGCCGAACCAGTCGCCGCGCTCAGAAACTGGCACTCGTGATTCGTCCCCCGGAAACTCCCACCCAGTTGAAGCTGGTTTCACGTGATGATGAAAAGAATGCATTGGCGGGCTACGAAATCTGGTCGCGTCGTCCCGGCATGACCCGTGACGAAAAATCGGAGTACCTCGGTAGTACCGATTGGCGAGGTATCCTGGACATACCACCGCATGCGGACGATGGATTGAGGTTGATCTACGTCAAGCGGGGCAACCGGGCCCTCAAGAAACTGCCGATCATTCCCGGTTTGTACTCCAACTTGCAGACGACCGTCCCCAATGATGAAACCCGTCTCTATGCTCAGGGGATCATCTCGGGATTCCAGAATGAAATCCTGAACCTGGTCGCCCAGCGACAGGTCTATGAGGTGGAGATCGAGACCGCGCTGAAAGAGAAGGATTACGAACTGGCGAGTGAGCTGCTGGAAAAATATTCTCGCCTGACATCGCCTCAGGACGTCAAGGCCCGCATGGCGGATGAAGAGATTCGCTTGAAAGCGCAAACCGTAGACCAGCGGGAGCTCGGGTCGATTTCGGGTATGTTTGGCATTCTCCGCGAGGCGCTGAGTGCGCGAGTGGGAGAGAGCACTGAATCCGACTTGCGGGCGAGGTTGCAGGCGGCTCGACAAGCCGAAGCGGCTTCCCAGTAGTTCCCTCGTCTGGTTGACGAAGCAGGGTCGTAGTCCCGAATGGGGCACGTCAAACCGGTTGCCCTGGAAGCTGCAGATGGACCGGCTGTCAATCGAATGGGACCCACGAGCACATGGAAAGGGTGGCGCAGCGACATGAAGGGAATTCTTCGACAAGCGAGACTCTGGAATCTTACCGGTTTGACCCTGCTGCTGCTGGCGACTGCCGCGGCAGATGTTGAGGCCGACTGGCCCCAGTTTCGAGGACCGAATGCGGCGGGAATCGGTACCGGTTCTCCACCGGTCGAATTTGGTCCGGGGAAGAACCAAATCTGGCGAATACCGATGGACGAGGGACACAGCTCCCCTTGCATCGTCGGGGACTCGATCTATCTGACAACCGTTGACCGGGACGGTGCGAGACTAGCGGTCGTTTGCATTGATCGAGCCAGTGGCGCGACCCGTTGGCGTTCCGAATTCAACCCGGACCAGTTGGAGAAAGGTCACCCTTCCTTTAACCCGGCCAGTAGCACGGTGGCCTGCGACGGCCAACGGTTGGTCGCCTATTTTGGTTCGTATGGCCTGGTCTGTCTGGGACTGGACGGCGACTTGATTTGGCAGAACCGTATGCCCTTGACCAAGTCGTTTTCGGGGAATGCGACCTCACCGGTGATCGTGGGAGATCACGTTATCCTGTACCGCGGCAACTACGTCGATCATTTCCTGTTGGCGGTCGACAAGCGAACGGGGGTCGAAGCCTGGAAAGTGGCGCAGGATGAAGAAATCACCGGGGAAATGGCGTGTACGGCCGTGCCGATCGTGGCCGATGGTAAGTTGATTGTCCATTCCGCCCGGTCGATTCAGGCGATTGATCCCGTGGACGGCTCGCAGATCTGGGAAATGAAGGCGGCCACGACCGCCACCAGCACTCCAATCGTGGCAGGCCAGGAAGTGGTAGTCGCTGCTTGGAACAAGATGGGTGAGCCCGCCTTGCGCCCGGAATTTCCCTCCTTCCCGGAGTTGCTGGAATCACATGATGGGAACGATGACCAGTTGATCGAGAAACAGGAGTTGCCCAGGTTGTGGATTTTCCACCGTCCGGACGGCGTCGAGGCTCCCCTTAATGGCGCCACGGTCCGCTTTGAGCGGGTGGACCGGAACCGGGACCAGCGGATTGATGGTCGTGAATGGGCCGACCAGATTGCCGCCATCGAGAAGTGGCGGGCGGGGTACCAAACCCACGGTATGCTGGCCATTCCGATCGGGAGCCAGGGAACGGTGGACCCGGCAAGTGTCCGCCAGCTGGAAGCCCAGGGGATCCCGGAGGTTCCCTCACCCCTGTTTGACGGTACCTATCTCTATTTCGTCAAGAACGGGGGAGTTCTGACCTGTCTTGATCTGCGGAATGGAAAACGGGTCTACCGAACCCGAACCGGCGGCAAGGGGACCCATTATGCCTCCCCTATTCTGGCGGATGGCAAGTTGTTCTCGATCGCCGGAGATGGCCGGATCAGTGTGCTGACGGCAGGGCCCGACCCGGAGCTGCTGGCCACCAATGAAATGGGTGAAGAGGTCTATGCCACGCCTGCCATTGTGAATGGAATCGTCTACGTACGAACCCATTCCGCCTTGTTTGCTTTCGGCGGGGACCGGCGGTAGTTTGGCCGCTTATCCGGCCTCCGACTTGTCAGCTTCCGACTTGTCAGCTTCCGACTTGTCAGCTTCCGACTTGTCAGCTTCCGACTTGTCAGCTTCTGTCTGGTCAGCCTCTGACTGGTCAGCATTTTCGCCGGCCGAATCATCCGGCTTGGTTTCCCCCGGGGCAGTCGCGTCGTCGTTCATGTCATCCGGGTTGCCGTCTTCCTTAAGCGATTCCCGCTCGGCAATCTCTTCGGAACCGGGCAACCCGTCATCGGTCTCATCCAGCTCGATTCGGTAGTCAATCAACTTCTGCAACGGCTGGTCGACAGGCCATTCGTTACCGGTGACTTTCAGCATCTGATAATAATCCTGCATCGACTCAATCAGATCATCTGACAGGGCACCATCATAAAGACGGGGGTATTCATCCAGGATTTTCCGCCAATCGGCAAAAGCTTTTTCGTATTTTGAAATCGCGCCAATTTGCAGTACGGTCTTCTCTTTGGTCACCGGATCGATTTCATATTCATCGTCAAATATCGAGCGCCGTTTCATTTCTGAGGCGTCATAGAGCGCTGCCCGCGCTGCGGCGGCCATGTCGAGTGCTTCGACCTCGGTGCGGGTTTTCCAGTACTTGTAGTTGACCGTCTTGGAATACTGGTCGGTGGCTCTCATCTCGGCCAGGGTGGTCAGGATCTGCTCGATGAGGATTCTCGCTTCCTGTTGGTCCTCCTTCTTGGCCCGGGCGGCAATCTGGATATCCAGACCACGGTCGGCGTTGAAGATCCTGGCATTGGCTCTCCGGGCGAGGATGAGTTGTTCATCTGTGCGTTGGTCGACCGGAATCTTGAGCACGGCCATCATTTCGTCCGTCAGCTGCGCTTTCTCTCGGACGACTTTCAGGAATTCTTCCCGCACACCCGGCGCCAGCTTGTCCAGTTCCTCACGTAGCCGGGAGAGGCGACGGTCTCTTTCCATCAACCCCTCCATGGTGATAATCGTCCCCCTGGTATTGGAAATCTGTTGTTGCCCGTATTCCATCCACTCCTTGTTAGCCGTGTTCCAGACCTCCTGGATGACATCGTTGGTGCGAAATTCCGACTGGAGTGATGCGCCCTGGTTCCTCAATTGGGCCGGACGTCTCATGAAGAACATGATGTCACCACTGTACTGCGGCGCGCTCTCTCGCTCGACCAAGTCGATGGAACGATCGTACCAGTCATAGGCCATCTTCCAATTGTCGTGTCCGTACTCGCGGGTATCATAGCTGTCCGGGTCGATCCACTCTTCCATTCCTTCATGGAATTCCGTGTCCCCTCGGAACATCCGGCGAAACTGAACCCGCTCATCGGAGCGTCCAATTTTCATGCCGGTGAAAAAACCGAGGTTGTCGGTCATCCGGTGGTCCCGGTAATTGTAGGGAATTCCCTCGGTCAGAAAATCAATTCCCTTTTTCACCCAGTGGTAACGATATTCGTAATCATCGAATTCGACCGAGATGTTGTAGGACATGTTGTGGGCCTGGTACTCCCAGACCTTGACAAAGTTCGGTTGAATCTTGATCAGGGCATTCAGAGTGGATGCCAAAGCGTCCCAGTTCTCTTTCTTCTTGTGTTCCATCGCCTGCATCCAGAGCATGTTGACGGCAACCCCTCGCAAGCCGAGAGAAGCGAGCTTCATCGTCTCACTGGCCGGGTCAATCTCCATCAACTTTGCCTGGGATAATTCATATTGGTCCCGTAATTGGGACAACTGGCCGCCGGCGTCTTTCACGTCGTTGTTCCCGTCGCGGGTTGCCGGACGCGAGACCAGCGAAAGCGGGATCAGCAGCAGGCCAATAGCCGCGATGTAGGTGATTTTTCGGTAGAATGCGGAGGAATAGTTCATTTGGCGATTTCTCTGGTTTTCAGACAGAAGTAACCAACAATGGAAAGACCCATGCAAAAGGCCACTGTGATGGCCATGGCGACCAACAGTCGTTGGCTGTCAATGGAATAGCCGTACGTCAAAAAGTCGGAAAAGTTCAACTGGGCAAAGTTCGGGGCCAGGTAAGTCAAAGTACTCAGGCCGCCAACCAGCAGATTGTCGGTCTGTTCCATCAACGTGGTCCCGATCCCCGTTTCCAGCGTGACTTCCATATTCTTTTGGGTGACCAGGCGGAATAACGACTCGATCGGTCCACCACCCGCCACATCTTCCTCGGTCATGGTTCGGATGAATGGCGTGAAAAATCCGATAATCATCGTTACCAGGGTAGCCAACATCGTGATCGGGGCACTCAGGAAGGTGCTGAAGGAAACTCCCATGGCGATCACGATGATCATCTGGCACCAGATGCCAAGATAACCCTTGAAGAAATTGGCCCAGTAAAGGTCATCGGTTGCCCGAAAATAAACATCTGCCCGGGCCACACCGATGTACTGGTTGTAATCTTCGCAACGGAGCACAAGGTTCAGCTTCTTGTTTCGGGCGTAATCGTCAAACAGGTCAAAGGTGCCGATTTCCACGGTACTGCCGTCGGGAGCAATCAGTCGGCCCGACTGTTTCCTTGAAATGGGCAAGGTCTGGATCTGGAATTCGTTTGTTTCGAACACGATCGTGTCCGACTGAAAACGGTTTTCAGAGCTGGGATCATCCGGGACACTCTCGAACTGGATGCTGCCGATCACCCGCTTTTCAATATCCCCTTTGTAGGTTCGGAAGACGCCCAGGCTCATTTCCAGCGGCAGGATATCCTGGTCCGCAATGAAGCGGGAGTCAAAGTTTTCAAACAGGAAATCGGCTTTGGCCAGTGAATTTGGGCTTTCCCGGCTACCACCGTCGACGTACCCGCGGTAGGTCCACTCTCTTCCTACGTCGATCCCACGGTCATTCGGGGCGCCCTCCCGGTCATAAAACATCAGTTGCTCAGCGTAAATTGGGACGCGGGCCCGGAAATAACCCGTTGCCGGGCCCAGGTCGATCGTTGATGTATCTCCTTCACCGTTGACGGTTACACGGTGGGTGTGGCCCGCCGTCGGAACAACCACTGCCCGTTGGTAAGAGATTCGACCGTCACTCAATTCGCTCTGGCTCACGATATTACTCGTGTCTTCGGGTTGCTTGTCTTCGGGACGACGGACGTCCTCGATGATCTCGACCCGGTGGCGATGACCGGAATCAAACGTCGTTTCCGAAGTTTTGATCGCATTGGAGGAGACCCGTTTACCCCGATCGGACAACCGTGTTTCCGGGTCAATTTCATAGAATTCGGCAACCGACGGCGAGTCGACCATCCGGTGATCGTGGGACAGGCCGCGCCAGACAAAGGCAAAGCTGATCAATGCCATGAGTGCCAGTAAACTGGTCGTCAATATCCCAAAGCCCATGATTCGGCCGATCACGATTTCGGTCGATCTCACCGGCTTGGTAACGATCGTGTAGATCGTTTTGTTCTTGATGTCTTCGGGCAGGCTGAAAGCGCTGATCAGCATGCCCATCAACAGAACCAGCAGCTGGGTTCCCCACAACACGAAATTCACATAGATCTGGTCGGGGTTGTCCGAGCCGGCATTCATGAACCAGCCGCCGAACAACAGGGCGGCGGCAAAGATTCCAAACGTCACGAGGATGACCCTCCGGCGGATCGCCTCCTTAACCGACAATCGGGCGATTGCCATGATTCGTCGTGGCGAGGTCCCCAGGAAATCGGGGATCGCCTCGGCGATCACCTTGGCCACGACATAAAATGCTTCAAACGGGCCATGTTTGAACGAGGCAACGACGTATCCGAGGAAAATCCCGAGTACGGTCCCCGACAGGGCAATCGCGCAGAGTAGCAGCAGCCCGGGGCCAATCCAATCAAAGAAATTTGGAAACTGTTCAACAACCATTGGTATGTCCTAATGCCCTGGATCGGGCCAATCCTTGTCTGTTCTCAAATTGAACTAATCCGAGGCCGTATTTGCACCTGACGTTCGATGGCCCGGCCGCTCCTGGCTTTCTCGAACGATGTCCAGGAACAGGTCTTCTAGGGTTGTCCTGGGGTTGTCGATTCCCAGAACTTCACCACCATGTTTCGTGATGGCGGCGCGAATGTCGTCGTAAGCTTCCGGGGGCAGGCCCTTGGCCAAAACCTGGGTTTCATCACTGACTTTCAGTAGACTGTCGACTCGGCCAAGTTCCTTGAGTTCACCCTGGTAGAGAATGGCAATCCGGTCACAGACATCCTGGACATCGGCCAGCAGGTGACTGCACATGACGATCGTCTTGCCCTCTTCTCGAAGCTCGAGAATCATGTCTTTCATTTCGCGGGTACCGAGTGGGTCGAGTCCCGACGTCGGTTCATCCAGGAGAATCAGGTCAGGATCATTGATCAGGGCCTGAGCGAGGCCGATCCGGCGTGTCATCCCTTTGGAATACTCCTTCAACTGACGACGTTTGGCCCAGGTCAAACCGACCTTTTCGATCAGGCTGTTGACCCGTTCCTTGCGGACATCGGCTGGCATGTCAAACAGCCGGCCGTAGAAGTCGAGGGTTTCTTCGGCCGTGAGAAACTTGTAGAGGTAGGATTCCTCGGGCAGGTAGCCGATCATTTCGTTTTTGGATACTTCCGAGGCGTCCTTGCCAAATACCAGCGCTCTCCCGCTGGTCGGAAACAGTAAGCCGAGCAGCAGCTTGATCGTGGTCGATTTCCCCGAGCCGTTGGGCCCCAGCAAACCAAAGACTTCGCCCTTCTTGATTTCCAGGTCGAGGGCTTTCAATGCCCTTACTTTTTGTCGCCCCCAGAAGTCCCGGTAGATCTTCGTAAGGTTTTGCGCTTCGACAACGATGTTCGGATCGTAATCGGGGTTGGATTGTTCCAGCCGCCTCGGTTTGTCCTCATTGACAGGGGGGGTATCGGTTGACATCTAAATTTATCTCCAGTGATCAAATCCCGTTACCTAACGGGTCAACGATTTATCGGTTCAATTCAGCTTGAGTCCCCGCTCGGTGGCGGCTGCCCCGTTGGATTACATCGGCAACTAACCTATTGCGACGTTACGGTTTATACGCCCTGAACAGGAGCATGGTTCGATCCGCCGGGTGGCCTTGGCACTCAATCTGCCGATCGGGCCCAAAGCTCGGTTTCGCCAACCAAAATATGATAGATTTGGCCCAAATAGTCTTCAACCTACCTGTGGCACCCAAACAATCCAAATCGGCCATTTCGCGGTAGTTTGGGTCGTTCGGATCGGTGATAGGCCGGGTAGGGACTGTCCGGGTTGCTCAAAACTCCCTTTTGGCACGTTCCACGGCCAATTCCTTGTCGGTCGACCGGCGAACTGGCGGGCAGCGGCCCGTCCGTCATGCGGCTTATTCCTGTCAAACCGGCTCCCACCACTTCAATTCAATCGGTGTTTCTTTATTATCCTTAAAGTTGGCCATGATTTTTCGGGCCGGCTGATCACGGGGTCGGGGTCGTCGCATCGCCCTCTCGAACCGAAAAAAGACGAAATGAACCGTACCGATACACTTTCCTTGCAGGACCACTTGGACCGTCTGTTCGGGCGAATCAACTACGAGCGCCAGAATACGCCACGGGCGACCGATTTCAAGTTGAACAACATGCTGGAACTGGCCCGGCGACTGGGGGACCCTCACCTGGCGTACCCGGTGATCCACGTAGCGGGAACGAAGGGGAAAGGATCGGTCTGTACGTATATCGGTGCGGTGTTGACGGCTGCCGGAAAACGTACCGGCGTCTATACATCGCCCCATCTGGAAACCGTGCATCAGAGGATGTCGATTGACGGCCAGATCATCAGTGACGAACAGTTGCTCAATGTGCTGCAGCAAATGCAGCCAGTGGTGGAAGAAATGGATGCCAGGTCGACGGAAATGGGTCTGCCTGGTTTGACATTTTTCGAAGTCATTACCGCCGCGGCGATGCTCTATTTTTCCAACCAGAAAGTGGATGTCGTCATTCTGGAAGTCGGGATGGGAGGGCGGCTTGATTCCACCAATATATGCCAGCCCGATTTGTGTGTGATTACCAATATCAGCCTGGACCATACCGAGCAACTCGGTTTGACGGTGGAGCGGATCGCCCGCGAGAAAGCAGGTGTCATCAAGCCGGGAGTTCCCGTTGTTTCCGGTGCGGTTCACCCCGAGGTCTTGCCGGTCATCGCTGACAAGGCGAGGGAATGCTCGGCGGAATTATTTGTGAAAGGGCAGGATTTTGCCTGTCATGCGTTGGGAAAAACCGAGGTTTTGGTGAAGCCTGAGGAGTCCTCGGCGGACCAGCCGCTGGCCAACCTTTTTGATGTTCGTGGCTCGATCGGTGGAAGCGATTTCGAGTGGACGGACCTGAAGGTTACCGCACCGGGTCATCACCAACAGGTGAATGCCACGTTGGCTGCAGCGGCTATTCAGGTGCTGGTTGCCCAGGGCTGGTCGATCAGCCAAGAGCAGGTCCGCTGCGGTTTGCGAACTGCTCATTTGGAAGGTCGCACGGAAATCGTGTCGCGCCATCCCACGATCGTGGTTGACCTGGCACATAACGTCGCTTCGATCCTGGCTCTGGTCGAGACATTGCGGGAGGAATTGCCCACCTTTAACGCGGCTGCCCGCCGCCGGCTGATTTTTGCGGCGAGCCGAGAAAAAGATGTGCAGGGGATGTTGCAGGGGTTGGCCGGGGTTTTTGACCAGATTTGCCTGACGCAGTTCACCGCCAACCCGCGGGGGATGCCGGTGGAGCAATTAAAGCGAATTGCCGTCCAGATTCCGGCTGCCGGTGAGACCGATTGGCTGACCCAGCCTGATTCCCAAGCCGCTTGGCAATGGTGCCGGGAGAGCATGGATGAACAGGATTTTGTCTGCATCACGGGATCGGTTTTCCTGGTAGCCGAATTGCGTCCCCGGATCATGCAGAGCATGCTGGAGCGTTCTTGAGTCCGGACAGCTTGGTCGGGACGGTACGAGTTGGGGCCCCTGCTGCCTGCCTTCACGTTCCCTTTCCGGATTTCTTTGGAATCGACGGCTCCTGTGGGACTCAGCGGTGTCGGAGGTGCCAAAGAAACGTGGGGAAAACGGGCTTTTGTGGGGAAGTGGTCGGGTCGTGGCAGGTTGGATGGCGGCCGTCACCAGGCAGCCAAATCTTGAATGATCGTTGATCGACAGGCCGTTTTGGCTTACACTGTCGCTTCCGACAAAAGTCCGGTAACCGACCGATATTCAAAACGACTCCAAAGGATCCCCCATGCCAGGCAGTGAACGACGCAGAGAACTCCGACGTCGGCGTCATCGAAAGAAAAAAATTACCCAGTTCAAATCGCGGGCCGTGAAAGCCTCGGCTTCCGAGAAGAGCGTGATCGCTGACAAGATCCGTCAGTTGACCCCCGGCGCAACGGCCATCATTGCGGCCCTGGAACTGGAAAAGTAGCCCGGGGTTCGCCGGCTCCTGCCATGTTCCCGTACACAACGGCCAAGCACCTGGTGCTCGGTCGTTTTTTATTGGTTCCAGATGAACGATAACCAGAGCATCCAGCCAGCGCAAGTCACCGAAGAATCGGACGACGGTCGGATCGCTCCACTGTCGGGACCGATCTTTAACCCGGATTACCTGTTGCTGTTGGTGCTGCTGTTGGAAGGCACCCTGGTCGTGATCGCTTTGTTGATCAGCTGCTACGGGTTTTATGATCCACAACAGCCCTTGTCAAAAATTGACTTTCAGCTGCTGCTGGAGAGTCTGTTCTGGGGGGGACTGGCGACGATTCCACTGGTTGGCTACCTGTTTTTTTTCCATTTCTTCCCGGTTCCTGTCTTACGGCCATTAAGGGACGTTGTGGAACGTGACCTGGCTCCTCTTTTCAAGCGGCTCAAGTGGTACGAATGTGCCTTGATTGCCCTGTTGGCCGGTTTTTGCGAGGAGTTGTTATTCCGCTGGGCGCTGCAAGGTGGGATCGGTGCATGGATCGGGGGGCCGGAAGGGGTCGTCTGTGGTCTGCTGGTTTCCAGCCTGCTGTTCGGACTTTGTCATTGGGTCAACAAGGAGTATGCGGCTACCACTTTCCTGATCGGGCTTTATTTTGGCGCTTTGATGATTTGGAGCGGCACGTTCCTGGTCCCTGCCGTAAGCCATTTTCTGTTCGATTGGGTGGCGATCATCTATATCGTGAAATGGGTCCGGCCCCCGGTTCCTGAGGGCTGAGCTACCCGTTGATCGTCAACTACCCGCCAGGGTGGGGCTACCTGGCGACTGTCAATGGAACCTCGCGCCCGAATTTGACCAAGTCTGCTGTTTTGTTCTTTGAAGTATTGAGTCGACCTGCCGTCCAAATTCTAATAGACGTATTCCACTTGAAATTCCTGTTTTCACCGGTACTGCCATGTCATTGCGATTGAACGGTTTTGTCTGTCTCCTGGTTGTTGTCTCGATCCCCGTTTCCCTGCATGCCCAGGCGGTAGGCAAATTTTCCCAGCAGGACAAATTCAGGCAGTTGGAAGAGGACCTGCCGACACCCAACGGTTTCCGCACCGGCTCAGGGGCGCCGGGCCCGGCGTATTGGCAACAGGAGGTGAACTACGAGATTGATGTCCGCCTGGATGATGAAAATCAGCGTCTTTTCGGAAGCGAGGTGATCACCTACAAGAACAACAGTCCCGACACGTTGCGGTACCTCTGGTTGCAACTGGATGCCAATATTCACCGCCCCGATTCGGAGTCAAAACTGGCAGCCACCTCGCCGGGGCTGGAGCGTGTCCCTTTCAAGCAATTTCAAGGTATGTTGGCCCGCCGCGTGTTTGATGGTGGGATCACGATTACCAAGTGTACCGACAACTCAACCAACCAGCCTTTGAAGTACACGGTGGTCAAAACCATGATGCGGGTGGATCTGCCCCAACCCTTACCGCCGGGTGGGTCGTTTGAGTTTGGCGTTGACTGGTATTACCGTATCAATGATGCGAAAGTGGTGCGGGGACGAAGTGGTTACGAATATTTCCCGGAGGATGGGAACTACATCTATGAAATGGCCCAGTGGTTTCCCCGGCTGTGTGCCTACACGGATGTAACGGGTTGGCAGCATAAACAGTTTTTGGGCCGCGGCGAATTTACGTTGGAGGTGGGGAACTACGTGGTGAGAATCACGGTGCCGAGTGACCATGTGGTGGCATCGACGGGCACCCTGATGAATGCCGATCAGGTCCTGTCGCCCGATCAGCGGCAGCGTCTAGAAATGGCCAAGTCGGCTGAAAAGCCGCTGTTTATCGTGACACCGGAAGAAGCCTTGGCCAACGAATCGAGCCGCCCGGATGGGGATCGGACCTGGATTTTCAAGGCGGACCAGGTTCGGGACTTTGCCTTTGCTTCCAGCCGCAAGTTCATCTGGGATGCGCTTCAACACGACGTGGGCGGTGCACCTGTCATGGCGATGTCGTTTTACCCCAAGGAGGGGGAGCCGCTGTGGAGTCGGTACTCGACCCATGCCATCGTGCATACCCTGAATGTCTATTCCCGTTACACCTTTGACTATCCCTATCCTGTCGCCATTTCGGTCAATGGACCGGTGGGCGGAATGGAGTACCCGATGATCTGTTTCAACGGCCCTCGGCCGGAGAAAGACGGGACGTATTCGGCACGGACCAAGTATGGATTGATCAGCGTCATCATCCACGAAGTCGGACACAACTACTTCCCGATGATCGTCAATACGGATGAGCGCCAATGGACCTGGATGGACGAAGGCTTGAATACGTTCCTGCAGTTCCTGGCAGAACAGGAATGGGAAGAGGGGTACCCTTCCCGGCGCGGTGAGCCGGCGGATATCGTTCCTTTCATGGCCAGTCTGAACCAAGTGCCGATCATGACCAATTCCGAATCCATCCTGCAATTTGGCGCCAACGCTTACGCCAAGCCGGCTACGGCACTGAATATCCTGCGGGAAACGATCCTGGGACGGGAGTTGTTCGATTTTGCTTTCAAGGAGTATGCCCGTCGCTGGAAATTCAAGCGTCCCATGCCGGCTGATTTCTTCCGCACGATGGAAGATGCCTCGGGGACCGACCTGGACTGGTTCTGGCGGGGTTGGTTCTACTCGACCGATCATGTGGATTTGGCGGTCCTCGGTGTGCGCCGGTTGGACATTCAACAGGGGCCTGAGGTTGAAAAGCAGGTTCAACGGGCTGAACGGCAGGATCAGCCTGAAACCCAGAGCGCTGAAAGAAATAAACCGCTACCCAAATACGTTGAAAAATTCCCGGAGCTAAAAGATTTTTACAACGATTATGATCCGCTTGACGTGACCCCCAAAGAATCCCGGTCTTATGACAAGTTCGTGGAGAAACTTTCGGAAGAGGAGCGGAAGTTGCTGGATGCAGATCATTATTTTTACCTGGTCGACCTGGAAAACGTTGGTGGGCTGGTCATGCCCGTGATCCTGGAATTGACTTTTGAGGATGGCTCCACCGACCTGTTGAGATACCCGGCCGAGATCTGGAACAAGAACAACGAGGCGATCAGCAAGTTGATCATTACCGAGAAGCCGGTTGCCTCACTTAACCTGGATCCCCGGCTGGAAACAGCGGATGTGGACTTGGCCAACAATCACTACCCGCCCCGGATTCAGAAGTCCCGCTTTGAATTATTCAAGGAGTCGAGGGAGCGACCGAACCCGATGCGTGACCAGCAAATCGAGTTGAAGCGATCCCAGCAGAAACAGGGGGGCAGCCGATGAACCATTTCCTGGTAGTCTTGCTGATGGCCGCTTGCGGTGTGGTCCTGCCCAATGGAAATCCGACGCTGTCGGCGAGTCACCCGTACCACGTCAGTTATGCGGAAGTCGAATGGAATCCTGAGACGGGACACTTCGAGGTTGCCCTCTGTGTTTGGCCGGCGGACCTGGAAAAAGCAATTTCCAGGATGAGCGGGCGGGCGATCGATCTCGATGCCGAACCGGGGGTGGAGGCAATGTTCGAGCAGTACGTTGCGCGCCGATTCCGCCTGATCGGGGATTCGGGCAAGGTCCGCCCAATTCGTTGGGTCGGTGCGCAGGTCGGGTTAAAACAGGCCTGGCTCTATTTCGAGGTGGCGGGTGACAAGAAGCCGGGGCGATGGACGATCGAGAACCGTGTCTTTTTTGAGCTGAACGAAGACCAGCTCAACCAGATACAAATTCGGATGGGGCCGGTTCGGAAGTCGCTTTCCAGTACGGTCGAATCGAAGCCGCTCTCCCTCGAGACTGTCCGTTGGAAACCCGCCCGTTAGCGGTTGGGAGGTGTTCTCACGATTCCTGATCGTCCAGGAAATCGTTTAGGGTCCAGCCATCAGGCAATTCGCCGCTCTTGACGATGATCGGTATGCTGTCGCGAACGACACAGGTCGGGTGATGCAAATCGGTTTCGACCACGCCGGTATCATTGGAAGTCAGCACGTTGCTGCCAATCCGGCAATTCTTGTCGACGATGGTGCCGTAAATCCTGGAATGATCCCCAATCCCCAGCGGGAGGGTTGCCCCCGTGTCGCGCCGTTTCTGCGAGGTGTCGGTGTAATAGTCGGCACCCATGATAATGGAGTCTTTCACGTGGACGTCGTTACCGATGATCGTCCTCAGGCCGATGATACTGTTTTCGATTCGGCTCCCTTTGCCAATCTGGCAGCCATTGGCAATCAAGCTGTTTTGTACCGAGACTTCCCCGAGGTGGGTGGGTGGTAGGTAACGCGGGCGGGTATAGATGGGAGCCTCTGGTGTGAACAGCCGGAATTCGGGAGTCTCATGGGTCATGCCGATATTCGCGTCGTAAAATGATCGAATCGTTCCGATGTCTTCCCAGTAGCCATCAAACAGATGCGTCTGAACCCGGTGGGATTCCAGCGTTGCCGGGAATACTTCGCGACCAAAATCTGCGTAGCTGGTGTTTTCCAGGACATCGACCAGCAACTCGCGATTGAACACGTAAATACCCATGCTGGCCAGGCAGTCTCGCCCACGACTCTTGATCCCTCGGGCATCGATCCACTCCGGGTCTGTGCGGACCTCGTCGATGGCTTCATCCGTTTCCGGTTTTTCCACAAATCCGCGAACGCGACCGTCATCATCCAGCTGCATGATGCCAAACCCTCGCGCCTGTTCGCGGGTGACTGGCATGCAGGCGATCGTGGCATCTGCATTGGAATCCTGGTGGGACTGGAGCAACTTCCGGTAGTCCATCCGGTACAGTTGGTCACCCGACAGGATGATGACATAGTCGATATCCCGGCGATTGATTTGGCGCAGGTTCTTGCGAACAGCATCTGCTGTCCCCTGGTACCAGTCAGTTCCTTCACTCATGGTTTCCTGGGCGGCCAGCACCTCGACGTACCCACCGCTAAAGTAATCAAAGTTGTAGGTCCGACGAATGTGGCCATGCAGGCTGGTGGACATGAACTGGGTCAACACGAATATCCTGCGGATATTGCTGTTGATGCAATTGGAGAGAGGGATGTCGATCAAGCGGTACATGCCTCCCAGTGGGACAGCAGGTTTACTTCGAATCGACGTCAATGGGAAAAGTCTTGTTCCACGACCCCCACCCAAAACGAGGGCGACCACATTACGCATCCAGCATCTCCAGAATCAATACCCGAACGGGTGGGACAGGAAAAACAGAAACCGGTAAATGCCGGTTGTTTGTACGCCAGATTATAAGACCTACCGCGGTTCATTCGCAACATTGGCAAACGGTCGGAGCCGAACCGATTTTTTGGCTGATTGGGACCCGCTCCGGGCCAGGCGGGTCCCCGCCGTATGCTTTGTGTTAAGAAAAGTAAATTCTTTGTGTCTGCCCGGCCGGCTGTTCTCGGGAATCATCGTTCGTTCAATCGGCCAGCTCGTCGAGGTCCGATGCGGTGTTGGTTTGAGGTAAATCCCCGATCGTGTCGAGGTGGAACAACTCCAGAAACCGGTCCGTTGTGCTGTACATCCTGCGGCGAGGTTTCGTCTCCGAGGTGTCAAACCGCAGCAGCTGCCGGCGAACCATCTGGGACAGTACCGATCCACTGGGACGGGTTCTGATCTTTTCCACTTCCTCCTTGCTGACCGGCTGGTTGTAGGCGACCACGGCCAGTACGTCGATCGCGTTCTGGTTCAACTTGGCATGTCGAACTTCCCCGTAGAATTGGGACCGAACCTGGCTCATTTCTTCATCATCTACCAACTCCATTTTCAGGTTGCCCGAGTCCGAAACGATGCGGTACGGAGCGTGGCTTGCCTCGTAACCCTGATTCAATTTTTTTACGAGCCCCTTGATTTCTTTCGGGCTGACGTCGCGCATGATGGCGGCAATTTGACGCGCTTTCAGGGCATTTCCGGGTGGGCAACCGACAAACAGGATCGCTTCCAGAATGGTCTCCGGTTCGATCGGGCAGCCCGCATTATCCTGCTCGTCTTCTTCGGCCGGGTCAAAGTCCTGGACGGCTTCGATGCCGGCCGTTTCCCCAGACAGGTCGTCAGTTTCCGTTTCGGGATCGTCTTCCAAATCAGCTTCGTCGATCGGGTCATCGACTGCTGCTTCGTCGTATACGGACTCGTCATCTTCGCGACCTTGCAGGACATCCGCGTAGGCGCGACTCAACTGTTCCAGAGAGAGTTCTTCACCGGCTGCATCCGGGTCGACAATTTCTTCCGAATCTTCATCGAGATGGAGTTTTTCAGAATCGGATTGTTCGGGGGGAAGTGTCATAATGTCAGCTTAGAGCAAGCGGTGAATTGTTGGCAAGTCGGATTCAATTAATGGGGCAACATAAATGCGGGATGAAACAGGCAGGGTGACCGTTACACGCCAAAAACAAGGTTATCAGCAGGTCCGGGTCCATTTCCTGATTTTAATTTTATCACTTGTTTGTTTTCCACTACGGCCAGTGGTTGGGCAAACGGATCCGTCGGGTGTTTCCAAGTTGAACATGGTCGCATCGGTCAATCCGATCGCGACCGATGCTGGTTTGAAAGCATTTGAGCAGGGTGGAAATGCGGTCGATGCTGCCGTGGCGACAGCGCTGACCTTGGGAGTGGTCGATGGTTTCAATTCGGGCATTGGTGGCGGGTGCTTTATCCTGATTCGAACGGCGGACGGGAAATTGGTGGCCATCGACGGTCGGGAAATGGCACCCGGGGCCGCTCACCGTGACATGTATTTACGAGACGGTGTTGCCGATGGGAACCTGTCGCGTGTCGGTCCGCTGGCCAGCGGGGTGCCGGGCGCTTTGAAAGCTTATTCCGAGGCGGTTGCCGGGTACGGCAAGTTGCCTTTCGCTTCCCTCGCCCTGGAAGCTGCCGATGTGGCGGAGGAAGGTTTCCCGGTGGACCGGGTTTACTCGGGGAGACTGCGAAGTACTCAGAGGTACCTCAAGCAGTTCCCGGGCTCCGCCGCCGCCCTGCTCAAGGCGGACGGCAGTGTCTACCAGCCGGGTGAGGTGCTGCGACAACCGGACTTAGCCAATACCCTCAAACAGATATCGAAGTCGGGGACGGATTGGTTCTACCAGGGAGAGTTCGCCCGGAAAACGGCCGATTGGATGTCTGAGAATGGTGGCATCATGACGGTCGAAGATTTCAAGAACTACAAAACGGTCAACCGCGACCCGGTCCGCACGACCTACCGCGGTTACGAAATTATCGGCTTCCCCCCGCCCAGTAGTGGCGGTGTGCATGTGGCTCAAATTCTGAATATCCTGGAGTCGTTCGATCTGGCCGAACTCCATCAACAGGACCCGGCCCAGATGCGCCATGTGGTGGCCGAGGCGATGAAACTGGCGTTTGCCGACCGGGCTTACTGGCTGGGGGATCCCGATTACGTGAAGGTCCCCCGAGGACTGATCGACAAACAGTATGCCCGTGATCTGGCCAAGAAAATTAAACTCGACCAGGTTTCGGCGGTGACGGCCCATGGCACCCCTCCCCGCAAAGATGGCGATTTTTTTGGGAAACATACAACCCATGTTGCTGCCGCCGATTCCCAGGGGAACTGGGTTGCCATCACAACGACGGTCAATACGACCTTCGGCTCGAAGGTGATTGTCCCGGGCTTGGGGGTCGTGATGAACAACGAGATGGATGATTTCTCGATCGCGCCTGGCGTTCCCAATGCGTTTGGACTGGTGGGTGGGGAGAACAATGCGGTTGCTGCCGGGAAACGTCCGCTGTCCAGCATGAGTCCCACGATCGTGCTAAAGGATGGGCAGCCGATCATGACGATCGGTGCGGCAGGGGGCCCCAAGATCATCACGCAAGTCGTGTGGGGTATTATCAACCACCTGGACCTGGGCATGCCGATCGGTCAGTCGATCGGTGCCCCACGTATCCACCACCAGTGGTCGCCGGACCGGCTGGCGGTGGAGCGGAGCTTGGAGGCGGACCAGGTCAAACGTCTGAAGGAGTTGGGACACGATGTGTCCCTCACTTCTTCCAGTGGTGTGACCCAGGCAATCGCCTGGGATCCGGAGAAAGGGCTGTTTACAGGCGCGCATGACCCACGGGTGCCTGGCAAAGCGGCCGGTCAGCAGCAACGGTAGGGATCTCCAGCGGGTGAAGAGTCGACACAGGCTGACTCCGCTCAGGCCAGGATCTTCTTGAGCACCCGCATCGGTTCCACCCCGGTCAACCGCTGGTCCAGTCCCTGGTAGCGAAGGGTGAACCGTTCGTGATCGATGCCGAGACAGTGCAGAATGGTGGCATTGATCTCATTGATATGAACCGGGTCGGCAATTGGGTTGTAGGAGTATTCATCGGTCTCTCCCAGTTCGACGCCTCCCTGGATCCCACCTCCTGCCATCCACATGCAGAAATTGCGAGGGTGGTGATCGCGCCCATACGTCTCTTTGCTCAATTTACCCTGGCAGTAAACGGTTCGTCCAAATTCACCTCCCCATACAACCAGGGTGTCCTTCAGCATGCCCCGTTGCTTCAGGTCGGTGATCAGGGCAGCCGTCGGCTGATCGGTATCGAGGCATTGATTCCCCAATTCCACCGGCAAATTGCCATGAGAGTCCCAGCCGCGGTGCATGATCTGCACCATCCGTACGCCACGCTCCACCAGTCGGCGGGCCAGCAATGCACTTTGGGCGAAGGAGCCAGGTTTCTCGACGTTTGGCCCGTACAGGTCCTTGGTGGCCTGGGTTTCCTGGCCCAGATCGGTCAATTCGGGAACGCTCGATTGCATTCGGTACGCCATTTCGTACTGGGCAATCCGCGTCTGGATATCGGGGTCGCCAAACTTGTGAAACCCCCTGGCGTTCAACTTGCCCAGCGCGTCCAGCATCGCACGCCGGTCGCTGCGGTCGACCCCGGGAGGATTTTCCAGGTACAGCACCGGCTCGGCCCCGGCCCGGAGGACGACTCCACTATGTTTGCCCGGTATAAAACCTGGTCCCCACATGCGGGTATAGAGTGCTTGCGCGTTGGAGCCGCTGGGGAAATTCGGAACCAGGGCGACAAAGGCTGGCAGGTTGTTGGTTTCCGCTCCCAGCCCGTAGGAAACCCAGGAGCCCATGCTCGGCTTGCCCGGGACTTCGCTGCCGGTCATCACGAACGTGCAGGCCGGGTCATGGTTGATGGCGTTGGTGTGAACCGTCTTGATCAGGGCGATGTCATCGACAATTTTCGCCGTGTGCGGTAGCAGTGAGCTGACCCAACGGCCGCACTCTCCATGTTGTTGAAACGGGTACTTGGAAGGTGCGACCGGGAATTTTGCCTGGCCACTGGTCATGGTGGTGATTCGGTTGCCGAGGAAATCCTTGGGAAGGTCCTTGTCAAACTGCTCTACCAGTTTCGGTTTGTAATCCCATGTATCGAGCTGCGAGGGCCCACCATTCATATGGAGATAGATCACCGCCTTGGCTCGGGGCGGGAAGTGGGGCATGCCAGGCAGCGAAGGGTGGACTCGCTCTTCGTCTGCCTGGGCGCGCAACTCTCCGGCCATCATCGATGCCATCGCCAGCCCGCCCAGACGGACTCCTACCCCGCCAAAAAACTGACGTCTTGTCTGTAACAGTTGATAATTGAATAAAGGGTCGTTCGATTGCATGGCGTTCACTAGTTGCGGACAATGACCTCGTCCAGGTTGAGCATCAGGTTCGCCAGCAGGGTCCAGGCTGCCAGTTCCACTGGCGGGATATCTGCCGGTGGTTTGGAATCACCAAAGTGGATCGCCTGGCTGGCTGCCTCCGGTGCTGACTCGTACTTTTGCCTCTGTCGATCGAGGAAATCGATCAGGATTTCCGTCTCTTCCTGGGCAGGATGGCGAGCGAGCAGAGTGCGGTAAGCGAAATCGATTCGATCTTCGCTGCTTTCTGCCGCCTGCATGATTCTTTGGGCGAACGCACGCGCCGCCTCAAAATGCTGAACATCGTTCAATAACTGCAATGCCTGCAAGGGGGTGTTGGTCCGGTCACGACGGATACACGATTGTTCGCGCGGTGGTGCGTCGAAGTTTTCCAGCATCGGGTGGGGGGCCGTTCGTTTCAGGAAGGTATAGAGTGTGCGGCGATAGAGGGCCTTGCCGTTTCCTTGCTTGTAATATCGCGTATTCGAGTTGCCAAACCCGAGTGGCTCCCAGATGTTGGGTGGCTGGTACGGGTTCACCCCCTTGCCTCCCATGTCGTCCACCATCAGGCCACTGACGAACAGGGTCTGGTCGCGCAGTTGTTCGGCGTCCAGTCGGAAGCGGGGTCCGCGGGCCAATTGCTGGTTGTTTGGATCGGCGTTCCAGCGCTCGGTGGCTGCGCTGCTCTGTTGGCGGAAAGTCTGGCTGGTGACCATCAATCGCATCAGCTGTTTGACGTCCCAGTCGTTCTGTTGGAACCAGACCGCCAGCCAGTCCAGCAGTTCCGGATGCGTGGGCAGTGAACCCTGGGTGCCAAAGTCGTGGCTGGTCTCCACCAGGCCCACCCCAAAAATCTGCTGCCAAAATCGGTTGACCGCGACGCGGGACGTCAACGGGTTTTCCGGGGCTACCAGCCACTCGGCCAGGTCGAGCCGGTTGGCGCGCTGACCGGTCGGTTGCAGCGGGGGAAGGACAGCCGGTGTGCCGGGTGTGACCGGGTCACCGGGCGCATCGTATTCGCCACGGATCATCACGAAACTGTCACGTGGCTGAGGCAGATCCCGGAAAACGAACGTTGATGGGACGGACTGGTCGTAGGTGGTTCGCTCTTTGCTGACGGCTGCCAGTTCACTCTTTAACTGGTCGAATGACTCACTCGTAGATTGACAGATATGGGAAACGTAGTAGTTGCGCAGTCGTGTCAGTTCTTCCGGTGTCCGCTCGGCCTTGGGCCCCGCCTTCAGCCAGGCATTCAGTTCGGCCGGCGCCCCCGGAGTCTCCTGGCCGGCTCTGGATTGAAGCCAGGCCGTCAATGAGAGCCGGGGCTCCTTGACCGGATCCGTCTGACCGACCACGCCCAACTGGTCGAAATAGGCGGTTCCTCCATGTACGGTGAAGGCGAATCCTTTGACCGGGGTGTCGGCGCCGAGGCCCACGTCTGCGGCGTCGAACTCCAATTTGACCCACTTGCCCGTAGCCGGCAGCTGCCCGGCTGAAAACCGCTCAATACTGTTCGGTTTTCCCCAGTCAATCAGGTCGGCTCCCCAGATCGCCCGGTGGTTCCAGGTTTGGGTGAGGAACTGGACCATGATCTCTTCCGGAGGGTCCTGGGGGTCGAGAAACACATTCAGGAAAAACCGGCCTTGATCGGGACCTGTCAGAGGTGGGGCACCCTTGTCATAAAAAGTCTGCGCCAGTCCCGGGCCGACTACTTTCAAGGACTTCCTGCCACTGTGGACCGGTTGGTCGACCAGAACAGGGCCCGGCGCGTTGACCTGGGCACCGACCGGAAACGCGTCGTCGAACCAGACGGATTCCGTTTGCTCGATGGGGGGCCTGGGCTGACGCTCCGCTGGATCCGTATAGGCAATCGTGGCCGCTCTCTTTTCAATCGCTTCACGCAGGGTCGTCTCCCGCTCGGCGAACCGTTTCATTTTGCCTTCGTAATCTTCCGGCATGACCTTGATTACCGGTTGCGTCAACAGCGCGTTACCGTCCATCGCCGGGTCCGCATTCGAGTTGAAAAAGGCATATAGGGAATAAAATTCTTTTTGCGAAATCGGATCGTACTTGTGATCGTGGCAGACGGCACAGCCGGCGGTCAGCCCCAGCCATGCCTGTGCGGTCGTACTGGCCCGGTCGACCGCGTAGCGAAAAATGAACTCCTGCTTGATGCTGCCACCCTCCCCCGTAGTCACGTTGCAACGGTTGAAGCCAGTGGCAATCAACTGATTCTGGGTCGGATTGGGAACCAGATCACCAGCCAGCTGGTCGATGGTGAACTGGTCGTAACCGAGATTGCGGTTGAAGGCATCCACCACCCAGTCACGGTAAGCCCACATTTGCCGCTCGTTGTCCAGGTGCATGCCATGTGTGTCGCCGTAGCGGGCCACGTCCAGCCAGTGTCGCGCCATCTCTTCCCCGTAGCGGGGTGATGCCAGGTACCGATCGACCATCGCTTCATAGGCGGTATCTGAGTCGTCGTGAAGGAAAGCATCGACTTCGGCAATCGTGGGGGGGAGACCGGTCAAGGCGAAACTCACACGGCGGATCAAGGTCGGGCGATCTGCCTCGGGCGAAAAGGCTGTGTCCTCATCAGCCAACGAGCCTTCAACAAAAAAATCGATCCCGTCGCCGACCGGCTTTGCCGGCCGTTCAAAGGCCCAGTGTTTCTGGTAAAGAGCACCCTGTTCAATCCACAATCGCAACGTCTCTTTTTGTGCAGCCGTCAACTTCCTGTGGGAATCGGCGGGGGGCATGATCTCATCCGGGTCGTCTGTCGCGACACGTTGCCAGAGAGGGCTGTCAGCAGGGCGACCTGGGACAATCGCAGCAGCATCACCCGTTTTGCCATGTGCCGTTTCGGCCAGGTCGAGACGGAGGTCTGCTTGCCGGTTTTCTGCATCGAGACCATGACAGGCGAAACAGTTTTCTGACAGGATTGGCCGGACATCCCGATTGTAGGAAATCTTTGATTTCGACGATTGGGGTGCCGCCATCGCCGATGGTTCCAGGTGGAACGCAAAACAGAAAGTGGCGGCCAGCAGGTAAATGCATGGGAAGTGAGGGGCCCAGATCGTCTGGTTTTTTGTCCAGCCTGCGAGTCGGTTTAAATCGTCATTTCGCATCGGTTTGATTGATTTCCATCAGTCTTGGGGAAGCGTCCCGGCCTGGCCAACTGGCCGTTAGTATGAATTGTAGTCTTCAAGGTCTGCGAAATCGCCAAAAAAAGTCTATTCATTGAACGGCAGGAGGACCGTTTACCACGTTCAACGGGGGCATTATTTCCCATTTCCATTCCGGTGCGGGCTGGCAATTTCGACAAAGATGTCATGCAGCGAAGGCTTGAGAATCTCGAAATGGGTGACGACTCTCTGGTTCGCCATCTGTTGTAGCAATGCTTGTGAATCTTGATCAGGCTGGACGACAAACTCATGAAAGCGCCCGTTGGATTGGACATCTTGTACTCCTGGAAGGTTTGGCATCGACATGTCGCCCGAAAATTGAACACGTAAACGATTGGCGGGAAACTTGGATTGTATGCTGGTCAGGGTCCCGTCCAGGACCTTCCTTCCCTGGAAGATCATGAAGATGGTGTCACACATTTTTTCAGCCATGTCCATGTCGTGCGTGGAAAAGACAATCGTTGTTCCGTTTTCACGCAACTGGAATATGGCTTCTTTGATGGCTTCCAGGTTGACCGGGTCCAGGCCGCTGAACGGCTCATCGAGGATGACGAGTTCAGGTTTGGCGATCACCGCCGCAATGAACTGGATTTTCTGGGCCATTCCCTTGGAAAGCATGTCGATCTTCTTGTTGGCCCATTGGCCGGCTCCCAATCTCTCCAGCCAGTGGTCAAGGTCGTCTCGACAATTGCGAACTCCCTTGAGCCTCGCATAATAGGTCAGGATATCCTTGACCCGCATCCGTTTGTAAAGCCCTCGCTCCTCGGGCAGGTAGCCAAGACGATTGTCGGCTGTTTTTCCGGTTGACTTTCCCAAGACCGTCACCTGGCCCTGGTCGGGCTGGAAAATACGGAGAATCATTCGCAGCGTGGTTGTTTTGCCCGATCCGTTTGGTCCGATAAACCCGTAAATCGCACCGCGCGGAACGGCTAGTTCGAGTTCGTTCACGGCAATTTGACGGCCAAATTTCTTGGTGACCTGTTCTAGCTCGATTGCGTTGTTCATCGATTCACCTCACCCCTTTCGGCCAAAGCAGGCTTTTTATCCGGCTCGCTTCTTCTGCCCTGTCCAGTCTTGCGGGATCGACCTGATGGTGGCCCGTCGGAGTTTGAATTGATGCAGTTGGTCCTGTGGCGGTTCGCTTTCATCTCAGAGTTCCTCGCCGCAATACTTGCAGAAGATGGCGTCTGCATCGTGTCCCTCGGTCGCGCATGACTGGCAATTGCGCGTGGTGACCGATTTTTTTTTGGCCGTCAGGAACTCGGCCGAAACAAACCCGGTGGGCACGATGATCAGGCTGTAGCCCAACAGGATTAGGAGCGAGGAGACAATTTTTCCCAAGACCGTGGTCGGGACAATATCCCCGTAACCGACCGTTGTCATTGTGGTGATTGCCCAATAGATCGACTCCGGTATGTTGCTGAATTCCCTGTGGGTCCTCTGTTCCAGCGGGACACCAAAATTTTCAATCTCGTACATCAGGGTGCCTGACATGCAGACGGAAATCAGAACCACCGAGAAAAACACAACAATTTTTCCTCGCGCCTGCAGGATGGCGTGGCCCATTTCGTTCGCCTCGTTCATCAGCCAGACAAGCTTGAAGATGCGGAAGACTCTCAGCAGACGGAGTGCCCGCAGGACGGCGAATGAAGTGCCAGGACTGATGAAGGCAATCAGGTAGGTGGGCAAAAAAGACAACAAGTCAACGATGCCAAAGAAACTGGTCACGTACCGCCAGGGACGCCGCACACAGTAGATTCGCAACACGTACTCGATTGTAAAGAGAATGGCAAAAAACCACTCCATGTACCAAAACAGCTGGCCAAACGATTGGTGCAAGGTTTCTACCGAGTCAAGGCAGACCGGCAGAATGCTCAACAGGATGGCTACCAGCAGGAAGACGTCGAACGCCATCCCCGCCGGGGTGTCGGCCTCAAAGATGATCTCGTGAATCTTTTCCCTGAGACGACTATTCGAACCCGGGTCGGGATCGGCCTTCGGTTTATCAAAAGTCCGTGAACCCGGTTTGGCCATGTTCGGTGTACTCGTTTTGTGTTAACGGGTTGCTGTCGAAAACCAGGACAGTTTGTCCGGTTTGGGCCCGGGTGAGCGTAAGGCCTTCCGATCCAGCCGACTTGTTGGCCCTTCACGCATCGGGAGGAAGTGGGCAACCGGTAGCCGGGGTACGCGTTGAAAGGCCGGCTGGCGGGAAGGGGCGGTTAACGTATGAGCCTGCATCCTGGTATTGTCGATTCCTTGAAAAATTACTTGGCAATGCCTTGTAGCTCGTACATGCGTTGGCGAATTTCGGCCGCTTTCTGCTCGGCCGCCTGTTTGTTGGCCTTTTGAGTCGCCACTTCCTGCTCGACTCCTGCCAGTTTCTTCTCGACTTCCTGCAGCGCGATATCCTCAGTCGCGATGACCTGGTTGGCGCTATTCAGCTCGGTCGAGACTTTTTCCAAGGCCGCCTTGAATTCAATTTCTCCTTTCAGCCGGTTGACCTGGCCCTGCCAATGGGAAACCTGTTGGCTGGCCGCCAGGGTCTGTTGTTCTTGAGTTGTCTTCTGCTGGTCAACCGGTGTTTTTTCTTTCTGCAGTCCCTGCATCTGCGTCACCGCTGCCGTCATCTCAGATTGAGTTGCCTGCACTTGCTTGGTCAAATCGGCAGCCTGTTTCTCGGCGGTTGTCTGAGTCTCGGTCAGTTGGGTGACGAGTTGCTGCAGCTGGGTGATCCTGGCATCAATCTGAGTAAGCTTGCCGGCAATCGACGCGGCCGTGGCCTTGAGTTCCTGATCGTCGCCCAGGGCAGTGACCGCCTCGTTTGTTTTCTGCAACGATTGCTCAAGCATTGGCTTGGCCTGTACTTTGGTAGCCAGTTCTTTTTGATGGGTCGCCAGTTGCGCTTTGGTCGATTCCAGTTGCTGGTTGGTGGCAGCGAGTTGCTTGTTCTGTTCATTCAACTTTGCCTCGGCCTGCGTAATGACCTGTTGGGCCGACTGGATCTTGGTAGCCAGTTCGTTGACTTTGGCAACGGTCGCATTCAATTGCGCTACCAAGGGTGCGTGTTTCTGGTTGGCGTCAACCAGTTGAGCTTCGGAATGTTTCAGCCTGTCTGTCAGTTGGGCCGGGTTGGTGTCGTAATCCCCTAGATGGGCGCCGTCCTCGCGTTTGAATACTCGGACGATGCCTGTCCAGTCACTGCAGACGAGCTTGTTGGTTTCGTTGCAAAACGTCACCGCTAACGCTTCGTCTGCCAGCGGTCCACAATTTTGAACCTGTTTTCCGTCCTGTTGCCAGAGTTTGGCATTCTTATCGCGGCCGGACGAGACCAGATGGCCATCACGTGTGAAATCGAGGCTGGTGACGCCGCCTCCATGGGCTCCCCAGTTCTTCACCTGTCCGCCATTTTCCATTTCCCACAGGCGGATCGTTGTATCCTGGCTGCCCGATGCCAATACGTTGGCATCCATTCGCCAACTGATGTCGGAAATCATCTGGCTGTGGGCCTTGAGCGTCAGGTATTCGTTGCCCGTTTCGGCTTCCCAGACGTGCAATCCTCCATTTCGATCCCCCGTTGCCAACAGGACGTTATCCGGGCTGAATTCAATCGCCGTAACCCAGTCGGTATGTTTCTTGATTTCGTACAGCAGGGAACCGTCGGCCGTCGAGTAGACGCGAATCATCTTCTGCGGGCCACCCAAGGCAATCATCTTGTGGTTGGCACTCAGGTCGGCGGCCAGGATGTTGTCGATTTCATCACCGACTTGCATGACCCGTTGCCCCGTTTTGACGTCCCAGACATAGACCTTTCCGCCTGCGCCATGCTGTCCACCGGCGGCCATTAACAACGAGCCGTTGCGAGAGAATTTCAAGACCGTTGCCTGCCCTTCCGGGAAAGGCAGGATGCCGGTCAATTGCTGGGTAGCATTGTCATACAGCAGGATCTGTTTCTGGCCGGCAATGGCGGTTGTCGGACCCCAAGGGCTGGTTGCCATGGCGGGGACCGCCGTGGGACGCTCGGTCTTGAGCTGGGTTTCCAGCACAAGTCGTGGCCATTTGGCCACGACTTCGGGTCGCTTGGTGGCAGAGCCGGAAACGGCCATGTCGAATTTCGGCTTGGAGATCCGGGCCTTGCTCCCCTGGTTCTCCAGGGCACCTGCATCGATCCAGCGGGCGATCAGGTCGATCTGCTCGGGTTTCAGCTTGTTGTTTTCACCGGGCGGCATGATCGGCGTCTCTTCATGCGTAATCAGCATGAAGAGGTAGCTATCGGACGCTGAACCAGGTTCAATCACGGAGCCCGAGGCCCCACCCTGCATCATGTTCGTGTAATTGGAAAGGTCCAGGTCGGCGGATTTCTTGTCGGAGTTGTGGCAATTGCCACAGCGTTGCATCAGCAACGGCTTGACCTGATCATCAAACGTAATTTTTCCTTCTTTCTTGTCATCTTCAGCCGCAGCGCGAAACGTCGGCGCGATGATCAGGAGGGAACCTGCTATGAATAACAGGAAACGTTTCAGTCGGTAGGTTTGGATCGTTTTGAGCATGGCACTTGAACCGCCCCCTTTTTGCTTCGGGGAACAGATGGTTTGCATTAATGGTTAAAGACAAATTCCTGGGAGTTCAATACGGCCCAGAAGATATCCTGCAAGGCTGACAGCTTGTCCTCGTTCTCGGTGACGGTGGCCACGAGTGATTGTTTTTCCGTTTCATTGGGTCGTCGACCGAGACATCGCATGTAGATCTCTTCGATAATCTGATCCGGTGTCTTTTTCTCCGTGTTCAACAGTTTTTCGACCACTTTGCCCGCCTGGATCTTGGCGTTGATCGTATCCCCATTGAGCAGATGCAGGGCCTGCCCCAGGTTCGGTTCTGTGATCACTTCACAGGAGCAGACGGATTCCCGTTTGGCTCGGCCAAAGGTGGTCAAAAAGTAGGTCGACGTATTTCCGTCGGCGATCTGGACTGCGCGGGCTCCCACGGGCAGCCCGCGAAACTTGTTTTGGGTTTCGGTTACCTGGCTGATGACATCGAGCAGGATTTCGGACCGGATTCGACGCAGGCTGGCATGGGAGAAATTGGTCTGGTCGGACTCGTTGGTCGCATTGGACTGCGTGCTGAGTTGATAGGTGCGGGAATTGCAAATATCGCGGACCAGTTTTTTGAAGTCGTAGTTGTACTCGGTGAATTTGCTGCCCAGTTCGTCCAGCAGCGCCTTGTTGACAGGTGGGTTGCTGATGCGGACATCGTCCACTTCGTCGACAATTCCGCGGCCAAAGAAATGTGCCCACACAACGTTGGCCAGATTCTTGGCAAAGAACGGGTTCTCCTTGGAGGCAAGCCATTCGGCCAACACGGCTCGACGGTCTTTGCCCTTGGTGTCGGGAGCGTCACCACCGAGAAACTTGGGAGTCATATTCTGATTGGTAACCGGGTGCCTCGTCTCACCGCCACCACTGTTGAAGACGATCGTCTCACGAGGATCGGCACCCCCCTTGCGGCCAATCTGGGAAAAGAAGGCTACAAAGCCGTAGTAATCGTCCATCGTCCATCGGTCGAACGGGTGGTTGTGGCATTGGGCACATTGAACTCGAGTACCCATAAAGACTTGAGCGACGTTTTCGGCAATTTTCAGCGTGTTTTGTTCGTTTTGGTAATAGTTGGTCGCCGCATTGGCGAAGGTGCCCCCTTCGCTGCCCAGCAGATCCTTGATCATTTGATCGACCGGCACGTTGTTGGCAATCTGGGCTTGCAGCCAGTTGTAGTAAAGCAGTGTGGCCTTGTAGCTGACCTGGTTGGTGGAGCGAATTTGCAAGAGCTCTGACCACTTCATCACCCAGATCTCGACAAATTCTTTTCGCTCCAGGAGTTGGTCAATATATTTCGACCGCTTGTCCTCGGCGGGGTCCGCTTCGAAGGCCAGAATTTCCGCCGGGGTCGGCACGATTCCACAGATGTCGAGCGAGACGCGCCGCATGAACTCGGTGTCGGAACAGAGTTCGGATGGCTGGATGCGCAGTTTCTTCAACTTGTTATTGATCAGGGTGTCGACATAGTTGTTCTCCGGGGTCTCCGCCCACTGGAATTCGAGGTCCTTGGGTAGCACGATGAAGTCCGAGCCAACCGTATGGGTGTCGAACCGAGCCATCACGAACGCCTCGCCACGGTTCTTGGCGGTAACCAGACCTGACTGGTCGATGCCGAGCGCGTTGTCGTTGTTGGTCGAGAAGTAGGCGAGTGACGTCACGTCGCGATCCGTTCCATCGGAATAGATGGCCCGTACACTCATCTGCTGGGTTTCGCCGGCTCCATTGAGCAGGCCGTCAGCTGGGTAGAGTTCGACACTGGTTACCGTAGGTACAGGACCACCGTCATTTGGTGCGCCACTGACCAGCCATCGTTTCAGCGTGTCATAATACTTTGAATCGACCTGAAAACGGTTGCCGCCCGTGTGGGCAACCTGGCCGGTCGCTTTGGTCATCAGCAGGCAATCGTCGGGCAATGCCAAGTCGATTCGACGCCCCAGCATCTCCCGTGTCAATCGATAGTAATCGCCGTTCGGGTCAAAACCGTACAGGGAGAGACGAAAGCCATCTTTTCCCCGGGCCGCACCATGACAACTGCCCGAGTTGCAACCGGTCTTGGTGAACACGGGCATCACATCATTCTTGAAGCTGATAGGCGGGTCGAGGGCGGCCTCGGTCACTTTGACCGGAACATCGACCGTCAGGTTCCCCAGCGTGACTTTCAGCGCGGTTTCACCATCCTGCTTTGCCGACAGGACATTGTTGTTACGGCTGGCAATCGCTTCATCGGAAAGCTGCCAGGTCACTTCCCCCGTGACATCGCGGGTGATTCCATTCGGGTAGACCGCCTGCACCACCAGGCTCTGGATGTCCCGTTGGTTTTTCAGGTTGACGTTTGTGGGCGTCACGACGAGCTGCGTCGGTTCGACTTTGGCCGACGGTGCATTCTCATTTTCCATGGCCTGCAATGGGCTGGACACCAACCCGATTCCACACAGGTAGCCGAGCGAGATGGCCATCGCCAGATAATGAGAGCTGATTGATTTATGTGCCATGAATTTCCCTACCATGATCATTCTTCTTTCTGGCCGCTGTTTTGAGCGGCTTCACGCAGTTGTTGAAGACGTGATTTCGGTTTTTCAACCGGGGCGGCCGGCTTGGCGACTGGCGCGGGTTGGGCCGCGGCGGCGACTACCGGTTTCCTTGGTTTGATGATTTGCAGTTCACTACGCCCTGCCGTGGAAACGATTGGCTCACCATTTTGGGTGATCGTGACACGGCAAAACATCGATCCATGTTTGCCCACCGGGCTTTTTTCGTTTGTCTCTACCTGGAACGTCAACTCGGCCGTATCCTTGGTGAAGGTCAGAGGCGGGACGGTGATGTTGGGGGGTAGTCCCAGGATCTCCGCTTTCGCTTCGCCCTCGAACGGTGTGAAATGGTTGATCTTGCAGAACAGGCTGCCGGCAGAACCGAGTTCCACCGAGGATCGCTTGATCTCCATCGTGACATAAGGTTCGGCAATCTCCAGTTCAGCCAGCTGGGTCGAGGCCCAGGCCGGGCCGGCGACGTCGCCATTGCCGATGCAGTAGACAGGCCATTTTCCAACCTGTGCGTTGCCCGCAGCATTCATTGGGTAGATCCCCTCAGTGGCTCCCTGGGGGATGACGACCTGGGAAACGGTTCCTACACCGGGTGACCGGAAAGGAAACTGCAGGTTGATCGGGGCGTCAAACCCCTCGTCCCGCTGCACCTTGATTTTCAAGTTGATCGAGCCGTCTCGGACGAGCGGTACTTGGGGTTGGACCATTTCCAGCTTGAACGGCAGTTTGTCGACGACCGCCATGGCCAGTCGGTCGACCGTGCAGCCGTAGTAGCGTGCATTGTTGGGTGTGCCCAGTGCAAAGTCGGCCGTGTTGGTGAAACCGCCCGTGATATTCTGTGCTTCATCGGCATGTCGGCCCCTGAGATCAACCAGCCCCCCGGACAACTCGGCACCCTCGGCCGCTTCGAAGACGACCGGCATTGAGTTCAGGTTGGAGGCCATCGGCTTGGCGACCAGTGTGATACCAGGTGGCAGGTTGTCCTGCAGCAGAACCAGTTCTCCACCAAACGCGTAGCGACCTGCATTGAAACGGGTAGCGAAGCGATTTCCCTGGGGAACTGCGATCTGCTGCCGTTGCTGGGAATATCGATCGACCCTGGGGATCGAGAATGCGATTGTTGGTTGGGGTGAAGTGATTTCGACGCGGTAGACGAAGTCGGCCTGGCCCCGATTGAGGTGGTCACGGACCCGAATGAAATAGTCGCCGTCTTCGGGCGCTGTGAAGCGGAGATAGCAATCCGGTCGCCGCGCATCATCATCACCCACGACATGAGCTTTGCTCGTGGCGTTAAAGACATTGATTACCGGATCGAGCCCGGATTTGAGCCGCCGCCCGTAACAGTGAATGTCCCAGTTTTGCCCCTTCTTGGCAGAGAAGCGGTGATAGTCCTGGTCGCCGGCGGACTCGATGATCCCGTTGAAGGCAATCGGCAGGGTGGCCGGTGCCACTTCGGTCCATGTGTTGTTCGGCTCGACTTCCATCGCATTCTCAAAGTCGGATGGGCGGAAGACGATTGGCGATGGGGTGATCCCCTGGTCATCGGAGACGAACAGGTCGTCGCGAAACCCTGTTTGATCCTGAACGGTCAATTTCTGGTTGATCGGTCCAGTCGGGTCACCGAGAAAAGCGACATCGATCTC
Source organism: Mariniblastus sp. (assembly GCA_022447605.1). Classification (GTDB taxonomy): domain Bacteria; phylum Planctomycetota; class Planctomycetia; order Pirellulales; family Pirellulaceae; genus Mariniblastus. The sequence goes on from JAKVBG010000014.1 coordinate 34,870, forward strand.
TTTCCCCTTGGGGCCTCCGGCCGGGTAGGCGACCGTCGGGCGAGGGAACGGACCGACGTGCAGGCGGTACTGTGATCCGCCGTTACCACCGTAGGACGCTTCGCGAACAACGACATAATATTCGCCGTCCTCAGGGATCGTAACCGAAATCAGGCCATCCTGGTTGCCGAGGCTCGAGTCGTCTGAAGAGGCCAGTTCAAACCGTTTTGAGTCGACCAGTGAGATAAAGGAATCGAACATAATCCCCAGTCGGATCGCTTCGATTTCAACAGAGAGTCTTTGCCCCTTGGTACAGGTGACCGCGTAGTAATCGACATCTTCGTTCTGGACCACACCCGTCACGGTTACGTTCTGCTCGATCTTCTGTGGCGCCTCGATGGAATTGTTTGGTTCCGCTTCGGCCACGGCGGGCAGCGCCCCGACATAAAAAGATCGGTAGTCGGAAATGCCCCGCTTGGTGCGAACCTGCGCGACGTGTTCTCCCAGACGGCAGTCGGCCGCTACACGGATTTTGACATCGATGTTGTTGGCATCGACCTGAGTGATTTCCAAAACCTCGACGCCGACCGGATCGTACAGGAAAACCTCCTGGGCATCGGTCAGTCGCTCACCCGAGAATCGCAAGGTATGCTCGACCCCCCGTTGTACCCCGCGAGGCGAGATCCCACTCAAACGGGGTGACGAGGCAAAGCTGGCAGTCGTCGCGACCGAGACCAGCAAAATCGACAACAGGAGGAACAATCCGGATCTTCTGGAAACAGGCATTTTTTCAACCGGTGGTTCAGGAAACAACGGGAAAAACGGGACGTGATGTGCCGGATCAGGCGAGCAGGTCGGTTCGCACCTTGCCGCCATCGACAATTTCGATCGGTCGGTCACCGGGCGCCATCAGCTCCTTGTCGGCGACGATCCCCATGCAGTGATAAATCGTGGTGGCCCAATCTTCGACGCCGACCGCATCCGTTTCCGGTTCACTTGCCGTGGCATTGGATTGACCATAGGCCAGGCCGCGATTGATCCCGCCACCGGCCAGTACCGTGCTGAACACCTTCGGCCAGTGATCGCGACCTGCTGTGGCATTGATCTTGGGAGTCCGGCCGAATTCACTACAGAGGCAGACCAGGGTCGAGTCGAGCAGGCCGCGGGTTTCCAAGTCAGAGATCAAGGCGGCGAAGCCCTGGTCAAGCGCGGGCACCTGACCTTTCATGGCCCCATCGATATTGTCGTGATGGTCCCAGCCACCATAGGTCAACGTCACGAAACGGACGCCCGCTTCGACAAGCCGGCGAGCCAGCAACATGCGGGCGCCGGCCGTGTTGCGACCGTATTGATCGCGAACCTTGGCATCTTCCTTTTCAATGTCAAACGCTTCCCGCGCTTTCTGGGAACTGACCAAGCTGTAGGCGCGGTCGTAGAACGTGTCGACCGCTTCCATCGAATCGGATTTTTCACGTTGCTTGAAATGATCATTGACCACGTCCAGTAACTTGCGGCGCTTGTCAAATCGCTCGAAATTGACATTGCCAGGCAACTGGAGATCCCGGACGCGGAACCCGTTCTGGGCCGGGTCCGAACCGAGACTGAAACCGGCGAACGAGGAGCTGAGGTACCCGGTCCCAGCGAATGTATTCGGCTGGTTCGGAATCATTACGTAGGGAGGCAGGTTGTTGCGGGGGCCAAATTCGTGCGAGACGACACTCCCCATGCTCGGAAATTGCAGGGCGGGGCTGGGGCGATAGCCGGTGAACATGTTATGAGTGCCCCGTTCGTGAGCTGCTTCACCGTGTGTCATGCTCCTGATCACGGTCAGTTTGTCCATGATTTTGGATGTCTTCTGGAACATCTGACCAAAGCGGACGCCGGTGACGTTTGTCTCGATGCTCCCCATCGGCCCTCGATATTCCAGCGGAGCGTATGGTTTCGGATCAAATGATTCCTGGTGGGCCATCCCCCCGGGCAAGAAGATAAAGATGACGCTTTTGGCGGTCCCCTCCTTGGTCTCGTAATGCTTTTGGTCCGCCTGGGCGGATTTCAGTCGGAACAGGTCTGACAGTGTCAGGCCACAGGCCGCACCGATGGTCAAGACGTTTCGTCGGCTCAAGAAATGATCAGAACAATTCATTTGGTTCACTCCGAGGTCCCTACCGGATGGAATCTGACTCAAGCTTTTATTATTGTCAAAAATCGGCTTTTTTGAAGCAGTATGCAGCCCTGCGAGCAGAGGGTGCTGGCGTCTCTGAAAATGCTTAAGCCCTTTTGTGTTAATGGTTTACGTATTTACACAAACTCTCGCTATCCACTTTTAATTCAGTCTGTTGGTCGATTTAGGTCGATTTTTCGACTTGTTCGGTGTCCATCGCCTGTCTGGGAGTGGGTATCAAAGAGGGAGGGAAGGCTGAAAAACGCAGTCTAAAACGGCCGTTAAACGGCCGTTTCAGACTCAATCGCAAAGGGAGCAAAGGATGTTTGTCTACTCAGTCCAATGTGAATTCAGGGAGGCCGAGGTGGCGGACGAGGTCAGTCGCTGGATCGACTGGATGCGGGAGGTGCATATTCCGGACGTCATCCGGTCGGGTGCCCTCTCTGCCGAATTCATCCGGTTCGACCTGCATCCACCCACGTTTCAGGTCCTCTATCATTTTGAATCTGCCCATACGTTTGCCCTTTATGAAAAGGAACAGGCGCCCCGGTTGCGGGCTGATTCACTCCGCGAATTTCCATCTGAAGCCGGGTTGTCATATCGACGCAACTCTGGTCAGCGGGTTGGTCAGTTCGGTAAATAACAGGCTGATCGAATCGCCTCGGGTCGTGTTGGCTTGAATTTTGGTCGCCAGGACAGATTATGTATACTGTGAATCTGCCTGACTCGACTGGCCTCTGGCCGGGGTCGCCAATGGTTGACCTGGGGAAACCGGGTATTTGCTTTCGTCTCCTGAAAACTTGGGCATCAATATCTTGAAATGGATTATCGGCTTGGTCTGCTTGTTGGGAGGCGCGGCGCTGGTTGCCCTCTTCGTTTGGGATGACTCATCCCGCCCGGTAGAACCGGTACGGGCCGACTTGGAATACGAGAATGTGGTTAAACTCCCGTCGCAACTGGGCGCGTCCTGGTCGGAGGTGGACAATCCCGAGTCCGATGGGTGGGATACTGAAGCATTTCAGGACGAGGCAAAAAAGCAGTTCAAGCAGCTGGGTAAACAACTCGCCCACCCGGATCAACTATCTGCCGATCAGTTGACAGGCCTGGTCGGCGATAGTTTTCGATGTGCCGATTTGGTGCCGCCTGATTTCCCTGTGGTCTATCAGGACACCGATCTGGTCGTGCAGCGCTGGCAGGCAGCCGATACGGAATTTTCGGAAGACCGCCTGACGCGCAGTGGTGTGACCGGTTGGTTGTCGGCGCTCAAAGAGTTGGTCGCCCCGTTTGCAGCAGATGGGGCGAACCCTGAGTTGGAGTACCAATTCAAGATCTACCGGGTGTCGCCACTCGGCGATCGGTTGACTGAGACTCGGCAGTTTGTTTCCCTGTTTGGTGATGGTCCAGAGGGGAGAGTCGAACAACATTCCGATTGGATTGCCCGTTGGTCGATTGAAAGCGATGGCCAGCATCGCCTGGTGGAAGTCGAGCCGATCTCTATTGAACAGACGAGCGGCCAGCGCAAGGCGGAACTGTTTACCGACGTGACCGAGTCGGTCATGGCGGGTTCCGGTGCCCCGGATCACCAGTTCCTGTTAGGCCTCGATCACTGGTTTGAGCGGGTGCAGGACCAGAGATATTCGGCATTTATCGGGATTTCGGGGATTACCTTGGGGGATGTCGACGGGGATGGCCTGGAGGATATGTACGTCTGCCAGGAAACGGGATTGCCCAACCGCCTATTCCTCCAGCAGGAGGATGGGACGTTGAAGGATGTGTCGGCGGATTGGGGAGTGGACTGGCTGCAAACCAGCCGGAGTGCTTTGCTGCTCGACCTGGACAACGACGGTGACCAGGACCTTGCGGTGGCGATCATGGGTGGCATTGCATTGGCCGAGAACGATGGAAGTCGCTTCCAGCTCAAACAAATCTTGCCCACGACCGATGACACCACGTCCATTGTGGCGGCCGACTATGACAACGACGGCCGACTCGATCTTTATGTCTGTGCCAATTTCAGCAACACCAGTCTCGGTAACGAACTTCCCAGCGATTCTGCCGATTTCGTAATTCACGATGCTAATGATGGTGGCAAGAACAGCCTGTTTCACAATGAAATGAAGCAGGGTGAATGGAATTTCCGGGACGTGACGGGCGAAATCGGGTTGGATGTCAATAATCAAAAATACAGTTGGGCAGCCGCCTGGGAAGACTACGACAACGACGGGGATATGGATCTCTACGTGGCGAACGATTTTGGACGGGACAACCTTTATCGCCATGAGGTCGTCGATGGGGAAATTCATTTTTCCGATGTGGCGGAATCGGCCAACGTGGAAAATGCGGCCAGCGGAATGTCGACGTCGTTTGGGGATTTCAACCGGGATGGGCTGATGGATGTATTCATCAGCAACATGTACTCCTCGGCCGGTAACCGGATTGCTTTTCAGGAACAATTCAAACCGGATGCCCCGGCCGAAGTCCGCAACCGGATGGCGCGATTAGCCCGTGGAAATACGTTGCTGCAGAACCGGGGTGACGGGTCGTTTGAGGATGTGAGCGGAATGTCGGGTGTCGAGATGGGGCGCTGGGCATGGGGCTCGCTCTTCTTTGACCTGAATAACGATGGCTGGGAAGACCTGATGGTGGCCAATGGTTTTGTGACGACCGATGACACGGGTGATTTGTGAAGTTTCTGGTGGCGGCAGGTCGTGTCGAACGGACAAACAAAGCAGGGAGATCAGGTGACCGAGGCGCTCAACCGAGCCAACTCGGAATGGTCGCGGATGATGCGCGAGGGTCGGTCGTTCAGCGGCCGCGAAAAAAATTGCATCTTTATCAACACGGGTGGTAACCCATTGGCGGCCGGGCGATTCGCCGATATTTCCTCGGTCAGCGGACTCGATTTTCCCGATGATGGACGAGCGATCGCCCTGGTTGACTGGGACCACGACGGCGATCTGGATATGTGGATTTCCAATCGGAGTGCCCCCCGTCTGAGGCTGATGCGCAATGACAATGGGACCGGCAACCATTATGTCATGCTACTGCTGGAGGGGAATGGTCAAACGACTAACCGGGATGGTATCGGTGCCCGGGTCGAGTTGATCCTGGATCGACCGGAGGCCGATGACGCTTCGCCGGCCGCGTCGCAGCGTTCCATACGTACCCTGCGCGGGGGCGAAGGCTTCCTGGGACAATCGAGCAAGTGGCTGCATTTTGGTTTAGGACCCGAACAGTCGGTGCGCGAGATTACGGTTGACTGGCCCGGTGGAACCAAGGAGACCTTTCGTGGTGTTCAGGTCGACGGGCGTTACCGACTGGTCCAGGGGCAGGGTGTAGCCGACCAGGTAAAAACACCGACCAGGCCGATGGCCTTGGCGCCCGGTCCGCAGGTGCCTGCCAAGCGGACCCAGGTTGCCAGAATCCCGATGATCGATCTGTTAAGCGTACCCGATGGGACGTTTGTCGGTTTTGATGGACGGAAACAGCAATTGATGGATCGCAAAGGTCGGCCGATGTTGGTGACCTTCTGGTCCAGTGATTGCCCTCACTGCCAGGAGGAACTCAAAGAGTTGTCGGAGCGGCATGCAGACTTGCAATCATCAGGCATTGAGGTCATTGCCCTTTCGATCGATGAACTGAATGACTCGGACAGTGGTGGGGACAAAGCCCTCAAAATGGTGCGCGACAACCAGTACCCCTTCCTGGTGGGAAAGGCGACGGCGCAAATGGCGGCCGCTTTTCAAATCCTGCATAACTTGCAAATCGCCATCCACCGACAATTGCCCCTTCCCTCGAGTTTCCTGATTGATGAGTACGGTCGCCTGGCGGTGATCTATAAAGGACCCGTCTCTGTTGATCAGGTGAAATCGGACCTGGCACATTCCCAGGGAGACCGGGAAAAACGCTTTCTCGATGCTGCCCTGATACCGGGTAGCAACCTGTCCCATCCACGGGTCGATGAAATCGCCCAAAAAAAAGCAGTGCGGCTTTCCTATCGGTTCGGTAATGACCTGCAGCAGGCAGGTCGCCCCGACTTGGCGTTGGCTCAATACCTGGATGCCCTCCGATTGAAACCCGATTTTGCCGAGGCCCATTACAATCTGGGAGTGGTTTGCCGCGAAATGGAATTGATTGACAAGGCGCTCGACTCGTTTCGCCAGGCGACCGAATGCAAGCCCGGTTTTGCCGAAGCCCATAATGCGCTGGGTGAAATGCTCGGTGCCAAAGGTCGCTTGTCGGAGGCGGTGGAACAGTTCGAAAAGGCGGTCGAGTTGGACAGCGAATATTCGGTCGCCCGTAAGAACCTGGAAACGGCCCGATCGCTGCTGCAACAGCGGAACCAATAACTGGCAGTCAGTTTCTGGTAAAGTCTGACGGTTGGGAGAGCCGGGCAGTCCAGCCTGCCGGCAAGGACTTGGCAATCTGTTCTCATTTGGCAAACGGTTCACGACGTGTCAGATTTGCCAATTTTGAGGGTCAGACATGGACGATGAAATTCCTGGTCGGGAGTCTTTTGCGTTCGGTCCCTATATCGCTCAAACCGTATTCCGTGTCATCATGAAATATCGTCTCCTGTTCAGCTGCGCCGTTTCTCTTCTGGTGTTGGGTGGTAGCTTGGCCTGCGGTCAAACACCGATCCTGCCTGGAGAACCGCAAGCCGATGGCCAGCCGGTCCAGGAGTCGCTGGGAGATGCACCGGGTGAGTTGAAACAGGATGACAAGCAACCACCCGTGACGGCTTTGGGAACGGAACTCGACAAGTGGCCACTCCAATCGATTGATCAGATCAGTCTCGATATTCGGGACAAGGCTAAAGTGGTTCCCCGCGATCGTTCCGGATTGTTGATCAACGAATCGAAATCGAACTGGAACGATTTCTATCCGACCCAGAAGGATTTCGCCTGGTGTCCACCTGACATCAGTTACCAGCCTCTCTATTTTCAGGATATCGCGCTCGAGCGTTACGGGCAGATACCTTACCGCTGTGCTGGGGTGCAAGAGGCCCTGTCCGGTGTTCATTTTTTCGCGTCCGCCATGACGCTTCCCTTCCAGGTCTTGGCAGATCCTCCTTGTTGCTGTGAATATCCCCTCGGTTATTGCCGCCCTGGCAACCCGGCTCCCTCTACCTTTCAAGATTGCCTGTTCTGGGTTCGATAGCCGAGCGAGTTTGGTTGCAGGCCTTTTCCCGTCCCCAGCGGGAAAGCCGGGGTACGGCTCCTTTAGATAAAAAACGGGCTCAGCACTTCCAGAAATGACAAGACGCGTTCCGTTGGGTGGACGAGAATGCGAGCGTGGCAATCCCCAGAACCTCGCCAGGTGCATCGATGTCGAAACATTCCGTTCATGATCTTGAACGTTTAGCGAAACCGTCAGTGGAACTGGCAGCTCAGATTCTTGCCGCATCGAGAAAACGGGAGACCCGTCAGGAGCGCAGTCAATCAGGCCTGATGGCCCGCATGATGGATGACGTGCCTGGCAAAAAATTCACGATCGCCATGGCTGACCAGGTGCTGAGGATCAAGTTGCCTCGGCGAGCAGCGGATCGGATGGATACCCTGATCCGTCATTACGGGGTGCCGAGATATTTTGGTTTTCTCGATCGACTCGGCATGTGGGCCGGGAACCAATTAGCTCGCCTGTTTCCCGCCTCGGTGATGCCCTTGGTTAAATCGAAGGTCCGCTCGGAATCTTCCAGTGTGATTATTCCGGCCGAGGCGGCACCTTTTGACCGTTATGTCCAGGAAAAAAACCGAGAGGACATACGGATCAATTTTAACCAACTGGGCGAGGCTGTTCTGGGAAACGCAGAAGCCGCGCGACGCTTGGAGGCTTACCTCGACCGTTTGCAAGGTGTCCAGATTGACTATGCCTCGGTCAAGCTCTCGTCAATTGTCAGCCAGGTCAGCCTGACCGGTTACGAGGAAACGGTCGCTGCCATGAGCAGCGAACTGCGGAAGATCTATCGTGCTGCCATCAAGTCGAGTGCTCTCCCCGAGGGCAGCAAGGCGAAGTTTGTCAACCTGGACATGGAAGAGTACCGGGACCTGCATTTGACCGTGGATGTTTTTCAGAGTGTCCTCGAGGAAGCCGAGTTCGAGAGATTGGAGGCGGGGATCGTCTTGCAGGCGTACTTGCCCGATTCGTATCCTGTTTTGCAAGCCTTAACCGAATGGGCCAGGGGCCGTTATCAAAAGACGGGAGCCGGGATCAAAATTCGCCTGGTGAAAGGGGCTAACCTGGCCATGGAGCAGGTGGAGGCCAGCCTCCGTGACTGGGAGCAGGCACCTTATACGACCAAAGCCGATGTCGACGCCAACTACAAGCGGATGCTCGAATTTGCAACGCGCCCGGAGAATGTCGAAGCTGTCCGGGTCGGTGTGGCGAGTCACAACCTGTTTGATATTGCCCTTGCCATGTTGCTTCGCTCGGAAAGAAACGTGGAAGACCGGGTTGAGTTCGAGATGCTGGAGGGGATGGCCAACGCCCAGGCATTGGAGGTCCGACAAAGAACAGGTGGCATGGTGGTCTACACACCGGTCTGCCTGAACAAGGACTTTGAATCGGCGGTCGCCTACCTCGTTCGGCGGCTCGATGAAAATACGGCTCCCGGCAGTTTTCTGGGTGATCTGTTTGCCCTGGAGGAGGGCAGCGACGTTTGGGTCGAACAGAGTAAAAGTTTTCAGCAGGCGTGTCAGCACGCCGCTTCGGCCGCTTTGGCGAGTACTCCGAATCGAACGCAGAACCGGTTGGCCGAGCAACCGGCTGCTGAAGCGGCTGATCAACCGTTCCGTAACACGGCAGACACAGACTTCTCGCTGCCTGCCAACCGTACCTGGGTCGAACAGATCTGCCAACAGTGGCAAACGGCGAGCGTGGAACCGGTGCCGATCCAATTCGGTGGCCGAGAAGTGACCGAGGATCGGCTGACGGGCCGGGGTTCGGATCCGTCACGGCCGGGCCACCTGGCCTACACGTTTGCCCAGGGGACGGCAGAGGATCTCGAAGTGGCGTTGCAAACGGCGGTCGAAGGACAGCGCCAATGGGAGGCGTTGGGCAGTGAACGGCATGGTGAAATTTTACGTCGCGCCGCGGCCCGATTTGCCGAGTGCCGGGGTGATACGATCGGCGCGATGATGCTCGACGCGGGCAAGGCAGCTGTTGAGGCTGATGTTGAGATCAGTGAGGCGATCGATTTTGCAAACTATTATTCGCATTCCCTGCAACAGGACGGTTGGTTTGATGGCACTACCATGAATCCGTGTGGGGTTGTCGTGGTCACACCGCCCTGGAATTTTCCCTACGCGATTCCCGCAGGGGGTGTCCTGGCGGCACTGGCAGCCGGCAACTCGGTCATCCTCAAGCCGGCGCGACTCTCGGTGTTGACGGCTTGGCAACTGGCCAGCCAGTTGTGGGAGGCGGGTGTTCCAAAGAACGTTCTGCAGTTTCTTCCACTGGTGGACGGAGCGACGGGGAAGCGTTTGGTCAGCGACCCCAGGGTCAACGCAGTGATCCTGACAGGTAGTTATTACACGGCTGCCATGTTCCAGGAGTGGCGACCTGATTTGCGGCTGTACGCGGAAACCAGTGGCAAGAACAGCATGGTCATTACCGTGGCGGCCGACCTGGATCTGGCGATCAAGGACCTGGTCCAGGGAGCGTTTGGCCATGCGGGCCAGAAGTGTTCGGCCACCAGTCTGGCGTTGGTTCAGAAAGAAGTTTACGACGACCCGCATTTTATGGCACAGCTGAAAGACGCTGCCGAAAGCCTGGTCGTGGGTGGTTCCTGGAACCGATCGGCGGTCGTCACACCGGTGATTCAGCCACCGGACAAGTACCTGGAGCAGGGCCTCCACCAATTGGAACCGGGTGAAGAATGGCTGCTCAAGCCGGAGATGGTCGACGAAAATCCCTGCCTCTGGAGACCGGGCATCCGCATCGGCGTCCAACCCGGCAGCTGGTACCACAAGAACGAGTGTTTCGGCCCAGTCCTTGGTTTGATCCGGGTGGAAGACCTGGACCAGGCGATCGAAATTCAGAACAGCAGTGATTTTGGTCTGACGGGTGGCTTGCACTCTTTGGACCCCAAGGAGATTACCCGTTGGCGCGAGCGGGTCGAGGTAGGCAATGCGTACATTAACCGCGGCACGACCGGCGCGATTGTCCAGCGTCAACCGTTTGGCGGCTGGAAAGATTCCTGTGTCGGTCCCGGTCCCAAGGCGGGTGGTCCCAATTATGTGTCGGCGCTGGCTGATTGGCATGAGACAGGTGCTCCCCAGCGTCGAGCTGAGTTGGACGAAAAACTCGAGAAGGCTGTCGAGCAACTGAGCCAACTCGATTTTGGCCCTGAGGAATATGACGGATTGGCGGCTACGGCGGGTAGCTACGCCTATTGGTGGCAGCAAGAATTTTCGGTGGAACACGACCCGAGCCAGGTCCATGGTGAGTCGAACTGTTTTCGTTATGTCCCCCGCCCCTGGCACGTCTTGAGGATTCAGGACTCGGACCAGGCCGGTAGCGCGATGGCAGTTGCCCGTACCGTGTTGGCCTGTTTGGTGACCGGGACTGAGTTGCAGGTCAGTCTCTCTCAGTTGGACCCGAAGTTGGCGGCGATCGCTCAAATTGCCGGCGCCGATTGCCGGCAGGAGTCCGACGACCAACTCTCGCAACGGCTGGCTGCCATGAGTGTGGGTAGCTTGCGATTGCTGGGTCCCTACGATATCCAGCTGTTTTCACCCAAACGGATCGGCAATATCCCGATCCTTTCACCAGGCGTTTTGTCCAATGGCAGGATCGAGCTACTGAGTCACCTGCGGGAGCAGTCGATCTCCCAGACCGTTCACCGGTATGGGAATATCGTCTGATTGGTGGGATGGCGGGTCCTCGAAATTAAGCGACCAGCCGGCTCGAAGTGACCGTTCGGCGGGTCAGTTCCCGGGGTTGTTGTCCAACTCGGCAGCGGCACCGACGGCCTCCGAAATATGGGACAAACCGTGTTTTTCCAGCTGCTGCAAGAGGTAACGGTTGATTCTCTTGGCAGTGCCTGGACCGCCATAGATGAAGCCGGTGTAAATCTGGACCAGAGAGGCGCCAGCCAGAATCATCTGCCAGGCGTCGGGGCCCGACATGATGCCGCCCACACCGATGATCGGTACCTGGTCACCCACCCGCAAGTAGAGTTGATGCACCCGTTCACGGCTTCGCGCTGTCAACGGAGCCCCTGACAACCCTCCCGCACCGACAGAATCGACCTGTGATTTTGGCGTCGCGAGGTGCTCGCGGGAGATGGTTGTGTTGGTGGCAATGATCCCGTTCAAATGGGTCGCTTCGACGATATGCTGGAAATCATCCAGTTGAAACTCGGTTAGATCGGGTGCAATTTTCAGGAACACTGGTCGGCAATGCGTATTGTGCTGTTGGGCCAGTTCCGTATTCAATTCAGTGATCGCCGGGATCAACTGCAAAAGTTGTTCCCGATCCTGCAACTTTCTCAATCCGGGCGTGTTGGGGGAGCTGACATTGATTGTGAAATAGTCGGCACAGGGGAACAGCCGGCGGAAACTTTTCAGGTAGTCTTCGGTGGCGGCTTCCTCGGGGACGACCTTGGTCTTGCCAATATTGATTCCCAGCGGTTGCCTGGAGGGTTCGCCGTGGAGTTCATGCGTTAGCAGCCTGGCAACCTCCTTAGAACCGGCGTTGTTGAATCCCATCCGATTGATCAAGGCCCGGTCGGTGGGCAAGCGGAACAGGCGTGGTCGCGGATTACCGTTCTGGCCCTCTCCCGTGATGGTGCCGACCTCGATGTGGCCAAAACCGAGACAGCCCAATTCCCTGTGCCAACGGGCGTCCTTGTCAAATCCAGCCGCTAAGCCGACCGGATTGACAAACTTCATTCCGCAGATTTCCGAGGCGAGGCGGGGGTCGTTGACAAAATGCCGACGGCGCCAGAGTGCAGACAGGCCAGGGACTTTCAATAAACCGGAAAAGGCCCCCATGGAGGCGTAGTGGGCTGTTTCAGCCGGTAGCAGAAATAACAGGGGTTTGGCGACCAGGTTCCAAAGCACGGGCTGGTTTTTCCGTTGTCTGTTCTTGGTAAACGAAATGCGGGAAAGGGAATTCCGGGCTGGGAGCCGGCCTGATTTCAATACTCAGGGAACCGGGCAACGCCGGAAACATTCACCAGTTCAGTCCAATATCTTCTCCGCCGGTCCTTCGGTCCGTGCCCCCTTTGAGCGGTTCATCGCGTTTGGAAACGGCCAATTCACGGGCGGGTTCATCTTCTTCTTGTTCGGTTTTTTTCTCTTTCACAGGAGCGGCCTGGGTCGCCTTGACCGACAACGACATTTTTTGACTGTCGGGATCGATCGACAAAATCTTGACAGCTACCTGGTCACCTTCCTTCAGGTAATTCTTCACGGTGACGACCCGGTGATGGGCAATTTCGGAGATGTGGACCAGGCCTTCGATGCCGGGCTCGAGTTTGACAAAGGCTCCAAACTGCGCGATCTTGGTTACGGTTCCATTGACCGTTTCATTCACCGAGTATTTTTCATCTATTTTTTCCCACGGTTGCTCGAGGGTATCCCGATGGGACAGCGAGATTTTTCCGGTGTCGGCTTGAATCCTCTCAATTTTGACTTTGACGGATTCACCCTCTTTCAGGATCTCTTTGGGGTGCGTGACGCGATCCCAGCTCAGCTTGCTGATATGGATCAGGCCTTCCACTCCCCCCAGGTCCACAAACGCCCCGAAGTCCATCAACTTGGTAACCGTGCCATCCCGAAGTTGTCCCACTTCCAGGGATTTCATCAACTCCGCCCGGTTGGCCTCGTTTTCTCGTTCAACGATCGCCCGGTGACTGAGGACCAACTTCTTCTTTTGGGGATTGATTTCGATGACGACGCATGTCAGCTTTTTGTTGGTGTATTCGCCAAAATTCTCGACGCGGAATACATCGATTTGGCTGGCGGGGATAAAACCGCGAATGTTGTTTACCGAGGCTTCGAGTCCACCCGTGTTTGAGCCGGTTACCCGGGCATCGACAATGGCGCCTTCGCTCAAATCGGACCAATCGCCGACTGCCATGGCTGCGCCGGGGATGGAAAGTTCATAAAGCCCGTCATCTTCATTGCGTTCCTTGACGATTACCTCGACCAGTTCGCCATCGGCCGGGGCCGATTTGAACTGGCTCAAAGGAACCACGCCCTCGAATTGCCCTTTGAACGTCATGAAGACGTTGTCACCGTGGAGCCGGGCGACGGTCGCCTTGATACGGCTGTTTGGTTCGAGTTCGGCAACGTCGGTGGGCATCTGGTTGACAAAGGAATCCATCGACAGATCGCCAAGGGCTGCCTCGATTTCCGCTTCGAGATCGTGACCCAGTCCATCGGTCGAGTAGACTTCGGCTTCTGGCTCGGTGGTATCGGCATCGGTATTGGCCGGCCCTTCCAGTTCGACCGGGTTCGATTTCGCCTGGGCAACGGCTTTCGGCTGGCTGGGCGCGGTCCCAGCCGAGTCCCGCTGAGTCCCGATCTGGATGCGAGGTTTGCCGGCGCCCGTTGGCTTTGGATCGTTCTCAATGGCGGGGCCTGACGCGCCGGTTGGCGACTGGCTACCGGTCGCTTCCTGCTCCGGTGTTGCGTCGGCAGCCGCGTTTTTTACGTTGGACGATTCGGGTTCTTTGTGTTCGTTATTCATGACGATTGAGAAGCTGGGCTCAAATGGCGATGGATCATGGACGCTGTCCCATGCAGCGGTCGCCAGCCCCTATTAGAATTTCAAATGGATGCACCCGCAAGCGACAAATCCGGTTACTCAAAAAATTGCCCTGCCACGATGCAGACGATCTTAATGATCGACACCTTGGGATAACGGCTCGAAGTCATCTGTTCGAAATGGAGACGCGGGCAACCCGGCCGAATTGATCAAGTTGGGTACAGCGATATCTTCCCAGCCAAATCGAACTGCCACAGGCTTGGCCACATTGGGACTGGAAACGATCACGGTTTCACCGTCAATCTCTGCCGATGCAGGGACAAACTTCTTGTCATCGCCGCAAATCAGGAAATAGGTAAGTTCGGTATCGGGACTGCGGACCTTGAGTCCGTCAGCAACATGGTCAAAGCGCAGGCGGATCTTGTCTCCTTCGATTTCAAAATCCTTATAAATCGGCCCGCTCATCGGTTCAGGGGCAGTCGGGATCCTGCTCTTGTATACATCTCCCAGTGCCCACCGCGCCAGTCGCTGTCCCACTTCCTGCTTGTTCTTGGGATGGATGTCTTCGGTGTTCCCGATATCGGTGGTGACAACCATGCCGACGTTGTCCAGGTTCCTGAGCGTTGCCAGTTGGGCTTGCCAAATCTCAGGCAGGGCCTGGGGAGCTTGTTTGCTGTACCGGAAAGGGGCCAGTTGCACAAAGTAAAAGGGGAAATCGCCCTGATTGAACTCATTGCGCCAGCTCTTGATCATAGTGGGAAACAGGTGTTCGTACTGGGCGCCCCGGCCCACATTGGCTTCTCCCTGGTACCAGATGACACCTCGGAAAGCGTAACCCTTGAGGGGGGCAATCATGCCGTTATACAGGTTGCCTGGGCGGTGTTGACTGGTCGGTTGGTCCTTGTCTGCCCAAAATTTCATCAACGGTTCGTAACGCTCGTCAGCTTGCAGTGCCGCTTCCGGTGTCCAAGCCTCGCATCGAGTACCTCCCCAGGAACTGTCGATCAGGCCAATCGGGACATCCATCTCCTTGTTGAGTTGCTTGGCAAAATGGTAAGCGGTGGCAGAAAATTCCTGCATCGTTTCGGGCGAACAGGGAACCCAGGGGTCGACCTTGGCGAATTCCGACTGGGGTTCGGTGAGGGCGCTGTTGGCCACGGTGAAAAACCGGATGTTCGGATAGTTTTTTGATTCTTCAAGTTCGAGTTCAGGGTTCGCCGCTTTCTTGTTGGGCCATGCCATGTTGGACTGGCCACTGCAAATCCAGACTTCTCCGACCATGACGTCGGAAACAAGGACCCGGGTATCACTCGATTCCGAGGCGATCAGCAATTCGTATGGCCCACCCGGTTCTCCCGTTCGAATCGTCGTTGACCAACGACCACGGGCATCGGCTTGGGCCATTTTCTTCTGTTCACCGAACGTGATCGTCAGTTTCTCGTCGGGCTCCGCCGTTCCCCAGATCCTCAACTCGGTGTTTTGTTGCAGCACCATGTGATCGGAGAATATTTTCGGGAGGGTGATGTCTCCCCAAGCCGTGATAGACCAACAGGCCAATAGAAGCGTTGTCAACGCCTGGCGATAAAAAGAGAGTCCCATCGAAAGTTACCAGTCAGTCTTTCTGTTGGTGGTAGAGTCGCCGATCTGAAGCGAAGTCGATTTCCAAGCCGTTTTCATTTTTAAGCCCTCTCCCATTCTAAACGACGGACACGCTTTTCTCCAGCGCCTGTTGCCAGGCAACAGAAAAGTCCTCCCCCCCGCAGCAGGGCGATGGATGACAGCTTCCCTGTCTCAAGAGCGGGTCAGCATTCGGAGGCGGTCAGGACCCGCATGAGATCGATCCTGCTGTGGCAGAATGGGAACCGCTGGCCAAACCGCTGCCGCCGAACGTGGTGGTCCGTTGCGTCAAGTGGGTCGATCCTCCGGGGGAACAGTTTCCCGTTCTGAATGACCGGGGTCCGTCTCAGGTTCGCCGCTCTTCTGACTTGTCGGTCGGTTTTCCGGCCGGTCCTGGGGGGCGGTTGATCGGTGATTGCCTTGCGAGAAAAACGACTTGGCGTCGATCATCATGCTCAACAGGGTCGGAATCAGGACCAGCGTGAAGAGCGTCGACAGGAGCAATCCCCCCAGGATGACGCTGCCCAGTCCCCGGTAGAGTTCACTGCCGGCACCGGGAAAAAAGACCAGCGGGGAAAGGCCAAAAACGGTCGTCGTGGTGGTCATGAAAATCGGCCGGATGCGGGTCTGGATACTCTGGAGAATTGCCTCGGAAGAGGGCAGACCCTGTTCCATGAAACGGAGTGTTTGATGGACCAGCAGGATGGCATTGTTGACGACTGTTCCAATCAGGATGATGAAGCCAAGCATGGTCAGAACATCCAGGTTCTGGATCGGCTCGTCTCGAAACTGCAAGTAGTAACCCAGTAGATGGAGTCCCAGGATTCCACCCACGGCACCCATCGGAACGGCCAGGATGATGATTAACGGGTAAAGCCAGGATTCGAACAGGGCGGCCATCAACAGGTAGGTGATGAGCACGGCGAGCAGGAGGTTCCATTTTAGTGCTGCCCAGGTCTCTTCCAGTTTGTCGGCGGTACCACTTAGATTGACTTTGTATTCGGTTCCCAGCACGCCCTGGTTTTCCAGCGGCTCCACGATTTTCTGGTTGATCATGGCGATCGCATCTTCCAGCGACAAATCGTCGGGCGGAGAAACCGAAATCGTGATCGCGCGTTCCCGCTCGCGGTGGTTGACCTGTTCCGGGCCACTGCTGATCGAGACATCGGCAATGGCATCGACGCGGACCGGTTCGGCAAACTCCCGCGTGGCAATATGGTGGGACGCGATGTCCTGGGAATTGGCGGAAAAACCTTCGTTGGCCATGATCACGAGGTCGATTTTCTCGCCGCCAATGAAGTAATCTGTGGCATAGGCCCCATCGACCATCGCGTTGATCGCGTAGCCGAGTTCGCGACTGGTGATACCCGAGGCATTGGCCTGTTCCGGTTTCAGCATGACGTGTAACTCGGGGCTGGCAAGGTCGAGGCTCGGTTCTGGTTTGGCCTGGGTCTCTTCCGGGAAGGATGTCTTGATTTCCCGCATGACCTGGCCGCCAATGGAAACCAGTTGCGGCAACTCCGGCCCCGTGATTTCAATATCGATATTACGTCCCCCCGAAAGGCCGCGACCAAAGATACTGGTCTGGTAGGCCACCACGATCGAGCCGGGAAATCGACTTCGGAATTTATCTCGAATCAGGTCGATCAGCCGACGCGCCTTCATCGGGTCATGGGCGCGGAGGCCGATGAAAACAGATTGCCCGCGGGCGACATAGAAAAAATCGCCTATGGAGGGGTACTCCAAGTGACTGGTGTCCTCGGTCTCCGGGTTGATATCCCAGTAAGGCTGGAGTTCTTCTTCGACCGCCTCTCCCATTTTGGCCAACTCCTGGATGTTGTAACCGGGCGGTGGCAAGACGCTGCAGATGATCAGGTTGCGGTTACCGCTGGGCAGGTATTCGATCTTGGGCAGGAACAGGTAGGCCAGCCCGAAGGCGCCGGCCAGGATCGCGATGGCTACGGCGATTCGCGTTAGCCAGCCCCGTTGGATAAACCGATTGATGTTGAGAACCAGTTTGGTGAAACCTTGTCCAAAGGAGATCAGGGATCGCTGGACGATCCCGGGTGGCCGCGCGGGGGCCTGGTCAAAAACCTGTAACATGCGGGCCGATGCCGTGGGAATGACGATGACGGAAACGAGCAGGGATAGCCCCACGGCAGCGCTGATCGCCAGGGCGATGTCGGCAAACAGCTGGCCGGCTTCTCCCTGCAGGAAAATGACCGGCAGGAACACGGCTAGTGTGGTCAATGTGCTGGCCAGGACGGCCCCCCAGACTTCGGACACCGCCTTGCGAGCCGCCTCGACCGGTCGGTTGCCCAGTTGGTAGTAGCGAAAGATGTTCTCCAGCACCACGACCGCATTATCGACCAGCATGCCGACGGCAAACGCCAGGCCAGCCAGGCTGATCACGTTTAAAGATCGGCCCAGGCCGTCGAGGATCAGGAAGGTGCCAATGATACTGGTCGGTATCGCGATCGCCACGACCAGGGTTCCCCGGGCAAACCAGAACCCCGCGACCAGGATCAGGGCGAGGGTGATGACGAAAAACCACGTTGACAGGAAGACGGCCGCCAGAGCCGATGCTGCCAGGATCGGCACGAAGAGGATGGCCCGCGCGTTGAGATGTAAAAACAGCATCAGGATGATGACGGTCAACGCCCCGCCCAAGATGATGTTCTGCTGGACCAGGCCGACGGCGGACTTGATATAGACCGTTTCGTCATAAACCTGGGAAAGGAACAGATTGTTACGGGCTAAAACTCCATCGTTCAAACGCTGGACTTCCCGTTTCAACTGTTGCATGACATCGATGACATTAGCCCCCGAGTCGCGGGAACAGGTCAATGACAGGTTGGTTGTGCCAAAACGGCGGACAAACCCGGTCGGTTTCTGGTAGCCAATTTTGACCTCCGCCACATCTCGGACGTAGATCGGACGACCGTCGTCACTCGTGATAATTTGGTTTTCGACCTGTTGCAGGTCACGATATTGACCGAGCGTCCGCACGACATAACGCCGTTTGCCTTCCCAGAAATCACCTGCGGAAACATCCGTATTGTCCTGGATCAGCGCCTGCCGCAGGTCGTCGATCGTCAAGCCCCGTGCCGCCAAGCGGTTGGGGTCCACGATGACCTGCAATTGGCGGATTTCACCGCCCCGGACCTCGGCATCGGCAACGCCCGAGATCCGTTCAAACTGGGATTCAATCGCGTCTTCGGCGAACTTGCGATACTCAGGTACACTGATTTCCTGCGGCAACAGGACCTCGCATTCCGGGTGCTCTTTGGCCAATTGCCTTAAACGAAATGCCAACAGCCCCATGTTGGGCGAATTGACCACGCGCTCGATCTCATCCTCGAGGTCAGGGTGTTGCTTGGCAAATGCCCGCAGCGCGTCGGGCGTTGGCGGCCTGGCGCTCAGTATGAACCAGGCGATTGGTCGATCGGAGGTGCTGGAGGTGCGGATAACCGGTTTGTCGGCATCGACCGGGTACTCCCGAACCTGTTGCAGTTGACTGTTGACCTTCAGTACCGCTTCCTGCATGTTGGTCCCGACCAGGAATTCCAGTGTGATGTCCCCACTGGAGTCGGAGCATTCCGAGGACATTTTCGTGATGCCCTCCACACTCTTAAGTTGCTCTTCCTGTTCGTTGATGATCTCTTTTTCGATTTCCTGTGGGCTGGCACCGGGCCAGCGGGTGCGCACTGAGACCCTGGGGCGCTCGACATCGGGTGACATCTGCATCGGCATGTTGATCATCGCCAGCAAGCCGAACATCATCAAAAGAATGACGGCCACGGCCACTTTGACGGGATTCTCGATAAACCAGGTCGTTGGATGCACGTTGTTAGGGATAAGTGGGAGAGTAAGGGGAAGTAGCTGTTTTCGCCTGGAGCCAACGAGGCCTGTCGCGTAGCCGGGTTAACTCTTGGGTATCGTTTCCGTTTCCATCCGGGTCACGGTGACCGTCTGGCCGGCCCGCAGACGCTCGTTGCCCTGCAGGACAATGGCATCATTTTCCGAGATGTCGCCAATGACCTGGATCCATTCACCGACCGTTGCCCCTGTCTTGACAGAGACCTGGGAAACGGTGGTCGATGTTCCAGTCTTGTCGAGGACCCAAATCGAGGGATTCACCGTACCCAGTACGAGTGCATCCTTCTTGACCATCAACATTTCAATTTCATTGCCGATTGCCAGGCTGACACGACCAATCATGCCCGGTTGCAACATGTAGGAGTCCCCAATCATCTGATTGGCAATTCGAATTTTCACCGGGAACGAGCGCAACTTCAGATCGGCCTGTGGTACGATCCGCTGTATTTTACCGGTGAACGACTGGTCGATACCGTCGACATCGAGTTGTACCGAGTCAGCTCCCTGGCCGAGGGACTGTTGCAGGCGGTTGATGTAGGATTGCGGAACATTGATGACGATCTCGATGGGGTCGAGTTGGACCACCTCGACCAGAACCTGCCCGGAGGTTGCCCAATCGCCGACCTCGGCCAGCTTTTTCGTGACGAAACCATCAAACGGCGCACGGATCGTGTACTTTTGTTGCAGGTCCTGTAGTCGTGTCAGTTCCTGCCGGGCTGCCGCGACCTGTGACTTTGCCTGCGAGATGCGGATTTGCTCGGTGGCTTGCAGTTGTTTCAAGCTGATCGAAGCCGCCGTCGACAGCTGGCGATTGATCTGGAATTTGAGCCTGGCCTGATCCAGTTCGAGCGTCGAAACGGACCCCTGCATTTTTTCGATCCGCCGGAATTCGGCTTCCGCATTGTCAAACATGGCCGCCGTCTCGGTCGCCTTGGCCTCGGCCAATTCAAGTTCCGTCGGCATTTTTGTCAGCAATTCCTCGAGGCCTTGCTCGGTAATCTGCAATTGGATTTCGGCGGCGCCAATCTCGATTTCGAGTGTGCCGGTCCTCAGCTGAACCAACGGCTGACCGGCGAGGTCCGGATCCACTTCCTTTTTCTTGCTGTAGTTAACCGGGTCCCCGGCTTCCACCAGGACATCCACCACCCGGCCTGCCACGGCTGTGCCCACCAGTGCTTTGCGAACCGGTTGAACCGTTCCGATAAACGTCTGTTGACTGGAACGTTCTACCTTGATGACCTTGGCGGCCACCACGGTGGTTGAATCATCGTCACTACCACTTTGGCCAAGCCCGACACTGCCTGCCCAAAGGATGGTGCCAAGCAGGCAAATTCCTGAATAGGTGGATCTTCTCGATGGCATGAATCAGGCCTGGTTCTGCGCGGGTCCAACGGAACGTAAGCTTCCATTGTACTATGATTCGTAGCCTGCAAAACGGTTTGGTAGAGACCTCCACGGGCGATTCCGTTGCTGCTGGGGCAAAGGCCAAGTGCCGGAAAAGTCTTTCGAAGTGGGGGCTGACTTGGAACCGAATTCACGGAAAAGCCCGGAATTTGTGCGACAGAATCGAATTCCGCCGCACCGCGATCAACGCTTCAGGTGGCCCCAGAAGTGAATGTCCCCGTCCAATTCCTCGAGATTGGTCGTGGAGAACAGGTGAGCATCAGCCAGTTGTTCTATACCGATTCCACCGATTGGGGAGATCGCATCATGGCCCCCCGTGATTTTTGGAGCGATAAAAATGTGCGTCTCACAGATCAGGTTCTGGTCAAACAGGCTACCCAACAGGCGACCGCCACCTTCGACCAGCAGGTTGGTCATGCCGCGGTTCGAGAGTTCCGTTAGTAACGGCTCGAGTCGTTCGTCGGCCTGTTCCTGTTGACCCCGCCAGATTTCGCAGCCGAGTGAGGCGAGTTGCTCGCAGCGCCGTTGCTCGGCACCCGGCCCGACTGCAACCAGGCAGGGGAAGTCCTTGGTGGAACCGACGAGTTTTGAATCGAGTGGCAATCGCGCGTTAGAATCGGCGACAATGCGCGTCGGTTGGCGGCTTTTGGCGGGGCGTGGGGTCAAGAGCGGGTCATCGGCCAGCGCCGTACCAATACCGACCATGACACCGTCCACCCGGCTCCTGATTTCGTGGACCCTCTGCCTGGAAGTTTCGTTGGATATCCACTGGCTGTCACCCGTCCTGGTGGCAATCCGCCCATCCAGCGTCATCGCCCACTTGGCGATCACCCAGGGGAGTCCGCTGCGGATTCGGTAGAGATAGGGCGCGTTCAGGAATTTCGCCTCGGCTTCCAATACGCCGACTTCCGTCTCAATACCGGCTTCACGCAAGGCGGCCATACCCTTGCCAGAAACCTGTTCAAACGGGTCGACTTGAGCAACGACCACGCGCTGGATGCCCGCCTGAATCAGCGCCTCGATACAGGGTGGCGTCTTGCCGTGGTGGCAACACGGTTCCAGTGTGACGTAGGCCGTGGCGCCCCGGGTTGGTCCGACAGCATGGTTTAGCGCGTCGACCTCCGCGTGATCTCCGCCAAACTGGCGATGCCAGCCCTCCGCGACAAGCTGGTTGCCCTGTACCAGGACACAGCCGACCATCGGGTTCGGTTCGACCCGGCCCTGTCCACGACGGGCCAGGTCGATTGCCCTCCGCATCCAGTTCTCATCCTGTTCCACACTCGGCGACACCATATTACCCACCGATTTGGTCGATTCGACCCGTGCTATCGGAAAACGTGTCGACCTTGGCACCTACCCGGTCGAGCAGGGAACAATAGAGATTGGTCAAAGGCGTTCCCGGTGCACAGTCGATCTTGCGACCCGTCTGGATCGACCCGCCCCCCTCGCCAAACAGGGCGATCGGCAGGTTGGTATGACGGTGGGAATTTCCGTCGGCGATCCCGCTGCCGTAGACGATCATGGAATTGTCCAGCAGTGACCTGCCTCCCTCGTCAATCGACTGCAGTCGATCCAAAAGGTAACCGAGCAACTCGACGTGGTACCGGTTGATCTGGCTGATCTGTTCCTGTTTTTCGCGTGAACCTCCATGGTGGGAGAGGTGGTGGTGTCCCCCTGAAATTCCCAGGTTCCGGTAACTCCGGTTGGAACCGGCGTTGGTGTACATGAACGAAATGACCCGCGTTGAGTCGGTTTGAAAAGCCAGGACCATCATGTCGAACAGCAGTTTGACATGTTGGCCGAATTCTGCTGGCACGCCGGCTGGGCGAGGAAAGTCGGGAACGTCCACTTCCACCTCACCCAGTTTCTCACTGGCGGCAATTCGGCGCTCGATCTCCCGCACGGCAAACAGGTACTCGTCCAGTTTTCGCCGGTCGGCTTTGCCGAGTTGGTGCTCCAGTTTTTTGGCGTCTTGCCTGACGAAATCGAGAACACTCTGGCGGCGTTCCCGACGTTTCATTTCCGCGATGCGATTCTCGGCCCGGTTTGGCCCACCAAACAGACGACTGAAAACGGCTGCGGGGTTCACTTCTTTTGCCAGGGGACTGGTACGGGTTCGCCAGGAGAGGTTGGACGTGTAGAGGCAGCTGTAGCCCGAATCACATCGCCCGGCCTGGGCGCTCTCTTCGGTTCCGAGTTCCAGGGAAGGGAAACGGGTCAGGTGCCCGATCTGATTGGCCGCGACCTGGTCCACGGAAACCCCGTTGGAGATGTCTTTCCCATCGGTTTTGCGCGGATGGGCACCGGTCAGGTAGGAGGCCACGCTGCGGGCGTGGTCACCGCCGCCATCTCCATGCGAGTAGGCTCCGTCAAGTGTCAATCCGGTCAGCAGGTTCATCTGCTGCCGGTGTCGCGCGACCGGCTCGAGGATCTTTGGCAGGCTGAAGTTTCGAGATTCGGATCCACCGGGGAGCCAGTCCTGCATATGCATCCCGTTGGGAACATACAGGAATGCCATGCGAACGGGTGAATCGAATCCGTTTGCCGTGCGAGCGGTGGTCCGCGCCGAGGCAATCCCTTCCAGCCAGGGCAAGGCAACCATGGTTCCCATT
Organism: Mariniblastus sp.; assembly: GCA_022447605.1. Lineage (GTDB taxonomy): Bacteria > Planctomycetota > Planctomycetia > Pirellulales > Pirellulaceae > Mariniblastus. The sequence goes on from JAKVBG010000014.1 coordinate 58,237, forward strand.
CCCCGCAGGACGGTTCGTCGCGATAACATCTGGTTCATCGTTTCTTCCCTTGACAGTATCTACTCGTCCGTTGAATCGGGTTGGCCGCGCCGTTTCCGGAACGGTTCACTCTCGGTGATGGCCTGGATCAAAGTCGAAATGCGATAGTCATCCTGTTCAAGTCTATCCAAAATCAGATCAATTGCACATTGATCGTAGTATTCCAGTCCACGGCCCAGCGAATAAATCAACATTTTTTCGGTCAAACATTTCAGAAACTCCTGTTTCAATTCGCTGGCCAGTGCCGTGCGGAGACCAGCGACTCCTGCCAGTTGAGTGCCATCGGGAAGCTGGCTTGTGGCGTCGACGGGCAAGCCTTCATCCGTCTCCCGCCAACGCCCAATGGCGTCAAAGTTTTCCATCGCGAAACCGATCGCATCCATGGTCTCATGGCAAGAAGCGCAATTCGGGTCAGATCGATGCTGGACCAATCGCTGCCGCGTTGTCCCCTGCAACTCCCGTTGGTCGTCCAGCGGTACAACGTCGGGAATGGGAGGCGGGGGTTCCCGGCCGAGCAGGGTTTCCATGACCCACTTTCCCCGTCTGACTGGTGATGTCCGGTTCGGGTTGGACGTGAGTGTCAGGATGCTGGCGTGGGTCAATAATCCGCCGGAACGATCGAGGGCGGACAGGTCGACCCGCTGAAAACCGGAGACTTTCCTGTCGATCGGGATCCCGTAATGCCTGGCGAGTCGACTGTTCAGGTAGGTGAAATCGGCTTGCAATAACTCAAGCACACTGGCGTCCCGACGCAGGATGTCCTGGAACAGCATCGCTGTTTCACGGTTCATGTCGGGCAGCAGTCTCCGCGTGAACCGAGGGAAAGAGTCGGGGTCGGGGTCGGCCTGGTCCAGCGATCTCAATTGCAACCACTGCAGATAGAAATTTTCGACCAGGGCCAGCGAGCGATCGTCCTGGAGCATCCGGTCGACCTGTTGCCGCCAGACGGCCGGTTCGGTTAATCGGCCCTCGGCTGCCAGGCGAAACAACTCGTCGTCCGGCATGTCACTCCACAGGAAATAGGAGAGGGAGCTCGCCAGTTCGAAACCGGAAAGTTCACGGGTTTCTCCCTGAGTGATCGGTTGCTCGATGCGGAACAGGAATGGGGGAGATATCAGGATGGCCTGGCAGACGGTCTGGACCGCCGCCGCAAATGATTGCTCTTCGGCATACGCCTGATCGTAGAGTTGCAGATAACGGTCCGTCTCGGCCTGGTTGACCGGTCGACGAAAGGCCCGCTCGGCAAACGTACCCAGGAAATGGGCGGCGACTTCCCGTTGTTCCGGCTCGGTCTTGTCACGGGTGTCATAAGCCAGCAGGGCCCCTGAATGGTCGACCCCGATCGGTCCGCGAACCCGGACTTTCGTTACATGTAAGCGGGCGGTGTTTTCACCGGCATCGCCTGGTTCGATTCGTGAATGGATCTGGAAATTTCGCGGTTGAAGTGCCCGGGTTATAAAAGTGAAACGGAATTCTTCCGGGGCGGCCCGGCTGGAACTGACCGGGACTCTGCCAAGGACTCGACCGTCCTTGATTAACCGTATTCCGATGTCGTCATCCCCGTCCGATTCCTGGAAGGCGGTGATGGTCAGTTCGTAACGTCCAGGGGCTGGCAATTCGATCTGCCGGGAGATGCGCCCCTCGCCCAGGAACACCTTGCTCTCTCCTTCGTCCTGGCTGAAACGGTCGTCTGATTCGAAGTTGGCCCCAGCCCACGTACTGTCGATCGTATTCGCCCTGGGATCGACGATTGCGCGGGATGTAATCTCTTCCGCTGCGTCCAGGTACCGCTCCATCAACATGGGGGACAGCGAAAGAACACCGGCGATATTGTCAAACCCGTAGCCCACGTCGTCGCGGGGAAACAGCTCTTTGGCCGAATAATCGACCCCCGTCAGGGACTTGATCGTGTTCTGGTATTCGGTTCGGTTCAGCCGCCGGATGGAGACGTTACCCGGGTTCACATCGGTACAATCGAGTGAATTCAAACTCTTTCCCAGCCAATTGAGGAAACGCTGTTTTTTCTCTTCCGGAAGTGGCTCTGCATCTGGCGGAGGCATCTGCCCCCGGCGAACACGATCCTTAAGTCGCTGCCAGCGCTTGGCGTCTCGCAGTAATTGATCAATGCGCTGAACTTGCTCCAGGTCCAGTCCACCCTCGGCATCGGCGCCCCAGTGACAATCGCCACAGTACTCTTGCAGTAACGGCTGGAACTCGCGCTTCAATTGCGCTTGCAGTTGTTCGGCATCTTGCCAGGCGACTGCGGTCACGGGAGTCAGTAGCACCAGCAGCCAGGTCCCGATCCACGGTTTCCCACGAGAGGGACTGTGGCGCCGGACATCCTGTTGGACATCGGATTGCGGGTTGTCGTCGACCAACATGCTGTTTGTTTAGCCATGGAAGGAATGGGTTGTGGGCCGCGTGGCCAATACGTTCTGTTTTTAAACCAAAACAGGCAGAACGGGTTCCTTGTTGAGAATTATTTTGCAGCTCTTTTGACGGACTGCCCGAGCGGGTTACCCACGGAAAAACACGGTTTTTTGCGTCCGGATGGGAAATAAATTCCGGTTTTTGCCTAAAAATTGGTCGTTTTCCCGGGTTTTTTGCTTCAAGCTAGTTGATAAATCGGAGTGAATCGCTCAAATATTCGCGTTTTAGCGGGCGAAACCGTGTTTTTCGAAAAACTGATTACCAAGGAGGACAAGGCATATGGCCAATAAGACCGGTGGCCCAAAACCACCCACAAAATCCGAGATCATGAATAACATTGCCGAAGCTACCGGGCTGACCAAAAAAGAAATTGCCGCGGTATTCGAAGCATTGACTGGTGAAATCGAAAAAAATATTGCCACCAAAGGTGGTCCCGGCCAGTTTACGATCCCCGGTTTGTGCAAAGTTGTCGTGAAAGATCGACCCGCTTTGCCAAAGCGAGAGGTTCGAAACCCTGGAACGGGTCAAATGGTTTGGGCCAAACCACGACCAGCCAGCAGGCAGGTAAAAGTAAGGCCCCTCAAAGGTCTCAAGGACATGGTTGTTTAAACCAAAGCTCAATACGACCCAATCGAAAGACCGCCGGCATTGCCTGCGGTCTTTTTTTCTGTTTTTCCCGGGCCGTTGCCCGCACAAACAGGCTTTTGCTTCACTGCAAGGAATCAAGCTGAGCGGAAGCCCGCTTTGCGGAGGCTCTCCCCCTCGACCGACTGTCGTTCCTTCAGCACCTGGATGGCCGCTTGGCGATCCTGCTACCCGTCACCGATATGGAAACACCTTTTTGAGGTTGGCAGAAGAAGCTCCCGGTCATTCGTTGATGGGAAAAACATGATGGATGGTTGAATATCAAATAAATATCTTGCCAGATGTTGCCCAATAACGTTGGAATCCGTTAAAAAATACAGGAGAGCTGGCGAACTGCAGGGTGGCCATGGAGCGAGCTGCCCAAACTGGCTTAGATGGTGATATCAGGTACTCTGGTTAAGTGAATATCAAAACAAAACGTCCTGTTTTTCCACTCCATATGACTCCTTTTGAGTCGTATATGTTTGTCGACGACTCTCCGAGTTACCCGATGACGTTTGTCATCGAATTTGAATTGTACGGGGAAATCGATCGGGATGCGTTTCAATCTGCCTTTGACCAGGCCTTGCTGCGGCACCCCATGCTCCGGTCGATGATACGTCCGGCCAAGTCGAATCGTGACTGCTGGGTTCATGTGGAGCAATACGACAGCCAGATTGATTGGGGAGGGATTGATGACCCGATCTACGTCGAAGGGGCGGGTGCCTACATCGATTTGCGCCGGGAAATTGGTGTTCGTGTCTGGGGCCGTAACGACGGTGAACGGGCTTTGATTTTTGCCGCATTCCACCATACGGCCACCGACGGCATTGGGGCTTACCAGTTTTTTGGTGACGTCTTCTGGTATTACGCCAGGGAGGTGGGAGTCGAAAACGCGCCGCTGGTCGACCTGGATCCGTGGGATCTCAGGAAACGCCTGCAGGCCAATGTGAGTCCCGAATTGCTGGCCAGTAAGGATGCTGAAAAACTGTCACATGATGTTGCCCAGCCATTAAGTGCAAAAAAAGAGGCGGAAGATACGACTTCGGCCCGTTTCCTGTTCCCCCGGTTCCTGTCGCACACATTCGATAAAGCCGAATTTCGCGAACTCCGGTTGAAAGCCCAGGACGCCGGTCAGACGGTCAATGATCGACTGTTGGAAACCTTGTTGGTGACCTTGGCGGATTGGAACGAAGTCCATGCGGAAAACCACGTGGGCGAGATCTGTATCAACATGCCACTCGATTTGAGGCAGGCGGAACATCCCGCATTCTCGGCGATCAATGTTGTCACATGCTCCTTCATCCGCCGCAGTCATGAGCAGATCAGCGACCGCGAGGGTCTTTCCCGGTATTTGCGGGAAGAGTCGATCCGGGTCAAACATTCCCGTCTGAAATCGCCGTTCATGAGAATGTTGGTTCAGTCGCCGGTTGATCTGAGGGATGCGGAAACGAGTTACCGCAGCAATGACTGTCTGGCGACAGCCATTTTTTCCAATACGGGGGACCAGTCGCGGCGGTTCCAGGCAGAGTTGCCGAGGGAAAAAGGAGGTGTCCGCTGTGGCAACCTGCTGCTAACAGATATGACGGGGGTCTCCCCATTGCGAGACAAGACTCGACTGGCTGTGGGCATTTTGACCTACAAGCGACTTTTGAAAGTGGCGATTCGCACCGATCCGTTCCATTTCAGCGTGAGTGACAGCCAGGAACTTCTGGATCTGTACATGGATAATTTCCGGAATCGCTGACCTCAGCTCCCCGGACTTTTGATGGAACGGGGAAGATCGGTTATCCTGTGAACTGCGAATCCTTCCTCCATCTTTTCAACGACAGGGAGCACCCCGTGAAACAGAATGCAATCATTGGTTGCCTCGTAATCCTGCCGCTGCTCCTGTGCGGCTGCCAAGATCCCCGGAAAGTTTCTGAACCAAAGAAACCGGCCAGGGAGACGTCGGCCACGGGGATCATTGGTAAGACCACCCAGGATATTGGCGAGTACGATCCGTCGGCCGGGGCCAAAGTAAGTGATGGCAAGATGAAACCGGTGAATCCGCTTAACCCCCTGGGCGGTCTGAACGCGTACAAGCCGGCGGTGGAGCGGCTGATGAAATTGCAGATCCAGCAGGCGTTGAACCTGTTCCAAGCGGCCAATGGCAGGTATCCCAGGGACCACGATGAGTTCATGGAGGAAGTGATTCGCGCCAACCAGATCAAGTTGGCAGTTCTGCCAGGCAACTGGGTTTATCAATATGACGTCCAGAACCATGAACTGGTGGTTGTGGAAGGGTCAAAGGACGTGCCGTAGTCGCCACGCTGTACGATTTCATTTTGCCGACTGGTTATTCCTCGGCCACGACCGCCAGTCGTTTTCCGTCCGGGCTAATGGCGAGCCGAGTGATCCCTTTTAGCCCGTGCTCTGACATGCTTACAGGTCGCCACCTGCGGGGTTCGTCGGTGCGCGGGTCGAGCAGGAAGATCTGCTGACCATCGCTCATCAGCAGTCTCCCGTCGGGTGTCCAGGCCAGGTCCTCCTGACCAGTCAGGGTCGGCGCGATCTTCTCGATTTGATTGTCTGCTGGATCAAAACTCATGATTTGCCAGTTGTTGCCTGTCTCCTGTTTTTGCACAAAGCTCATCTTTGCCTGGCCCGGAATCCGATGCAGGGAGCGGCCAATGTTCTCGGCCAGGATGCGGGATTGGCCGGTCTGCAAATCAAAATGCCGGAGTGTCATTGGCTCGCCCAATACAAACAGCAACAGTTCGTTCTGGTTGATCCAGGCGTGGTAACCGACCGTCAGGGAATCGATCAAAACGACCGGGGACTGTCCGTCCAGGGGGTATTTGCCCAGGTCCTGTGCCTCGTTGTCGCGTTGAATGATGCAGGAAAGAAACTGGCCGTCGGGTGTTACGGTGGGGGAATACTCGCGTTCTTTCGTTTGAGTGAAATTGCGAGTTTTGCCGGTGTTCATGTCATGGGCACGAACGTCAGCCCGGCCGTCCTCGTTAAACGAGGAGTAAAAGATGATCGGTTGATCGGGATGAAAGAACGGCTGATTGTCGTAACCCGGGTGTTGGGAAATATTCCTGGGGTTCGTTAACCTGAAGTTTCCATCGTGATGGTCCAGGTCGAACAGGTGAATCTCCGACGCGGTTTGAGCCCACAGCGGACAGACTGACAGAAAAATAATAATGGCGGCAACGAGCTTCATCTGAGGATTGCCAGTTCTGTTAGGAGTTGATGGACCAACAGTATCAAATCAGTTTAATGGAAAATTGTATTGGGTTGCGGCAATAAGTTCGATCCGCCGGAAAATGATTGATGTAGAATAATCGTCTGCGAGTTTCAATCGAATTCTCATAGGACGAACTCATGTTAATGATCCGGCTGTTTTTCGTTTTCTTTTTGTTGCAGTGCCTCGCGGCAGGCAGCATTTTAGCCGAGGAGAAGCCCAACATCCTGATCATCATGGCGGATGATTGCACCTACAACGACTTGCCCATTTACGGCGGCCAGAATGCGAAGACGCCCCATCTCGATGCGTTGGCGCGACAAGGCCTGGTCTTTCATCAGGCTTACCTGGGGTCGGCCATGTGCCAGCCGTGTCGCGCGGAACTTTACACCGGTCAATATCCTCTGTCCAACGGTTGCGCCTGGAACCATTCGGCCAGCCGGCCCGAGGTCCGCAGCCTGCCCCATTTTCTGCGTCCGCTCGGTTACCGGGTCGGGATCGCCGGCAAAGTGCATGTCAAACCGAAAGGGGCGTTCCCCTTTGACCCGGTACCCGGATTTGATGCCAACTGCGTGCGGGAGCCGACGCTGCCCCATGAGCTGGAGGGGATCGAGGACTACATGGATACGCGGAAGCACAATAGCCCGTTCTGTCTGGTCGTCGCCCTGGTCGAACCGCATATTCCCTGGACGATGGGTGACGCATCCCAGTACCCGCCGGAGGAGCTGAAACTGCCACCCAACCTGGCCGATACGCCGGTCACAAGACAACATTTTTCCGATTACCTGGCGGAGATCACTTACATGGACGGACAGGTAGGAGAAATTCTCGCTGCCCTGAAAAGGTCGGGTGCCCAGCAGAATACAATCGTCCTGTTTACTTCCGAGCAAGGTTCTCAGTTTCCTGGTTGCAAATGGACCAACTGGAATACAGGCCTGCATACCGGCTTGATCGCCCGTTGGCCCGACCGGATTGAAGCGGGCCGGCGGACCGATGCCCTGGTTCAATACGCGGACATCACCCCGACCCTGGTGCAGTTGGCCGGGGGTGAGCCGTTCGATGAATTTGACGGTACCAGCTTCCAGGCTGTGTTGCTCGGGCAAAAAGATCGACACCGTAGTTTTGCCTATGGCATGCACAACAACCTGCCGGAGGGTCCCCGCTACCCGATCCGCTCGGTGACCGATGGCAAGCACCGCTACATTCGGAACCTGTTGCCAAGTGAAATCTACATCGAGAAACACTTGATGGGGGGTGGCAGGTTGAACAACCCGTACTGGGCGACCTGGGTCGGCGCCGACCCGCTGCGTCAAGAGAACACGTACCGACTGGTCAAGCGGTACATGTCGCGTCCGGCCGAGCAGCTCTACCTGACCGAGTCAGATCCTTATGAATTAAACAACCGGATTGGCGAAACGGGAGCCATGGCAGAATCGAAGGACCGTCTCAGGCGTGCCCTCGATAACTGGATGACCGAGCAGCAGGATCCGGGGGCGGATGTCGATACGGCGGCGGCGCTCAAGGCGGCCCGAAAGGGAGAGCATTTGCATGGCCGTTTCGAATAGAGTCATTTTCTTTCCACGAATGGCCGCCGGGCTGATTTTGATCAGTTCACTAGGATGGTGGGCCCAACCCGCTTGCGCCGGGTTGACCGATGAAGCGGTCACCGAGAAACCGAATGTGGTGGTCATCCTGGCCGACGACCTCGGTTGGGGGGCCGTCAGCTACCATTCGGATTTTGCGGAGACTCCCCATCTCGATCAGTTTGTTGCCGGTGGGATCGAACTGGATCGGTTCTACGTGGCGCCGATGTGTTCACCGACCCGCGCCGGCTTGCTGACAGGCCGTTACCCAATCCGGTTCGGCCTGGCCCGCGCCGTGATCCCGCCGCAAAGAAATTTTGGTTTGCCGGTCACGGAACGGATGTTACCCGAGTTGTTGGCCGAGGCCGGTTATCAGCAGCGGGGGATTTTTGGCAAGTGGCATTTGGGGCACCACGATCGAAAATGGCATCCCTTGTCACGGGGGTTCACCCAGTTTGAAGGGCATTACAACGGGGCGATCGACTACTTCGATCTGACGCGCGAGGGAGAGCGGGACTGGCACGTTGGATTTGAGCCTTCCCCCAAGCAGGGATATGCCACCGACCTGATCACTGACGCCGCCTGTCGCTTTATTGGGCAAGCGGCGGCCGACGACGCTCCCTACTTCTGTTACGTGCCGTTCAACGCGCCGCATTCCCCGTTCCAGGCGAAACCGGCTGATGTCGAGCGTTACGCTCAGGCAGACAAGCCGACAGCCGAGGAAAAATTGCAGGCGATGATCTGGTCGATGGACCAGGGGATTGGGAAAATCCTGCAGGCGATCGAGCAGAGTGGTGAATCGGATAATACCCAGGTCTGGATTCTGAGTGACAACGGGGGTGTGGGCAGATTTGCAAGGAACAACCGGCCACTGCGAGGAAGCAAGCTGACGACGTTCGAAGGTGGGACCCGGGTGATCGCCAGTGTGCGTTGGCCGGCTCGCTGGAAAGGGGGACAGAAGGTTACCGAACAGAAGGGGTACATCGACCTGCTGCCGACCATCTTGACCAGTGCCGGGTTGAAACCGCAGTCGATCGAGCGGCCCGAGCGGCCACTGGATGGTCTGCCGCTCAATGACCTCCTGGCCGGGAAGGCTGCGGAATTACCCGAGCGGGAGTGGTATTCGTATCATGGCCAGTCGGGTGATCAGAAGGAGACGATTTCGATCCACACGGCCGACTGGAAATTGATCGTGATGGGGCCCGATATTCGGCGGCATTCAATCGGTCCGGACCACCAGCTATTCCTGTTTGAAATTGCCCAGGATCCACTCGAAAAAACGAATGTTGCCGAGGAACACCCCCACGTCGTGGCCGAACTGACGGGCAAGCTGATCGCCCACCGTTCCTTGCAGCCTGAAGCCAGTGTGCCGACCTTTCGCGTTGGCAAGGAGGGGTTTCAGCCCTGGGCCAACTGGGACATCCGGCAGGCCCCTGCATCAAAAGATTCGCCTTAGGATCAGGGCCACGGCCACGGCACAAACACCGGCAATGGCGAAGCAGATAATCGCCTGGGTCAGCTGTCCGAAAATCAGGTATCCGATGGCCGGGATGGTGGCATAGACAATGCCAGCAGCCAACAAGGCACCGACAATACTGATACCGAGGTCCTGGTCCACGTCGACATGCGGGTTTTCTTTCGCTATCGGTTTCCAGCCAGGCCCTCCCGGCCGAATCTTGCAGTAGAAGTTGGCCAGCACGGAGTCGGACTCAGGCGGTGTCAAAAATGTGGCCATCAGCCAGGTCGCGATCGTCAGGCCGGCCACGAGCGCCATGATCTCTTCAGTCCGCAGCGTGTAATCGCCGAACAGGGCGCTCTGCGTACCGGGTTGCGTGAGTAGAGAGAAAAAAAGGAGGGAGGCGAGCATGGCGACGATTTCACTCCAGGCATTGATTCGCCACCAGAACCAGCGAAGCATGAAGACCAGGCCCGTCCCGGCCCCGAGTGCCGCTAATATTTTCCAGGCATCGTCGACGCTGAGACCTTGCTGTTTCATCAGGTAGCCGGCCGTCAAGCCGACCAATAAAACGAGTACCGAGACAATTCGCGAACATTGAGTCAGTTGTCTGTCGCTGGCGTTGCTCAGGAACAACGGTTGGACAAAATCACGAACCAGGTAACTGGCTCCCCAGTTCATTTGCGTGCTGATGGTCGACATAAAGGCGGCAAAAAACGCGACGAGGATCAAGCCTCGCAGACCGGGCCCACACAGTTCGCGCATGACCATCGGGAAACCGACGCCGGCGTCGTAACTATTATCGGCCAGGTAGCTTTCTCGCAGTTGCGGATACATGGCCAGGGCGACAAATGAGATCATGATCCAGGGCCAGGGCCGGATGCAGTAATGGGCGATCTGGTACCAAAGCGTGGCCAGGACACTATTCCGTTCATCCTTGCAGGAGGCCATCCGCTGGACCACATAGCCACCTCCGCCCGGTTCGGCTCCTGGATACCAGGTGGCCCACCATTGCATCGTGAGCATGATCAGAAAGACATGGATCGGCATCCAGGGATCGGCCACACCGAAGTCGGGCAGGTAGCTGAGCGCCTGGGAGTTGCCGAAATTCGCTTCGACCTTCTGGCTGAGTACGTCGACCCCGCCGACATGTTGCACAGCCACGATTGCCAGCCAGATACAGCCCCCCATCGCCAGGCAGAACTGGATCATGTCGGAAAAAGCGACACCCCACAAACCGGACAACGTGCAATAGACGCCGACCACGGCCAACATGACGATGATGGTGATCCAGGAGAGGGATGTGGAGGTCCAGGCGCTCGCTTCGGCCGGGTCGTTATTAAAGAAAACGGTCTGTTCCAGAACGGTCAACATCGCCCCAATCACCCAGCCAATGATGATCGGGTTGACGATCAGTGCGACGTAGACGGCGCGCAGGTATCGTAGCCCCTTGGCGGCGGGGCCGGAGTAGCGGAGCTTGATCAGTTCCACATCGGTCATCACCTCCGAACGTCGCCAGAGACGGGCGTAGACGAAGACGGTAAACATGCCCCCCAGGGCGAAAGCCCACCAGAACCAGTTGCCGGCCAGTCCGTTCTTGACGACCAGACCGGTCACGGCCAGCGGTGTGTCGGCAGCAAAGGTGGTGGCAACCATCGAGGTCCCGGCAATCCACCAAGGCAGGGAACGCCCCGAAACAAAAAACTCGGACAGGTTCTTGCCAGCCCGGCGAGTGAAGAACAGACCGATCCCTATCGTCAGAACAAAATATCCGACAATAATGGCCCAATCGATTGCTGAGAGTTGCATACGGCCACGATCCGATCAGGTGTCATGGTAAACTTGGAAGCCGATTGTATGACACATTCCAGGGGACAAGTAAAGATGCGGCGCCGTCGGTTTTTCCGGAACGAGTCGTGGCAGGGCGTTCCTGTCGGTTCCCGCTCTCCTGTCGTCGATTCCAGCCTGAATGAGGTCCCTTTACCTTGTCCGATTTGAATCTCGAAATCCTGGCTTACGAACAGACTCCACTCGGGTTGCTCTTCCTGCGGCGCCGCGAACTGCTGTCCCGACCGGGGACGGTCGTTACAGAGGTGACACTCAACCATGAATTCCTGATGAGCAGCCTGTATACCGACTCGGAACGGATCCTGTCCGAACGCGCCCTGGAGATGCACGCCGGTGACCGCTTGAAAGTCATGGTGGGCGGACTCGGGTTAGGGTACACGGCCCAGGCCGCATTGAAATCGGACCGTGTTGCTCACTTAGAGGTGGTAGAACTGTTGCCGCAGGTCATCGACTGGATGCGGGAGGGACTGGTCCCGTTGTCCGCTGAGCTGAACAACGAACCACGGCTGGAAATCAGTCAGGGGGATGTCTACCGCAAACTGCGGGAACCCCCGTCGGAGCTGTTCGATCTGATCCTGATCGATGTGGACCACTCCCCGGATGAGCGATTGGCCGAGGAGAACGTCTCCTTCTATTCGGTGGCTGGATTGGAAGCGGCCCGGCAGCACCTGTTGCCCGGCGGTGTCCTGGCGGTCTGGTCGTATGCGGAGAGTTCTCCGTTTGCCGACGCGATGAATGAAATGTTGGTCGACGTGTCGGTGGTCCCGGTCAGCTACCAGAACGAACTGATCGATGAACAACGGACCGACTGGCTCTTTTTCGGGCGGCGGCCGACTTGAGACGGGCAAACAACAGGCAGACGCAGCGTTACTGTTTCCGGTTGCCGAGTTGTTTCTGCTGCCAGGCCTCGTCCATTTCACCGGTCACCGTGTTGTCTCCATAGCTTGATTGTAGATCCTTGAGCCGGGTTTTCATCTTGGCCACGACCTCCGCATAGTCCGGGTTGTCGTACTGGTTGGTCAATTCGTCCGGATCCGTTTCCAGGTCGTACAATTCCCACTGGTCGAATTGGTAGAAATGCATCAGCTTGTACCGTTCGGTGCGGACACCATTATGCTTGGCGACCATGTGCACACTCGGATAAGCGTAGTAGTGGTAGTAGATCGAATCGCGCCAGTCCGGTTTTTCACCTTTGAGCAGTGGGACGAGCGAGCGACCTTGCATATCGGCCGGGGCGTTTGCACCGGCCATTTCCAAGAATGTCTGGGCATAATCGAGGTTTTGAACCATGTGGTTGTCGACACTGCCTGGCTCGGTCACGCCAGGCCATTTGACGATCAGGGGCATCTTGAGCGACTCCTCGTACATCCATCGCTTGTCAAACCAACCATGGTCGCCCAGATAAAAACCCTGGTCCGAGGAATAGATGAAGATCGTATTCTCTTCCAGTCCGGCCTGTTTCAGGTACTCCATCAAGCGGCCGACGCTGTCGTCGACTCCCCGTACGCAGCGCAGGTAATTCTTGATATAGCGTTGATACTTCCAGCGCACCAGGTCATCACCCTTTAGCTGGGCCTGGTGCATTTCCTCATTCCTTGGTCGGAATGCCGCGTGCCATTTCTCCAATTGCTGAGGGGTCATCTTGGTCAAGTTTCGTATCCCCGATCGATCCGTGGGGAGTCCCTTCGGGGGCATCCATGCTTCGGCTGGTTCCATGAACAGGTCGTGAACGGTACTCATATGACGGTCGATTTCCATCTCCTGATCCCGCACCACGGCCACGTTATCCTGGTAACGGTCAAACAGCGTATCCGGTTCGGGCAGGTCACTCTCGGCATACAGGTCGAGGTGACGCGCGGCCGGCATCCAGCACCGGTGGGGTGCTTTGTGTTGGCACATCAACATGAACGGTTGATCGCTCTCCCGTTTTTCCAGCCACTCGATCGCCAGGTCGGTCACGATATCGGTGCAATGTCCCTCCACCACACGTTTCCCGTTTTCCGACAGCAGGAGCGGGTTGTAATAATCGCCCTGCCCTTTCAGGACTTCCCAGTAATCGTATCCCTGGGGATCGGTTCCCAGGTGCCATTTCCCGATCATGGCCGTCTGGTAGCCCGCTTTTTGCAACAGCTTGGGAAATGTTTGCTGGTCGCCGTTGAAGCGGTTCCCGTTATCCATGAAACCATTGAGATGACTATGTTTGCCTGTTTGAATGACGGCCCGGCTGGGACCGCAAATCGAATTGGTGCAGAAGCTGTTGTGGAACCGCATGCCCTGTCGCGCCAGCTGGTCAATATGGGGAGTCGGGTTGACCGATTCGAGAAAACCCTGGTAGGCACCGATGGCGTGGGTGGCGTGATCATCCGAGAAAACGAAGACAATGTTCGGCGGTGAGTCGGTTGTTGCCCCTTGAGAAGGCTTGTCTGCCGATGCGGGCAAGGTCGAGCCAAAGAAAGCAGACAGGAGCATTGCTGCGGCAGTCACTGGGTGGAAGTTCAATCTGGGTAAGCCGTTCATGCGTCTGCTTTCGTGGTGAATTGTCTGAATGGGGGGGGCGAAAAATACTATCTTAATTTACTGGAAACGAGTTGATAGTCGACTAACATATAGCAACAAGGACTGACGGCAAAACGGAGGTGCCCAAAAATGATAAGTAAAACCAGCTTGCCTGGAATGAATAATGAAGATGTTGACCGACTGATTCGCATGTTCGGCTGTCATGTTGACGGGGTGTTGGGCGCCTGGCGTTTTCAGCTGGATTCTGTCCTGATGTACTGCATCACGGACGAAAAACATAATCGATTGCGAATTATCGCGCCGATTGCCAATGTCGATGAGCTCACGGATGAAGTTCTGAGGGAATGTCTGGCGGCCAATTTTGATCGAACCCTGGATGCCCGTTATTGTATCCACGATCAAACCGTTTGGGGTGCCTTTATTCACCCGCTGGACTCGCTGTCCGAAGGGCAACTGGAGTCGGCCCTCATGCAGGTTGCATCGGTCCACAAGAATTTCGGCGGTTCCTATTCCAGTGGACAATTGGTCTTTGGTGGCAAGTGAACCTCTTGGCCGTTTTTAAACGGCCTGTGCCCGGCTGTTTATGGCGGGCCTTGAATGACCGTGTCGGTCCCAGCACTAATCTTTTTTCTTTTTGCCGTTCTTCTTCTGTTTCTTTTCGGCCTGTCCCACTTCCTTGGCCAGTCGGTCCCAACGCGTTTTCATCTTCTGGAATTGTGTGGGGTTGGTTTCCGCCAGATTGTTCAGTTCGGTGCGGTCGTTTTTCAGGTTGTAGAGTTCGAAGGGCTGGGTGTTCTTGTTGACCAGTTTCCAGTTGCCTGAACGGAGCGCGTTGTTCTTGCCGTAGAAGGAGAAGTAGATGTTTTGACGCTCGCGATTTTTCCCCTCAAAAACAGGTCGCAAACTGGTCCCGCGGCCGGGCCCGACGGCCTGTCCCTTGAATTCCCGGGGATACGTCGTGCCGGCCAGGTCCAGACAGGTGGCCATGATGTCGACGAGATGGCCTGGTTGATCGGTGATACGGCCCGGCTGTTCAATGCGGTCCGGCCAGTGAACGATCATGGGCGTGGTGATTCCGCCCTCGTGCTGGTTCTGCTTGTACTCGCGGAATGGCGTGTTGCAGGCATGGGCCCAGCCCTGGTCGTAAGTCCAATACGATTCAGGGTCCCAGGGCATCAGGTTTTCTGTCCGTGTTCGCTCCTTGGTCCTTTGAAATGGGCAAGCCCCGTTGTCACTCAGGAACAGGATGATCGTATTGTCTGCCTTGCCCTGTTCTTGAAGTGCGGCCAGGAGTCGCCCCACATTCTGGTCGACCCGGTCGATCATGGCTGCATAGGTCGCCATCATCAGTTGCTGGGTTTTACGTTCGGGTTCGTCGACGGAGTCCCAGGCGGGCACATTCTCGGGCCGCGGTGCCGGCCGGACCGATGGGTCCAACAGGCCGAGTTCTTTTTGTCGTTCGAACCGCCTTCTCCTCAATTGATCCCAGCCCATGGAATACCGATCCAGGTATTTCTCGACATCGGTTCGGGGTGCCTGCAGTGGATAGTGAGGAGCATTGAAAGCGACGTACAGGAAAAACGGCTTATCTGGCTGGGTGGCTTGCTCGAGGAACTCGATGGCAAAGTCGATATTGGCATCCGTAGTGTAAAACCCCTGCTCGGGCACCTGCCATGGTTCACTGTTCAATCGAAAGGTGTCGTCCCCACGAAAGAAATTCGTGGCACCACTCAAGTGGCCAAAATAACGGTCGAATCCACGGGCGTTGGGCAGGGAGTCGAGGTGCCACTTGCCAGTCATCAGCGTGGTGTAGCCGGCCCCTGATAGTGCCTCGGCAATCGTCACGCAGTTTTCCAGTTTCTGGTTCTTCACCTCTGGGTAGTACCGGCCACTGAGCAGGGTGGAACGCGTGGTTTCACACTTGGCACAGTTGTAGAACTGGGTAAACCTCAAGCCATCTCGGGCCAGTTGGTCCAGGTGGGGAGTTTCGATTTCGCCGCCGTAGCAGCCGAGGTCAGAGAAGCCGAGATCGTCGACCATCAGGAGGATGATGTTGGGGCGTTCTTCGGCCAGCAGGTTCAGGGGTGCCGCAGCGAGAAGAAACAACAGGCAAACAGCTTTGGGTTTCATCGGTTCAATCACGTCGTCATTTGGCGGGTGGAAAGGAAGACAGCTGGTTGACGTTGTTCTCGTCACCCCGTGGTTGCCCTCCATCAGGTGATCATTCTAATGGCTGTGGACGAATTCATCTGCGCCTTTCGGCTTTGGCCCAGCCATCGGCCAGGTGCTGATTCTCCTAACCGTCGTCCTGTTCGACCTTTTCCTGGCTCCGTTCGGCCTTCAGCGCCTTGAGATCTTGCAGGAACCTCTCCAGTTCGGCCTTGATTTCAGGTTTGGCGTTTTCAACGGCCCGCGTCTGGATCTGGATCGCCTCGTCCATTTTCCCCTGCATCAATGCCAGGTGAGCCTGGGTGTCCAGAATCGCCCCGTCATTGGGTGATTGCAGGACGGCCAGGTCGATCGCCCGGCGGGCTGCATCGGCCAGCGGTTTGTTGACCTGGTCTCCGGCGACTTTCATCTCGACAATTCCCCAAGCCAACTGGTTCAGCAGGCCGGGATCTTCTTTGTTCTCGTCGATCATCTGGTGAAAGGCCTCGGTGGAGCGAGGGTCGTTGGTAGAAATCAGGATGGAAAAACGGATCATCTTTACCTGGCTGTCGATGTCGCTTCCGTCCGGCGCTTTTTCGATCATCGTGTCCATCAAGTTGAGCGATTCGCGGAATTTGCCCTCCCGCAACAGCGACATCGCCTGTTGCATGCCGGCGTCAATTTCCTGACGGACCTTGAACTGGTTGGCAAATTTTTCACGATCCCATTGGTCGTCGACAACGGCTGCCAGCGGCTGATCCATTTCAACCGGGTGGCCGATCCAGTCGATCCTTCCGTCTTTGCCGACGATGAACGCCGTGGGAATCCCATTTTGACGAGCCGCTTGCATGTAAGCCTTCTGCACCGATCCGTCCGGGTCGGCCGTCAGGCAGTAGTTGTTTGTCAGTTGACCGAAGGTCTCATCCCGTCCGCTCACATTTTTTTTCAGGAATTCCTCGACCGTGGGCAGATCTTCTTCACTGACACTGATGATCTGAACCCCCCGTTCGGCAAATTCGTCTTGCAGTTGGCTGATATGGGGCATGCTGGCAATGCACGGATCGCACCAAGTGGCCCAGAATTCAATGACGTAGACTTTGCCTTTTTCGAACTCCCGGACGACTGGAAATTTCCCGTTCCCGTTGGACACCCAGTGTGCGACATCGATCGAAGGTGCCTTGGACCCAATGGTCAGATCGTCCTCGCCGTTCAGCCCCGAAGTCATCCAGGAACTGAAGGTAACCAGGAGCAGCATGTAATGGGGCAGGAAAGAGGGCAAACAATTCATCGGCGGGTGTCCTTGGAAAACCGGTTTGAACCAGATCGCTGCAGCGGACCTGTGGGCAAAACCAAGTATAGGCGCAAACGGGTCGCGTCCAAAGGGCGACACGAAGCAACCTGGAACGGTCGGCTTGATGATCCCGCACGGTGGAGGCTGCCATGGAGGTTGGAATACAAGGACAATTAGCTTCGCGCGTATCGGCGGTGCTTTGCCAAATGGCCAAACAGGGCAATCCATGGCATAATCCATCGTACGGAAGATCGATGGAAACGAAGATGAACTTTTGCAATACACCGAAAACCGAAGTCAAGCTGCTGAGCGAAACGTGCCAGCCGATCAGAGAATTGGCCGGTTACCGAAAGCGGTCATGGGGCGACGCGATTCCCAACCCGAATCAGTTGGCCCGTCTAGCGTCGGTCGAACTGGAATCGGATATCGATACGAGGTTCCGTGCCTTACGAGCCCGGTTTGGATTGAAACGTCGCGATCTGACGGTGGACGGACCGGTGGACGGGGCCGGTACCATTTCTACCCCGGCTTTTCGTTACCACGTCAACGTGGAGCTGGATCCGGACGATTCGAGTCAGGTGGTTTGGCGCCGTGCGATCGCCGACGTGGTTGATGCCGAGTCGGTTTTCAGCACTTCTTTTCAGGGTGTTTTTAACGATGAGTTCCGGGTGTTGGAAATTCAGTTGCAAGGGACTCTGGACGTCGAAGAGATCATTGATCGGGTCGAGGAAGCACGCGAGGATCGGATACGGGTCGACTACGATCGCCATGCCAACTGGTGTGAGATCACGACGGAAGTCGTCGACCTGGTCGTTCACGTCCAAAAAAGCATGATTCGGGTGATCAGCACAAAGGGGATTACACCGCGGAACCTGGTCACCCAATACTATGAAATCCAGAAGCAGTTTATTCCCGACGCCGCCGGTCATTCCCTGGAAGTGAATTAAGCTTGCCCTGTTGCTGCGAGTTGGAAGTGCGGCCGGGAGCTGTTGCTGACACGGCAGCCGATTCAATCCGATCGGTTGTCCATGATTTCCTTCAAGTGAAAATGGTGCTTCCCCAGTTTCCCGCCGTAATTGCCTGCGGAAATCGCGACCACGTCCGACGAGATCGCCGCTTCGATACCGCAGGCCATGGCTGCGGCAATCGACTCGTAACCGTCACCATCAATCACGATTTCGTAGACACAATTCGCCTGGGGGTGCAGGGCGGACTCAACTCGGCCCCGCAGCGATGGGCAGTAAGGGTCGGAAGTGGATGCGACCAGCCCTTCGTACTTCGACCCGACTTTGCTCCCACTGCGAACAACGCCGCCGGGAAACGGGGTGATGACCCCCGGAGAGTCGGCGATCGCTGCCGTGCTACGGCGAACAGCCGCCAGGCCGGATGCCTGGTCACGGCTTTGGACCAGGAAATTTCCCCCGCCGATTCCGGCACCGATCCCGATTTTATCCTCCACCAGAAATTCGCCGTCCATGACGGGAATCCGCCAGAATCGACGGTCGCCGACCTGCTTGCTCTTCTGAAAACCGTCCCCAAAATATTTCAGATTGTCGCCCAGAGGGGATTTTGATTCCGTTTCCACAAGCCCGTTGAAGACGGCGGTCGTGGGGCACGTCATCAGGCACTGACCTGTTCGATTTTGGACCGACTTCGTCAGTTTCTCATCGTCAAACCCGAAAATCAGCAGGGCGGCGCCCAGGCGCCCGTCCGGGGTGTTTGCCGGATCCAGGTAGTGCTCCAATCCGGTTTCCGCATCGCACTGAATCACACTCGATCCATAACCGCAGAATTCACGGACGGCGGCGTCCAGCCAATACGAGTCAATCGCCGTGACAATCAGTCGCGCAAATCGCATCGAAAAGGCCTCGGCGAACGTCTCTTCAATCTTGGTGGTTGGGGTAGATCCGGTTGACATTTCAATCGTATCAAGAGCAGGTTTGAGTGGTTGGTTTCATCCATTGGAACGGACGGATTTGAGGTCGACAATCCGTTTGGTTTCAAATTATTATGGACATCCGATTGGGGCGATCGAATTTCCTGGTTGGATGCCCGATCCGGGGCCAAACCGTCAGCGATTTAGACATTACCGACGACACTCATGTTTGCAGATTTACTCAACAACGATCCTCCCCGCTCATTTTATCGCCGCTGTTTCTACCGTTTTTGGCAATGGTTTTGGCAGATGGTCCTGTTGGTGCTGTACCAGGTTCGTGTTCACCACCAGCATCGGTTTCCCATGAAGGGGGCCACGTTGCTCTGCTCCAATCATCAAAGCAATCTCGATCCGGTCGTGATTGGGTGCGTTTGTCCCCGCCGCCTGAATTTCCTGGCCAAGAAGGATCTGTTCGGCTTTCCACTTGGGGTGGTTCTGCGTATGGTCGACGCGATTCCGATCGATCGTGAAGGGATTGGGATCGGGGGCATGAAAGAGACGCTGCGGAGGCTGAAGAAGAATGAGCCGGTTTTGATTTTCCCGGAGGGGGAACGCAGTTGGGACGGGGACCTCTTGCCCCTCATGAA
>JAKVBG010000014.1:77943-100321 GCA_022447605.1 Mariniblastus sp.
GGATTTACCGCCTTGGTCAAGCGCGTGCCTGTGACCTTGGTGCCGATCGGTCTCGAAGGGCCGCACGATGTCTGGCCACGGGGGGCCAGGTTTCCCGTTCCCGGGCAGATTCAGGTCGTCATTGGCCAGCCGATCGAGTATGCGGAAATTGGAGACTTATCCGACGAGGAGATTTCCAGTCTGCTGTTCGACCGGATGCAAGAATGCCTGGAGGAAGCTCGCAGCCACTACCAACATGCGGGTTGATCGACCTGCCGGTGATGGCCGAGTGGGGCTTGCTCTTAATTTCCAGAAATCAACCGATGACCAATGGGGATGGCTGCCCGCTCAGGTAAAGCAGTGGAAGTGCGGTTCGCAAACCGATCAAAACGGGTTATGGTTGGACGGAATCGCGAGGGACCATAGGTAGAAACGGGATGAGCAAACAGCAGGAAAATCGAGACGGCATGCTTCCTGCAGGGGGGCGTAAGGCCGGGGGTAAAGGCTCCCTGCTTGTCATCTTCCTGACGATTTTCATCGATCTGCTCGGGTTCGGGATTGTTTTGCCGTTGCTGCCGATCTACGCCGACCAGTTTGCCACCGATTCAGGCGGTTGGGTTATCGGGCTATTGATGGCCAGTTTTTCCATCATGCAGTTCCTGTTTGCCCCGCTTTGGGGGGCGCTGTCGGATCGCATCGGGAGAAGACCCGTCATTATCGTGGGGCTGACCGGCTCGGTGGTTTTTTACCTGTTGTTCGGCATCGCGACGATTTACCAAAGCCTGACCATGTTGTTTGTGACCCGGATCGGGGCGGGGATTGCAGGAGCTACCGTTGCCACCGCCCAGGCCTACATCGCCGATACCACCGACAACGAAAACCGTGCGCGGGGGATGGCCCTGATTGGAATCGCCTTTGGCCTCGGTTTTACGCTGGGCCCGCTGTTTGCCGTATTTGCTGTTCCGGGCGGGGATTCGAATCCCGGGCCCGGACCCGGTTTCGTGGCGGCCGCATTATCGGCTGTTGCATTGGGTATGGCCATTTTCATGTTGCCCGAATCGAGGGTGCCGGGCAAATCGGCCAGCGCTGTCAAGAAATGGTGGGATGTCAAGCGATTTCGGATGGTCGTCGATAACCGAGCCATTGCCATTTTGCTGGCTGCTTTTTTTGTCTGTATTTTTTCGTTTGCCAATTTCGAAACCACGCTCAGCCTGTTGCTAAGAGGGCCGGCCGATTTGTCCGACGCCCGTTTTCACTTCAGCTTCGAGGGTGTCTGCTACACCTTTGCCCTGATCGGTTTCCTGGTCGCGATTGTACAAGGGGGAGTCGTTCGTCCCTTAACCCGCTACGTTTCGCCGGCCAGGTTGGCGATTTTCGGTGCCTTGGTTGAGATGGTTGGTTTCGCGACGTTGACATGGTCGATTCTGGCCGCAGCACCGGAGCAGGCGCTGACCTGGTTGTACGTTTCCCTGGTGATCAGCGTGGTCGGTTACGCCTGTATTCAGCCCAATCTCTACGCCCTGCTGTCGCGGTGGTCGGATCCCCAGCGCCAAGGGGAGACGCTCGGTGTGGGGCAGAGCGTCAATGCCCTGGCCAGAATTTTTGGCTCGGGCCTCGGTATCCCGATGCTTAAGGCGGTGCTTTTTTTGCCTTACCTCGTCGCTGCTGTGCTGATGTTCCTGGTCGCTGTGCTGGTCTATTGGGCCTCACGATATGGTCGGGATTTTAAGCCAGACATTGGCTCGGACCCGGTCGAGGAAGATTGAATCGCGGTCGAGATGACGGCTCTGGATCGTTGATTTACTGTGGCGGAATGTCCACAATGGCGTTTGGTGTCTCCTCTTTTGTCTGGCCGAGGTGTTTTCTATGAGTCGATCATCCGTGTTGTCGAGATTGCCCGGGCACAGGACCGGTTGGGTCCGATATTGTGCCGTGTTTGTCGTTTCCTGGCTATGTTTGACGGCTGACATGAATCTGTTGGCCCAGGACAGGATTACGGGTCAGCCATTTGCCACCCGTTCAGAGGTGATTGCCAGAAACGGGATGGCGGCCACCAGCCAGCCCCTCGCAACGCAGGTGGCGCTGGACGTTCTGAAGCGGGGTGGGAATGCCGTTGATGCCGCCATTGCCGCCAACGCGGCACTCGGCCTGATGGAGCCAACGGGAAACGGTATCGGCGGTGATCTGTTTGCCATCGTCTGGATTGAGAAAGACCAAAAGCTGTACGGTTTGAATGCGAGTGGTCGTTCGCCTCGTAGTTTGTCGTATGAAAAACTAAGGGAGCTGTTGGGTGATCGTGAGACCATCCCCGCCCTGGGGCCACTGCCTGTTTCCGTTCCTGGTTGCGTCGATGGTTGGTTCGAGTTGCACGGCAAGTTTGGCTCGTTGTCCATGCAAGAGATCCTGCAGCCGACGATCGATTATGCGCGGCAGGGATTCCCTGTGTCCGAACTGATTGCCTATTACTGGAACCTGAGTCGCGGGTTGCGACGTTACCCCGGCTTCGCCGAGACGTTTTTGCCCGGAGGAAGAGCACCTGCTAAGGGCGAGATTTTCAAGAACCCGATGCTGGCCGATACATTGCAAAAAATCGCGGAGGGTGGACGCGACGTTTTCTACAAAGGGGAAATCGCCCGGACGATCGATCAATTCATGAAACAGCACGGTGGCTATTTGTCGTATGAAGACCTGGCCACGCACCGGTCGGAATGGGTCGATCCGGTTTCGGTCGACTACCGCGGCTATCGATTATGGGAATTGCCGCCCAATGGTCAGGGGATTGCCGCGTTGCAGATCCTTTCCATTTTGAAAGGGTATGATCTGCGGGCTGCCGGTTTTGGAAGTTTTGAACATGTTCACTATTTTACCGAGGCCAAGAAGCTCGCCTTTGAAGACCGCGCCAGGTTTTACGCGGATCCTGATTTTGTTGATGTGCCTGTCGAGGAACTGATTTCAGACAAGTATGGCCAGCGTCGACGTGAGTTGATTCGCGACCGGTTTGCCGGACGGAGCTATCCTGCCGGCAACCCGAATCTGGAAACGGGAGACACGATCTATTTGACGGTCGCTGACCAGGACCGGAATATGGTCTCACTCATCCAGAGTAATTACCGGGGAATGGGGTCCGGCATGTGTCCCGATGGACTGGGGTTCTGTTTGCAGGACCGGGGAGAACTGTTTGATCTGAAGCCGGGGCGTCCGAACACGTATGCCCCTGGAAAACGTCCTTTCCATACGATTATCCCAGCTTTTGTGACACGCGATGGCCAGCCCTACATGAGCTTTGGCGTGATGGGTGGGGCTACCCAACCGCAGGGTCACGCCCAGATTCTGATCAACATGGTCGATTTTGATATGAATCTCCAGGAGGCAGGTGATGCGCCACGGATATTGCACAGCGGTTCGTCACAGCCGACGGGTGAACGTATGTCGGATGGCGGTCGCCTATCACTGGAAACAGGTTTTGACTACCCTGTGATACGCCAGTTGATGGGAGCCGGGCACCGTGTGGGTTACAACGTCGGTTCTTACGGAGGCTATCAGGGCATCCTGTACGATGCAGAAAATGATGTTTATTACGGGGCTTCCGAGTCTCGCAAGGATGGTCAGGCCGCCGGCTATTGAACCACGGAGGTGAAAGCTGTTTTGCCAGATCTTGTTTTAGGTACGGTCCAGTTTGGGCTCGATTACGGCGTCACCAATGATCGAGGCTGTGTGCCGGTCGAAGAAGTCGAATCCATTCTCAGCTTTGCTCACCAGAGGGGAGTCACCCGGCTTGATACGGCTCAAAACTATGGAGACGCGGAGCGGGTCATTGGCGAGGTAACCCGCGGATCCGTATGCTTTCAAGTTTCCTCCAAGCTTCCCGGTTGTGGCCCACTCCCTTTGAGTGATCACTCGATGGAGGAATGGGATTTGTCTCTGCAACGCAGCTTGGACCGGATGCGTTTGCAGAGTGTGGACTGCTTGATGGTGCATTCTGCCGAAGATTTGCTGCGTCCCGATCGTGATATCCTCCTGCAATGGCTGCATCGCGTGAAGGACCAGGGCTTGATCCACCGTATCGGGGCATCCCTGTATTACGGTGCCCATGTCGAGCGTCTCCCGCTGTCGGACCTTGATCTCGTTCAACTGCCGATTTCTGCTTACGACCGTCGTTTTGTGGAGGATGGAACCCTGCGGTTTTTGAAAGGGATGAACCTGAACATCCAGGCTCGAAGCCTCTTTCTGCAGGGATTGATCCTGGCGGCTCCGGGCGAATGGCCCGATTGGGTCAGTGCGGGTGATCTCGATCGACACCGGGAGTTCTGGTTGGCTCTGCAGGATACAGGGTGGACCCCTCTGGAATATGCGTACCAGTACACCCGCCAGCTGCAGGAGGTTGACTCGGTGGTTGTCGGTGTGACCCGTTTGGCGGAATTGGAATCAATCGTGCGCGTGCATGATTCCGAACCACCGTTGGGTGATAGCCTCTGTCCACCCTCTTTCTCTGACCATTTACTGGATCCCCGGACATGGGTGGCAAAATAAGACTCGGAATCATCGGGGAGTCTCCTGGCAATGGTCATCCATTTTCATGGGCGGCGATCTGCAATGGTTATGAGGCTGCAGCGATGGAACGTTGTGGTTACCCGGCGATACCCCGATACCTCGAACAGCAGAGCTGGCCTCAGGCCAGGATTTCGGATGCCGCCGTCAACTCGGTCTGGACTCAGGATCGGTCCAGGAGTGAACTGATTGCCAAAGCCGCATGCATTCCTCGAGTTTGTGACTCCATTGAAGAAGTTGTCCAGGATAACGACGCGATTCTCCTGGCAAGGGATGACTCGGAAAACCATCTGAAACACGCGTTCCATGCCTTCAGGCAATCTCGTCCAGTTTATATCGACAAGCCGCTGGCATGTTCGGTCTCCCGCGCTAACGAACTGTTTGAGCTGGCTGGTCCAACTCTGCTTTTTTCCTGCTCTGCCTTGCGGTATGACCGTGACCTGGATATCAGGGCGTGGTTTTCTGATCCTCGGGTCGACAAAATTGTCGGTGTTGCTCCTAATAAATGGGAGACTTACTCGATTCATTTGATTGAACCGATCCTGGCAGGTTACCAGAAGGCGACGGGATTCAATGGTAAAGAACTTTTGGCAGTCACGTCGGCCAGTCCCGTCGAGTGCGTTTCCAGCCAAGGAGAGGTAATGGGGAAATGGTCGCTTCCAAGGCCTCTTGACCAGGGGCTCATTGGCATTGAAGTTAAAACAACGGGTGATTCCGGTCAGCCGATCGAGCTGCGCGCCTTGGATTCCGAGGACAGGCTCATTGAATCGAAAGTGCATCAAGATTCTTTCTCCGCGTTCAAATCGGCGCTGGAGGTTTTTGTTAACGCCATCGGGGGTGAACTGGTTCCTCTTTCCCGTGAGGAGATGTTGGCCTCGGTGACCATGGTTGAGGCAGGAAAATGAGTCGACCTGATTGGGTGATTGTGACAGGTGCCTCCGGCAAACTGGGAGTGGTAATGACCGGGCATCTGGTCAGTCAAGGCTGGAAGGTCTTGGCCATTACCCGTACGGAGGAATCGGCTGGGCGACTCCGCGAGGCGCACACGGATTCTGGAAATTTGAAGTGCCTGTCGATCGATCTGCAAGCCGATTCGGCGATCCCGTCTCTGTTGGATCACCTGGACTCAGGGCAAGGTGTTTATGGAATTATTCACAATGCCCGCAGCCTTTCTTCGTTAAAGATTTCAGAACAGGGAATTGCGGCGGATGAGGATTTTCATGCCGAGTTGTCCATGGCGGTGACCATCCCTTACCGGTTGACCTGCGCGCTCCAGGAACATGGCTTGCAACGAGTGATCTTTATCAGCAGCCAGTATGGGGTCGTTTCTCCCAATCCGGGGCTTTACGAAGACGGCTTGTTGTCATCACCGATTCAATACGGCGTCAGCAAGGCCGCCCAGATCCAATTGTCCAAAGAGCTGTCCGTCCGCCTGGCGCCTCACGGTACACTGGTGAATGCCATCGCTTTGGGCGGGGTGCAGGGACGAGTGGATAAGGAATTTGAAACTCGCTACTCAAACATGCTGCCGCTGGGGAGGATGCTCCAGGAGCAGGAGTTGCTCCCCGCCATCGATTTCCTGTTGGACCCCAGGAACACGGCCACGACGGGAAGTGTGCTGACAGTGGACGGGGGGTGGACCGTCACATGAATCGAATTGCGATTATCCCGGCAAGATCGGGTTCCAAGCGAATTCCCAATAAGAACGTGTTGCCGCTCTGCGGAAAGCCCATGTTGCAGTGGACGATTGAAGCCGCGATTGAGTCGGGGGCATTTCATCGTGTCTTGGTTTCTACCGACAGCCAGGCGTATGCTGATTTGGCCGTAAGTTTAGGGGCGGACGTCCCTTTCCTCAGGGATACCGCCCTGGATGATCATTCTCCCATCAGCCATGCGACAGCCCGCGCCCTGGAACAGGCGGGGGATTTTTTTGGTGAGGAGTACCGTACCGTAGTGCAGTTGATGCCGAATTGCCCGCTGCGCACCTCGGCAACGATTGTGAACCTGGTGTCGCGTTTCGAACGTGACCGCCCTGCCTCGTTGATCAGTGGTTTTCAATATGGCTGGATGAATCCGAACTGGGCTCATGAAATTGACTCCCATGGCAAACCGATACCGGTTTTCCCTGAACGAATGACAATGAGGAGCCAGGATTGCCCTGCCTTGTATTGTCCGACAGGGGCCGTTTGGGTGATCGAGCAGGAGAGGTTGCTGACCACCAGGAATTTTTATGCGGAAGGCTGGCAGCTGGAACCGATACCGTGGCAGGAATCCGTGGATATCGATGATGAATCTGATTGGGCGATGGCGGAGATCCTCCTGCAACAACGGCTCGGTTTTTCGGTCCAGGATGCCGGCTCTGTTTCGGAGACGGGTTGCGGCCGTCAAGCTTGATCGTGTCATCCCGTTCCCCGGGGTGCATATCGGATGAGTGGGTCCCGCTTCATTCGGTTTTCGTCGAATGATAGCACTTATTGATCTTGTCCATGTTGAATTGTTGTCGGTACGATTTCTGAAGATGGGAAGTGCGTTAAGCCGCTCGATTTGTGCTGGCTTGTCTCATCATGCCTGACGGTTCAATGTGACCAATGCGTTCAGCCTGTCGGTCAAGTCATGAAGGGATATTGCCTGGCTCAGGCACCTACCTCCATTGCCCTGCTGATATCGAAAACGAGCAGGGCGCGACTTGCAGGAAGTCCAACCTGTCCACGATTTGAGACGACCATGATAAATTCGAAGGCCAACATTTTAGAGCTGGTGGAAGCCAGCATGAAATCCTGGCGCCCGGCTGCCTGGGAGAACGACATTTCCTGCCACTCATTGGACGTGGCAGATTTTGAAAATGAACCGCCTATCGCCGATCGCGTCGACGAACTCGCTCGGCAGGTCAAGCAGTTGCCGCAGGGAATGCGAGACCGGTTTGACATCATGCAGATGGCGGCCCGGGATACCTTTCCAATCCCCAGCAGCAACGACCGCGAGGGTTACGCGCCTGGTAACGACCCGCAGTACTGGATCAGTGGTTTGAAGGACTACATCCGCATGATGGATGTGGCCAAGCGCAATCAGTTGAAGGTCAAAACGTATTTTGATTTTGGTTGTGCCACCGGGCGGGCCGCCCGGCATGTGGTGGCCCAGTCAGATGTCGAAACCGTCTGGTGTAGTGACATCAACGCGCGACACATCCGATGGTTGTTGGAATATATGCCTCGTCACGTCAGGCCGATCGCCAATCATTGCATCCCTTCGATCCCGATCCCGGATGACTCGGTCGATTTGATCAGTGCCTTTTCGGTTTTCACGCATATCGATACGTTTGAGACGTGCTGGCTGGCCGAATTGCGGCGGATTCTTCGCCCCGGCGGCCTGGCCTATTTGACGGTCCACAATGAAGCGACCTGGGAAGTCCTGGCCAAGGAAGTCGATAATCCCGACAATCGCTTGATCCAGTCCATCTTGAAGATCGATCCTTCGGTCAGAGAAAAGTTGCAACAGCCGATGCCGGAAGGTCGTACGGTCTATCGTTTCACCGATTTTGGGCCCTACCGGGCACAAGTCTTTCATTCCAACAACTACCTCGAAAGAGTATGGGGCCGGTTCTTTGATGTGCAGGAAATACTGGATTGCCATCATGTGCGGCAGTCCGTTGTCGTCTTGAAAAAGTAAAACGATTTTTCAGCTGGGTCGACATGGATAAAGCTTTGAGTTTGCAGGATCAGTTTGCCCCCTCGCTGGTTTGTTTTGGTTGTGGACCGTCCAATCCCCAGGGGTTGCAGATCAAGAGTTATGTTCGGGGCGACCAAGTCATCGCCCGTTTCACTCCCCAGTCGCACCACCAGGCATACGAAGGGATGGTCAACGGTGGCATTATTGGCGCGCTACTCGATTGCCACATGAATTGGACCGCTGCCTGGCACCTGATGGAAAAACTGGGTCTCGAAGTTCCCCCCTGTACTGTGACGGCCCGTTATGAAGTGGTGTTCGAAGCACCGACACCAGCGGATGCTGAGTTGCAGTTGGTGGCCTGGGTGCACGAGAGCAGTGAGCGGAGAGCCGATATCCGGGCGACGATTGGTATCGATGAGTCCATTACGGCGACCGGGGATGGGACGTTTGTCTCGGTCAAACCGGGGCACCCTGCCTACCACCGCTGGTAAAGAAAACAGGGCCGATGGGTAATCAGCGATGGCTTGCGTAAGGCCAATCGATACCAGTAACGAGCCAGCTGGTTACATGAGCGACTGGAACCATTCCACAATAAAATCGGCCAACTCTTCCAACGGGTCGTCGTTTGCGTCTCGCAGTCGTTTGAGGGGACGATAGCCGTGGTCGCACGTTTCGAGCCATTCCAGGCGGGCGCGGTCGCTCATCGCAGCGAGAGCAGGCTGTAACCGTTCCAAGGTCATCATCCGGTCCCGGGTTCCGCTGACGAACAGTACCGGAACGGAAATCTGGGGCAGGTGGATCGCTCGCTGATCAGACGGTTTGCCCGGAGGATGTAGCGGGTAGGAACAGAAAAAGAGTCCCCGGACGTGAGGAATCGGTTCTGCGGCGGCGGCCATGGACGTCATTCGGCCCCCGAAAGAGTGACCACCGGCAATTAGCGGCATACTTGGCATAAGCTGATGCGCCGTTGCGGCAGCTTGTCGCACGGTCGAAATCGAGATTTCCAGTCGGTCTCGACCGCCTCCCCGTTCCATGAAGGGGAACTGGTAACGGAACGTTGCCAATTGGCGATGACCGAGGGCAGCTGAGATCCTCTGCATGTTCGGGTGCTCCATGCCGGCACCCGCACCGTGGGCCAGGGTGGCCAGTCCAATCGGTCGGTCTGGGATCTGGAAGATTGCCGAGACAGCCCCGGCATCTGGGTGCGCCGCGAAGGTCAAGCGGGACGTTTTCACGAGGGTCTTGATTCCCGATCACTCATGGGAATGAAGGCTGTTTCGTCCGGTCCGATGTACTCGGCGCCCGGTCGAATCAAACGGTTGTTGCTGCGTTGTTCAAATACGTGGGCCGACCAGCCACTCACGCGGGAGAGTACAAAAATGGGGGTAAACAGGGGCGTGGGAATTCCCAGGAAATGGTAAACCGAAGCGCTATAAAAATCGAGATTGGGAAACAGTCTCTTTTCTCGCCACATCACTTCTTCGATCCGCTCGGAGACAGGGTACAGGATCGTGTCACCGCATTCTTCGGACAGCCTTTTGGACCAGGTCTTGATGATCTCGTTTCTCGGGTCGGAAACCGTGTAGACACGATGACCGAAACCCATGATCAGGGCTTTCTCCTGCAACATCTCCATGATCCCGGCTTCCGCCTCATCCGGCGTCTGAAATCTCTCGATCAGTTCCATGGCGGCCTCATTGGCTCCACCGTGTAACGATCCTCGCAGTGTCCCGATAGCTCCGGTGATCGCCGAAAAAATATCGGACAACGTGGCGGTGCAGACGCGGGCGGTAAAGGTCGAGGCGTTGAACTCGTGTTCCGCATAGAGGATCAGTGATACATCCATGGCGCGGACATGGGTTGGCGAGGGTTCCCGGCCCCCAAACTTTTCCAGGAAAAAACCGGCAATCGATCGTTGTGAGGATTCGAAATCTATTTCTACCCCATCGTGGCTGAAGCGATACCAGTCAGCCAGCATGGAGGGCAGGCAGGCCAATAGTCGTTCAGCTTTTTGTTCTTGTTGTTCAAAACGCGTTTCCGGTTCCAGGACTCCCAACATCGAACAACCGGTGCGGAGGACATCCATCGGGTGGGCCGAGGCCGGAATGGCTCGCAATGTCTGCCGCAATGCGTCTGGCAGTTCCCTTTGCCCTATCAGGCGAGTTTCAAAGGCTTCAAATTCCTGTTGATTGGGGAGCTTGCCATACAACAGCAGAAAGGCGACTTCCTCGAAGGATGCATGCTCGGTCAGGTCGTGGATCGAATATCCACGGTAGGACAATCCTTTGCCCTCGGCACCGACTGTGGCGATCGCTGTCTGCCCGGCCGTGATGCCGGCCAGTCCCCCCGCTTTCTTTGTTTTGCCTGTCATTTTTGGTCGGGCCTGTTCAATATTTTATCCATTTGTTCTTCGTATTTCAGGTAGTCGAGGATGTCGTAGAGTTCGTCGCGTGTCTGCATCATGTCCAGAACCTGGTTCTGACTGCCTTGTTCACGTATCCCCTGGTAGACTTTCATGGCAGCCAGGCTCATGGCGCGAAATGCCGACAGCGGATAGAGAACCATCTGGATGCCAACCTCTCGAAGTTCATCAATTTCCAGCAAGGGACTTTGTCCGAATTCGGTCATGTTGGCAAGGACGGGGACGGAAATCGCATCCGTGAATCTGCGGTACTCGTCCAGGTCCCTGATGGCCTCAGCAAAAATCATGTCAGCGCCGGCCTCGACGTATCGTGAGCAGCGCTCGATGCTGGCATCGACCCCCTCGTTTGCCAAGGCGTCGGTTCTTGCCATAACGACAAAAGAAGCGTCGTTTCGGGCATCCACGCAGGCGTGGATACGGTCAACCATTTCATCCGTATCGACCAGTGCCTTTCCCGGCCGATGACCACACCGTTTGGCCGCTTGTTGGTCTTCGATATGCATGGCAGCTGCGCCGGCCGATTCAAACGACTGAACCGTACGTGCAATGGACAGTGCGTGTCCCCAACCCGTATCGGCATCGACCAGGAGTGGCAAATCGGACACCGCGACGATCCGTTGAATTTCTGCTACCACGTCGGACATGGAGGTCATGCCCAGATCGGGTAATCCAAAAGAGGCATTGGCTACCCCTGCCCCGGAAAGATAAATCGATCGGAACCCGGATTTTTGGGCCAGCAGCGCGCAGTATGCGTTGATAGTGCCAACGATCTGCAGGGGGGTTTCTTCTTCGATTGCTTGCCGGAATTTTTGGCCTGGTCTCATAAGATCGAGCGTCGAATTGAACCATTTTGTTCGGCAGCCGGTCGAAACAAACAAGGGGCCGCCCAGTCCGCCTACACCGTAACACGTAAAACCGTGGCGATCCATACGGGGTGATCGCTGGGGAGGGGGTGGCAATATCATTTGTTTCACCAAATATTGTGGGCAATCCGACTTACAAATCATGGTTGATCTGGGTAGGCTAACCAGATTGTCCGATACCCACGAGCGGGGACGTTTTGAACCCCGTCCCTTAAGCGCATACCCGTTTTCAGGATCCTCTTGTTATCATGGCTTCCGTTACCAAATCTCGGCTTGAAACGATTGCCAGCGGTAGTTTTCCCGACGGCGTTCTCCGCAACCCGAACCCGGCGCGTTTATACCATGACGCCATCCTGTTTGATGATGCTCAAATAACCAGTTCAGGAGGAATTGCCAGCCGGTCGGGTGAAAAGACGGGGCGCAGTCCAAAGGACAAACGAATCGTTGACCAGCAGGAAATTCACTCGGATGTCTGGTGGGGCGACATCAACATGCCATTGGCCGATTCCTCCTACGATCAGCTGCGGGAGCAGGCCCTGGGGTTCCTGGAAGGTTGTGACCGGTTGTACGTTGTGGATGCATATGCCGGTTGGGACGCGGCCAGCCAGATCAAGGTCAGGATTGTCTGTTCCCGCGCCTATCACGCACTGTTCATGCACAACATGCTGATACGGCCGACCCCCGCGCAACTCGAGAATTTTGGTCAACCTGATTACGTTATTTACAACGCGGGGCAGTCAAAGGCCGATCAAGCCATTGAAGGGGTCGACTCCGAAACCAGTATTGCCATCAATTTCGAACGCGGAGAAATGGTCATCCTGGGTAGCGAGTACGCCGGTGAAATGAAAAAAGGCGTCTTTTCCATTATGAATTACCTGATGCCGAAAAATGACATCATGTCGATGCACTGTTCGGCCAACGAGGGGGTTGACCGGCATGACGTGTCGCTGTTTTTCGGTCTGTCGGGCACCGGGAAAACGACCCTGTCCGCCGATCCCGGGCGTCGGCTGATCGGTGATGATGAACATGGCTGGAACGATTCCGGTGTGTTCAATATTGAGGGTGGGTGTTATGCCAAGTGCATCAACCTCTCAGCCGACAGTGAACCCGAAATTTACCAGGCGATTCGCTATGGTTCGATCCTGGAAAATACGGTTCAGGATCCCGTGACCCATGAAGTTGATTACACGGACATTTCCGTGACGCCCAATACCCGCTGTTCGTACCCGATCGAATACATTGAGAATGCCAAGGTGCCCTGTGTTGGATCGCATCCTCGCAATATCATTTTGTTGACCTGTGATGCCTTTGGCGTCCTGCCCCCGGTCAGTCAGCTCACTCCGGGCCAGGCGATGTACCATTTCATCAGCGGTTACACGGCCAAGGTTGCCGGGACAGAAGTCGGTGTGAACGAGCCCGAGGTGACCTTCTCCGCTTGTTACGGGGCGGCGTTCCTGGTCTGGCATCCGATGAAATATGCTCGCTTGTTGGCGAACAAAATGGAGCAGCATGGGACCACGGCCTGGCTGATCAACACCGGTTGGAGCGGGGGTGCCTACGGGGTGGGTGAGCGAATTGATTTAAAGACGACGCGGGCCATTATTGATGCCATTCATGATGGGGAACTGGCGGCTGTCGAGTACGAGAAGGATCCTATTTTTGGTTTGGCGATACCGACCACCTGTCCGTCCGTCGCGAGTGAAATCTTGAACCCCCGGAATACCTGGACGGACGAGCAAGCGTTTGATGTGACGGCCGGTAAGTTGGCGGTCGAGTTCAAGCGGAATTTTGAGCAGTATGTGGATCAGGCTGCGGACGACGTGATTTCGGGTGGCCCGGTTTCTGGCCAATGATCCGGTTGGGAGTCCAGAGCATTTTAATCGAGTGGAAATGGGCACGATGAAAAACAGGGCAACCGTCGCGATGAAACAGTCGTTGGCCGTTCAGGAAAATATTGTCCTGCCCGGTGATACGAATGCGCATGACACCATGTTTGGTGGATTGCTGATGAAGCGGATTGACGAAACCGCCGCTATCTCAGCCCGGCGGCATAGCCGTGGCGCGGTGGTGACGGCTTCCAACGACGGGGTCCACTTCCATCGGCCAGTGCAACGGGACGATATCGTGACACTCACCTCGTACGTCTGTTGTGTCGGCAGCAGTTCCATGGAAATTTTTGTCAAGATCATGACGGAAAATGCCTCGCGGGATGAACCGGGACAGATTGCGGCCATCTCCTTTCTGACCTTCGTCGCACTGGACGAAGCGGGGCGGCCGACCGAAGTTCCCGATGTCCAGCCCGAATCGCGAGAAGAGCTGGCTGTGTTCGAAGATGCCATGGCCCGCAAGAAAATCCGTTTGAGCAAGCGGTCGGAAACCAATGAGTTGATCTCGGTGCTGAGTCGCATCGGCGACTGAATCGTCGCTGTTGTCAGGTCCCGAAATGCCGGCCTAGGCTGCCAGTAACTTCCGATTTTGATTGGACCATTGTATCCAGTTGCGGACTTCATCCAGGTCCGGTTTCTTGCCCGATCGGATGATCTTGATTCCCTGTTTGGTTTCCGAAAATGGCTGGACAATCTTGAATAAATCTTCGGCCGACATGTCGTTCAACATTTCCGGTTCCGTGATCCCACAGGCGACGAGGATTTGTGCGTCGTGACCTCGCAGGTTCGGTATCCGACAGACCAGCTCGGTTTGACTTTGCCAGGTCCGAATCATTTCGACAGAAATCTGATCGCAGTCCATTAATTCCGCCATGGATTCGGCCGACCGTGTCAGTAATTCCTGAATGGTGGTCACGCCAATTGACTGGAGTCGTCCGGCCGTCTTCTTGTTGACCGACGGCGCTGATTCAACATGATCCTGCAAATCGAGATGGAATTTGAGTGGTTTTGTCTCTTTTTTGCTGTGGGGTCGATCGGTGTTGGTTTTGGTTTTGTCTTTTCGCTGATCGAAGGAGGTCCCAATACTGAGTTCGACTTGCTTGGCAGACTTGGACCTGCGACGTCGCCTTGTTGCGCGGTTCCCGTGACCGGGCTGAGGGGGCGCCAGGGGGACGCTTTGCGGCGATGGCTCTTCCCCGTTGAGGCCGGCTGGCGATCCCGCAGGTTGGGTCATCGCCAGTTTTGAGTAGACTTGCCGGCTGTAGCCGGTGGATGTTTGCCAGCGAGATCGGGTTCTGTCCAAGGCCCGGTACCAGCGGTTGATCCGCTCGGTGGAATAGTCCTCCGGTTGCCATTGAACAGGGTGATCAGCGCGGGTCAGCAGGACACGGTGCAATCGGTTGCTCAACTGGAGACTCGTCGTTGTGGACAGTTGTTCCGGCTCGCCGATCCCGATGGAACGAAGCAAATGGGCATCTTCAATTCGCAGCCCGGGAACACAAATCATCAGCCAGGCGATGGATTGCCAGGTCTCGACGATTTCCGGTGTGAAACCGTGGCGTGACAGTTCGGGTGCCAGTTGTTTGGTATCCTGCTTGAGCAGGTCGGAGACATCGTGAATCCCACACCGTTTCAGGCTCGAGGAATTACTCGGTGTGAAAAGTTCGAAGTTGATCAGTGGAGTGCTTTCGTCAACCAGCGGTGCGAAATCGAGGACCAGGTCAATCGGAGAACTGGCTTCTTCGCCCATGGTTGGCTCCGTCGATTCAGAAAGGCCTGAAAGCACGTCGTCCTGCTTCTTGGTGTTCGATGCGATCGTTAGCTGGTTCTTGTCCATGGCGTAATCAGCCAATGGATAGGTGATGGGAGTCGAAACATCGGCGACCGCCGTGGTACGGGTTAGCGGGGTCTCCTGGCCGGGCAGGGTGCCGGCTGATTCCACCACGGTGACCCACTGCGGGCGGCTGGAAGCGATCCATTGTCGGCTGCAGTGTTCGGCGCGGGTGAGTTCATGAATCCGAATTCCATTATCCAGGGCGAGCGAAACCAGTCGGCGATCGGCCGTAGTGACAAGAACCTGGATTCCCTGGCGGCAAAAGCGATCCAGCAATTTAAAGGTTGCCTTGGTGCGCGCCGGGTCCATCTCCTCCCAGATATCGTCGAGTAGCATGGGGAAGCTGAGGCCTTGACGATGCAACGATTCAACGCCGGCCAGACAGAGGCTGAGGGCGACCTGCTGTTGAGTCATTGCTCGCAGGGACTGGTAAGGAATGCTGTCCTGGTGCCGGCCCTCGGTGATGAGTTGGAATTCGTTGCCGTCGGCAGATGGCGAAATTGTGATTTCGGTCACTTCACCCAAGGTCATTTGGCTGGCCAGTTGGCTCGCCCTGCGCAGTAGTGGGTCGGTTTGGTAAGCGGGAGTGTGATGTGGAACTGCGGTTTCGATTGAATCCATCAAATGGCGTTCCAATTGGTTCAGTCGATTTTCAATGTGGGAAAGTTCCTCATCCCATGGGTGTTTGGTATCCCAGTCAATGCTCATTCTTTGGCTGCAAAGGTTGGTCAGGCGCGTTTTGAGCGGGCCCAGGTAATTTTCATGTTCTACCAACTGCAGAACCAGGTCCCGACGTTCGTCCTGCAATTCGGCCAGACGTTGGCGGAGGTGGGTACTGACTGACTGATGGGGTGTGTCGGGGGCATCGTGGATCTCGCCCAGGAAGCGCCGGCGGGCAACCCAGTGCCCCTCCTCAGCAGCGCAGTACAGGTAAGCCGGGTTGCTGTGCAGCTTGGCCTCCCTTGCGCTGTCGTCGAGTTCTTCAATCCGGGTGAGGACTTGCTGACGCCGCTCCGTTAACTTTTCAAGGTGCGTTCCAATTTGGCTGTAGTGATTTCGAAGGTGTCTCATTTCAGCCGCTGCAGCTCGCTGGCTGATCTTGCGGTTTTCCTGCTCCAGTTCCGCAAACAGCTGACGCAGCCCATCCCGGATCTCTTCGTAGCCCTTGAAGATCTGCGCGGCGTTATCCTCCTGATTTTCAGCATCATGGGATGGCAATATCCCGAGGACCCGGTGGGAGGCTGTCTCGGCGTCGTTCAAGCGTTGCTGTAGGGATTTCAGGAGATGATGTACCTGTTGGTATGGGTGCTGGAGACCGTGACTTTCGGAATCGAACCCGGCCGCTACTTCGTCGCGTCGTCTTCGTCGTTGAGCCTGAACGTCGGACTGATATTCTCGCCAGGCAACGACTTGTTTATCCAGATCATCCAGGTGATCGTAACAGACAGAAAGCAGTTTCATTTCGGGGAGTGATTCGGTTGGCGTGGGGGCAGCGTGAGCGGATTCCAGCAAGGCTCGTGTTTCACGGATCATCACATCCGTCGTGTCGATCCTGTTTCGCAATGGTTGGAGATCCAATTGTTGAATCTTCACCGTTAGTTCGTCGATTTCAGCTTCCAAGTCGACGCGCGGTGTCGGGGCAGCCGAACGATCCGATGTGGCCTGCGAAAGTCGTTGGGATCGACGGTTCTCAAGTTTTCGTATTTCGGCCAGCGCGGGATTCCAATCCATACGGGGCATGCCCGGCTCCAACGGCGTTGAAAATGAGTCAATCGGTTCTGACCACACACTTTTTCCGGTCATGAGAGTGAGGCGTTTGTGCAGCGTTTGGATGATCCGATTGATCGAGGGACCGTCCTGGTTGGATTCGAATTGATAGATCGTATCGAAAAAATCATGTTCCAATTGACGGAGTTGCTGACGCACCGGTTCGGTTGGCTGGGGGTTCGTTGACAGGTCGTCGATGGACAGTTCGCCCGCGATCAGGGCAGGTCGTGTCAGTTTGATGGCCTGGCCCTCATGATGACATACCAGGTGGCCGAGTCCCTGAGGATGGTCTTTCGAAAAACCGAAAAGTACCTTCCCAATGTATCGCTGAAGAGTCGTTTTACCGGTCCCCGGGGGTCCGAACAGGACGTTCAGCCCATTGGTGAAATGGCCTAGACGCACGTTGCGGCAAGCTCCAAAGCGGTCGATTGCCAACTCCGTCAGTTTCATTTCCAACTCCGTTTTCCGTGAACCATTCCATGGAACCGCCTGGCCGTTGGCAACCTGTTAGCGATTTCAAACGAGGTAAACCACGGCGCAATACGAAAAATCTAGTCCAAGAGTTTCTTTGTCACTAGGTCAGTTTGAGGGGCGATGAGAGGGGAGTCGCGACTGCTAGCAAAGGAAAGGGCTGGCCGGTAATCCGGCTCACGGTTGAGGCTGTCACGTTGTCAAATCGGAAGGTCGTCCTGCTCTGTATCAGGTTGCCAGGCGAATTGATAATTGGCTCCCAGTTGCTGACGGGTCAGCAGGATGATCTGGTGCGTGTGCCCGACAAAATGGGTGCTCGTGTGAAGGATGGCTTGCAGCACGGTGACCTGGAATCCCTGGATAGTTCTTGGCGACATCAAATCGGTTGCGGCGAGCGGTTCGATTGCCCGGCGGGCCTCGTCGATGGTGGTATCGCAAAGTTCCAGCAGTTGGTCTTTTCGGTAATGATTGTCGGCTGAAAATTCCTGTTCGCGTTCACGATCGTCGGGTCGTTGGAGGATCCCGTTCACACCCCATTGGCGAAGATTGCCACAGCAGTGCAGTACCAAGTTGCCAAGGCTGTTGGTGGTTCCCGGCGGTACCCACCAGACCTGTGCGTCCGACAACTGTTGAAAACAGTTCCTGATTTTGATCATCGATTGATCTAGCAGGGCCAAGGACTGATTCTTGAATTCCTGTTCCATTGGTCGGTTGGCAAATGGTTCGGTCATTTCGCGGCCCAGGCAGTTTGGATGCTCACCTTCCAACTTACCCGATTTCGCCGGTGAGGTAACGTCCCCGGGAAACAGCCAGTTTTTGCGTGCCAAGGGGTCCGAGTCCGGTTCGGCTGGTGGTTCCCGCTTCCCCCGGTCCGACAGTAGTCGCCGCCGCTTATCAAAGTTAGAATGAGGGCCGGGAAATTTCAAAATTCAGAATTGGGAAAAAAGTTCATGGTAGACAGGATACTTTCAGGTCGAATCGCCATTGCTTGGGTGGTCGTCGCGTTGCTTCCGGTTTCGCTGGTTGCCCAAGCGGATAATCAGGCACCGGAAGGCTTTCAGGCCTTGTTCAACGGCAAGGATTTATCCGGTTGGTACGGTTTGAAGACGGAAGACCCGCGGATTTTCCAGGCACTGCCTGCCAAGAAACAGGAGGCCCGGATCGAAAAGGCGATCGAGGAAACTCCCAAGTTCTGGCGGGTCGAAGAGGGTGAGATCGTCAACGACGGGAAGGGGCCTTTCCTGACGTATGAAAAACCGTTTCGTGATTAT
Organism: Mariniblastus sp.; assembly: GCA_022447605.1. GTDB lineage: Bacteria > Planctomycetota > Planctomycetia > Pirellulales > Pirellulaceae > Mariniblastus. The sequence continues at coordinate 96,651 of JAKVBG010000014.1, forward strand.
GAGTTGTGGATTGATTACAGGACGGTCGCCAAGGCAGACAGCGGGGTCTACCTGAAGGAAACTCCCCAGGTGCAGATCTGGGATACGACTGAAGCGGGTGGTAAATGGAACATTGGTGCCGACAAAGGGTCGGGAGGGCTCTGGAACAACACGCCCGGTTCGAACGGGCGGGATCCGTTGGTTCTTGCCGACAAACCGTTTGGTGAATGGAATCGCTTGCGGATCGTTCAGGTGGGGGCCAAGACCTGGGTCTGGCTGAATGGCCAGCTGGTGGTAAATGCGGCCTCGATGGAAAACTACTGGGGTCGGGACTTGCCGCTGGTCAACCAGGGCCGAATCCAATTGCAGACGCATGGTGGTGAAATACGCTGGAAGAATATCTTTGCCAGGGAGATCCCTTCCGCGGAAGCGAACGACATGCTGGCCAATTCCCTTAGTGAGGGTTTTGAGTCGATATTCGACGGAAAGTCGTTTGCCGGCTGGAAGGGGCCGACGGACAACTACGAAATTGTCGATGGTGGAATCCGTTGTAAGCCTGGTAAAGGGGGAACGATCTACACGGAAAACGAGTATGCAGACTTTGTTGCCCGTTTGGAATTCAAGTTGCCCTCCGGCGGTAATAATGGTTTGGCCATACGCTACCCGGGGCAAGGCGATACGGCCTATGTCGGTATGTGTGAACTACAGGTCCTGGACAGCGAGCATCCGAAATATGCCAAACTGGATGCTCGGCAATATCACGGCAGTGCTTACGGAATGCAGGCTGCCCACCGTGGTTATTTGCGTCCGACCGGGGAATGGAATTTTCAGGAAGTCACGGTCAAGGGTCCTCGGATTATCGTCGAGTTGAATGGTTCGGTTATTTTGGACTGTGACGTGAGCCAGATGAATGAATTCATGGCCGATACTCCCCACCCAGGCAAGGATCGAGATCGAGGGTATTTCGGTTTGGCGGGCCATAGTGATCCGGTCGAATTTCGAAACTTGAAAATCAAGAAGTTGGATTCCAACGCGAAGCTCGCACCGGCTGCAGGCAAAACGCCGTGATGGGGCTAACCCAAGGGTCAAATTTGGTTGGTGTGAGTGATCAAACATGTTGAATCTGTTTTTCCGGATTGTCTGTGTCGTCTTGCTGTTCATCGGTTTGTTGGCACTGATTGGCTGTTTCCTGCCACGAGGCTACGACTTTCAAGCCGAGTTGAAGATGAACGCTGCGCCGGCCGCCATTTTCCCGATGATCAACACACCCCGTTCCTGGCGCGAATGGTCAATGTGGAGCCCGGAGCGGATCCCGGACTTGAAAGTTGAGTACCGCGGCAACGATTCGGGGGTGGGTGCCGAGCAATTCTGGACCGAGGTGCGAGGCAAGGGGAAGATGTGGATTACAGCCAGCCAGCCAAACGAGCGAGTCGATTACGAGATGGTATTCCAGGATTTTCCGCGCATGGAAAGCTCGATAAAGCTGCAGCCGGAGGGAGACTCAACTCGGGTGACCTGGCAAAGTAAAGGTCGCCTGCCGAGCGGACCCTTTTATGGCTATTTTGCCTGGTTGTTTCCCCGCCAAATGGAATACCAGTATCAATTGTCTCTGGAAAACCTGAAGCAGATCGTCGAGAAGCAGCCTTCGTCGTGACTATTCCCGAGCTGTTGGCTGCGTTGTCTCCAGCTTGTTCGATTTCGTTTCGGTTGGTCCCTGATGAGAATGTCCAGGCAATGTTTCAATGGCCCAGGCAATGAGCACACCGATGATCAGCATGGCGGATAGTTTCAAACGGTCGTGGGAATGAAAATGCAGCTCGGGCAGCAGGTCCCCCAGGGAGATGCAGAGGAAGATGCCGGCGGAAAATGCCAGGGCGACCCCCAGGATCATCTCCCTGGCTTCGACAAACTGGTTCACCGTTAACGCGAAGAGTATGGCTCCCAGTGGGCACATCAAGGCGAAAATCACGTTGACGGTCATCTGCTTGGACTGGGACCATCCCTTGGCTGCCATGAGAGACGTGATGGAAATTGCGTCCAGGGGTTTATGCAGGACGATGGCCAGAAAGACTCCCAGGCCGACAGGATACCACGTATTGGATGTGGCCGAGGTGACGGTCGAGGCTAGCGCAATGCCGTCAATCAAGGTATGGATCGTCAGTCCAAAACAGAGGCCGAGCCAGGAAAAATCCATTTGGCCATTGTGATGGTCGCAATGAACATGGTTTTTTTTATCATCACATAACTGATTGTGGCTCTGTTTGCGATCGTCTTCAAAGGCCAGTTCGTGTTGGTGGAAATGGAACATTCGCACCAGGAAGAACATGAATAACAGACCGGCCAGGCAAATTCCCAGAGCCATAGGAACGTTGTTCAGAACCACGATCGAGTGTGGCAGAAGATGCAGAAAGGCAACGCCAAGCATGACCCCGGAAACCAGGCTCAGGATCAGCTGGATGCGCTTGTGTGTCAGCTTGATAAAAGCCGGTAACGAACCGCCCAGCGCTGAGCAGATGGCAATCAGACAGCAATAAAGTATCAAGGTCAGTGACATGACAGTGTTCGGCAATCAATGGGAATTAAATGGAACGGTCGGCCACGCTTGTAGAGAGATTCATCCTAAAGGAATGGCCGGCAAAATCGTAGTGCCTAACCAAGAGTGAACGGTGGTTGTTCGGCAGAGCCCATGTTGGGCCGCCTGTTAGAGGGGGCAAAGCCCGGTTGCTCGACCCCGGGTCGTGCTCACTCTGCTTCTGTGGCAGCTGCACTTCTTTCCTGCAGGAGGGTGCGGATGCTCCGCTTCACAGGCAGCTCGGAAGAGTATTTGATGATCGAGTGTTGACAGCTCGATGCTGCGGTGATGTCGACTTGCCGAACGGGGCCCAGTGGTAGTGAGGGCAATTCGACCCACTGTTCGAACGACCGGAATTGGTTGCCCGATTGCCGAATACAGATCCGCCTGGCAAGTGAGGTCACGATATCTTTCTGATTGAACAGGACAACCGTTTGCAGGATCGACTCGCAGGGCTGAGGGTTCCCGCCGGACAGGCAGGAGAAGCGACAATCCAGAACCGGTGCAATCAATGCCAGACGGTAACTGGAAGGCCGCGTGGAGAGCGAGTCGTAGGTAAACGCCTTGGCAATCACCTGGCTGCCCAGGCTGTACCCGATAATCAATGGAGGCTTGGCTGGATCGAAAGCGGCAACCGTCGCCGAAAAAATGGAGCCCAGCCTGACAGCCCGACGCGACTTGATGCAAAAGTCGTTGGTGCCATGCCCGACCCGGTCCGAATTCCAGGCCCAAATCACGAAACGGATCGAGGGTCGTGGGGATGGCCAGCCGGCGAAAATGTTCTGGAATACCTGTCGCCCTCGGTACTTGCCATTGTACGCATCGGTCCGGTTTCCGTGCACAAAGAGAACCGTTTCACCTGAGTTGTCCTTGCGGTGTGATTCCAGCAACTGCGACAGGCTGGAAGGTTCCCAGCTGCCGTTGTTAAAGAACTCGACTTTGAGTTGTGACAGATCGGTCGTTTCGACGTTGATCGAGCGGGCTGATACGAACCAGATTTCATCACCTGGTTGGATGGTCTCCGGTTTCTCATCGGCATCTTGGCTGGTCGTAGAGGTGCCGGAAAAAACGATCGAGCCCGGGTCGGCTGTCGCGGCCAGGACCCCTTGCCAGGTGCTGG
>JAKVBG010000140.1 GCA_022447605.1 Mariniblastus sp.
CTGTACGCGCGACCAAATCAATGCGATTGACGTGGCCCAGGTTGTCGAGGGGGCGGGAGCCGCGGCCCTGACCGTCCATGGACGTACGGCAGCCGACATGTTCAGAGGAAGTGCAGACTGGGATCGCATCGCGACGATCAAACCTCACTTACAACGAATCCCGCTGATTGGCAACGGAGATCTCGATACGCCCCAAAAAGTGGTCGATGCTTTTCGCAACTATGACGTCGATGGGATCATGATTGCCCGCGCGTCACTGGGAAAACCGTGGCTCTTCCAGCAGGCCGCTTGCGCGCTGCGTGGAGAGCCGATTCCGCCTGACCCCACGCTCGATGAGGAACGCGATTTGTTGCTGCACCACTATCGCCTGGTATGTGCCCGGTTCGGAACCGAACAGGGTACCATGCTGATGCGCAAGTTTGCCTGCTGTTATGCCCAGGGGCGACGCGGCGCGCGCGAATTTCGCAAGAGGGTCGTTCGCGTTTCTACCGTTGCCGAATTCCAGCAGGTTGTCGACCAGTTCTTTCCGCGGGCCTAACCTGGCGGCACCAGGCCAGGCCGTCCCGGCCGATAGGCCGGGGGCGCCTCGAATCCGATATAGACGGGCGGGTGTTTTTGTCGCTGGAAATAGGGCAAGTGAAATGCCATGAAAAGGCTCCTCGTATCAATTTCCAGCCATTCGCGCTTTATTCGCTATGGAAATTGCCAGATTGGAGAAATTCCCGGAATTGTTTCTGCTTCCTGGAAAGGAAGACGGTCGGCAATGGTCCGGCCCAAAAAAACTGCCCCAGTCTGTTAACAGGGGCAGGTAATTCAGGTCAGTCTAATCAAGGTTATCGCTGGTGATTCCTGATCGCCGCGATGTATCTTCCCAGTTCCTGACGAACTTTGGGGAATAACAGCAGTAACCCCAGCATGTTGGGGAATACCATCGCCAGGATCATCGCATCGGAAAAATCGAGCACCGATCCGAGCGAGGCGGCAGAGCCGATCACGATGAAAGCCAAAAACAGGAACTTGTAGGAGAGGTCTGCGAATTGGCTTCGACCAAACAGGAATTTCCACGACTGCAAGCCGTAATAAGACCAGGAGATCATGGTCGAAAAAGCGAACAGGATAATGGCCACTGTCAACACGTAGCGGAAACCGGGCAGGACACTGTCAAAGGCCCGCGAGGTGAGGTCGACTCCACCCACACGGGCGCCATCGATCAATACCTGGTTTCCTTCCACGTTGCCGTAGGGAAACTGCGGCTGGTCACCCGCGCCAGGGATGTTAAACAGAATGATCACGATGGCCGTCATCGTGCAGATTACGACCGTGTCGATAAACGGTTCCAGCAGGGCAACCAGGCCCTCCGAAGCCGGGTACTTCGTTCGAACGGCCGAGTGAGCGATGGCGGCCGAGCCGGCACCCGCTTCGTTGGAGAAGGCGGCCCTCTGAAAACCGACAATCAGGACCCCGATCAAGCCGCCGAATCCTGCTGCGGGAGTGAAAGCTCCACTTAATATCTGTCCGATCGCTTGCGGCACGTCGCCGATGTTCGTGGCGATGATGATCAATGCCGCGATAATGTAGATCCCTGCCATGAACGGGACGATTTTCTCCGTGATCTTGGCGATTCGCTTGATCCCACCGATGATGACGATGCCGACCAGGACCGCCATGATGATCCCGATGATGGTACCGGCTGATCCCGATTCAAGGTTCAGCAGTGACGAGATCTGGACCGTTGCCTGGTTCGCCTGGAAGGCGTTCCCGCCCCCCAGCGATCCACCCACGCAGAGCAGGGCGAAGACACCCGCAACCAGACCACCGAGCCCTGGCAGGCCGAGCCCATTCAATCCTTTGGTCAGGTAGTACATCGGTCCGCCGTGGACTACGCCGTTCTCGTCGATGTCGCGATATTTAACGCCGAGCGTACATTCCACGAACTTGGTCGACATGCCGAGAAGGCCACAAATAATCATCCAGAACGTGGCACCAGGCCCACCGACCGCGATTGCCACGGCGACCCCGGCAATATTCCCCAGGCCGACCGTTCCCGATACGGCGGTCGCCAACGCCTGGAAGTGGGAAACTTCGCCATGATCGTCGTTTTGCTTGTTTTGCTTGTCGTTGTCATAAACCGATTCGGTTTCCGACTGCAGATCGTCGTCGATATCGTCGTATTTGCCGCTCACGATCCGGATTGCCAGGGGAAACATCCGGATATTGATAAAGCCGAAATAGAGTGTGAAAAAACAGGCTCCCACGACCAATACGATCACAACGATCGGGATGTCTGCCCCAATCCACTCGATCCCCTCGGTTGGGGCCGGGTAGAAAACGACGTATCCGAACCAGTCGGCAATCGGCTTGAATACCTCGTCGATTTTCTTGTCCCAACCCTTGGTAGCAGCTGCCTCGGTGCCCCCTTCGATGGCGATTTCTGCCTGTTCCGGCTCAGCCCCTTCCTGGGCGAATGCATTCGAATAGGATCCTCCCAGGCCAACCGCCAAACCGGTGACCGCCAGGATCACGCCGATACGCGTTGCCCACTGCTCCCCGCCAGCCCCACAACCCGA
>JAKVBG010000141.1 GCA_022447605.1 Mariniblastus sp.
GTGACACCGTCACCGCAACTGCCGTCCCAGGAACCGAGACGTACATCGACACACCTGGCCTCATGAGTTTCAGCGCCGTAAGCATTCGAGGAGATGATATTTACCGCGTCCGTCCTGAACGCGGCTTTGGCTTCTGTCGCCACAGCCCTGGGCAAGAAAAACCTACCTCGCTCGGCGGCTACCCTTCAATCTGTTCACCAATCTTGCTCAAAGAGCACGGCATTTACGGTGGTTTGGACGGCAACTTGTACGTTGTACGATTGGATGGCAAAGGAAAACCATGGTCTTTCCAAACACCTTTTGGAAGCCCCATCACCTCTCCCGTTGCCGTTTCCAACGGACGCGTCTATTTTGGTTGCGAGGATGGCTATCTCTACATCTTAAGCCCTGACGGAAACGCCAAAGCTCCAACCAAGAACCTGAAGGTTCATGACATACGCAGCCCTCTGACCGGGTCTTTTACCGACGAGAAATTCAACTGGTACACGAACTATGGCGACATGGGTTGCACCAATGCCAATAACCAAGGCCTAAAGCCCCCGCTTAGCATGCGTTGGGTACGTCGGGTAGAAGGCTCCGTGAAGCACATTCCTGTCTGTGGTGGCGGCCGCATGTACACGCACACCGCGGAAGGCCAAATAATCGCCGTGGAACAAGAGACGGGGCGGCTATTATGGCGACGTTATTGGCCGGACGTCTATCTCTCTTTTACGTCACCGCTGTATTACAAAGGTTATTTGCTCGTTCCCCAGGCGGGCTTACTCAAATCGCGTTTACGTTGCCTGGATGCCGCGACCGGCAAACTGCTCTGGGAATCACCGTTCACTGGCTCTCCTAGCTGGAGCCGGCAATTCCCACCCGTCATGCATGGGGATTTGGCCATCTACGCCTCTGGATCCGGCAAACATGCCCCCAGCGGCTCCGAAAAGGCCTTTGCCTGGAGAAACCTCACCAAGACGATGAACAACGAAGAGGTGATGAGTTTCATTTACAGCCACAACAACCCCTACTACCCAAATGACAACCACCCCCTGATTTGGGCCTGGGACTTAAAAACAGGCAAGCTCGCCTGGAAGAAAGATTTCTCTAAGTACGGCTCAGGCGGAAATGACTGCGGCCTCGCCCTCATGAATGGCAGCCTCTACTATTCGACGTTTTTCGGTTACGAGGCTGACAAGCGCAAGCGGCGTGGGATCACTGGTGGTGTTAACGGCCTCACGGCCCGCTTGAATCCCGCGACTGGTGACGTTCAGTGGCTTTCAACCAAGCACCATGTCACTGCGGGTTGCACCGTAACCGCCAAGGACGGTCGCCTCTACCTGGGTGGTTACAACCCCAGGAACGGAACAACCAAGGATCGCCACATTTGGTGCCTGGATGCTAAGGATGCATCGGTAATCTGGAAGTCAGATCCAGTTCCATCTGCGGTCAACGTCGTCACGGTTGGTGAGAAATTCATCTTCTCAAATGCAATTCGTGCACAATGCCACGTCTTTGACAAAGCAACCGGCAAAATTACTTACCGTTTTGACTTGGACTACAACTGCGCTCGGTTCACGTTCTCGGAACCATTCTTAATGGGACCTAACATGGACATGCTGGATCTCACGAATGGACACAAGCTGGTCGCCACAGGACCAGCGGTCGATTCCCGGGAGTGCCTTGGTTCCGCTGTTTCGAACGGTCGCATCTTCTACATTTCTCAAGCCAGTGGGCTGGAAATGTCAGCCGTCTGCGGCCCCGATGCCAAGCGGCTTCCGGCGGTATGGCAAAAACGCTAGTCTCTCGCCATTACTGGATCGAATCGAGGTAACTGAGCAAATCAGCCATCGCCCCTGCGTCAATCATTTTCTCCAAGCCTTCGGGCATAAAAGAAAGGCCCGTACTGCGCAGAGCCTCGATCTCAACCCGCAAGACGGTGACGGTCGTACCGTCCACACGCCGAATGGTAATGCTATTAGCCGTCTCAGCGGCAATCATGCCGGTAAGAATCCGCCCCTCGGTAGTCTCCACGATATAGGTTAGATACCGTGGCTTAACTTCCCGATTCGGATCCAAGATATTGAGCATCACTGCCGCCAGTCCTCGCTGTCGAATTCCTTCTAAATCAGCACCGATCGCGTTGCCCACATTTTCCAATCGATGGCAGGCGGAACAATTCTTTTTAAAGACCAGCTTTCCACGCGCCACATCCCCGGCCAACTTCAAAGCCGGTTGGTATCGCTGGACGACCTCATTACGCGTGGAGAGACGTGTTCCGGAGAAAATCTTCTCCACTCGTTCTGCGATCTTCTTCTCTGGATGTTGTTTCAGCAACTGGATTCTCGATGGATCGATATCGCTACGAGCTACTTGTCCCGCTTCGACAGAATCAAGAAACCGCCCAACCCATTCCGGGCGTGACAGGACCGTCTCTGCCGCGCGATTGCGAAGCTGGGGACTTAAGCCCTTCCAAACATCCAAGACCAGGCTAGCGACCCCGGCATCCTGGTACCCACCCACCACCTCTAAGGTAGCGGCTTGCACGGGTTGCGGCTGACTCAACTGAAGCAATTCTCCAAACAGGATCTTCTGATCTTTAAACGCGCCCACGCGCAAGCTCCGGATGGCATCCACACGCTTCGTTGTTTCCGCCTTGCTGTCGGCAGCAATCACACGGGCTTCCTTAACAACCTGTCTTAGGATCGTAGCTGCCTGCCCTCCCGCTGCTGCAAGAATGCGTTCCCGTTTTGCTCCTTTCTGTTTTTCGACAAGCGCCTTGACTAGCGCCTCGCTGAGCCCTTTGTCAGAGTCCCTCAGCGG
>JAKVBG010000142.1 GCA_022447605.1 Mariniblastus sp.
ATCAAAGCCGACAACAGCGCGAACACACCAAAAGGAGCAAGCATCATGACAAGGTCAATCAGCTTCAAAACAACCTCATTGAGTCCGTCAAAAACATCCTTTACCGGCTTTGCCTTTTGTGGTGGGATTAAGATCAACCCAATGCCAAAACAGACCGCAGCAAAGATAATCTGCAACATATTCCGGTTGGAGGTCGCCGCCGAAAAAATGTTATCGGGCACCAGGTCCACCAGGGGCCGCAGGGGGCCCTGCTGCTGCTGCTGTTCGGCTGTTACGATGCGAGACCTGGCATCTCCGCTGTAGTCCTCTAGAAGTTCGGCTCGGGTTTCTTCGGTTATCCTTTCCCCCGGCTTCACGACATTACCAATCACCAGCCCAACCGTAACTGCGACTACAGTCGTGATCACATAAAGGACAATCGTGCGAACTCCCATCTGGGAAAAACGTGAAATGTCCTGGAGGTCGGAGACGCCCTTAATGAGAGAGGTGATGATCAACGGGATTGCGATCAGTTTCAACACATTGATGAAGATCACGCCAAAGGGCTTGATCCAGTCGGCAGAGAAGTTTTGCCATCCCATCGCGGATGCAACCAGACCAAACACGATGCCGGCAACCATACCGATCAGAATTTTCCAGTGGAGGGCCATGCGCGGTTTAATCCTATTGCCAGAAATCCTACGAACAAGAAATAAACGTTTCCATTTTCAAGCTACCGAGCCAGCAGAGCAGCACCAAGGATTTGGCAGAGTCACCTCATCGGGACAGAACTTTCTGACGCTGCTTTTGTATCCGCCAAAATTTGAGCAGATGCCACGACGGATGTCGATAGCTCTACTCGCCAGGCATGGCTACCGGATGACAGAATCCTCTCTGCAGACAAGTAGTTCACTCCCTCTTATCGAAATCCTCTGGGAGGACTTCCCCAGGGCGGGCGAGTACCACCGGAATGCTACATCATTTTAGACATCAGATCCTGCCGCCACCTCGACCGGGCAACCGTCTGGCATCACCGTGAATACCTGACTCAAGCGGTGCCGCACAGCCGGCGCCCCTGAAACCACCGTCGGCCAGTTCGCCGGCAACCCTTTCCCTCAAGCTCACCGCTGACGGTCGCCCATTTGGCTAGGTCGCTGCAGCTTTGCCCACCGTCGGTGGTTCTGTGTTCTGATTCCCCGTTTCGCAGATCCTACGCCTGGCAGGTTTAGTGCCGCGACTGTTTCCAGGCTGACAACCATCACCACTGCCTGGACAATTTCAGGATGCCTGAGCAGTAGACAGCAAGGCGATCAAATACGATATTAGGAGAGTGCATAATTGAGCCCTTAATCTGCTGAAGGTTCGATTCCAAAAGTCCGTCCACAGCAACATAGGACAACGTCATCCATGCAACAGTCCCAGGTTTCAAAAATTGATCCAGAAGAACAAATCGGGTTCATGAATGTGGACGATACTGATTTTTCGACGTTCAGTCGTGGCCAGCAGATCCGTCACCTGGAGGTCGAGGGTTACGTCGTTTTTCCAGGAATCCTCGACGCGGAACTTATCGCCCGACTAAAAGCCGAACTGGCCGATGCCGAAATGTCCCACAAGAGCTACAGCGTTCATCAAACCACCTCGGTCAAGCAACCTCAATGGCATAGCCAGGCCGTTGCCGAATTGATCGGCTATCCTCCGATGATTGACTTCCTGGCTGACTTGATGGGGCCAGAAATTGTGTTCACGCGTGGGTTTTTCCAGCGCACGCATCCCGGCTCACCGGGAATCTCCATCCACACAGATGGGCAACCGCATGGTTCCGATCTTTTTGGGTACGAGGGAAGTTGCCCCCGGCTGGTCCGCGTACTCTACTACCTTGACGAGTTGACCGACAAGCGGTCACCCTTTCGGCTGATTCCGCGGTCGCACATCTCGTTTCACGCTGAAGCCAGCCCCTATGTCCGCTACAAATCGCATCCGGAAGAAATCACGCTCGTCGTGCCACCGGGGTCTGCAGTTGTTGTTCCCTCACTCGTCTTGCATGGAAGCCATCCGAATATCTGCTCACAGCCGCGAGAGTTGCTCCAACTTGGATATCGCCCAGCCTGGGCGGGCCCCATCCAACCGGTCGAGGAATGGGACCCAGAGTTGGTTTCCAGTGCCCCGGAAATCGCCAAACCGTTCCTGCAGAGTCTTAACACGACCGGAAGCAACTGGGAGCAACCACACAAACCAGTTGGCATGAAGAGTGAGGCGACCGGCATCAATCCAAGCCGCTGGGATTCGTAGACAACTGGACGACCGTTCACAGGCGGTGCGTTTATCGCAATGGTCGACGGTGGTGTGTACTTTACCAGTGACTTTTTTGAGCTCGACATCAATGCGCCAGAGGATTGGCTGCCTCCTGCGCGAAAATTTATAAAACAGGGACTTCCGATGGTAATCCGCCTCCAATTTTTGATGGTTTTTTCCGCACTGCTCACAGGCTCACTCGAGGCAAGGGACACTCCCAACGGCCTGCTCGCCGAATGGACTTTTGACGAAGGTCAGGGCGACCTGGCTGCGGATTCAAGCGGCCACGGATTGAACGCCACTATTTATGGTGCCACGTGGATCAAGCAAGGAAACGGTTACGCACTCACGTTTGATGGCCTGGACGACTACGTTGCCTGCACGGCAGAAAAACCATTGGCGGTCGAGGGGCCAATCACGATTGAATCGTGGATCAAGCCTATGGCCAAGAGCCAGGGACTCGCATCCCTGTTTGGGGAATCACTATCCAGCTATCTGGTTGGCTATTATGCCCACG
>JAKVBG010000143.1 GCA_022447605.1 Mariniblastus sp.
GGAAACCATCCGGTACAACTTCGCGAATCACCTGCCAACCGGGGCGCAAACCCTTGAGCCGGTACATACCCGCCTCGTCCATGCGGGTATAAGGATTGTCCCTCCTGGTCACTGTGTGCGGTTCGTTGGAATCAAAGATGCCGTTGAAATTCTGGTCCGCATAAATGGTCACCCCCGGAAGGCCCTGCTCTTGGGGATCCCGCCTGCCATTGCCGTTTTCGTCGAGCCACTTGAGACCGCGAATCGAACTCGGACCGATCATCTGGTTACCAAAATCGATATCGGTTGCCGTTTGGCCTGCTTGCACGTTGACGACATGGCCGCCAGGAGACGGGCTGGGAATGGGTCGTATCGGAAACGGCGAGATGTTGGGCTGTCCGGGGAAATTACGTTTCCAATGTTCGTAATCATTGCGATCGACCATGCCGTCGGCGTTGGCGTCGCCCTGATCGGTTGGATCCTTCCGGTCCGAATCGAACGCGTTGCGCCAAAGTGTATAGGCGGCTGCCCCAGTGACCGCAGTTTCACTGGTGGTCTCTTGCGGTACGATTGGCGGGGAGGCAAAAACAGGGCCGTGAGGAAATGTTTGTCGATACCCGGCTGGTACGATTTCACGAACCACGTGCCACCCAGGCCGCAAATCGTCAATTTCATACATTCCCGTTTCGTCGAAGTCGGTACGTGGATTGTCCCGCCTGGTGACCGTGTGCGGTTCGTGTTCGTTGAAGACTCCATTGCGGTTGAGATCCACGTAGATCGTCACGCCTGACAGGCCAGGCTCACCCCGGTCCTGCTGGCCGTTGCCGTTTTTATCAAGCCACTTGAGGCCGCTGATGGAGCCTGGACCAATTTTCTGATTGCCAAAATTGACCCCTTCGACCGTCTGGCCTGGCCTCAGCAAGACGTCATGACCACCAGGGGAGGGTAAGTGAAAGGGGGGGGCAGGAACCGGTTCAACCTCGGGCCGGCGGGAGAAATTGTGTTTCCAATGGTCATAATCGTTCCGATCAACGGTGCCGTCGGCATTCATGTCTGCCTTGCCGGTCTCGTCATTGGTGTTCGCATCAACCACGTCGCGCCAAAGCGTGTAGGCGGCCGCTCCGGTCACCTCGATTTCGCTTTCGGGCCGTTGGGGTGCCAGCGGAATTGGACCTCGAGGGAATGTTTGACGATACCCTTCCGGTACGACTTCGCGAATCACATACCGGCCCGGACGCATATCTTTGAGCGCATACAAGCCCCCCTCATCAAAATCAGTCGATTGATCGTCTCGCCGGGTAACCGTATGTGGTTCATGGTCATCGAGTGCCCCGTTGTAGTTCAGGTCGGCGTATATAACGACGCCTGACAGGCCCCGTTCATCGGTTTCGCGCTGGCCATTACCGTTGAGGTCTTCCCACTTGCGGCCTTCGACCGATGCCAGACCCAGCCGCTGGTTACCGAAATCGATTTCCTCGACCGTCGCTCCCGCATCGACAAATACAACATGTGCGTTGGCATCGCCCCAGGGTGGCGGCTGGTACCCGGATGGCAGCGAGGGAAAGGTTTGCTTGAACCCTTCTGGTACAATTTCGCGTACCATGTGGAAGCCAGGTTGCAGGTTTCCCAGCACGTACCGACCAGACTCGTCAAAATCGGTCTCAGGATTGTCCTGCATGGTCACGGCGTAGGGCTCGCCGGTATCGAACCGGCCATTGAAATTACGGTCGGAGTAGATGGTCACCTCAGCCAGGCCGGGCTCGCCGTCATTTTGATGCCCGTCGGCGCTGAGGTCCTCCCACTTGCGTCCGCGGACCCAGCCAGACTCCAGCGGAGGAAGAGGATCAGGGGAACTGAGAAGGTCGTCCCCATCGAGCGAATCGGCTGCACCGTCGCCTGCCAGGAGGCGTCGATCTTCAAGTCGCTCGCAGTGAAGTTGCTTTTGACCAGGACGCCTCTTGATGCCGGAAAAGATCGCCACGGATCGCTCCTTGGAGTATGCAGAATATGCAGTAAGCCCCTGACATATCTTTGACTGGCCACTTGGAATTGTAACCACTCGTTCGATTTATCGCTACCGTCGAGCTGGCATTTTCCTGGATGTTTTCGGTTTTTTTCGGCAGCGATGGGGGTAATGGTTGGACGAAAGCACCGGTGGGGTCTTACTCCCTTCTTTCTTTATTGGTCTGTTCTTCCGGCGCTATTCTGCAGGCTTTATTTGTCCATGAATTGCGTCGTCGGGGGCGCTTCCCACTCGGCAGGCGTAATATAGCCGCCGTCGATCACCAGCGAAGTCCCCGTGATCCCGGCTGAATCCTCCGAACAGAAGTAAATCGCAGCCTTGGCAATATCCAAAGGTGCCAGTGCCACTCCCATCGGAACCCGCTTGAGACGCGCTGCCAGGGCAGCTTCCGGGTCGGGTGCCTTGCTCAGGTGATAGCGCAACATGGGGGTATCGGTAATGCCCGGACAAATACAGTTACACCGCAGGCCGTCGGCCGCATAATCGAGGGCAATCGAACGGCTTAATCCAAGGACGGCATGCTTCGAGGTGATGTAGGCAGGCGTGCTGGCTTGTCCGACAAAGCTGCCAATCGAACCAATGTTGACCACGTAGCTGCGCGGATTCTTGCGTAAATGCCCAATGCCATACTTGATCGACAGAAAGATCGACTTCACGTTCACATCCATCAACGTGTCCCACTCGGCGGACGCATAATCATGAAGCTGCGCCACGTGGACCACGCCAGCGCAGTTGACGATTGACTGAAGCCCTCCGAAGCGT
>JAKVBG010000144.1 GCA_022447605.1 Mariniblastus sp.
GTACTGGGTCACGAGCTCGGGGTCGAAATCGTGGAAATACCGGAGAACCAATTAGGGCTGGCTGCGGGAGATCACTGCGCCTTGGAACCGTACCTCTCATGCGGTTCCTGTACGGCTTGTCGCCAAGGCAAAACGAACTGTTGTACTGATCTCAAGGTACTGGGAGTACACACCGATGGAGGCATGCAACCCTATATCACAGCGCCCGTGCATCTGTTACACAAGTCAACGACCTTGTCACTCGACCAACTGGCACTGGTGGAAACACTGGGGATCGGATTTCATGCGGTCGAACGGGCTGCGTTACAGAACCAGGATTCCGTCTTGGTGATCGGAGCAGGACCGATCGGGCTGTCCGTGATCCAATTCGCCCGGGCTGCCGGCGCCCACGTCCGCGTACTCGACGTGAGCCCACAACGAAGGCAATTTGTTGCCGATCTTGGCATCGAGGTTCTCAGTGAGCCGGATGAACACCTGGACGATGTCGTGTTCGATGCCACAGGAAACAAACTAAGCATGGAGGCCAGTCTCGAGCGAGTTGCGCCTGGAGGACGACTGGTCTTTGTCGGATTGATCCTCGACAAAGTCGCCATTGACGACCCGCTCTTCCACCGTCGGGAGATCACTTTACTAGCCAGTCGAAATAGCGCTAACGCGTTTCCACGTATTATTCAAATGATCGAAGAGGGAAGTATTGATACGGCGCCCTGGATCACACACCGTCTTGAGTTGGCAGCCGTCCCGGACGAATTCCCTGCGCTCCCACAGCAGGAGGGGTTGATCAAAGCCGTCATTGAGGTGGATTCTGAAGACGGATCAGGGGCAACTGGCTGAATCTGGTCACAACAACAATCTGGCCACACTAACGCGTCTGACCACACTGTTCGGAATTTGCCAGCAGGAGCGAACCTGGCAACCGCATCCGCTCGCGATGCACACTGACCTGATCGTTTGCTGTCTGCTCAACACAGGGGCTGGCAACACTACCGGTATCCCGACCGGATTACCTGCCCGGACAGACTCGCCAGGCAACGAGAATTGCCTTGTGGCCAAAACCCTGGGGACCAGCACGCTTAGACGAGTAAACCTTTCACCACTCGCCCGCCAACATCTGTCAGGCGAAAATCCCGACCTTGGAAACGATAGGTCAATTGCTGATGATTGACGCCGAGGAGATGCAACATCGTGGCATGCAAGTCATTGACATGTACCACTTGGTCTACTGAGTGATACCCCAGATCATCGGTCGCACCGTAGGTCTGGCCACCTCGAATTCCACCACCGGCCAACCAAACAGAAAACGCACGCATGTGATGGTCGCGGCCGGGGCCTCCCTTATTTGTTTGTGCCATCGGCGTGCGGCCAAATTCCCCACCCCACACTACGAGCGTGTCATCCAGCATACCGCGCTGCTTCAAGTCGGCGATCAACGCCGCAGAAGCCTGATCGCAATGACCGGCACAGACCTTCATGAAACGAACGAGGTCATTATGGTGGTCCCAGCCTCGATGATACAGCTGGATAAACCGAACACCACGTTCGGCTAAACGCCGCGCCATCAGACAATTCGCTGCAAATGAGCCATCTGGCTCCTGGGCACCATACAAATCCAGCGTCGCCTTCGATTCGTCTGAAAAGTCTCGCAACTGGGGAACGCTCGTCTGCATACGAAACGCCATTTCGTACTGATTAATGCGGGTGATGGCCTCAGAGTCACCCTGCCGTGAACCTCCCAATGCATTCAAAGCCTGGATGGCATCCACCACGTCGCGTTGACGATCTCTGTTCACGCCGGCTGGGTTTCCCAGGTAGTGGACTGGATCCCCAAATGTCTGAAAAGGAACACCTTGAAACCGGCCCGGCAGAAAACCACTGTGCCATTGCCGGGAGGAAAGTGGCTGTGGATTGCGACCTCCGCGGGAAGTGAGCACGACGAAACCGGGCAAATCGCGGCTCTCACTTCCCAACCCATAGGTCACCCAGGAACCCATACTCGGTCGGCCGGAAATCGTGGATCCTGTATTCATGTAGGTGTGCGCCGGATCATGGTTAATCGCTTCGGTAACCATCGATCGGACAATACAAATTTCATCGGCGATGGTGCGAGTCTTCGGCAGCACTTCGCTAATCAGCTGTCCGGATACCCCGGATCGCAGAAAGCGAAACTGGGGTGCCAGACAGCGCAATGCCTGACCTTGCAGTTGGGCAATCGGCTGTTCGGCAGTCACAGAACGCGGCATCGGTTGGCCATGCAGGGCAGCCAGGTCGGGCTTGGGGTCAAAGGTCTCCAGGTGGGATGGCCCACCCGCCATGCAAAGAAAGATCACTCGCTTGGCACGAGGCGCGTGATGGCGGGGGTCGATGACACCCGACCAGTGCCCAGCCTGTTTGGTACTGGAACGATTGGCGGCGGCCAACGAGGTATCATCATTGACCAAAGACGCCAGCGCCGCACTTCCGATGCCGAACATCGATCGTGTGAGAAAAGCCCGTCGAAACAACGAAGCATCTGGCTCAGGGCACCTGCTCATAGCACTCACAGCTCCGACACAGAAATAACAGAATCTTTCCCCTGCTCTCGGATTTCTCCCGCTAACTACGAGCATACACGGTCCGTACCGCATCGGAAACCGACAAACCCTGCCAACAGAGTCCCCCATGAAGGGCTGAACTGTACGACCTGGCTACGGGTTGCCAGCCACGCGGCATCTCAAGAAGACTTCCCTCGACCGCGGTCTGCTGGCCCACTCGCCAGCATG
>JAKVBG010000145.1 GCA_022447605.1 Mariniblastus sp.
GATTAACTTTGCTGCTGCAAATTGTCTATTGCGGGGTTAACCGCAGGGAAATGAATGTCCGATTCTCTTGCCAATAATTCGCTTGTTCAATAGCTTTCCAATTGGACACTTAAAATGGGCACTCGCAAAACATCAGTGCTCACGAACACCAGTTTAAGTTCCCCGGTTCTTACCGTCAATGAAATCACTCGCGAGGTTCCGATAAGTCAAACTGCACGGATTCACAATTCCATTGTAAGACCACCATTGTCACCAACCAGCCCTCTCGTTTTCAGCTCCACTCCCGCGGCTCTGCTGGCGACTCAACCACGCTTTGATCCATGGCACCGGTTCGTCTCCCGATTAAACGGACCGGTCCACTGCAGCCCACACAGGCCACTCTAAAAACCATCCCCGGTTCGCGCTATCTTTTCATTGGAGGATGGCCAACCATTACGATACAATCACAGGACGAACATCGATCTTGAACACAACTAGTCGGACAGTCGCCATGAAAACCTTTGTTACAATTTTTGTCTCTTTACTCACCATCGTGGTCTTGCTGCCTGCCACTCGAATGATCTGTGCTGAGGAATTGTCAGCCACGGTCACCCAGCATGTTCATCCCGTGCTGGTGCGGAATCAACACAATAGCTTGTTGCGGATCACAATTTCGGCAGAATCGCCCTTTGTCGAGCTTCGCTCGTTGACCGTATCGCTGCGGGGTACCGACGATCACCATGACATCGACGCAGTGGAACTTTTTTTCGCAGCAGAAAAAGGGCAATCAAGCACTGCGATGCGTTTTGGAGACGCCCTGCAACCGGACGGGCAAACGGTCGTGATTGGCGGACATGCCAGGCTACACCAGGGTGAAAATCACTTCTGGTTGTCGTGTCGTCTGGCGCCAACCGCCAGCCTGGACCACAAGGTCGATGCAACATGTGTCGATATCGAGACCTCCACCGGCCATATCAAGCCGGTCGATCGTACCGGCAGCTTGAGAAAGCGGATCGGTATCGCACTCCGCAGGCACTACGACGACGGAGTCCACACGTATCGTATCCCGGCACTGGCTACCACTCCTCAGCACACCCTGCTCTGCGTCTACGACATGCGGCGACGCAGCTCTCGTGACCTTCAGGAAGATATCGACATTGGCTTGTTGCGGAGCGTCGATGGTGGGCAAACCTGGGAACCACAGCGGATTATCATGGACCAGGGGACGGTTGGTGGACGGCCACAGGAACTCAATGGTGTCAGTGATCCGGGGCTTCTTGTTGACCCGGCTACCGGCGAGATCTTTTGTTTTGCCGTCTGGATGGTCGATAAAGAAGGTAAGCATCAGTGGACTGCCGACGGTTCCGAACCTGGATTCGAAATTGGCAAGACGGCCCAATTCTTGATGGTCCGCAGCCGCGATGATGGACAAACCTGGTCCAAACCGCAGAACATGACCCGTGCCTGGAAACAAAAGGAATGGGTCCTTTTCGCACCTTCGCCTCATCAAGGAATTGCGCTGGACGATGGTACCCTGGTCATGCCGACCCAGGGCCGAAATGCCGAGGGACGGGAATTTTCAAACCTGCTCACCAGTGACGATCATGGTGCCCACTGGAAGGTCAGCCGGCCAGCATCCGTAGGCAACAGCGAGTGCCAGGCAGTTGAACTTGGTGATGGCTCGCTCATGTTGAACATGAGAACCGAACACGGAGTCAAGTTCCGCACCGTTGCCACAACTGGTGACCTTGGTCAGACTTGGACCCCGCATGTTACCAATCGCCAAACGCTTATCGAACCGGGATGTAGCGGCAGCCTTTGTCGGTTTGATTTCCGGCAGAACGGTCGCGATCGCTACGTTCTGCTGTTCGCCAACCCCTATTCCCAAACCGGCCGGGATCATCACTCGGTTCGGGTCAGTTTTGACGAGGGAGTGACCTGGCCTGAGGAAAATCGGCTTCTGTTGGATGAATTCCGTGGCGCTGGCTACCCAAGCCTTAGCCGCGTTGACGATACCCACGTCGGAATCGTTTACGAAGGGAGCCAGGCAGACCTGGTCTTCGAGCGGTTGTCGCTCAAGGAACTACTACATCCGGGAGGTCAGGCAACTGAGAGGTCAGGCAACTGAGAGGTCAGGCAGCCGTGGTTCACATTGCCCCCTGTCTTGAGAAGGACCTGTCTTGAGAAGGACCTGTCTTGTGGGCAGTTGGCCCCTTCAAACAACTGGCTCGCGCAGTTGGGCAATAAAATCGTCTGCCATCGCGTCTAAATCAAACTGCGGAAACCACCCCCAGTCGCTTCGTGCTGCCTGGTCTTCAAACTCAATTGGCCAGCTGTCGATCAGGTCGGCCATTTTCGGATCGATTTCAAAGCGGATGTCGGCAGCGGGAATTCGAGCCTTGATGGCGCTCGCAATTTCCTCGGCGGTGGGTGAAAGTGCCTGCACATTGTAAACGGTGCGGGTGAGATTTTCACGGGGAACCTCGGCCAGCTGAGTCATCGCCCGCAGTACATCCTTCACATAAATCAGCGAAGGCCTCGACAAGGGTCGAATCCGAAACTGAAAATGACCATCCTTCACCGTCTCGACAAAGGCGCGCGAAGCATAGGCACTGGTAGCTCCAGGAGGAGCCCCGGCCGAAACCACGATCGGCAGTCGCACCGAACGAAAATCAAGCCCGTGACATGCGTGGTAGTAATTACCAAGTCGCTCAATGGCGGCCTTGGTGACACCATACAGGCCAACGGGCCATT
>JAKVBG010000146.1 GCA_022447605.1 Mariniblastus sp.
CGACTGGAATCCTAATTCCCACTTCTTTTGTGAGTTGACCGCTTGACGGGTGTTGTCACAGGTCAGGTAGATCCAGTCAACGTACCCTTTTGCCACCGGCCCATCCCGGCGTTGCCACCACTCGATGGTCCAGTCCCAGTTTCCTAAATTCAGCGGGGTGCCCTGGATGTTCAGGCGACGGGCTGTGAAATCGGTTACCCGGGAAGGAGAGTGCAAGCCATGGCCAAATTTTCCGTCGGCGACGATTTGTCCACTTCCCAGTTGAAGGTCGTATCCATTTCCACTGGAGTCTTTCAAGACCGTGCCGTGACTGGAGTCGACCGGTTCATCAAACAACCAGACGGCTACCGTATCACCCTTTGTGGCACCGGTAGGGAAGAAGAGCGGGGCCAGAAAAAAGAGCCGCTGGATTTTCCAGAAACATTTTAAACAGGGTGACACGCGGCCCTCCGAGCATTTACGGGATAAAGCACCTACTCCTTTATCTTAGCCATCCTGACGAATTTTTCACCAGGATCAATCGTTATCAAGTGGAAACAGAACTGAAAAGACAAAGAACTGACCGACAAAACCAGTGAAGAAATCTATGGCTATATCATTTGCAGGTTGGAATGGTTAGTCTGTCGACCTCCCTGAAACTGCCGATGGGGGCTTGCGCGCGGCTACCCGGAGGCCTGCGGGCAAAGAAAGCGTACGGCGCGGCGTGCAGTTGCCAGGAGTGAAGTATGGGCCGCAGGAGTCCTGAAGTGACCTTGGCGCCAGATTGACCAGTTAGGCCAGGAAGATCATTTTGTAATTGTGCATCCGGACGTTGCGTGTTTTCAAACGGGCAACTGTCGATGAATCCCGTAAGGTACTGACCCATGGCAGCTCGCCACTTTACACCCGAAAGTATCCACCGGCGGCGCTGGTGGATACTGGCAGCACTCTGCACGAGCCTCGTGGTGATTGCAATCGACAACACGGTGCTGAATGTTGCGCTGCCGACCATTCAGAATGACCTGAATGCGTCCAATACCGAACTGCAGTGGATTGTCGATGGTTACATTCTCGTGTTTGCAGCCATGCTGCTCACGATGGGAACCCTGGGGGATCGCTTTGGCCGTCATCGCGCGCTGATGGGTGGGCTTGTTGTGTTCGGCATATTTTCGTTCCTTTCAGGATTTGCAGAGACGCCGGGCCAGTTGATCGTGACGCGCGTCCTCCAGGGACTGGGCGGCGCAGCGATCATGCCGTCGACGCTGTCGATCCTGATGAATGTTTTTGACGACGAGGTCGAGCGCGAGCGGGCCATTGGGATTTGGGCCGCGGTCACTGGTGCGGGAGTGGCGCTTGGCCCGGTTGTTGGCGGCGGGTTAATCGCCATGTTCGACACCTGGAAACCGGTGTTTTGGATCAACGTACCGATTGTCCTGGTGGCGCTGATGCTTGGGGCGCGGTTGATTCCGCCGTCGAAGGATCCCGCCGCGCCAAAGCTTGACCTGGTCGGTGGAGTGCTCTCAACGGCCGGATTGTTTGGCGTGGTGTTCGGGATCATCGAGTCGTCGGCTGCCCCGGCCGGTTGGGTAGACCCAATCGTCCTTGGCCCCCTCGCAGGAGGCGTTTTGGCGCTTGTTCTGTTTGTGTTCTGGGAACGTCACACGAACCAGCCGATGCTCGAGGTCGGGCTGTTTAAAAATATGCGGTTCACTGCCGCGAGTGTGGCGATTGGACTTATCTTTTTTTCACTGATGGGTGGGACCTACGTCTTTACCCAGTACCTGCAGTACGTGCAGGGCTTCTCGCCCTTGGAGGCAGGTTTGCGTACGCTGCCCCTTTCGCTGGCGATCATGATCTTTGCCCCGATATCGGCGCGGGTCGACATGCGAATCGGGGCAAAGCTCACCATTGGAAGTGGGCTTGCGGCAATGGTTGTGGGATTTTTGATGAACTCTTTCTTTGAAGTCGACACCGCTTACTGGTACGTGGCCCTTTCGATTGGATTGATTGGCACGGCGATGGGCATGTCGATGACACCGGCCACCAATTCGATCATGGGTGCGCTGCCGCCTGAAAAGGCGGGCATTGGCTCGGCCACCAACGACGTGACCCGCCAGGTGGGTGGTACACTTGGCGTGGCTGTGCTGGGCGCCATCCTGTCAAAAAAGTATGCGACACAGTTGGGGGCGTCGCTCGATACGTTGCCAGTTAAGGTTCAGGACCACATCGGTCCGGTCCGTACCCTGCTTGAGACATCGGTCGATGCGGCGGTCAAGCTCAGCGAGAAGGCGCGCGCCCAGGGGGCCCCGGACGAGTATGTGAACGACGTGATCGGCTTTGCCAGGCAGGCCTTTGTCGAGGGGCAGAGTTTTGCGTACCTGGTCGCAGCTTCAACGGCCTGCGTGGGACTGATCATTACCGTAATCTGGTTGCCGGCTCGCTCGTCGGGCCGGCCAGAAGTCGCCCCGCAGCCCACAACGGCAGGCGACAAAGAACGGAGTTAATCGGAGCTGAGCGAACCGGAGCCGGGCCAACCGGCGTCGAGATCCACTACGAGATCCACCACGGGACTCCTGGCGGGTAGGTGAGGTCGGGGGCTTGCCAGCTTGTCACGACGGTTGAAAAACAGATAATTGGAGTGGGCGCTGCTGTTTTCTCAGAGTGGTCCCGCTCGTTCGATGATGCCAAATCACTTAACCCGATTGTGCTATGTCCCACCAAAAATACCGACCGAATA
>JAKVBG010000147.1 GCA_022447605.1 Mariniblastus sp.
CTGTTGTTTTGCATTGCATTTAACCTGGGCATGGCTTCAGGCCAATCTTCCGGTGGATGGTTGTTCGAAAGTTTTGGTATGGTCGCACCGCTGTTGATCTCAGCTGGACTTACGACAATTTCTTTCGTGTGCGCCTGGTTCCTGACCGAGTTGTCGACTCAGGACATCCGGAAGCCGGCAGCAGACGCCCCCCACCTGGTGCATGGAGAGATTGCCCGAGCATTTGCCCGGCTGTCATGGGTCGCTAATTTTGGTGGGATGTTTGCGATGAGCACCGTCTGGTTTCTGTTTCCTCAACTGGTTGTCAGCTTGGGAGTCGGTGCCGATTCACACGGCATTATTCTGGCCCTTGGCCGGGGGATCACAATCTCCGTTTTTATCCTGATGCACTTTTTTCAGTTCTGGCGATTCCGCTTTCTAACGGCTGCTCTAGCACAGGCAACCGGAGTGGCAGGCCTGGTCATGGTATCGACTGCCACCACCGAAATCTTACTGGCCGGAGGGATTGCCGCACTATCGGTGATGATGGGGTATAATTACTTTTCCAGCCTGACCTACCATGCGACCGGTTATTCCGACCGGCGGAGAGGGATGGCCTTTGGACTCCAGGAGGCTTTTTTAGCATTTGGTGCGGCAGGGGGATCCTGTCTTGGTGGAATTACCGGCGCTTTTTGGGGTGACAACGGGCCCTTTCGCCTGGCAGCCGCGCTGGTTGCAATATTGATTGTCATGCAGTGGGTGCTCTGGTGGCGCCTGGTCTACCCCTTGCAACGTCAGCGTATTCGCACTGCGACAGAACCGTCAGAATCCAAATCCATGCCCGCTCTCTAACTCCGTGAAACCCTCTTGCAATTCGGAAAAACATGATGACGCCAGATTCGGAACAAAAGGCCACGGTATCCGCTGAGACAGATTCAACCGACCATCCTTCCAGACGTCACTTTCTGGAAAAAGCAGGGGCCGCAGCACTGGTGGCAGTCGCTGCAGGAAGCGCCACCTCACTCACCGCCGATGAGTTGGCACTCGACCCAGGCAGCTACGAACCACTTGACCCGGATAAAAAAGTTCGCCTGGGCGTCGTGGGGGGAGGTTTCGGCTCTCGAATGTTCTGGAATTTAGAGCCAAACTGTGTGGTGCATGCGGTGAGCGACTTGCGAACGGACCGGCGAGACCACCTGATGAACGTTTACGAGTGTGACCGCTCGTACGAATCGCTCGAGAAACTAATTCTCGACGACCAGCTCGACGCGGTCGCCGTCTTTACCGGGGTTCCCGATCATGCGGACCACGTGATGGCTGCCATGAACCGGGGAAAACACGTGATTTCGGCCGTAACGGCTTGCACCACCCTGGAGGATGCGGCCCGGATGAAAGAAGTCAAGGAATCGACCGGGTTGAAATACATGATGGCCGAAACCAGTTATTACCGGCCCGAGGCAATCGCCGCCCGTGAACTTTTTCGGCGCGGGGCGTTTGGAGAACTTTTTTACACCGAGGCCGAGTACTTTCATCCCCACACCGAAAGCGAGCGATCCTCACCCGATTCCTACTGGTACTACAAGGGCCAGCAAACCTGGCGGCATGGATTCCCCCCCCTGCTCTACTGCACGCACGCCACCTCTTTCCTGGTCGGCACCACCGGCGAGCGCATCACCGACGTGTCGTGCATTGGAATGCTCTCTCCCCCAGATATTCCCGGGTATGCGGGAGGGCAGAATCAGTACAAAAACCCTTTCAATTCTCAGATTGCCCTGTGCAATACCGACCGAGGGCACGCCTGCCGCGTACATTCGATTTGGACAGGGACCGAAAGTGCCGAACGGGCCCAGTGGTTTGGTACCGACTTGAGTCTCTATATGCCCGGCAGTGGAGGTCAGCCATTTAAAGTAAGTGGCCCGGAGGCAGCACCTGGCAGCGCTCCCGATTACCGCAAGCGCCTGCCACCATCGATGCACAACGTCAAAACATCGCACGGAAATTCACACACCCACCTGGCCCACGAGTTTATCTCCGCCATCGTCGAAGACCGCGAACCGACCGTAAATCTGTATGAAGCGCTCGCCATGACCGTGCCGGGAATTGTGGCCAACGAGTCGTCCAAACGAGGCGGCGAGCAGCTGAAGGTCCCAAGTTTCGATCCAGCCCCAGGATAACCAGCCCCGATAGCCGGTCCCACCAACAAGCCACACCGGTTCGTGCGGCTAACGCACTCTGCGTCGAACCAGCCCCAAACTCCCAGCCAACAAGATCAAGGCCAGGCTCGATGGTTCTGGCACTGCAGCGCCGCTGCTGTCGGAGCCTGCGGCGGAGGAACCGAAGTTGGCTACCCAGCGAAGGTAATCGGCCTGCACGACCGTTGCCGCCCCCGAACCGTTGCCGCTCAAGACGGCCGAATCACCACCCAGGTTATCTTGAAAGATGGTGTAGTCGGCCGCATCGACGACGCCGTTGCCGTCGTAGTCGCCCGCCAGGCCACCGACAACCGAACCTACGCTCAAGACGCCTGTACTGACATCCCAGTTCCAGTCAAAACCGCCAGGCAAATTCAATAAGTCAAAATCCCCGCTGACCGAACTGAAGTCAAGAATGTCAAACGTATCCCCATCGAGGGGCGTGAAACTGTCGACCAACGTCACAGCCAATGTCCCTGCCAGGTTGGCATGCCCGTTGATCACCAGGCGATCGTGCTCGTCACCAGGGGAGGTACCTGCA
>JAKVBG010000148.1 GCA_022447605.1 Mariniblastus sp.
GTCAGAGCCGTAGTGTTGTTACCACGATTTCAAAACAAGATTCGCAAAATCACGGGCGCTAAACCGCGCGCTGATCGACGGATCTTGCGGCGTCAAACCGCCATTCAGAGCTGTGAACCGCGGGTCATGCTGGCCACCGATTTGTCAGCGGACGATTGCCTGGATCCTGACGAATCGGCCTACGTGACAACTGCTACGGAGGAAGTGGCAGTTTCTCAGGCGGTGACCGTGACAGGTGGCCGTGAGGCCTGTTCCGAGGCGACTCCCGACCATGTGATCGACTCCGTTTTTGCTGACGAGTTGGCCGACGAAGCGCTGTCCTGGCAGGACGCGAGCGAAGGTGATCCGGCCGGTCAGCAGGACCTGTCGGGGACTCCGGCCGACGAGCTTTTTGCCGATCTGGACGAGACCTTTTTCGACCCCGAAACGGGGCTGACCGATGAGGCCCTGGCGGGGGTGGCAGCCGCTGAAAATTCACCCGTCGGCGACGCTTCGACGGACCAGCCAACGGCCGCTGACACTGCGGAAAATCTGTCCAGTTCGGTCGCCGAATTT
This sequence comes from Mariniblastus sp., assembly GCA_022447605.1. Classification (GTDB taxonomy): domain Bacteria; phylum Planctomycetota; class Planctomycetia; order Pirellulales; family Pirellulaceae; genus Mariniblastus. Next base: position 556 of record JAKVBG010000148.1, read on the forward strand.
CGCTGGCCCGCGGCCGCTGAAGCGAACGAATTCACCGACCAAAACATCAACGTACCACCCGGCGCAACAGTGCCGACCACCGTCACCAGTAACGAAGCTTCTATCAACCCGATCCGCGGGCCGCCGACCGACACGGATGCAGACAGCCCCTTAGTTTCCGTTAGTTTTCTGAATTCCGGACCTTCTCGTCCCGTCGATACCAGTGGTGCTGCGCAACGTCAATTGGTCGTTGTGGATCCTCTTTTAGACGATGTGGCTACCCTGCTGGGGCGCCTTTCCGGCCCACACCTTGAACTTGTTCAGCTGGCTGATGACGCCGATCCGTTGGTCCAAATCGAAGGCGCATTCGGCCGGTCGGATCCAGTCTCCGCGGTACATATTTTCTCTCACGGATCGGCCGGTAATTTCACGCTAGGCAACCTCACGATCGACCGGGATGTGGAACACAACACCGTTACCCTGGATGTCGCGGATGAACATCGAAACGTCGATGAAACGATCGACAAGAATCATGCGGATCCGTCCGGAATTGGCTCAGGACAAGTTGCCATCGAACTCAGCGCTGAAACACCTGTCCGGGAGATTGTTTTCGTCGACGACACGGTACGGATCAAGCCGGAGGGCGTTGTCGTAGCCACCGCTTTGGATGGGGCTTTAGCGGCAGATCAGGTGAAGCTCGTCCGCCTGTCCGCGGGAGCTGACAGTATCGGACAGATCACGGCCGAGTTAGCCGGGCATACGGACCTGTCCGCGATCCACCTGGTGACGCATGGCTCCAGCGGTGTGATTGACTTTGGCGAGCAACAGCTGGCGACCGATACGCTGCAGAATTATGTAGTCCAGCTACAAGTGTGGGCAGATTCGTTGGCACCCGAGGGCGATATCCTGGTTTACGGCTGTGACGTCGGGCAGGGAAATGAAGGGGCGAAGTTTGTCAAAACACTGGCAACGCTGACCGAAGCCGATGTGGCGGCTTCGACGGATCCGACCGGTCCCGAACTTCTGGGTGGAAACTGGTACTTGGAAACAGCGGAAGGTGTCGTCGAGCGGCGGCCGTTAGCGGACATCGCTTTTGAAGTGAATCAATTGTTGCGGACAACAGGACCCAAAGAGGAAACACTCGATGCGTCACGTGTTGATCCAAAATTTGATAGCAATAACCCTAAGAGATGGAATCATGAACAAAGGCAAGGGTTAAAGATTAAAAGTTTACTGCATTATCGATCGCAGGGAGGAGAACTTTTGCGGGTCAGGGCTCATTTCTATAATCTAGCGCTCTTACCGGTGGACGAGATCAACATGGAGTTCCAAGGCACGCTGCCTAAAAGACTAATCTCCATGGACCTCAACACTATCCTGTTGGCGAACAACCGGGGCAATGTTTTGGATCTGCGCGAACTTACAGAATTTTCCAGAGATGAATTATCAATAGACATTCGAAAAACTAACACGGGCAAACAATATGTACAGCTTAACTACTATAAGGATGGGGTACCAAAAAATTTAAAGATCTACAACGTTGCTTCGGTTTTGGCCCCAGACAACAGGTACATCAATTTTTTCGGTACCGCCAAACTCGCTGGCGGTATTAAGGCTACAAACCCAATTATTTCCTATGAGGAATCTTCCTTGGGCGGACACCAGCAGCCCTGGCAGGTTTCTATAAAGCTCGAGGAGAAGGAAATCTCTGGGTTGGAAAAACAAGCAGACATAAGGTACACGGAAGGTCAGAGTGAGAATACAAACCTTCTAGTAAACCCCGAGTTCGAGGGTCCAGTTAGAAATTGGAATTGGTTCAATAATAATAATTTTTTGGTTATTGGTAAAAACGACAAATTTTTGAACGCTAAATCAAATGCACCAAGCGGGGGCCAGAGTATCCTCGTTGGCGGAGATGAAGCTGATGAACTTACTGGAAGCAAAGGTCAAGACCAGGTTCGTGGGGGAAAAGGCATCGACATTCTAAACGTTGGTGACGGTGAAGATGTCTACTTGTATAAGCAAGAGGATTTAGTAGGTGATACCGATATTATCGTTGGAACCTCAGCGGCTCGGAATAGGAAAGCGATTGTAATTACTTCCAAGGTTGATTTCCTTGATACTACGCCCAGTACGCCCGGGTGGGTTCCTGATTCGGGCC
>JAKVBG010000149.1 GCA_022447605.1 Mariniblastus sp.
CTCCTTTCCCCTTTGAATCATCAGTTCCTCGTTGTACAACCAGTGCTGTCGATGGAAATCAAATTTCCTATCAGTCGGCCGATTGCCGTAACGACGCTAATCTTAGCGCCAATCAGCTGTGCACCTGGTGTGTCCACGGGCCTCACTCAGATCCAATGATTCTCGTTACTTGCTGTCTGGCTTCGACAACAGGATGTTGATCTCTTGCGGACCTTCGTTCACCATGATCGTTTGACCGTTGCCGACTGCGTTGGTGGGGATCTGCACCGGGCCCCGTTTGGAGGGAGCCGCACGGGTCAGCTTGTCTTCGGACGATAACGGCTGGTCAACTTCCGTTTCCTCACCCATGACTCCGATCACCGAGATCTGCTTGGAGCCTGGTTCAATCGATGGGATCTCGAACGCGCCATCGAGAACTTTTGAACCCTCGGATTTCCCCCTACCGCCGACCGGGGTTATTGAGATCACCCCGCGTGTTACGGGAGAACCTTCGTACCGCACCTGTCCCTTCACGCTGGTGACCGGGCCTCCGCAACCGACAGCGCCGACCAGCAGTGCGACCCCAACCAGGCAAGGGCATCGCCATGCCGCCGTACACCGTTTCACCGCTTGAGTTGTCGAAACGACCGGTTTCAACAAGCCCAGTTTCGATAACAGGCGACTCGATGGCCCGGTGTTTGACTTGTGGCGCGATCGACGTTTGCCTGCGACAGAGAAAGCACTGATCACTCGGTTACCACCTCCTCACCGTCGCGGGTTGCCATCGCGCGCCAGGCAAAGACGTCGATATCGTCGGCCGCAAAACTGACCGACGCGTCCGCCATGGCCAGGTTCACGCCACCTGGATGACGACTTCGGGCAGCGGCAAAGGCTCTCGCGCCGCCTTGGCCGCCGGTGCCAGGATGTCCAGCGATTCGGAAACAGGTTTCGTTGGGATAGTCCTGATCACCTAGTTCTTCCGGACAGGGGCCAATGACACTGTCGGGCGTACTAGAGTTCGGCGTCAGCCAACCGGTAAACAGGGCGCCACCCATGTTGCCGTAGATAATCTCTCCCAACGGTCCGCCCCAGCGGTCAACCGTGGGGACGATGCCCTCCGAGAGCAGAATCGTGGCAGAAGTGCCGTCGGTGATTTGCCCGATTCTGACAAACAAGGTGTTGATGTTGCTACCACCGCCGGGGTCCGGATACAGCCGCTGCCCGTCGGCGACTTGATAACAGCCAGGGCCGGCAATGCTGAGTTGATCGAATTCGATGCCGTACATGTCGGTGCTGCCTGTACTGCCCCGATAGTTGCCGCGCCAAAAGCCCCATGTTTTGGTATAGAGTTCATTTCCTTTGGGCGGCCCGTCGCTGGGGCAATAGAATGCCGGAATCTGCGATTCGCGCGCTTGTCGTTTCCGCGGATCGACGGTCCCTGCCGGACGCCATTCGCGACGGAATTTTTGACCCTCCACATCCCCAATGTCCCAGTAAAGATCATACACCTGCTGCTGCTCGATGAACGGGAGAATCAGCTGGGTCCAAGTGTAGGCGTCCCATTGATCGTTCTTGCGAGCGTACGGCAGACGCTGATTGGTCGACTCGTAAAGGACGTTTCCCAACGCAAGCTGGCGCAGGTTGTTGACACACTGTGTCCGTCTTGCCGCTTCCCGCGCCGCCTGGACCGCCGGTAGGAGGAGCGCCACCAACAGGCCAATGATGGCGATTACCACCAAGAGCTCAACGAGGGTAAACCCTCCTGATTTGAGATTTCGGATTTCGGATTTCGTATTGACCATTGTGTGATCTTCGGAAATGGTGTCCGGAAGAAAGGGAGTTTACCTATTTTCATGAACCTATAGCACAACCAAAGCTGAAAAAAATGGTCAACACTGCGCAAATACCGCTACCTTAGATTTTCGCACGGTCGCTGCCGGCCTGACAGGAACTTGAATCCCCACTAAAGGGATACATACCCCCGACATTGATTTTGATCATTTCTGCTCTATTTTAGTCGTGCGATTAAGGCGTTGCAATAGAATCGGATCGGGGGCAACCACCAACACGATCCTCTGGGGCACTTCCAGGAGCCCGTGCGACGACTAATCCTTGGGCGGCTCGTATACGAAGGCACGATCGTCAAGGGGTCGGGATCCACACGTTTCGGAATCGAACCGGGTTGTTGTCGTTCATTGAACCACCACAGTCGGACGTGATCGAAGAGGTCTTGAAGCACTGTGGATTATGGCAGGCGTCGTCTCCGAGGGGACCGCCTGGCCTGGATGGCTTGGTCCTCGAACTGGATGCTGCCTACTCGGCCAGCTCCATCGATTCGTCGGACCAGGCGGACGAGTCCCAGGAACTGACCTACGTCGCTATCGATACGTTCCTGGAGAACTTCTAACCTGCCAACCCGCAGGCAGGTTCTCCCTGACACACGTCGGCATGGGGACCGTGCGCGCGAGCTGCGGGATCGACCTGTATGGACCTGTATTTTGCTGTCCCAGGGGTCGCAATTTCACAAAAAACGCCCGAAAAACCGGCCGGGGAAAGGAGCCCGAGTGGGGCCATGCCCACTCGGGCTCCTTTCCCCTTTGAATCATCAGTTCCTCGTTGTACAACCAGTGCTGTCGATGGAAATCAAATTTCCTATCAGTCG
>JAKVBG010000015.1:0-62588 GCA_022447605.1 Mariniblastus sp.
GGAGCAGCCGCCGCGGCAAAACGCATGCATCATCAGATGCTGCAGAAAAACGTCGACAGCCGATTTCTTTATCACCAGGCCGAACGACCCTTCCATGACGGCCCGACGTTCCACCAGATCGAGTTCCCCAAACAGGAACGGTCTGCCTGGCTGGAACCGGTCAACCGGCGTCTGGAAAAGAACCGCCGGAAGAAGATTTACCGCAGCTACGATCGTCACCTGGCCAGCCGGGACACGAACCTCGAGCTGTTTTCCATGGCGGAGTTGGTCGAGCGAACCCCGTTTGACTGGCAGCAACACCCCGCCGACATCCTGCAACTTCACTGGGTATCATTTTTCATTGACTACCCCTCTTTTTTCAACTCCCTGCCCAAGCAGACACCCATCGTCTGGACCCTCCATGACATGAACCCGCTGACGGGAGGCTGCCATTATCACGCTGGCTGCCAGCAATTCCGATCCGGTTGTGGCAACTGCCCCCAACTGGTCGATCCTCAGCCTAACGACCTGTCAGCCGTGGCGTTTCGGACCAAGCAGAAAGCCCTCAGCAAACAGAATATGACGGTCATTACGCCGAGCCGCTGGCTGGGAGACCTGGCCCGACAGAGTCCCATCTGGCCGGAATCCACCCGCTTCCACGTGATCCGATATGGGCTGGACCTGGAACAGTTCAAGGTGCTCGACAAGCAACAGGCACGGCAACAATTAGGTTTGCACAGCGACGCCGTCCTGATCGGTTTTGGTGCCGAAGACATCAACAACCGCCGCAAAGGTTTTCAGCACCTGCTACCTGCGCTGGAACAACTGAAAACCAATCGAGCCGTCGAATGCCTGGTATTCGGATCGGGCGAGATCCCGGATGGTTTCCCGGCACTACCTCCCGTCCATTCCTTCGGCTACCTCGACTCACCGGAAAAACAGGTGCAATTCTATTCCGCCTGCGACCTGGTTGTGGTTCCGTCCGAAGAAGACAATCAACCCCAGGTGGGACTGGAAGCGATGGCGTGCGGCACACCGGTGATCGGTTTCGATACGGGCGGTATTGCCGAATACGTGCTGCCTGGTGAAACGGGGCAACTGGCCGAACTTGGCAATGTAGCTGAGCTGTCGCATCAGATCGCCTGCCTGGTGGACGGGGCCGAGCTCCGCCAGCAGATGGGCAGAAACGCAAGGCAGATGATGGACGACGAGTTTGAAGTGGCCACCCAAACTGAAAAATACCTGGACGTCTACCGGGAGCTGATCGATCAACCGGCACTCCTGGCCGCCAGCTGACGCCCAGGCCCCCTTTACCGCGGGGCTCTATTCCGGCTGAAAACGGGCCAGAGCGGCGTCGACGACGTCATCTTCGACCAGGATCACTACGTGGTCACGGGCCTGGAAAACATCCTGGGCTGAGGGCACGCGGATGTAACTGTTGTTCATGATCAACACGGCGAGGCACCGTTTGGGCAGGTCCGCCTCGGCCAACTTCATCCCGCAAACAGGGGCAGACTCCTCCACCTCCAGTTCGATAATGTTGACCAAACCGATCGGTAACTTCGCGCGGGAAACGACAATCCCCTCGGTCAGGAAGGAGAGCACGCGTTTGGCCATCACATCCCTCTGGCTCACCGCCAGGTCGATCCCTAGTTTCTCGACAATGTTGGTGTAATCGGCACGCTCCATCACACAGAGAACCTGCTTGGCCCCCAGTTCTTTCGCCTCGACGGCCAACATCAGGTTGTCTTCATCATCGCCCGTACAGGCGGCAAACACATCCGCATTACCAACCCGCTCTTCTTCCAGGTTTTCACGGACCGCCGCATCGCACTCGATCACGCTGGCCGATTCGAGGTCCCTGGCCAATCGCTGGCCTCGGTCATGGTCAGCTTCGAGGATCGTGATCTTGTAATTTTCATGTTCCAACAGCCGGGCCAGCAGGAACCCCGTTTCGCCACCCCCGGCAATCACCACCCGCCCCTTCTTGCCTGTCGTCACGTGGAACAGGTTATTGACCAGCTTGTTGTCCTCGGGGCGACTGAACACGATCACCTTGTCACCGACCTGAAGTTGATCGGTGGCCGAGGCAATCCACATCAGGTTTTGCCTCTGGATGGTGCCAATCCTGAGCTTGGAAGGCAGACCGAGTTCGGCGATCGTCGATTCGGTAATGGAGCTCTCTTTGCCGATCGTGATTTCGTTGACGGCCAAGCCCCCTCGGGCAAACTGTTCGACCACCACGCTGCTCGGGTCGCGAACCGCCCTGGCCAGGGCCATGGCGGTCAGGTTTTCCAGACTCATGACCCGGTCAATCTGGAAATGTTCCTGATAGTCAAAGGTACTCAGATCGCGAAACACGGGTGCGTAAACCCGGGCGATACTGCGGCGACACCCCATCGCCTTGGCCAGGCTGGCCGCCACGATATTGGTCTCGTCACTGCCAGTGACCGCCAGACAGACATCGGCCGTGGAGATACCGGCCTGGAACAGGACACTGGACTGCGAAGCGGATCCATTGAGAACTCGGATGTCCAGTTTTTCATTGAGGGCGGCCGTCTGCTTCGGGTCGATGTCGACCACCGTCACACTATCTTCCCGCTGACAGAGCAATTCGGCGATCGATGTTCCGACCGTCCCCGCTCCCAGTACCACCACATTCACGCCCAAGTCTCCCGTTTCGTATCCCCAGCAGACCTTATCTTATCCCATCCGTGACAATTGTCACGTCACCCTACTCGCCTGCGGTCCAGCCAAAAAAAAACTGCCCCGCGACAGGGGGCAGTTGGCAGTTGGCTGATTTTACCTGAAACCTATTCGTCCGACTCGACCGGGAGATCCTCGGACCTGAGGGTGAAGGCCAGAAAATGGTAGCCGGTCTCATCATCGGTGATGAACGCGCCTTGCGGCGGGAAATAACCTTTGACCTCCTCGAAATCGGGCAGCGGGTTGTCATCCATCGCCCGTTTCATGCCCGCCACAAACGGGTTGTCCAAGGCGGCTTCATCCATCATGTCCCGCGTATCCTCGGATTGGGCGATTTCCATCCACATTTTGATCTGCTCCGCAGGTCGACTGTAAAACAGTGCCGCGGGCATGTCCGTCCCGAGCAATCGGGTCATCTTGTTGGTAACCATGCGGAACATCTCGTCATCGGCCATCGCCAACTCATCTCCCCGGTCGGTATCCACCACACGTTTCAGGGCCTCCACACTGTCACAGATCACCAGTTGGTCATTGAGCAGCATGAAACATCCTTGAGTGGCCCGAATCTCCATCGACATACCACCACCTCGTTCCAACCTCCGCTCCTCTCTCCGCTCCATGCGGTCGTTAATCGAAGAATCCGATTGCCTCCAGTAAATCTGCCCCTGGTAATCATCTTCTACGATGTCATCCTCACCCACATCTTCGCGGATTCGTTCGACAAATAGGTCGATCATCTCTTCCATCTGGGCTGGGTCGCTCACCTCCACCGAAAAGATATTGGCCGTGCTATTGATACGCGCCGGCTCGACGTTCCACTGGGCGTAAGTTACCCGCCCGGTCAACTGGTCAATGATGTCGGCTTTCAGATCGATGCCGAGTTCATCGTTAAATCGACTTTGGACGCTTTCCTGGAAATTACCCTCGCTGCTAAACGCGTCAACAATCTTCTCCAGCTCGGCGTACATCGTCTGCACATCCCAGCTGGTCGTCATGTAGTTGACCGTGTCATACGGCACCCAGGACTGCGGCTGGTAATCAGCGGGTTTGAGCGCCAGCATTTCAAACAGCCCCTTGCGCGGATTGGCCAACAAGATATGGCCATGGAACACCGACTCAAAATCCTGTTCCCCGAACAGCGTACTCCCCCCGACGGCCAGCAGACCATCGAGACCGAGGATCGGCAGGAAGTTCAGAGCGGCCTGGGCGGCAAAGTTCCCCCGCGTCGTCCCACGGGCAAACTCGATCGGGTCAAAAAAGAGACGCAATTCGGGCGGTGATTCCTTGGTACCACGACAACGGTTCATGATGGTAACGAACTTCCGGTTCTCGGCCAGCGTCCGCACGCCGTCCACCGGCCGCTCGTTCCAACGCTCCCAGACATCCTTCAGCACCTGTTCATTGTTGGATCCGACCAAGGTCCCGTCCTTGCGGAACATGTATAACGGATCGTCCTGGGTGTTGACGGTTTCAAATACAATCTCATCCGTCTCTTCTTCCACGATGGCATCCCCTTCCAAGCCTTCCTGGAATGCCTGCTCTTCCACGAATTCCTTGAAGCGGTCAACCGCCTTGACGACCGCTTCGTTCTCGGGATCCATATCGATCAGGAAAACGATGGCCGGCTCCTGCCGCTTGGGCGCGACGAGGGCGAAACACAATTCCCCGGACGGCAGCGACTGGATCTCTTCCATGCTCAGACCGACAAATTCTTCCACGTTGGAATAAGCATCCATGCCCTGCAGGTACATCTCGGAAACGAGGGGGCTGATCCGTTCGTCGGACAGCATCTGGCCAAAATTAGAGTCCGTCATCTTTTCGATCAGGTCCCGAACATCCTCGATCTGGACATAGAGGACCGTGTTTTCCGGCAACAGGTCCTCGGTCTTGGGGCGCGTTTCCGTTTGCCCCACCGCAACCGGTGCAGCCAGGACCAGGATCAACAAGGAGGACAACAGCCACTGCCCACGTCTTGGAACGTGTGGGGTCGCCACGGGGCCTGTTTGAAAAAGTCTCTTCATGTCTACTTTCCGGTTTGAACCTGTCGGGAGCTTGAGGTGTACCGCGATCAATCTACAAAATTCTGTGCAGACCGCCAGATGACCACTTAACCCCGGCCCGGGAAACAAAGTTTCGTAGAAAAACCGAGCCTGCCCAATTCGGTGAAAAGCGGCCAAAATAGTTGAGGTTTCCGGACGTTCCTAACCGGTCTCGTAAAAATCAGACGCTCCAGGGCCAGCTCTGAATCAGGTTTGCCCGAATATGCGCGTTATGCACGCCTGACCCGGGGAAACCGGGCCTGGAATCGAGGGTTCAATTGACTCGACCGCCCCAGCGGTCGATGATGGAAATACGGTCTGAACTTTTGTGCAGCTGGCCCCGGAACTGCCCGGAACGATCGGCTCGCCCGTCCTGGAGAACCCCATGTTTCGCATACTCTCTCTCTGCTGCCTGACAGTGGCTCTGGCCACCTTCCAATCCACCGCCGTACGTGCTCAGGATACCGGCGGGGAAGCCAGCTCAGGGGAGACTGGCAGCACCAGTGGCGGGGGTAGTGGTGGTGCGCCGGGAGCTCAAGGCGATATCAATGAGAACCTCAGCCTGGACACCTCAATCCCCGAAATTGCCATCCCGGAATTTGAAGACAATCGCAACCAGGGGTTTGTCGGGGCGACCAGTGCCAACGTCGTTGAGTTTGGCTTCGTGGGCGGTCTCTCCGAATTTGCCGGCGGTTCCTCAGAGGGGTCTTTTGGTGGGGACACCAATTCGATCAGCGGTTCCGGTGGTGGCGGCCGCGGTGGCAATGCCGGTTTCGCGGGTGGCGGTACCGCCAATGGTTTCCAAGTCGTACGGCCAAAATTCATCCGCACCCGGTTGCGTGTCAATTTTGAAGCGCCCGTCGTCCCCAACGAATATATATCCAACCAGTTGAGCATCCGAATGAATCGTTTGCCGGGTGTCGGCGGTGACCAAGGTGTCAATGTCACGGTCAACGAGCGGATCGCCACGATCACCGGCAGTACCCGCAGCCGGGAAGCCGCCGCTAGGCTCGAACGCCAACTCCGTCTCGAACCCGGAATCTCGCGCGTCGTCAATCAGCTGACGTATCCGGGCCAGTGAACTATTGGAATCTGGTACCACCTAGAATCGCTGGGCTGCCATCCAGACCTTTCGCAGATCGATCAAAACGGCAGGTCGCCATTCTGCTTCAGCATCTGATCAAACAGGCTGCCCGGCTCCGACTGTTCGGATTTGAAACTCCCCCAAATCAGGCTGACCCGGTTCATTTCATTGTAATCCGGCCCAATCTCTTCCATGTAGCAGACCAGCCGAAGTGAGACGACCTGTTGTTCCGGTCCGTGGCGTTCATTCCACTGCCTGACCCAGTAATCGGCCAACGGCTGACGCAGGAACTCCAGCTTCGAAGAGACCAGGTTGCGATGAATTTTACGCCAATGAAACGTGGGAAAAATCTCTCGGATCGACTCGGGACGCTGCGAGGTGATTTCACCCCCGGTCAACAGGTCCAACCGGGTACCATCTTTTAAATCAGCTTCGTAGACGAACCACGGATTGTGGTCGGGCGGCTTATCAAACATCTGAAAATGCTGGTCCATGCCACAACCGAAAACAACCCTTTGGATAGCGGAAATTTGCAACCGGTGGGTGGTCGGGTGCTTAATGTTCCCCACGTTCCAGACAACCGTCAGGATCAGCAGCAGGATGCAGATCAACCGAGTCAAACGGCCGACGGTGGAGAGTTCAATCCAGCTGGCAAACCGACGGGGCGCTGGCTCGGCGTTGCCGGGCCATACATATCCGGGCAACAGGGCGAGCCAGGGCAGGAGACAGATGACCGGAAACAACCCGATGCTCATGGCCATGGCAATACCGATATGAAAACTGGCGAAGACGACAATGTTAATCCAGCGAAACCAGTCGTTCTTCCAGGGAACCAGCAATGTCCAAATCCAGGCGACTTCAAAGAACAGGGTCAACCAGGATGTCAGCTTGAGCAAGAAAGGGTATTCCAACAGCGCCCGACCGAAGGGGGTAATGTAAATATCCAGTCGCAGTACGTACCACATCGCATCGCCCTGAAACCAGACTTCGTTCAGTTTCGAGATGCCGGTAAAAAAATACATGGTGATGATCTGGAAGATCAGACCGGCCGTGGCCAGTGTCACCACCGGCGTTAGTTGGTTGGCGACCTTTCTCCCCGACCGCCAGGCATCCCAGGACCAGACCTGCCCCAGCGGCAGAAAGATCGCCCAAAGCAACAACGTTTTGAAGTACAAATCCCCCGAGGTCATTACTAACGGATTGCGGTAATGCAGGGAGACCAGGAGAATGAACAGGCCGACCGTCACGACCCGTGTCCAGCAGCCGAGCACCAACAGCGCGGCCAGCAGACCGGTCACCACGAACAGGGTTGTCGCGAACTCCGGTGTCCCGGAGATCCAGTAGAGCGACCAGAACATCGAGCTCCAGGCTGGCCCGACCAGCGACTCGAGGTAGTCAAAGGACATCTGGCGGGTGAAGAATCCCTCGTCGGTGTACATTTCCCGTAAAGTCGACCAGCGAAAGATCAGGTCCGCGATCAGGGTCAGCCCCCAGGCGATTCGAAAAACGGCCAGCGACCGCAAATCGAGAGAAAACATGCGGCCTGGCAAGGTGGAATTGACGGCGGAAGATTGATCCTGATTCATCCTGTCCCGCTTCAGCAGACAACCGTGGGGTTCTGGTACCTCCCTTATTATCGGCCAATCGCCGAAGTTCACGTTGTTGAAAAACAGAAATTATCAGGCAAATCGGCTGGCAAAAAGACGTGGATTCAAAACAGGACCGAAATTCGATTCTGAAACTTGCACGCACGGTCGGTGGCACCCTCAGCGGTCAGTATGACGGACTGGATGAGGGCGACCTGGTCGGCAACTTTGGTGGCCAGGACCTGTTTATCGGCTACAGCTACGGCGGTGAATTTACTGGCGTCTTGCTATACACCAATGCCGTTCCCGAACCAACGACCATGCTGATCTGGTCGATGCTGGCCGGGCTGGGGATGACGGTCAGACGACGACGGTAGGCAAATGCCGGATGCCCAAAACGGGCGACGGCAAACTGAACAGAACGGATCGCACCCGGCCATCACCCGGCCATCACCTCGCTCAACGTGGGACCCGCACCAGGCCCGGAGCAATATCGAGATCGAGCGATTCGAACAGGCCGGCCCGGTAACGCTCGATGGCGATCGCACCCATGACCGCATTGTCGGTGCAGAGTTTCAGGGGGGCAATATGCAGCCTGACCTGGGCCTCCTGGCACGCCTGCTCGAGTTGCTGTCGGAACCGGCGGTTGGCCGCCACACCCCCTCCTACGCAGAGCTGTGTCAAACCGGTTTGCCGCAGCGCCTGCATCGCCTTACTGACCAGGCAATCGACCACGGCAGCCTGGAAACTGGCCGCCAGATCGGCGACCTGCCTCGAATCGAGAACCACCCCTTCCAGGCTTGTCTTACCGGGACCGGCGATCGCATAGCGAACCGCGGTCTTCAAACCGCTGAAACTGAAATCGAGTCGCTCTTCATGGATAAAGCTGCGGGGAAACGACCAGGCGGTCTCGTCACCGTTCTCGGCAACGCGGGAGACCTCCGGCCCACCGGGGTAGCCCAGGCCCAACATCGCGGCAACTTTGTCAAAGGCCTCGCCGGCCGCATCGTCAATCGTGCCGCCCAGATAGTGGGCGTGGATCGCATCATCAAAGCGGTAAAGATGGCTGTGGCCCCCGCTGACAATCATGCCGATTGAGGGATAAATGGGGTCACTCGTATCGAGTTGGCAGGCGTAAATATGGGCCTGCAGATGATTGACGGCGATCAGAGGCTTCTCCAGTGCCAGACAGAGTGATTTGGCCGCCATCAGGCCGACCATCAACGACCCGGACAAGCCGGGCGTATTGGCCACGGCGACCGCATCCAGCTCCGCCAGTCCGATCCCTGCCTGCTCCACCGTTCGGTGGATAACCGGCAAAATCCGCTCCACATGGGCCCTGGCTGCAATTTCGGGGACGACTCCCTTGAACTCGAGGTGCAGCTCTGTTTGCGAGGCGACAACGCTGCCCAGCACATCGACGGGGGAGCCTGCCGAATCGCCCGATGCGACGATCGCGGCGGCAGTTTCATCACAAGTCGTTTCCAGGGCGAGGATTTTCATGAAATTCCACAAACTGTCGCAAAACACGAAACATTTTCAGCCATTTCGAGTTAAATAATAAGGATTCTGCTACCTTCCGTCGATGCGGTAACCGCCAGACAATTCGGACCGCAGGAAATTGTCCCCGTCGCACTGGTCCGATTGGATCGATTATCGGGTGGGGCTGGCAGGCAGTCGCCATGTTTATCGGCAATTCCGGGGCTCAACAGGCTCGATTTACCGTTTTTCATCGGTGCTTTGAACTAAATTTTCCCGGTTGAATTTTAATAGATAGATATCACCCTCTTTCGCGCCAGAGATCACCAGAATGAATAGCTCCCGCTCCCTGTTTGTTGTTTGCTCGATCATCGGACTGATGCTGCTTGTCGGCAGTCGCTGGACCGTGGCACAGGATACGACCGAGACGGCCGATCCAGCAGCCACCACCGAAAAACAGGATCCGACCGAAGAAAAGGCGACCGAAGAAAAGGCGACCGGCGAGAAACAGGATCCGGCTGACGAAAAAGCTGCTGACGAAAAAGCTGCTGACGAAGAAGCTGCCGACGAAGAAGCTGCTGACGAAGAAGCTACCGACGAAGAAGCTACCGACGAAGAAGCTACCGACGAAGAAGCGGACAGCAAGCCTGAGATGCAGGAGAAGTCGCCCCCCACTGTCGAGGCGGCCGTCAGCGACCAGGAAGATGTCACGCCAGGCAAAATCCGCTTCCGCTTTGACGAAATTGAGTGGGCCGAAGTGATCGACTGGTTCGCCGAGCAGAATGGCTATTCCCTCTTCCCGATTGTCCAGCCACCGGAAGGGACCTTCAAATATTATGACGACCAGGAGTACACCGTCCTGGAGGGTCTCGACCAGTTGAACCACGCCCTGATGTTGCAGGGTGGTTACACCCTGATTCGCAACCGGAAGATGCTCGTCCTGACCAAGGAGTCGGAAGGCTACCCCTCGGAATTGATTGAAGAGATCGAACCGGCCGACCTGGAAGAGCGTGGCAAGTACGAAATCGTGCGCTGTGTATTTGATATCAGCGGCCTGGAAGAGACCGACTTCACCGATGACGTGGAAGACCTGATCGACCGCGACCACCGGGACGGATTCGTCGTTTTCGATTCATCCAACAAGATGATGGTACGAGAGACGGGTGAAAAACTCCGCCGCATCAACGAGATGCTGGAAACGGCTAAAAAGATCGCCTTGACCGGCAACTTGAAATACCAGACCTACGACCTGCTGCATGTAGAACCGGAAACATTGTTGTTCAGTGTCCGCGAATTGATGGGAATGCGGGATGATGAAAACCGGATGCGAGACGAAACGCTGACATTCAGCGTGGAACCGCCCCCGGGAAACCGGATCTTCCTGAAAGGGACACCGAAGCGGATCGATGAATTCCAGAACATCGCCAAGATGATCGATGTCCCGCTGACCCTTGACGATGGCACGATCATCGAAAAGCCGAGCTTGGTAACGTACTCGATCCGCGGTGATGCGGAAATGATGTTCCAGATCATGCAGACGATGTTTGAAGGGGAAGAAGTTCGCATGGACCAGGATGAAACGACTGGCAACATCGTCCTGCTCGGCCGTTCGGAACACCATGACCGGATGAAGAATTACCTGCTGGGCCTCAACGACACCGGCCAGAACTTTGCCGCCATCCAGCTGCAGTACGAGTCACCGGAAGACATCATCCTGAAATTGATGACCTTGTTCCGTCAAAACCCGGATGAAGTGACCAACAGCGGACCCGCCCTGTTTGCCGATACGGTCAAGGAACAGATCCTGGTCAGCGGCACCCCCCAGGAAATCCAGCAAGTCAAGGATATGGTCGCGACACTGGATACGGCCGAAGACCTGATCACCGGTCCTCGCACCAACCAACGTTTCCTGGAAATGACCCCTTACGAAGCGGACCGGATCATGTCGATGCTGCCCGACCTGTTTCCGACCACGGGTCGAGAGAACAGCCTGAACCTTGTGTTGCCCGAAGATCGGGCCTCCTTCCGGAACCGTTTGCGACGTCGGCGATCGGGCGACAGTGGCGATGACGAGCTGGACGCCTTGATCCGCGAACTCGATTCGATCCAGGGAGCACCGACGAACGACTCCAAGTCGAGCAGCCCCGCCACCGATCCTGCAAAACAGAGCCAACCAACGGACGGCAAATCTTCGTACCGGGCACGGCCAAATACCGAAATCACGGTCTCCTTCCGGTCCACCTACGTCTCGAGTCCACCGCAGGACGAACAGGCGACCGGAGCCACCTCCCAGCAAGAAACAGACGACAATCAATACCAGGCAGCCGAAGATTTCGACACGGTCCCCGGCTCGGACATGACAGCCAAGCAGACCGAATACGGAATCGTCCTTACCTCCGATGACCTGGATGCTCTGGACGATGCAACCTCCCTGATCCTGGACATGCTCGACAGCACCAGCACCACGGAATTACCGACGATTTTCTACCTGAACCATCGACCGGCCATCGAGGCCAAGACACTGCTCGACGAACTGCTCGGCATTGCCGATGGCGGTGGCGGAGGCGGTGGTGGCGGCCTGGGAGGCATGATGGGCGGAATGCTGGGCAACGCGATTGGTGGTGGTGCCGGCGACGCCCTGAGTGGCCTGTTTGGCGGGGGTGACTTGCTCGGTGGCACGTCCTCCAGCGGCATTGTATTGGAGGGAATCGTCAACATCGGGACCGATGTCAAGTTCAACACGTTGATCGTCAGCGGAGCCACGGCGATGGACCTGGACACAATCAGCGAATTGATCGATTACGTCGATGCCCCTGAACCACCTCCCATGGAACTGCTCGGCAAGACGTTCTTCATCCCGGTGATTCATCGTGAACCAAACGAGATGATGGAAATTGCCAAGTCGCAATTCCCTGACCTGATCAAGAAAGAAGAAGCCTCGGGCGGGGGCAATGCCGACATGCGTCAGGCCCAACAGATGATGAAAGCGATGCAACAGCTGACGGGTGGTGGCAAAGGTGGTGGCAGCTCCGACCCTGAAGAAGAGAAGCCGACCGCCACCATCGGAGTCGACGGCTCGACGGGGATGATCCTGGTCACCGGGCCCGAATTCATCTACCTCAAGGTGCTTGACCTGGTCGAGAAACTGGATGTGCCCGATTCGACGAACGAGAAACGGAAGATGATGACGACCGAGGATTACGATCCCGTGATGGTTGCCAAAACCTTGCAAGCCCTGCTCGGTGAGAAAGCGGAACTTGTCATTGGTGGCGAGGCCGTAACGCCCGGCGGAGCCAGCTCCGGCTCGTCGTCCAGTTCCTCATCCTCTTCCCGCTCCAGTGGTGACGCCAGCAAGGCGGCGGCCGCCCAGCAGGAAGCGGCCAGAAATGCGTTCATGAAGGCGATCCAGGAACGGATGAGCAGCCGTGGTGGCAGCAGCAGTCGCGGTGGCGGCAGCAGTGGACGACCCGGCGGCAGCAGTGGACGACCCGGCGGCGGCCGAGGTGGCCGTTAATCAACGCCGCTAACTAAGGGGCATCCAAACCGGAGCCGGATAGAAATCCACGGCAGGGCCCCGCCCCCACGGGGATTTCCGCTACCCCCCTGAGCGGGCCAGAAACTCTTCACCGTTTCCCTAATGTCGCGCAGGAATCCAAAACGGCAGGTCGATTTGGCAAGGCAATTTGCGGCCTTCGAGCAACTTTCGCGACCCAACACGGTTTGAAACTGGAATTTTCAGGGAATTCCTGTAAACTTTGCAAGTGATGCCTCGTCTTCTTCCTACTCAAAGGCATTCGATCTACTCTATTTATGCGCCACGGAGGCGAATCATGATGGCCGAAAAATATTGGGACCTTTCTAGTTTTGACCTGTTCTCTCAGTTAGCACCCGAAGACGTTCAGTACCTCGAAATCAATTCGAAGATGCGGAAGTTCAAACGGGGCGAACCGATCTACCTTCCGTCACAGGCCGCCGATGGTGTCCTGTTAATTGCCAAGGGGAGGGTCAAGATCTGTCACCTGACTCCTGATGGAAAACAAAGCATTCTGAACTTCATCGACAGCGGTGAAATTTTCGGTGAACTGTCCTTGCTGGGCGCCGCCAAGCGGGAAGAATTTGCCGAAGCTTCCGAGGCAACTTCATTGGTTTTGATTCCCAAGCCGGTCATGTTGACGCTGATCGGCAAGTACCCGCATATCAGTCTTGGCATCACCAAGTTGATCGGGCAACGACGTTTGCGCATCGAACGGCGCCTGCGAAATCTCCTATTCCGCAGTAACCGGGAACGCGTCATCCACCTGCTGCTGGAGATGGCTGAAAAGTACGGTCAACCGACCGACCAGGGGCTCGAGTTGGGCATCAAACTCTCCCACCAGGAAATGGCCAGCATTATCGGTAGCACACGGGAAACCGTGACCGTTATGTTGGGGCATTTACAATCGGAGGGAAAGATCAAGATTGCCCGTCGTAAAATCACCATTTTCGATATCGAAAAACTGCGTGAAGAGGTTAACCCTCCCGTCCCGCAGGTTGCCAGCATGCCGGTTTCGGCGGCTTACAACGAGACCGCTGCCCGGTTGATCTGATACGGATCTCCCGGTTTGCAAACTGGCTCACACTTTCCAGAAAATGGCAATTTATCACCCGGTAAATTTACCGAGTGTAAGAAACTTGACGTATTTCCTCGGACTGAATCACGATAGTGGTATTGCTTCCAATACTGCTCCGTCTGGTTCCAGGAATGAAAAATCCGTCATCTACCAACCCGTGGCAACCGTGTCCCACCGGCCTGATTCGTCACTTGGCCAGGCGAATCGAGGTGCAACGGCGCCGTAAATGGATCGGCAACACGTCGACCGTATTGATCCTGTCGGCTGGCTTCCTGTTCGCTGGCCAGGAATATTGGCAGGCTCCTGCTCGGCGTCCCACACCCGCAGAGGTGGCTCCGTTGGATCCTGCCACGGGCGAAGTTCACCCTTTGGCCGTCCCGTCTGTCGTCCCCCGCCCACACGGATCCTCGGCCCCATCGGCTGACCCAGAGGACAAAGCAGCGATTCGCGCCGTTGACCCCCTTTAAACAGGTCGATCAACGCGCCCGTCCACGGTACGGCAAGGCATTGGCAGGCGCCCCTGAGCCACCCTTTGAAGCGCTATCACTCACCTGCTGGCCAACCTTCCGCTGCGTCCACCCCGTCCTGCAACACGGGCACCGAGAATCCACCGGCAAGGCAAAATCGACCCGTTTCACTCCGTCGCCAAGCCGCCAGCCTAACCACCCAGCCGACCGCAGCCGCACGATCGATTTCGATAGAAACCGTTACAAATGTTGGCTAACCGATCGATTTCGACTATAGTGCGGTCATGAAATGCCCCTTCTGTCAAATCGATAATGACAAGGTGATTGACACCCGGACCGGTGAAGAAGGGTTCGTCATTCGCCGCCGGCGCCAATGTGTCAACTGCGATAAGCGCTTCACCACGTATGAACGGATCGCGGAACTCGATATCCGTGTCGTCAAAAAAGATGGGGCGAGAGAACCGTTCCGACCGGAAAAGATCCGCCTCGGATTGGAGCGCGCCTGTTGGAAACGCCCCATTCCAACCGACCAGGTCGAAGACGTTTTCACGGAAATCGTGCAGGAAATCTACCTACTGGCCGATTCCGAAATCATCAGCCAGGCGATCGGCGAAATGGTGATGGAAAAATTAATCGACCTGGACGATGTCGCCTACATCCGGTTTGCCAGCGTGTATCGACAATTCAAGGACATTCATGATTTTGTCCAGGGCGTTCGCCCAATTCTCGACCGCAACTCCAAGAACCGTCACCGGGAAGAGGAACTTCCCGAGGTCAGCTCACCCCGCTGAGCCTTTGACGGTCAATCGGCGCCGATTCACCCGCCGCCGTCGCGCTGCTCATCCGACGGTCACGCCTTGTAACAAAACGGTCGTGCGCCGAAGTTTTTTCGGCAAGATCCATTGCCGCTGAGCGAATCAAGAGCAGGCAACGGATTCCGAAACGTTTCGGTAGCGTTGGGCGACTTCCCTTTTGAAGGTCTCATTCGGACGGCCGGTCGAGGCCGTAGGGGAGTTCCGAAACTCATAACAGGGGAAGGAGGCACCCGATGCAATGGGAATACAAAACAATCAAGTTGGCCACCAAGGGATTCCTCGGCGGGAAACTCGATGGGGTCAAGTTGGACGCCTTTATGAACGACCTCGGCGCCGAGGGCTGGGAGCTGGTCACCGGGTTCGATACGAACCAGGCCTACGGGGAAACGCGTGATGTCGTTGTCCTGTTCAAGCGACTCCGCCAGAAAACTTTGTAGAATCACCGCCCCGCAAGACGGAGGCAACCACAGGCAGGTTCCGTAGAATACTGCCGGAAAACGAGAGTCCGACGGGGCCCAGCAAACGACGGTCGATCTTTTCCACGGAATCGCAGCCGCTCAGCGCCATCCCTCGATCAATTTCCCGCGCCAGGATCGACCAGATATCTGCCACCCCCTGCTTTCCGCCAACCGACAATCCCCACAGGATCGGCCGAGCTACGTTCACTCTGGCTCGATCAAAACGTCCGTTCGAGAACGAATTGGGCCATCAGCTTGAGCGAGTCGGCACCGACGCCAGCGGGCAATTCGGCGGCAAAGTCGAGGGCCGACTGAGCACATTGCCGGGCGCGGCCCCTGGCGTACGCTACGGAACCTGTCGACTCGAGCCACTCCATCACCTGTTCCTGGCCCGGGTTGTCCGACTCCAACTCGGCCAACATCGCCTCACGTAATTTCGCATCCACCTGGCTCAAACTGTGGATCACGGGGAGCGTCGGCTTGCGATTTTTGAGATCGGTGCCAAGCGTTTTACCGACCGTTTCCGCGTCCCCAACCAGGTCGAGGATATCGTCGACAATCTGAAAAGCGACCCCCAGGTTTTGGCCAAACTGACTGAAGCCCTCGGCCAGCGATTCCTCGGCGGCCGACAGGTGAGCACCGCAAAAACAGGCACAGCTACACAATTCGGCCGTCTTGTCAGAGACCATCTGGAGGTAATCCGACTCGGTCATCTTGAAATTACCCGACCAGGCATTCTGTTTCATCTCCCCGCCACAAACCCGGTTGCTGGCCACGGCCAGCCGACGAATGGCCGTCAACGAATCGACCTGGCTGGCGAGGTGAAATGCGTGAGTAAAAAGGTAGTCGCCCAACAGGACGCTGGTCTTGTTATCCCATTCCGAGTTGACCGTCGCGACGTGCCGTCTTTGTTCGGCATGGTCCAGTACATCATCGTGGACCAGGCTGGCCGTGTGAATCATCTCCAGAGCGGCTGCCACCTGATGATGCGCAACGCCCAACTCACCACAGGCCAGGCCAGAGAACAGGAGCAACGCGGGCCGCATCCGCTTCCCCCCCGTAATGTTGGTATGGTTCAGCAACCGTTCCATCCAGGGAATGTTCCGATCGAGTTGCTCGATCAGGATTCGATCGACCTCAACCAGGTCCGCTTGGATAGGGTTGTAGATGGAGGCCAGGAAACGCCCCTTGGAACAGTCGGTTTTCACGGCAGGTTCACCAGTTCGGGACATCGCACTTAACCATCCGTTACGGGATTTCTTTGGAAATGACCACTTTTGCCACCCGACTTCTCTTCCAAGCGGACGTCCGTGACGACCATTTCACGATCCAAACTCTTGCACATATCGTAGATGGTCAGCCCCACCACGCTCACGCAGGTGAGCGCTTCCATTTCGACACCCGTTTTACCGGAGGTGGAAACGGTGGCCGTCACCTCGATCCGATGATCGTCCAGGAAACCGAAATCGACCGTCACCCCATCGATGGGAATCGGGTGACAGAGAGGGATCAGGTCTGCCGTACGTTTGGTCGCCATGATCCCGGCCAGACGGGCCACTCCCAATACGTCCCCTTTGCCAATCTGGCCCTCCCGGATTCGTTGCAACGTCTCTGGTTGCATTTTGACGGTCGCCGCCGCTCGCGCCATTCGCCGGGTGACTGACTTGTCACCAACGTCGACCATTCGACTGTGACCTGAGGAATCAAAATGGGATAGATCGGACATCCGAAACCAAACTACAAAACGAGCGACACCAGCTTTCTTTCATCACCGCATTCGGTTCCCCAGAATAACCAAAACCGGGACAAATCAATATAGCTAACCCGGAAATCGCACGTCATTTCCCGGTTCCTGGACAAGCCTGTCGTGACCTGTAACTGCCTGGTGTCACGGCCCACATGAAAAGGCCACGCGACCGGTCCCCGGACGATTGGCGCATAAAAAAACCGCCGAGAGGGGGTCACCTCATCGGCGGATTTGAGCGAAAGACGGCGATTACTAATAGTTCATTGGTTTACTTCGCAGCAAACATCAGTCTTGGTTAGACCAATTCTTTCCTTGAACCGATCAGTGTGCGAAGCCGTTCAGCCAGCAGGCTGGCGTCAAATGGCTTCTTGAATGTCTCATTGATTGCTGACCGGTCAAACGAAATTGGATTTCCATCATCAGGCAGCAGTGCAATCAGAATCGTTTCCGAAAAATCGGGATTCTTTCGCAGGTTTTGGCATATTTGCATCGCTTCGACTTTTCCAATGGAAAAATCAGTAATGATGCAGTCAGGGTGAAAACTTTCAGCTTGAATTCCAGCTTCAAAACCGCTCGCAGCAACGGCCACTTTGAACGACTTCTCCGGAGGAAGTTCTCGTTTTAGATTTTCAATTAGTACCTGATCCTGAGCGACGATGAGGACTTTCGCCATCGCTTCGTCTTCCAGATCTCCCAAGGGCATGCCATGCTCCTTGAGGAATTTGATCAGGTATTCCCGTGGAATACGACGGTCTTGTGAACCGGGGATTCGGTAACCTTTCAGTCGACCGGAATCGAACCATTTACTGACCGTGCGCGGGGCCACTTTGCAGATCTTGGCAACCTGCCCAGTTGTGAACACCTTCATCGCGGGCTCTCCATAAATCACTTTGAATCGTCTTTCGCCACACCAGGTCTCTGATAACGAAACAATCCGCTCTCAAATCCCTCGTGCAACCGTTTATCCCTTTGCTCAACCGGTAAAAGTTGAAACATCTGGGTCGGGATAACTGGTTAGGCCAGAACCAATTCGTCAGTTCCAAGCCAGTATACGTCATCGGTACCGCGACAGACGGAAGATCGATCCTTTTCGCCAGTATCCTGCAAGTTCGGATAATCGCACCTGCAGAATTGGCATAACCGGTCTAAACGCATCACTGTCTCGTGATCGATGACGCGAAAAAGAAGAGGTGACAAGACAATCAGACGGCTCAAGGGTCATGAACCATACAAAACGATTATCAATGGGGGACGGCTATCGACGACCATCTCCCATTATCTCCCCCCTTTTTCAGGCACCTGGTTCCCCTCTCCGCCGATCTCGCAACCGGGATGGGTCAGGAAACAAGGCCTCCTGAGAATTAGTTTCGTTTGTTTGGAGTGCAATACTTTAGAAACTTTCGCGAATCATAACGATCGTTTCGCTAGTGACGTCTTTTTCGGTTTTTTCGAGGGGATGAATTGCGGGCCTTATGCTGCGCGAACTCCCTTGCCTTCCCCATTTGCCATCGCCGGCCAACCGAAACAGAGATTTGCTGTCGGAGTGCTATCGATTCAATGTACGACACAGGGCTCCTTGAAATCGGTTCGATTCAATGCGGAGAGGTCCAGGAATCGGACATCCAATCGGGCGTTGAACGCCATTTTGCAAGCCCCATCCATCAAAGCAGGGCGATTCCTAGCTGCGTTGAGGCGATTGGGCCCTGACTAGCCGGGCAGATTTCGCCAGCTGCCGGCCGGAAGGAGAGATCCGGGGCCGCGAGCTTGCTGCAAGCCTGGTACGACCTGTTGACCATTCGAAAGACGCGTTTTCCAGGTCCCTTCGTCGAAAAACCTTTCCAGACGCAACGTATCGGTATGTATCGGTATTAAACCACGGCCCGTACTAAGCCGCCTCTTCGTCACCGCCACCCCGTTGCAGGGCCTCGTCAGAGATCTGCCCATCTTCGCTGACGTCTTCAAACCGGACGCTGACCCGTTTGGAAACACCCGATTCCTGCATGGTGACCCCATACAAGGTCGTAGCGGCCGTCATCGTCTTCTTGGAGTGCGTCACGATGACGAATTTCGTCCAGTCCAGGAAACTTTTCAGCACGTTGACGAAACGCCCGATGTTCGCTTCATCGAAGGGAGCATCCACTTCATCCAGCACACAGAAGGGGCTCGGCCGGAACTGGAAAATGGCCATCAACAGAGAGACGGCTGTCAGGGCTTTTTCACCGCCACTCAACAGCGAATTGTTGAATTCCGGTTTCCCGGGTGGTGTGGCGACGATCTCAACACCTGCTTCCAGGGGATCGACACCCTCTTCCAGCACGATATCCGCCTTGCCGCCACCAAACGTCTGGCGGTACAGCTTCTGGAAATTACCCCGAATCGCATCGAGGGTTTCCACAAACAGCTTTCGGCTGTCGGCGTTGATTCGCACAATGATCTTCTCCAGCGATTCCTTGGCACTGACCAGGTCCTGGTACTGTTCATCCATCGCCAGGTAGCGGGCTTCCAGTTCTTCCAGTTCCGCCAGGGCATCCAGGTTGACCGAACCAATGGAACCGACCTTTTTACGGAGCTGAGTGATCTCTTCATCGATCGCCTCCCGCTCCTGCTGAGCTTCTTCGCTTTCCCCTTCAAGCTCGACATTGGCGATATCGATCCCATAATCCTCGTTCAGACGTTCGGCCAATTGCTCCCGCTCCATGTTCAATTGACCGGAACGGAGTTCCAGGTGATGTTTTCTGTCTTCCAGCCCCCGCAATTCATCCCGCTTGGAATTGAGCTGGATAGCCATTTCACGGCGACTGGAATCCAGTTCGTTTTTCCGACTCATCAATTGGGCCAGACCCTCCTCCAGTTCGCTGCGGCGAGCGCCCATTTCATCCAGTTCTTGCTGCAACGCATCGATCTCGGCAGTCGCCTTCTCTTCAGAATCGGTGTCGGACTTGAGCTGCTGACCCAGCCGTTCCGCCTCCATCTGAATGTCACCAAACTCCGCCTCCTGTTGCTGCTGGCGGTTCTGAATATCCGACAGGCGCTGCTCAAACTTGGCCAATACCACCTTCGCTTTGGTGATTTTCTTCTGCACTTCGGCCTTCTCGTCACCGGACTGAACAACCGATTGCTCCGTTTTTTGGATCATCTCGGTTAATTCAAGTTGTCGAGCTTCCCGCTCTTCCAGCACTTTCCGATCACTCTGCAGATTCGAAGAGAGATCCTCCAGCGACTGGTTCGTCTCTTGCAACTGCCCCTGCAACTGGCCAATGTGGGACGAGATCGCTTCCATCTGTTTCTTCGCTTCACCTGCCCGGACCGATTTGTCGGAAAGGAGTTTTGCCAGCGTCGTATTTTCGCTGATCAGTTTTTGCACCTGGTGATCGCAGTCCGCCTCCAACGATTTGACCTGTTCCTGCTGGCTACGGCTGGTTTCCAGTTTTTCCTTCAATTGAATCAGATCACGATGCAATGACCTCAATTCGCTGCGACGCGAGACGAGTCCGGTCGCCACCGATTTGGGACCAACCACCACCGTGCCATCCGATTCAACAATTTCACCATCCAAGGTGACGTAGCGGACCGTCTCCGGCTTTTCCTGATACAACCGCAAGGCATCGGCCAACGTCTTGACGACCCACGTGCCACCGAGCAACTGACGGACAAAGCTGGCAAAACGGGCATCCACCTGCACCAACCGGTCCGCCCGGCCAATCACGCCGTCCTGGCCATTCATGTCAATATTCGGGTCGGCACCGAGGGTCGGCGGGTGCTCCAATTGGATAATGCCAACCCGGCCCTTCACCTTCAGTTTCTCCGTGGCCAGCTCATCCAGCAGATGCTCGCCGTCCACCACCAGGTATTGGGCCACGTCCCCCAAAGCAACATCCACGATCCCGGCGTGCTGGACGTTGACCGACACCAGGTCAGCGACCACACCAAGAATATCCTTGACGGGACCTGAATCGGCTACTTTTGACTGATTGAGCAGTTCTTTGGCCCCGGCATTGACGCCCTCGAGCCGTTTCTCCAGCTCCTCCAGCACCTTGGTCCGCTGCGTCACACCCGAGTGCTTGTTGCCGATACTGCCGATCAGCTGGTCCAGCTTTTCACGGTTTTCCCGGGCCTCGGTCAACCGTTCTTTCGCATCGGCCAAGGCCGTGTCTTTCGAGGCGGCCTGCTGCTCCAGCTGCTGACGTTCATCCACGAAGGAATCGTGTTGTTGTTGCAACGCTTCCAGCGCAGATTCCTGCTCGACAATGTTCGTTTCCAGGGCCGTACGCTGGCGGCTGACCTGCTCCATCTCGGCATCCACGGAACTGACGCGACGCCCCACTTCCGCAATTTCGCCGACCAGTTCACCCGACTCATTCCGCTGTGACACAATCGTTTGACCTGCCTCTTCCAGTTGCTGGTCAAGCGATTGCAGGTCACTATCCAACTGGCTCAATTCCGAGTTGGCAGAACTGTAATCGAGTTCCGATGTTTCCAGCAACTGGTTGTTTTCCTCGATGCGGGATCGATACTCCTGGCAACGGGTTTCCGCCCGTTCCAATTGGGTCATCAACTCGGGACGCCGCTGGAGGTTGTCTTCCAAACGCGATCGATTGAGGGTCATGTTCGATTCGACCTGGGCCATCGACTCACGACTCTGGGTGACCGCCTCCTGCTTCTCCTGAACTTCCGACGAAAAAGAATCGAGCTGCTGTTCGATCTCCTTCAGTTGTTTGTCCGCATCGGCAATCCCGGCCGTGAGACCGTCCGCCGTCTCCTCCAAACCGTTCCGCTCGGCTTCGATCTCGTCCAGTTTTTCGGTAAAGGTGCGCCAGTCCTTGAGGCCGACAAAGGTCCGCAACTCCCTGAGACGATCTGTGTATTCCTTGTAACGCGAGGCCTTGGAGGCCTGGGCCTTGACGCTGCGGTAGCGACTGCCGACTTCCTCGACGATGTCGGCCAAGCGGATCAAATTCCCTTCCACCCGTGACAACCGGCGTTGGGCTTCCAGTTTTTTCGCCTTGAAACGGCTGATTCCCGCCGCTTCCTCGAAAATAGCCCGCCGCTCTTTCGGGCTGGCTTGCAGAAGCCGATCGACTTTCCCCTGTTCAATCAGACTGTAAGCATCCGTTCCAATCCCGGTGCCACGAAACAGGTTCTTGATGTCCTTCAGTCGGCAGGTATCGCCGTTGATCAGGTATTCCGCCTCGCCGCTGCGATACACCCGGCGGCCGATCAGGACCTCGTCGGCATCAAAAGAGAACCGTCGGTCCGAGTTATCGAGAACGATCGTGGCCGTGGCACTGTTGGCGGGCTTGCGGCCGTTCGCTCCACCGGCACCCTTGAAAATGACATCCGCCATTTCCTTTCCGCGCAGGCTTTTGGCGCTTTGCTCACCCAGCACCCACTTGATCGCATCGACAATATTCGATTTGCCTGACCCGTTGGGGCCAACGACAACCGTAATCCCGGCGGGGAATTCAAACCGGGTTTTGTCAGCAAAGCTCTTAAAGCCAGTTAGCTCAAGGGCTTTAAGCATTGATCTTACCTATCAATAGAAACGGCCGAATGAATTATCTTCTCACAGCGTAGATTCAAAGGCTATGGCAAAAACAAAGGTTCCCCGACAATCGACACTCGCCCAGACTGCCAACACGACCCAGATGTTATAAAAGGGACGGTTGAAGAGCCGACCTGTCAATCCGTGAACCAGCTCCTGACACGACCAAACACCCCCTTCGTTTCCTTTTGCTTCGCTTCTGGCACCTCGTTGATCTCTTCGAATTGCTCAACTTTTCCTGTCAGTGCTGAGACCTGGCTGGCCGAGTCTTCTTCAGCCGACAAGGTATCGGTTTCACTGGCAAGCTCCGCCGAATCCCCCGGGTTGTCACCGGTCAATTCTTCCGGCTTGCGGATCCTGGGTACCGCATTCACAACGAGTCGGGTTTGCAACATGTCACTGTCCATCGTCTCCCGGAACAGGTTGACCAGGACCGTGTAGTCACAACCCAGGTCCGCCAACTGGGGAATCAACTCGGCAAGCTGCGCGGAACATGTCTTTCGGACTTCACCCTGCTGGGGCATGTAGCGGATAATTTTCACCTTGCCATTTCCCAGGGCCTGGATGGTCAGCCCGGTTTCGACATACAGAAAATTGTCGGAAACCGACTGTTGCTCACCGAACAGGACGATTTCCGGACGTTTCGATCTCGACAGATGCAACAGCGAATCGGTGGTCGATGGAATCACGTGGAAATAAAAGTCGTCCGCCAGCCACTGGCCTTCGACCCCCGGATCATCCGGCGAGTGCTCTCGCAAGGCGCGAAACGCACCATAACGGGTCTCGGCACTGCGAACGTGCATCAGCTGATTGAGACCGTTGGCCGCGGCGGGCTCAGCCAGGGAGGCCAGGGCAGTCAGTGCATGCCAGCGATAGGACGGTTCGTTCTCAGCGATTTCCACCAGGTCATCCACGCCATCGGAATGCTGCATGTAGGCCAATGACTGGGCAGCATGAAACCGGACGATCTGGTCCGGGTGGTTCAAGGCCCGTTTCAGAACCGGCACCCCTTCTTCACCAAATGCTTCGAGTTCCAGTGAGGCCCGCGCCGAACTGGCGGGTTGCTGGAGTTCATTATCGAGTCGGTCCAGGCGGTTGACACGCAATTCGGGTCTTTCATCCACTGCCATATTCATCAGCACCTGAAAGTAGCGGCCAATGTTCTGGCGGTAGACCTTGGGTACCTCCAGTGAAATATGCCGGTCTGATTTCGGTGTGGCCACGCCCTGACGTGAGTTCGAGAGAACCTTGGTAAACCGGTTATTGATCGAGTAGGCAATGCTACGCGTCACCTTGACCTTGGTATCTTCGGTAAAAACTTTGAGGGCCAGCGTCCGATCCGCCGTGGCCACCCCACCACCGAAAATCCAGCCGCGCGTCTGGTTCGGTTCGTCCTGCCGTGATTCGAATACCGAGTCAACCAACACACTGCCGGTGGAAATGGCGTTGACCCGACCCAATTTGACAGTCCGGCCGGTACTCATCATGGGACGCATGCGCGTTTTCATCAATTGGCCATATTGCAAGCTGCGGGTATCCGACTTGGGCATCAGGCGGACTTCCACATCGAAACGCTCACCCTTCTTGATTCCCGGGGGAAGCAAGCCCTTGATCAATACCATGGACGTATTTTCACTGGCAATCGCCTCTTTCGGATCCGATAGATCTTCATTGCTTTTTAATTCGGTCACCAGGTGATCCCGTTGTCCACTCGGAGCCGGATTGCTCCCCGTGCCATCCAGGGAAGAAACCAGCCCTATCCCTTCGACCGGTGCGTAATTAAGGCCCCAGACCTTGCAAATATCACCAATGTAAATCGTCTCTTTGGATTCACCGTCCATGGCAATCAAAGACTCATCGGGACTTTGGCCGCGCGGAATGATATTGCCACAGCCGACCAGTCCGACCAGCAGCATACCGGACAAAGCGCCCAACCAGATCCGGGATCGAAGCCCTTTTGCAATGGTCATGGTGTGACCCATTCGAACCAAATTAAAATTGAACTCTGGGAATTTATTATTCATACTGAGGCCTTGTTTTGGCAGTTTCGAACGGCGCGCACGGGCCGCATTTAAATCGAATCAGGGCAGGACGTTAAAAGGAATGGACTCCGGCGTCAATGTCGAACCAGAACAGCCATACCAACCGCCACCAGTGACAATCCCCGCAATCAACCCATTACGCGCGGTTTCACACGCTGGCAGGAACAACCCGGGAAGTGAACCGGGCAGGGTGGAAATACCAATCGGGAGGGGGAGAACGACGATGATTTTCAAAGAGACGACTGCTTGCATTATTCTGCTGTCAGTCCTTGCGGCAAACGGTTTCAGTCAGCCCCAGGAGAAGCAAGGCGGGATGACGGATTTGCAGATCATCGGTGGATCGGTTTTCGATACCCCGTCGGCCAAGTTTGTCAGGAACCCAGGCCTCGCCGTCCGCGATGGACGATTCGTGAAATACTCGCCATCCACACCGACCGCCAAACGGATCGAGCTGCAAGATAACGACTACATCCTGCCCGGGCTGGTCGACTGCCATGCCCACTATAACGTCAAACTGATTGGCAAGCGGCGGGAAGAGTTCCACGTGATCCCGATCCAGTACCTTGCCAACGGGGTCACGGTAACGTTTTCCTGTGGTGAATTCCGGCCGGAAGAGATGCAAAAACTGCGCAAGCGAATTGAACAGGGCGCCCAGGTGGGGCCTCGCCTGATCAATAGCGGCCCCTACTTCGGGCGGGCCCGACCAACCTGGCGGGGCATCAAGCCGGAGGAGGAAATCAGGCAGGAAGTCGATTTCTGGGTCGCTCAGGGGGTGGGTGGATTCAAGGCGAAAGCGATCTCTCCAGAAGAACTGGAACCACTGATTGACCAAGCCCACCGTCACGGCCTGACCGTGACCGGTCACTTGGGATCGGGATACAGGAACTCGGTAAACCCTCGCGATGCGATCGTCATGGGAATTGACAGGATCGAACACTTCCTCGGGGGAGACGCGATGCCGGCGACGGAATCGGCTTACCAATCTCTACCCCGGATCACCCCCGACATGCAATCATTCCAGGAGATCGTCCAGCTCTACCTCGACCGTGGGACCTGGTTCGACGCCACCATTACGGCCTACGGTTATTTTGGCGAATGCGGGGAAGAGTATGATTACTGGTTTGATGAACGGGAGTTGTTCACACCTTACATTCGACAGCGACTTCAGAGCCGCCCTCCCAGCAAGCCGATGGAACTGTTTGAACGGATTTACCGTGCCAAACAGAAGACGATCAACGCTTACTGGACGGCGGGGGGGAGGGTCACCCTCGGAACCGACCACTTCAGTAACGGCAATTACCTGCCCGGGTTTGGCGCCCACCGGGAGCTGGATGCTTTAGTACGGAGCGGAATTCCGCCGGCCGAAGCGATCAAAATCGCCACGATCAATGGCGCCCAGGCCCTTGGAATCGAGGCCGACCACGGTTCGATCGAGGTCGGCAAGTCAGCCGACCTGTTCGTGGTTCGTGGCAACCCGCTGGAGGACATCCGCCGCACCCGCCACGTCCAACAGGTCATGACCGGCGGCTCCCTCTACCAGGCTGACCAATTGCTGCAGAGTGTGCGGGGAAAACTGGGACCTGCCAACGAAAAGGAAGCGGCCGATTGGTAACCGGCGGTGGCAAGAACGCCTCTCACCGCTGAGCGTAGTTGGGATGGTCGGCCTGCCCGGTCAACTCGTACAGAAAACGACTGGGGATCGTATCCCGCGACTTACCCCACTTCCGCCGCGTCAGGGACATGGACAGAGTCAGCTTTTCCTGGGCCCGGGTAATCCCCACGTAACAGAGGCGCCGCTCCTCTTCGACCCCCCGCTGATCCCCTTCAAGACTCCGGTGGTGTGGCAGGATTCCCTCCTCCAAGCCAACGATGTAGACCTCGGGAAACTCGAGCCCCTTGGCGCTGTGCATGGTCATCAACAGGATCGCGTTCTTGTTTAACTGCCGCTCTTTCTCCTCCTGCGGATCTTGATCACCCAACAAAACCCGGTCCAGAAACTCGGTGAAACTCGGCTTGGCCACCGAGGATTCATATTCTCCCAACGCGTTGACGATCTGCTCCACTACATTCCAGCGGGCTTCCCGTTCGTTGTTTTCCGGGTACAGGCGATCCACCTCGGCCCGGTAATCGATTGCCTCGATCAAAGCCTTGGTCCGGCTGACCATCGACCCCTTCTGGTTTCGTGAATCCCGCACCACCTTGGTCAACCGCTGCATGCCACGGACCGCGTTGGCGGGAAACGACGGTCGATTGACCGTCCCCTCCACAATGGCCCACAGGTCCAGGCCGTTCGTCAGGCTGTGGTCCATCAACTGCTCGATCGTCTTCTTGCCAATGCCACGCGGCGGCGAATTGAGAACCCGCAGCACGGAAATTTCATCAGCCGATCCCTCGACGATTTTCATGTAGGCCAGGATGTCCTTCACTTCCTTTCGGTCGAAGAAAGACATGCCCCCCACCAGCACATACGGCAATCTCGCTTTGCGCAATTCCGTTTCAAAGGGACGGGGCTGTTCGTTGGTGCGGAAGAGGATAGCAAAGTCCCTCGGCTCCGTACCCGGCTGTTCCAGGCGTCGACGGATCGAGTAGACCGTCTCCGATGCCTCTTTCTCTTCGTTCGGATACTGGACGATCCGGGGAGCCTCGCCATTGCCACGGGCGGCGCGGAGGACTTTCTCATGTCGTGTCTGGTTGAAACCGATCAGGGAATTGGCCAACTCCAGGATAGCGCCGGTGCACCGATAATTTTCCTCCAATCGCACGACCTTGGCGTCGGGCCAGTCATGATGAAAACGCAAAATATGTTCGACTTCGGCACCCCGCCAACCATAAATTGACTGGTCATCATCACCGACAACACACAGGTTGCGATGCCCGTCGGCCAACGCCGATACGATCTGGTACTGGCTGAGGTTGGTATCCTGATACTCGTCGATCAACAGGTGATCAAACGTCGCCGCTTCCTGTTGACGAATTTCCGGTTCCTGGTCGAAAAGGTCCCCGGTGAGCAACAACAGGTCATCAAAATCGACTGCGCCCTTGCTTTTCAAGGATTGCTGGTAGCGACGATAACCGACGGCCGCCAGGTGTTCCCGGTCGGTATCACACTGCAGCACAGCCTGCTCGGTTCCGATCGATCGGTTCTTCCAGTCCCCGATGATGTACAGCAATTGGCTGGGGGAAAGCAGGGTATCGCTGACCTTGATTTCCCTCAGGACACTGCGGGCCAGGGCCTCCTGGTCACCCCGGTTGTAGATCGTAAACCGGGCCGGGTAACCCAACACTTCGATATGGCGGCGCAGGATCCGGACACAGAGGGAATGAAAGGTCGAAATGAAGGGCCGATCCGACTGCCCACTTCCCAGCATCGACTGCAGGCGTTCCTGCATTTCCGTGGCGGCCTTGTTGGTAAAGGTCACCCCCAGGATTCGCTGGGGCTCAATTCCGGATTGGATCAAACGGGACATGCGAAAGGTAATGACCCGGGTTTTGCCCGTCCCGGCACCGGCCAGAACCAGCAGGGGACCGGACAGCGTATTGACCGCATCTGCTTGGGCGGGATTGAGTCCAGTCATAATTCTATCAAAACAGTTAATCGGCGGGGCAAATCCGTCCACCGCTGAAAATCAGGGCCCGGGTGATCCGGCAAGCCATAAAAGTCGATTCCAACCTCGGCTCGCCTGTCGGTTATCCTAAACAACCCTTTCCACGTTGACAGGGGTCGGTATTGACCATTTTCCGACAGGCCTCCTATACTGACGTGATGAGTTCCGCCATGTCAGTTTCGCCCCCCTAACGATCTGCGTCGATGAACAGAAAACAACAAGAAAAAGAATTGCTCGATAATGAGCTGATCACCTGGACGGAAAAGAACTTCGGCCACCTCAAACCGCACCTGCCGGTGATCTTGACCTGCTCGGGATTGATCGTCGTCATTTGCATCCTGTGGGTTTATTACCAGGACCTGAACAAAAAAAACCAGGCGATGCCCTGGAATGATTTCAACATGGCTGTCAGCCAGACACGGCTGTCGGGCGACACCCGCGTGTTGACGGCCGTTGCCGACGCATACCCGGAAAACATGGCCGGAATGTGGGCCTTGCAACTGGCAGCCGACTTTGAACTGAGAAGCGGCATCAGCCAGTTCGGCACCGACGAAATCAGCCGCAAAGAGGGGTTGGACAAGGTGCGTAAGGCACTGGTAATGTACCAGCGAATTGTCGATTCCCCCATCGAGAAATCAGCCATGCTGCAACGGCGTTCCCTGTACGGCCTGGCCTACGCTTCGGAAACCGTAGGAGATTTCGACAACGCCAAGAATCATTATCAATCCCTGATCGTGGATGGGAGCGAATCCCCGTTTCTGGATGCGGCCAAGCGGGGCGAGGTGCGTACCAGCGATCCGGAATACCTGGCGCTGTTTGACAAGTTCCGCGACTGGAAGGACACCCCGGGAGACGCGCCCGGCCCCGTCCTGCCACCACGGCCCGATATCGGCTTCCCATCGGGGGATTCGACCGGAACCAATTTTGGCGGCGGCGCGTTTGAACCTGTCACGCCGGCAGCCACCCCAGACGACGGGACCCCTGCCACCCAGGGTACCGATTCATCAGGCGAGGCAGAGAAGCCGGCAGATGCCGAAACGGCCAAACCGGATACAGGCAACCAATCGGGTGACGCGGAAGCGAAGCAATCGGAAGCGGCTGACAAGCCGGGCAATGCGGAAGAGGCCTCGTCCGAATCGGGCAAAGAAGGGGGCTAACCCTTCGAATAACCCATTTTCGAAGGGTCTACAGGTCCTGCAGACCCACACGTCCTCGGCAAGAACTGCCCATCTCACCTTGTGACCGACAATCGCTCTGCTGGTTCGGTGGCTTTGGCAAGGCGACCCGGTCAACGAGCGTTTCATCTCGTGGCTCAACCGGAACCGCCTCTGTATGGTTCCTCGCATCCGGCCAGATAATCTTTGCTCATCAAGGCTCAGTCAGTCCATAATGCCACGGCAAGCCCGCCCTGCAAAAGGTCTGACACGAAAGGAACTCTGATGTCCTGGCGAGTCTTTTGGCGGTCAGTCGGCCAACGCGTCTGGCTCAATCCGGTCACCAACCGCCTGCATGACTGGTTGAGACCGACTACTCATCTCGGCCTGCAAGGGGAACGGGCCGCCCAGCGCTATCTCCGCCGGAAGGGCTACCTCATCCTGGCCCAACAGCATTCCAACCATTACGGGGAGATCGACTTGATCGCGACACGCCAACGGACGGTGGTGATCGTCGAAGTAAAAACGCGCCGCTCTGACCAGGCCGGGTTACCCGCCGAAGCGGTCGATGACGACAAACAGGCTCGCATTAGCAAAGCGACACTGGCCTACCTCAAACGCCACGATCTCCTGCAATACAAGGTTCGCTTTGATGTGATTTCGGTACTCTGGCCCGACGATCGAAAACCACCCTCAATCACCCATATCGAAAATGCCTTCGAATCGGTCGGCCAGTTCCAGTTGCACGGTTGAGATCTGCCCCGGGCTACTCTCGACCGATCCGCTGACGCAACTCGTCCCAGGGCAGGGTATTGGCCACGTCGGCCGGAACCAGGCAGCCGCGCCGCGCCTGCTGGACTCCGTACTTCATATGCTCCAGCCCTTCGGTCCGGTGCGCATCGGTGTTGATCACGACCGGGATGCCCCGCTGCTTGGCAGCCAACAGGTGCACGTCATTCAGGTCAAGTCGCCGAGGGTTGGCGTTCAATTCCAACAGCTTCCCGTTTTCGTCCGCCGCCTGAAACACGGCTTCCATATCGACCTGGTACGGTTCCCGACGGTTGATCAATCGCCCTGTCGGGTGGGCCAGCATACTGACGTGGGGGTGCTGCAAAGCGCCGACAATCCGATCGGTAATCTGCTGGCGGGACTGCTGTTGACCGTAATGGATACTGGCGATGACCCAGTCGGCCCGGGCCAGCACGTCATCCGGCAGGTCCATCCCCCCCGCCTCGAGGATATCGCATTCAATCCCCTTGAGGACGAGAAATTCGTCATTCGCAGCTCGATTCAGCTGGTCGATCGCGTCCCACTGGGCCAGCAATCGATCGCCGTCCAGGCCGTGAGCCATCGTCACGCGTTGGGAGTGATCGGTGATCGCGATGTAGTTCAAACCGATCGCCTTGGCTGCCGCGACCATCTCCTCCAGTGTGGCCCGGCCATCGGTCGCCGTGGTGTGCATATGCAAGTCACCACAAATATCCCCGGTTTCGATCAACGCGGGCAGCGGTCGGACCTCTGCCCATTCCGATTCCACGCGGGCCTCCCTGATTTCCGGGGGAAACCAGGGGAGTCCAAGTCCCTCGTAAATCTCCGTTTCCTTGCGCCCCGCCAACCACTCATCGTCTCCCTCCGAGTTCACGCGAAAGAGGCCCCATTCATTGACCTTCAAGCCCCGTTGCTTCGCCTGGCCCCGGATCAGAACGTTGTGTGCCTGGGAACCGGTGAAGTACTGCAAGGCAGCGCCGAAAGAAGTTCCCGGCACCACTCTCAAGTCCACCTGGAATTCATTCTCCAGCCGTACCGACATCTTGGTCTCACCCCGCACAATCGTGCTCTGGATCGAATCGAACTTGGCAAAGTGATCCATCACCTCTTGTGGGCAGTCGGAATCCACCAGCAAGTCGAGGTCTCCCACCGTCTCTTTGCCTCGCCGGTAACTGCCGGCAAACTCCATCTGGTTCAGCGCAGGTGCCGATGCCATGTGTTCACGCAATTGGTCGACGATGAGGGACGCATCCGACCAGAGGATCCGCTGGTTGGCAGCCACCGCGATCGCAATGCCGGCCAAAATCGCCGCTTCCGTTTTCTCGCCAAAGCCCGGCAGCTGTTGCAATTGGCCTTCCCGGCAAGCCGCTTCCAACTGTTCCAGACTGGAAATGCCCAACTCGTTGAACAGGGCGGCCGCTTTTTTCGGCCCCAGCTTGGGGACGTTCAGCAGGTCGAGAACCGATCGTGGCACCTCCTCGAGAATCTGCTCCAGTTGCTCGAGCTTGCCGGTCTCGACCAATTCCTGGCACTTGGCGGCGACCCCTTTGCCGATCCCGTCAAATTCCGCCAGATCCTGATCATTTTCCAGCAGCTTTTCGATCGAATCGGGCATCTCGCGAATCACGCGGGCCCCGTTACGATAAGCGCGCAAGCGAAACGCGTTGGCCCCTTGAAACTCCAGCAAGTCGGCCAACATTTCCAGTGTTTGGGCTATTTTCTGGTTGGTCATAAACTGGATCATACTGCCCGAATGCAACCACTTCTACCACACCGGGCGAGTTGTTCTGGGTATAATGAAACCGGGGCAGAACAAGACTGAATGGCATGGGTTTTAACCGCTGATCCGATCTAACACTTTTTAGGTCTCTCTTTTAGAATAGCGGTTTCGGTCCGTGCCACTCCAACCCCCGTATCCACCGTGGCCCGTTACGCATTGACAATTTTCTTGAGCGCTTTCCTGCTGTTTCAGATACAGCCGATTGTCGCGCGGATCATCCTGCCACGATTTGGGGGAACCTCGGCGGTCTGGACGACCTGCATGATGTATTTCCAGATCCTGTTACTGGTTGGATATGTTTATGCGCACCTGGTCAGACGTATCCTGACACCTCGCACCACCTGGTTGGTGCACATCATCCTGCTGACCACCGCCGCCCTGACCCTGAGGATCGAGGCGATACCGGATCAACCGATTTTTCCTTCATCCAACCTGGCATGGTCAATCATCCAGGTACTGACCTTGACGATCGGCCTGCCGTTCCTGGCCCTTTCCACGACCGGCCCGCTGGTTCAGGCCTGGCACAGCACGACGCATCCGCAAAGGCAAACGTACCGCCTGTACGCCCTGTCCAATCTGGGATCGATGCTCGCCCTGTTGTCCTACCCCTTCCTGGTCGAGCGTTTTTTCGGTTTATCCCTCCAACAGACCAGCTGGTCGATCGCCTTTCTCTTTTTTGCCGCGCTCTCCGCCTGGAGCGGCTGGCAGACTGTTCGCTACCAGCAATGGTGCCCAGCCGATGCAGACGATTCCTCGCTGACACAATACGGCTCAAGCTCCCGGTTTTCCGTGGTCAGCTGGCTGACCCTCAGCGGGACGGCCTCGGTGGTTCTTTTGGCAACGACCAACCTGATGTGTCTCGAAGTCGCTTCCTATCCGTTCCTCTGGATCCTGCCTCTGACACTCTACCTGTTGACCCTGATCATCTGTTTTGATCGACCGAGCTGGTATCTCAGGGGTCCGATGATCACCCTGTTCCTGTTCAGCGCAGCATACTCGGTTTTACTGGTCCATCTCGGTACACGAACGTCGTTGCTAGTGCAGGTCACCGGGATGTCCGCCGTCTGTTTTTTCGGCTCGATGGTCTGCCATGGGGAACTGCAGAGATTAAAACCACCCACCTCCTCCCTGACACTGTTTTACCTGTGCATTGCCATCGGCGGCGCCCTGGGAGGGATTTTTGTCGCCTTGATCGCACCTCATATTTTTGATGGCTATTATGAATTTCATGTCGGCCTGATTCTGGCCATCCTGCTGCCAATGACGATCATCTACTTCGAGTTGCGAAAAAAAGAGTCCGGGCTACCGGCGACCTTCTGGCTCGCCTCGCTGGCCAGTATGCTGGTTCTTTCGGTCGTCAGCTGTTCCCTGATTTACCATTGGGATCACCGGTTCCAGCCCAACCTGATTTTC
Organism: Mariniblastus sp.; assembly: GCA_022447605.1. Lineage (GTDB taxonomy): Bacteria > Planctomycetota > Planctomycetia > Pirellulales > Pirellulaceae > Mariniblastus. The sequence continues at coordinate 33,275 of JAKVBG010000015.1, forward strand.
CGGCAAAGAAGTCATTACGGCATTGTCTCGGTCCTGGAGAGCAACAACTTCCGCCGCCTGGTCAATGGCCAAACCGTTCACGGGGGCCAATCCCTCGACCAGTCCTTTGAATTCACTCCGAACCTCTACTACGTCAACGGCAGCGGCGCTGCCACCGCCTTCCAGGCCTACCGCGATTGGCTTACGGGAAAAGGCCAGGGCGATCAGCCGATGAATATCGGTGTTGTCGGGCTGGGGACCGGGTCCCTTTCCGCCTGGGGAAAAAGGCAGGACCGCTTCTGTTTCTATGAACTCGACCCCCTGGTCACCCAGGTGGCCCGGGACTACTTCACCTTTGTTGAAGAAAATGACGTCGAGATCGTCAACGGCGATGGGCGAATCGAACTGGAAAAAGAATTGGTCAGCCAGGGTCCGCGAATGTTCGACATCCTGTTTATCGATGCTTTTTCGAGTGACTCGATCCCCGTCCACCTGTTGACGACCGAATGCCTGGAGCTTTACCGAAAACACCTCAAGCCGGACGGGATCCTCGTACTGCACATCACCAACAAGTTTGTCGATTTGCGTCCGGTCGTTCATTCCCTGGCCAAAAAACTTGACTGGCACGCGGTGCTCCTGGACCACGACAACCCGGTCACCGGCAGCGATACCCGCTGGGTGGTGCTCACCCGAAACGCGGAACTGGCCGATTCCCCCCGCTTCCAGCAGGCCCGTTCCGACTGGCCCGAAGATTTGCCGTCGATTATCTGGACGGATGATTTTGCCAGCCTGGCTCCACTGGTAATATGGAACGGGGGATCCGACTGGATCGCCGAATTGCGACAAGCCCGGCAACAGGACGGGCACGAATTGGAAGCGAAATGAGCCAACCCTCCGAATCCGAACGGGAATTCCGCATCCGCCAGGTCACGCGATCCGGCCAGGAAGAGCGCGACGACTGCCTGGCGGTCGAGGAACCGATGGAAATTCGGATCGTGTTTGGACCGTCCGAACGGCGAACCGGGCGCAGCCTGTCCATTACGATGCGCACTCCGGACCACGATTTCGAACTGGCCGCCGGTTTCCTGCTGACCGAGGGGATCGTGACAAGGCGCGAACAGATTTCAGGTTTCGAGTTCTGCGGACAGACGGCCGAAGGGCGAGCCCGTCCTAACATCGTGCGGGTTGAGCTCGCTCCGGACTTGGACGTGCAAATGCAAAACCTGCAACGCCATTTCTACACCACGTCCAGCTGTGGCATCTGTGGCAAGGGCTCACTGGATGCCATCCGCTCCAGTGGAATCAGGCCAGTTGACTCATCGCTGACCATCCCGGCCGATACCATTTACAAGCTGCCGGACCGCTTGAGGGAAGCGCAATCCGTTTTTCAGCAGACAGGCGGAATTCACGCGGCCGGGCTGTTCGATGCCGGCGGCGAACTGCTCAACCAGCGTGAAGATGTTGGTCGCCATAACGCACTGGACAAGTTGATTGGAAACCAGTTGCTGGCTGACCAACTCCCCCTGGCGGAACATCTCCTGGTCGTCAGCGGGCGGTCCAGCTTTGAACTGGTTCAGAAGGCGGCCACCGCCGGGTTCCCGGTCATGATATCGGTCGGCGCCCCCTCGAGCCTGGCCGTCGATTTGGCCGCCGAGTTTGGCATCACGCTGGTCGGGTTTACCAGCCGGGAACGGTTCAACGTCTACACCCATGCCCACCGCATCGGGCCACATGGTTGAGCGGGCCGACAGAACGAAACGGGGTGAAACGACCCGGTTCGTTCAAAAATGTTAGCTGCCGGACCTGGGGACCCGTTTTTTCCCCGGAAAACCCACGTCTCGGGCAAATCTGCAGCCCGACCGGGCCAGACCGATTTCTATAGGCAATCGGAGCGGACTTGTGGTATACAAACGACAGTCTGAGAGGAAATTTCAACAACGTTTGCTCCTTTTTGCAGTCTGCCGCAATGCTAAAACCGTCTGCCGATCGAGAACGCGTCCTGCACTTACTGGAACACCTGGGTGGGGTGACCGAAGAGAACGTCCGCCGTGTCTCCCAAGAGACGGGAGTCCCTCAGGCCGATATCTGGGGGACCGGGCTGTTTTACACCTTGATTAATAAACCGGGTCGCCGCATCCGTGTCTGCGATGGCCTCAGTTGCCAGATGGCCGGTTGCCATGAATTGATCGAGCAACTGGAATCCGAGGGAAAACGGGTTGAACGCGTCAGTTGCCTGGCCCAGTGTGACCGGGCGCCGGCCACGCTGGATGAGGATCTGGAACTGATCACTTATGAAGGCAAGCCGACTGGCGTGACCCCCGACAACCCGGCTTTGCCGATGAACCTGGGTGGGACACCGGACCTCTCCTACCAGGCGCTGGCCCAGGCCCGCCAGATGGGCGTCGAGGCAGTCCTCGAACAGATCGAACAAGCCGGTTTGCAGGGCAGGGGAGGGGCGGGATTCCCGGCCCATTTCAAATGGCGTTCCGTGATCGATCAACAGGAAACCGAGCGGTATGTTGTCTGCAATGCCGACGAAGGGGAGCCGGGAACCTTCAAAGACCGCGAGATCCTGCTCCGGCAACCGCACAAGATGATCGAGGGTTTGGCGATCGCCGCCTGGGCGGTCGCTTCGAATGATATCTACATTTACATTCGCGGTGAATTCACGAACGAGATCCGTTCCCTCCAAACGGCGATCGACGAAGCGGCCGAGAAAATCGATCCGATCCGGATTCACATGGCCCTCGGTCACGGCGCCTATATCTGCGGGGAAGAAACGGCCTTGATCGAATCCCTGGAAGGGAAGCGGGGAATGCCGCGGCTGAAGCCTCCGTACCCGACAGAAAAGGGATTTCGCAACAAGCCGACTTTGATGCACAACGTGGAAACGGCCTGCTGTGTCCCCTCCATCATCGAGCGGGGCGGGACCTGGTTCAAAGACCAGGGAAGAACGGAAGCGGGTTCGAAGCTGTACTGTGTTTCCGGGAACGTCAATCAACCGGGCGTCTATGAACTTCCCCTCGGAGTCAACCTGGACGAGCTGGTCGAAGCGGCCGGCGGATACGAGGGAACCCCGCTTGCCTTTAGCCCGGGCGGTGCCTCTTCCGGCTTCCTGCCCATGAAATACCGCGATCTCCCGCTGGATTACAAGAACCTGGCGGAGGTCGGCTCGATGCTGGGGAGTGCCGGGTTGGTCGTACTCAATGACACAATCGACATCCCGGCAGCCGTTCAATCCCAACTGATCTTCTTCGAACGGGAAAGCTGCGGGCAATGCTCGCCTTGCCGAATCGGCACCCGTTATCTGAGGCGGCAATTAGACGATTTCATTGAGGAAAAACAACTCGTCACGTTGCGGCATGCCGACGACGTGGCCTGGGAAATGGAAGAGGGTTCAATTTGCGGACTCGGGATGGTGGCGGCCAAGCCATTGGAATCAGCCATGCAATATTTCCCGGAAGCCTTTGAGAATCGGCCCAATTGAAGGGCCGGCGATTCCGGGCTGGATATTTTCCACCCAGGTTTCCGATACAGACCAATAAACGGGATGGGAACAACATCCTGGAAATCGCCGGATCAATCGATGTCGATTTGTTTTATCGTTCCTTCGACCGGCAACCATGCTAGAATTGGGGTGAGTTCCCGTGCTGGAAAGCAGGAACCAACGGGTAGCTGATCAACTGCCGGGGTCAACATGAAGAACGAATTTACCATCTGGATCAATGGACAGGAGTGCGTCGCCCACGAAGGCGAGACCGTTGTCGACGTGGCGCGGCGGGTGGAAGTTGACATCCCGACGCTCTGCCATGACACCCGACTCGAACCGGCTGGTGCCTGCCGGGTCTGCCTGGTCGAGGTCGAGGGTGAACGACGCATGCAACCAGGTTGCGCCTGGAAGGTCCGTCCCGGGATGAAGGTCACGACCGAGTCAGACCGCATCTCCAAGCACCGCTCGGTCCTGTACAGCCTGTACGCCTCGGATCACCGCGTGGACGACGAGTCCCTGCCAGTCGAAACGGGTAACGGCAACCAACTTCGTCAGCTCTGTGCCGAAACCGACCTGATCCCACTGGAACCGGTTGCAGCCGACCGTGTGGGTCGCCCCGATGATGTCAACCCTTACATCGCCTTTGACCCGGAACTCTGCATTCTCTGCGCGCGTTGCACGCGCTACTGCGATGAAGTGGAAGCGGTCAATGCGATCACCCTGGCTTTCCGTGGCAGTGAAACGACCATTTCGACCGCCGGGGAACGGGGACTGCTGGACACCACATGCGAATTGTGTGGTGGCTGCATTGACACCTGTCCCACCGGGGCCCTGATCGAGAAGAAAGCCCCGGTCGAGAGACCCACCGATTCGGAAAAAATCCGCTCGACTTGCAACTTCTGTGGCGTCGGTTGCCAATTGGACCTGCATGTCTCCGATGATCGCGTTGTGAAGGTCACCAGCCCTCCCCCCGGGGAGACAATGAATGACGGAAATCTCTGCGTCAAGGGTCGGTTTGCGTATGATTTCATCCACCACCCGGACCGACTGACCGAACCACTGATCCGCGGCGAAGATGGCGTCCTTCACACGGCGTCCTGGGAGGAAGCCCTGCAGGCGGCCGCCGAAGGACTGAACCGCGTCAGGGCCAAACATGGTGCCGACGCTCTCGGTTTTGTCTCCTCCAGCCGTTGCACCGGGGAAGAAAATTACCTGATGCAAAAACTCTCCCGCGCAGCGTTTGGCACCAACAACATTCACCAGTGTGCCGCCACGTGACACGCTCCCACCGTCGCCGGTCTGGTGACCATGTTTGGAGCGGGTGCCATGACGAATTCGATCCCCGAAATCCGGGATAGCGAGTTGATGTTCGTGATTGGCTCCAACACATCCGAAGCGCACCCCATTATCGCCATGGAAATGAAACGGGCACGGCAAAAGGGTGCCAAACTGATCGTGGCCGACCCCCGGAAAATCTGGATGGCGGAGCATGCCGACCTGCACCTGCAACTGAAACCGGGCACCGACGTCTGGCTGCTGCAGGCGATGGCCCACGTGATTGTCAACGAAAACCTGGTGGATCGCGAATTCATCGAGCAACATACCGATGGCTTTGAAGCGGTCGTGGAAGCCGTCCAGGCGTACACCCCGGAAGAAGCTGAACAGGTGACGGGTGTCCCCGCAGCCGACATTCGCACTGCGGCCCGCCAGTACGCCACCACGGAAAAGGCCGGAATCTATTACACGCTGGGCATCACCGAGCATACGCATGGGACCGACAACGTCTACTGCCTGGCCAACCTGGTCCTGATGACCGGTCACCTCGGCAAGCGTTCGGCCGGGATGAACCCATTGCGGGGTCAAAACAATGTGCAGGGGGCGAATGACGCCGGTGCAACGCCCATCTTTTACCCCGGCTATCAACCGGTCACCGATGAAGCCGCCCGACTCAAGTTCGAGCAGGCCTGGGGCGTCCCGCTTTCACCCGACAACGGCATGAACCTGAACGTGATGATGAAGGAACTGGCCAAAGGGAATGTCAAAGGCCTGTATGTCATGGGTGAGGATATCGTGATTTCCGAACCGAATGTCTCGCAAGTCGAAATGGGATTGAACCAGTGCGAGTTCCTGGTCTGCCAGGAAATCTTCCACAACGAGACGACCCGCTTTGCCGACGTTGTCTTCCCAGCCAGCTGCTTCGCCGAAAAAGACGGTGTCTTCACCAACAGTGATCGGCGCGTCCAACGTGTACGCAAGGCGGTCGATCCGCCCGGCAACGCCAGGGCCGATTGGCGAATCTTGTGTGACTTGGCCAGGGTGGCCGGTTACCCGATGCCGAACTATGCCGATCCGGGGGAAATCTACCAGGAGATGGCCGACCTGACGCCCAAGGTGGCCGGCATTTCGCACGAACGGCTCGAACAGAATATTCGCGGCCTGCAGTGGCCCTGTACCGGGCCGGACGACCCGGGAACACCGACCATGCATGAAGGGGGACCGGCGATTGGCCGGGCGCCTTTCCAGGTCGTTCAATACCGCCCCAGCGCCGAACTCCCGGACGACGAGTTTCCCCTGGTTCTGTCCACCGGTCGCACACTGTATCACTACAACGCAGCGACCCAGACCCGCCGCGACCCGGGTCCGGTGGCCAAACAGGACCAGAACTTCATCGAGGTCAATCGACGTGATGCCAAGCGACTCGGGATGAGCCACGAAGAACATGTCCGGGTCGTCTCGCGCCGTGGCGAGATCATCGCCCAGGTCTGGGTATCTCCACGGGTCAGACCGGGTTGCACCTGGATGCCGATGCATTTCGCCGAATCCCGCGCGAACCTGTTGACCAATGACGCCGGTGATAACGTGACCGGGACGGGGGAATACAAAGTTTGCGCCGTACGACTAGAGAAACTGCCCACTTCCCACGGCGCGGCCTACGCGCCGTCCGAACTGGGCCATCCCGTGCTTAACGACCGGCAGCGATAGCGGGCCGTCGGGTATTCCAAAAACCCCATTCTTATAGAATGGCAATCGTCGAGCACGGGTTGCCCGGGTACGCCAATACCCATTCTACAACCCGCTCGGCCCTTGCGATCTTGCCTGCGGTACCAGCGTCACAGCGCGAATGGCCCTGGCGAGTCGGGAATTCCATTCACGGAGAGCCAGGCGATGCCGTACCTCATGTCTCTTGACGAAGGCACCACGAGTTGCCGCACCATTATTTTTGACGAGAACGGCCAATCGGTCGCCACGTCACAACACGAGTTCCAGCAGCACTTCCCGGTCCCCGGCTGGGTCGAACATGACGCCGAAGAGATTCGCGATACCCAGTTCCGCACCATGCGGGAAGCGTTGGAACAGTCCGGCCTGCAGCCGTCGGAGATTGCCTCGATTGGGATTACCAACCAGCGGGAAACGGTCGTCGTCTGGGATCGCGCAACAGGCAAACCGATTCACCACGCTATCGTCTGGCAAGACCGCCGCACGGCCGATGCGATCGCAAAATATGACTCACCCGGCAACCAAGAAATGGTCAGCCGTGCCACCGGACTGAGACTCGACCCGTATTTCAGCGCCACCAAAATCGCCTGGCTGCTGGATCACGTCGACGGGGCACGGGCTGCCGCCGAGGCAGGTCGGCTCGCCTTTGGCACGATCGACAGCTGGCTGTTATGGCACCTTACCGGCGGCTCCGTACACGCCACCGATATTTCCAATGCCTGCCGCACCCTGCTGTTCAACTTGAAGACCGGTCAGTGGGACGACGACCTGCTCTCCCTGTTCGATATTCCCCGCTCGATGTTGCCTGACATCCGACCCTGCAGCTGCCAATTCGGAACCACCGAAGCGGGTATCCTGGGGACAGCCATTCCCATCGGCGGCATGATTGGCGACCAGCAATCCGCCCTGTTCGGCCAGGCCTGCATCGAAACCGGGATGGCCAAGACGACGTACGGGACCGGCTGTTTCCTGTTGATGAATACGGGTGAAGAGGTGGTCAGCAGCCAGCACGGACTGTTATCGACCGTCGCCTGGCAAGTGGAGGGGCAACCAGCCGTTTACGCCTTGGAGGGGAGTATCTTCATGGGCGGGGCTTCCATCCAATGGTTGCGCGATGGCCTGGGAATCATCGACTCCGCACCCGATGTCAACACGTTGGCGTCGTCGGTACCCGACAGCGGGGGAGTCACCTTGGTCCCCGCCTTTGCCGGGTTTGGTGCCCCGGTCTGGGACCCGTACGCACGGGCCACGATCCAGGGTTTGACCCGCGGCAGTACCTCAGCACACATCGCCCGTGCCACGCTGGAAGGGATCGCCCTGCAGGTCGTCGACCTGTTGCAGGCAATGGAACAGGACTCGGGGCTGCAACTTTCCCAGGTCCGTGTCGACGGGGGGGCCGCAGCCAGCGACCTGCTGATGCAAATTCAGGCCGACCTGCTCAACCGCGTCGTGCGTCGGCCCCGTGTGCTGGAAACGACCGCTCTGGGCGCCTCCTTCATGGCCGGCCTATCCGCCGGCGTCTACTCCGACCAGCAGGACCTGACCAGATACTGGGCGCTCGACCGGGAATTTGAGCCCGCCCTGCCCGCCGCTGATCGCCAGCAACAACTCCGACGTTGGCACAAAGCGGTGGAACGTTCCAAGAACTGGATTGAGGAGAAACCATCATGAACCGCAAAGAACTGATTCAAAAGGTCCAGCAGACGCCGTTGTGGGACGTCGTCGTGATTGGTGGAGGAGCCAGTGGCATGGGGGCTGCGGTCGACGCCGCAGCGCGGGGCTACCGCACCCTGCTGTTGGAGCAGGTCGATTTTTCCAAGGGGACCAGCAGCCGTTCCACCAAGCTGGTTCACGGGGGCGTACGGTACCTGCAACAGGGCAACATCTCGCTCGTTCGCGAAGCGCTTTACGAGCGCGGACTGCTGTACCAGAATGCTCCACACCTGGTTACTGATTTGCCGTTTGTGGTCCCCCGTTACAGCTGGTGGGAGGGACCGTTCTACGGGATCGGGCTGAAACTTTATGACTTGTTGGCTGGCCGTTTGAACCTGGCTCCCTCGCGGACCTTGAATGCCGAGGAAACGATTCAGGCGATCCCGAACCTCGAGCCGGATGGGTTGTACGGTGGGACGGAATACCACGACGGGCAGTTCGACGACTCCCGCATGTGCGTCACCCTGGCCCGCACAGCGATCGACCTGGGAGGCGTCGCGCTGAACCATGCCCAGGTCATCAACCTGCTGCGCGGCGCGGACGGCCATCTTTCCGGCGTCACGTTTCGCGATCAAATTAACGGGCAGGAGTACGAGGTATCGAGCCGGGTAGTGATCAATGCTACCGGGGTTTTTTCCGATGCGATTCGCCGGATGGACGAGGCCGATGTGGAACCGATCGTCGAACCGAGCCGAGGGGTTCACCTGGTTCTCGACGCTTCCTTTCTCAAAGGAGAGACGGCGATCATGGTCCCCTATACGGACGATGGCCGAGTCCTGTTCGTCATCCCCTGGCACGACCACTGCCTGGTTGGAACCACCGATCAGCAGACGCCCGAACCGCTGCTGGAACCGCGTGCCACCGAGGAAGAGATCGAGTTTATCCTGCGAAATGCGGCTCGCTACATGTCGCGGGATCCGCAGCGGAGCGATGTGCTGAGCCTGTTTGCCGGTTTGCGCCCGTTGATCAAACAGGGAGGGACTGCAACCAAGAACATCTCGCGGGAACACGAGGTCATCGTCTCGCGGGGAGGCCTGGTCTCGGTGGTGGGGGGCAAATGGACCACCTACCGCAATATGGCCCAGGACGTGGTCGACCACGCCGCCGACGTGGGAGGCCTGGAGCCACGAAAGTGCATTACCGAATCGCTCCATCTGAGGGGCTGGATCGATCGAAACGATGTCGACATGCCCTCCGAAAACTGGCTGCGTCCTTACGGGGCAGATGCTGCCGAGGTGCGGGCCGTTTGCGACGAAGTCGAACGGGGGCAGGAACCCCTGCATTCCGACTTACCTTATCCACGCGGCCTGGTCATCCACGCCGCCCGCTTTGAATGGGCGCGCACAGTGGAAGATGTCCTGGCTCGGCGCACGCGGGCGCTGTTCCTCAACGCCGCCGCAGCGGCCGAAGCGGCAGAGGAGGTCGCTCAACTGTTGGCTGGCGAACTGGGGCATGATGTTGACTGGGCGAACCAGCAAGCGAGTCAGTTCCGAGAACTGGCCACCGGCTACCAGTTATCCTGAAACCGTTTCCTGCTGAGCAAACAGATAAGGTTCCGCAATCGGTATACGGCTAAAACAAACGCTATTACTTTTAAGACGTTGGCCACGAAAGCGCGGTCGCTATATAGGTAAGAACGCGTTAGATAACGAAACGTAATCAGTAGACTTTTCTGTGTAAGGGATCAAACAGTTGTAACGATTATGCGGCCATGATTTCAGTCATTACGGATAAATTGGATAATCCAAATTTTCTTAGTTGAACGCGCAAATTATGATCGTTACTATGAGGCCTCTGCCCAATTTGAAAACCAGAATCACGGAGGTTCGCCAAGCTTTTTTAGGTTTTACAGACTGGGTTCACCTGCCGCCTGGGTTCGCCTTTCGAGCTCTTTGCACTGTGAGGTTCCTCACCCCTCCCAAGGAAAGTCATATCATGTCCAACAAGATTCAGCCTGAGAAGTTAGACCTCTCCACCAAACGCTGGGCGGCTTACGTGGCTGCCGGAGCCGCCGCGACACTTGCCGGAACACAAACGGCCGAAGCTGACATTACCCATGTCGTCGTGGGCGGGTCGGAAGGTGCTTTCAGTTTCGGGATCGGACAGAAATCGTTTGATTTGGATGGCAATGCGAAATTGCTGTTCGCTCACCTGCCGATTGGTTCGGCGACCGATCGAGGTGTGGCCGCTGGCGGACTGAACACCCTAGGCAGCGCCTTGTATGGCAATGTCGCCGGCCAGGTGATTAACGGTTATGCCTATGCTGCCAATCTCTCGCTCGATGCCAATGTTTCAACCGCCGCCTTTTTGGAACTCAATGCGGGTGGAACGATGGCTTATGGCAATGGCTATGGTAACAGCCAGTTCCTGAACAACACCGGAAATCCAAGTACCGGGTTTCTCGCGTTCCGTTTCAGTACGTTTGCCGGTGGTAGCAACTTCCAGTACGGCTGGGCCCGGGTCACGCTTAACGGCGATACGCCCTTGAACACGTTTGTGCTGGAAGAGTATGCCTATGCCGACCAGGGGGAATCGATTCGCGTCGGTGAAATTGATGCGATCCCCGAGCCAGGCTCGCTGGGATGTCTCGCGTTGGGCGCTCTCGGCCTGTTGGCCAGTCGCCGCCGCAGGAAAGCTAGCTGAACAATTTTTAAAAACCCCAAAGGCCACTCACTGATCGGGTGGCCTTTTTTGTTTGAACGTGGCCAACAAGGCAAGTCGCATGACCGCCAATAAGAAGAGAGTCCTGCTGATCGGTTGGGATGGCGCTGACTGGGAACATATCAACCCATTGCTGGACCAGGGGTTAATGCCAACCCTCAACAAACTGATCGACCGGGGAACGATCGGTAACCTGGCGACGCTGCAACCGGTCTTGTCGCCGATGCTGTGGAACTCGGTGGCGACCTGCAAGTTTGCCGACAAGCACGGGATCCACGGTTTCGTCGAACCGGACCCGGTTCACGGTGGTTCCCGTCCCTTCTCCAGTCTCTCACGTCAGACGAAAGCGCTCTGGAACATCTTGTCGCAATCGGGCATCCGTTCGAACGTGATCAATTGGTGGGCCAGCCATCCAGCTGAAAAAATCAATGGCTGCGTCGTCAGCAACCTGTTCAACGGGGTCACCCTAAACCCCCAGAAAGGGTGGGTTATTACACCGGGGACAATTCACCCGGCCGAGCGGGAGCAGGAACTTGCCCAGTATAAAATGCTGCTTTCGGAAGTCACCGAGGAACATATCCTGCCGTTCATCCCCGGGGCAGCCGGGGTCGATCAAGCGCAGGATCAGCGGTTAATGGCCTTCGCCAAAACGTTTACCGAGATGATGACGACGCACTCGGTAGCGACCGCCGTGATGGAGTCGGAACCTTGGGAATTCATGGCCGTCTACTACACCGGGATCGACCACTTCTCGCACGGTTTCATGCAGTATCACCCGCCCCAGATGGCCAACATTTCAGACGAAGATTTCGAGATGTACAAGGACGTCATCACGGGAGCCTACCGCTTTCATGACATGATGCTGGAGCGGCTGCTTTTCCTGGCCGGGGAAGAGACCACGGTGATCCTCTGTTCCGATCATGGATTCCAGTCCGGTGCCTTTCGACCGGGGGGCACACCGCGCGAACCGGCTGGACCGGCGGTCTGGCATCGGCAATATGGTGTTCTTGTGATGCAAGGGGAGGGGATCAAGCAGGACGAACGAATCTACGGGGCCAGCTTGATCGATATCGGCCCGACCATCCTGCAGCTGTATGGGCTTCCCATCGGTGACGACATGGACGGCCGACCCCTGGTCGAGGCCTTCGAGGAGCCGCCAGAACTTGAGACGATCCCCACCTGGGACGAGATCGACGGCGATCATGGCATGCATCGCGGGGACGAGGAGATGGCAGCCGGTCAATCCGCCGAGTTGCTCCAGCAGTTTGTCGCACTGGGCTACATTGACGACCAGGGGGATGACAAGGAAAAACAGTTTGAGTCAGCCGATATCGAAGGGAAGTACAACCTGGCCCGCTGCCTGATGTGGCAAGATCGCAATGACGAGGCCCGCCCGCTGCTGGAAGACATCCTGTTTCGCAGTCCCTGGGAAAACCGTTTCATCATTCAATTGGCCGACTGTTACCTGCGCTCCGGTTACCTGCGACAGGCCCAGGCCCTGATCGACCAGACGTTCGATCTGGAAACCACATCGGCCAACCAGGCCGTCATCCTTTACGCCAAGATCCTGTTGCAGCTTTCGGAACTCAAAGCAGGGACCGAGTATCTCGTCTTGGCCTCTCAGCGGACCCCCCGCTTTCCGGCCTTGCACGTTCAGATTGGCGATATGTTTGCCAAACGGGGCAAGTGGGAAGAGGCGGAAACAGCCTATGGAAAGGCGATCGAATTGCACCCGGATCTGGCGCTGGCCTACCAAGGTCTCTCCACCGTTTACTTGCGGCAGGGAAAAAACCGGCAAGCGGCCTCGGCCGCTCTCGACGCGGTCGGCCTGTTGCACCGCCTGCCTGTGGCGCACCTGAACCTGGGGATCGCCATGGCCCGGTCCGATGACCTGCAACGATCGATCCAGGCCTTTCAGACGGCGGCCCGGTTTGCGCCGCGGCAGCCCAGGCCCCAACGATGGCTGGCCACCGCCTACGATCGACTGGGGGAGACGGCAGCGGCCGATCGGCATCGCCAGCGGGCCGTCTTCCTGGCGGCAGCCGACCGAACGGACGGCCAGGCGAAAACGGAGAGGATGGACCAACGATTCGAGTTGCCCGAGTTCGAATCAGAAAAGCAGCGAGTCACCCGGCTGCTGAAAGAGCGGCCGAACCCGAATGACCCGGTCAAGAAATCGGGCAAGACATTTGTGCTGGTTTCCGGCCTGCCCAGGTCGGGCACCTCCCTGATGATGCAAATGCTGGTCGCCGGCGGCATGGAGGCGATCACCGATGGAAGACGGACTGCCGATGAGCATAACCCGAAGGGCTATCTCGAATGGGAGGAGATCAAGCGGATTGCCCAGGAACCGGAGATACTGGACGCCCAGGAGCACGACGGCCAGGCGATCAAGGTCGTATCGGTGCTCCTCAAATCGATGCCCCGAGAACATGACTACAAGGTGATTTTCATGCAGCGACCGATCCCGCAAATTGTCCGGTCCCAGACCCGGATGATTGAAAAACTGGGAACCGAGGGGGCTCAACTGGAGGAGACGCAGATTGCCCGCGGACTGGCCGCCTATCGCCGGGACGCACTCGACTGGTTGAAGACAGCTCAGCATATGGAATCGATTGAGGTCGACTACCCCGACCTGATCCGCTCCCCCGACCCGTGGATCGAAAAGATCACCGAATTTCTCGGGACGGACCGCCTCAAAACCGCGGTTGAGATGAGCTCGGTGATCGACCGCGACCTGTTCCGCCAGCGAAACGAACCTGGCTAGTTTTGCTGTGCCCCAGCGAAGGCGGGGCCGAGACCGAGATCTTCACACATCGGCCGACACCTCCAGGCTGGCCCTCAGCGACTTTTATGCCGAATATACGGCCTTTGAGGCAACGCTCACCCCCGGGTAGGCCAGGAATACCAGCCCACGGCAACGAACCGCAAATACGAGCTAGAATAGAGTTTCGTGGACAGATTGCTGCCGAGCCTTGCCGGGAAGACACGGTTCATGACCGACCTCTGTCCGGCCAACGGCGTCCCTTGACCCCATTCCCATAAGCGTCACCGTGACCTCACGTATCCATCCATCTCAGAGCCCATCGATCGACCCGGTCGGCGTGGCGCAGCGCGCCAAGCGGTTTACCGAGCGCAGCATCAAGGGCGAAGCCAAGCGGCAAGGCTTGAGGATGGTGCTGAACATGATCGACCTGACAACCTTGGAGGGGAGTGATACACCGGGCAAGATACAACAACTCTGCCACAAGGCCCGACACCTGCACGACAACGTGCCCGACCTGCCACATGTAGCGGCCGTCTGCGTCTACCCGAATTTCGTCAGCCTGGCCAAGCGGGAGCTGGCCGGCACAGATATCAAGATCGCCTCGGTGGCCACCGCTTTTCCCAGCGGTCAAACGAGCCTCGAATTGAAATTGACAGAGGTCGAACAGGCTGTGGATGCGGGGGCCGACGAAATTGACATGGTCATCTCGCGGGGGCGATTCCTGTCCGGTGACTTCGATTACGTTTTCGATGAAATTGCCGCGGTCAAGCAGACCTGCGGCACCGCCCGTTTGAAAGTCATCCTGGAAACGGGTGAACTCGGCAACCTGGACAACGTCCGCCACGCCAGCGACCTGGCGATGGAGGCCGGGGCCGATTTCATCAAGACGTCGACTGGCAAAATCAAACCGGCCGCCACCCTGCCGGTCACTCTGGTCATGCTGCTGGCGATCCGGGATTATCACCGGCGAACCGGTCGACAGGTCGGCATGAAGCCGGCGGGGGGGATCTCCCAATCAAAACTCGCTTTGCACTACCTCGTCATGGTCCAGGAAACCCTGGGCCCGGCCTGGCTCGACAATCAATGGTTCCGCTTCGGAGCGAGCAGCCTGGCCAATGATGTGCTGAAGCAAATCATCAAACAGCAGACCGGTTACTACCCGGCGGCCGACGACGTATCCCGGGATTAGACCGACCACCTGCATGACCGCCGGATGTCGCTGGCAAACTCCAACATTGAAACGAACCTAACCATGAAACCGACCCTCGACCCAAATTGGCCTTCGTCGCCGGCGCTGGAAAGCCGCGATTCTGTCCGCTTGGCCAAGTCGTACGGGCTGTTTGTCAATGGAGAGTTCACCCCTTCGTCGGGTAACCGCAAGTACTGGACGATCAACCCGGCCAATGAACAGCGACTCAGCCGTATCAGCGAATCGACCGCCGGAGACGTGGACCGGGCGGTTCAGGCAGCCCGAAACTGTTATGAGAAACAGTGGTCCCGCTTGCGCCCGGCTGAACGGGGCAAGTACCTTTACCGCATCGCTCGCCTGATCCAGGAACGAAGCCGTGAATTCGCCATCCTGGAAACCCTGGACGGCGGAAAACCGATCCGCGAGTCGAGAGAGATCGACATCCCGCTGGCCGCCGCCCATTTTTTCTACTACGCCGGCTGGGCCGACAAGTTGCCCTACGCCTTTCCCAACCGCAAGCCCCAGCCACTCGGTGTGGCGGCCCAGGTGATCCCCTGGAACTTCCCCCTCCTGATGGCTGCCTGGAAAATCGCCCCCGCGCTGGCCTGCGGCAATACGGTCGTGCTGAAACCGGCCGAAACGACTTCCCTGACGGCCCTCCTGTTGGCCGAGATCATCCAGCAGGCCGACCTGCCTCCTGGCGCTGTCAATATCCTGACCGGGCACGGTCCGGTGGGACAAGCTCTCGTCGAACACCCGGGCGTCGACAAAGTTGCCTTCACCGGTTCCACCCGGGTTGGCAAATCGATCCAACGCGCCCTGGCCGCCACTGACAGGCGCTGCACGCTGGAACTCGGTGGCAAGGCCGCCCATCTCCTTTTCGCCGACGCGCCGATCGACCAGGCGGTGGAAGGCGTGGTCAACGGCATTTACTTCAACCAGGGACATGTCTGCTGCGCCGGCAGCCGACTGTTGGTGGAAGAATCGGTAAGCGACGAGGTGATTGAAAAACTCAAACAGCGAATGGGTACCCTGCGAGTCGGTGAACCACTGGACAAGAACACGGACATTGGGGCAATCCACTCCAGGCAACAGTGGAATACGATCCAGCAATACCTCGAATCCGGCCAGGCCGACGGGGCCACGATGTACCAACCGGACTGCCCACTGCCAAAGTCCGGCTTTTGGTCTCGGCCGACCCTGTTCACCGGGGTCAGTCAATCGAATCGCATCTCGCAGGAAGAGATTTTCGGACCGGTCCTGGCCGTGCAGACCTTCCGCACCGTGGCCGAGGCAATCGGCAAGGCAAACAACACCCGTTATGGGCTGTCGGCCGGCGTCTGGACGACCAAGGGCTCCCGCGTGCTCAACCTGGCCGCCCAGCTGAAAGCAGGCGTGATCTGGGCCAATAGTTACAACCAGTTTGATCCCGCTTCCCCCTTTGGCGGGTATGGCGAGAGTGGGTTTGGCCGGGAAGGTGGTCTCCATGGATTGTCTGCTTACCTCACCTACTGATCGACCAAAAAGACCGCAATGGGAACCGAATAAGGCTCAGCCAGATGGCGAAAAGAAAAACAAAACGCACAACCAATCCTGAACATCCGCGTTTGCCGGTCTTGAAAACGTACAAGATGTTTGTCGGCGGCAAATTCCCCCGCACTGAATCGGGCCGTCACTACACGCCTCGGGTCAAAGGGCGCGGGCTGGGCAATTTTTGCCTGGCTTCCAGAAAAGACCTGCGGAATGCCGTGGTCGCAGCTCGAGCCGCCCAGGCCTCCTGGGCCGAACGAAGCGCCTACAATCGCTCACAGATCCTGTACCGGATTGCAGAAATGCTGGAAGGCCGGCGGGGACAGTTGATCGACGAATTGGAGATCCAGGGGGCAACGGAAGGTCAAGCCGCCTCGGAAGTCGATCAGAGCATCGAGCGCGTCGTCTATTACGCCGGCTGGTGCGACAAGTACCAGCAGGTTTTCAGCTCCGTCAACCCGGTCGCCTCACCCCACTTCAACTTCTCGGTCCTCGAACCGACCGGGGTCGTATTTCATGTCGCCTCCGAGAACCGGCCGTTGCTCGGTCTGCTCTCGCTGGTCCTGCCAATCCTGGCCGGCGGAAATACGGTCGTTTGTCTCGCTTCCTCAACCCGGCCGATTTCGGCCATTACCCTGAGCGAGTGCCTGGCGACTTCGGATGTTCCCGCCGGAGTCGTGAACGTTTTGACCGGTCAACTGGCCGAGTTGTCCGCTCACTTTGCCGGCCACCGGGAGATCAATGCGATCGCCCTCGACCGCCCGCCCCGCAGCAAGAACTCGATCGCGCAATCGATCCGGGAAACAGCCGCCGACAGCCTGAAGCGGGTTCACGTGTACAACCTTAACTGGGCACGGGGGGAGAACCAGAATCCTTACCTGATCCGAGATTTTTGCGAGGTCAAAACGGTCTGGCACCCGGTGGAGCAAATCAGCAGCAGCGGCCCCGGCTACTAGACAGCCAGGGACCCTGACGAATCCGTTCCATTCGTTTCAATCCGTTTTCGAGTCGGTCGGGGCGACCGTACGAAATTCATCCGTCACGGGATCGGAATCGAGAAGCTCCCTTTTGTGCAGAGAACTCTGGCCGGCCACTGGCCTGTGGACCCGCCCCAGCCGGCTCCTCGATTCAGCCAGCAAACGCATCACGAACAGCCACATGCCGACAGCGACCACCAGGAAAAAACCGACCGCCGCCAAACCCAACCAGGTCAGTTGACGGGTCAGATCATCAACCGGCTGGATCACCGAGCTGTAATCCTCAGCGGCCAGGACATACATGCCGGTCGCCACTCGCGCGGCGGAATCGGACTCGCCCGCGCCTGACTGCCCGGCTGCCGCTGCATCCTCAAAATCGCCCAGGCGGGTTACCGGCTCGGCCGCGGCAATCCACATCCTGTCAAACTCGTGACCTCGCGGATCTTCTCCGATCGGGTCGGCGAACAGGACCGCGGTTGAGCCGTAACTGGAAACATCATCCACGCGGCGGCCAGTCAGGTTGTCTGGCAATTTTTCCCCCTGCTGCCGAAGTTGGTCGAACCACGGGTGCTCCAGGATCACGCCCGTGTTATCCCCGGGTCGATTGTCGACCAGCATGGCATACTGCCCCTGGCCATCGTCGAAATCGACAAAATCACCCATCTCCACCGAACAACCGACCACGCCGGCAACTTCCCCGTCGATTCGAATCGGCGCCGAAAAAGTTATCTTCCAGTTCATCGTCGCCTTACTGCGGAAGATGGCCGAGAGGTTGGGACGATCGATAATCTTCCTTTGTTCCGGTACCACGTTGACCTGGAACCGTTCACGGCCATCCGGCTCCAACTCGACCAGGTCGCGATCCAGCCCCGTAAAGTAGGAGCGGTACGAGTAGTTCTTTCCAATCGTATTGTTCGTGTTGGCATCGCTGAAACGGGCGGCGACCTGGTTTCCTTGCCGGTCGTAGGCCACCCAACTGGCGGCCTTGGGCCACTGACCGAACCGGTTTTCCATCCGCTCCCGCAGGTGGCGGTCGACCTGATCCCGCCGGGGGAACCCGTTCAGGAACTCATCCCGCAACGGGTCAAGCGAGTGGTCAGAATTGTCGTTCGGATCGGCCAGCTGCTGCCGCAGTCGGGCAAACTCCTCGTCGCGGACAAGCGCTGTAAAATCCTGCACAAAACCGGGGGACATCGCCAAACTGCGGACGGCCCGGTAATACTCATCGACTTTCTCCGAGACACTGCGGGCTCCCAGTTTTGCAGCGAACAGGTTACTCTCCACCGCCTTGTTCACAACGGCCGTTTCGGTCTCTGACTTGGCCTGCTGGTAGGCATACCAGGAAAAAATCGTCATCACGGCCAACAACACCAGGGGGCCCAGCAGACCCAGCACCAACAACGGTTGCCTCGCCTTGGCCGCCTCCCGCTGCCGCAGGGCAAACAGCACCTCCTGAATACTCCCGTAGCGGGCCTTGGGGTCCGCGGCAATGCACCGATCAATGATGTCCGCCAGACCTCGATCCACGCCGCTGACCTGGCGGTGTCCCACCGGCCGAGGTGCCGACGGCAGGGCGGCCCGGTACGCCTTGAGGCGACCTTGAATCCCATCGATCGACTGGATCGATGCGGCCAACTGGGCGTCGTAATAGGGCGGCTCGCCCGTCAACAGGCAGTAGAAAAGGGCTCCCAGGCTGTAGACATCCCAGCGCTGGTCGGGTACCGCCTGTGTATCGGCCTGCTCGGGCGCCATGAAAAACAGTGTGCCCAACGAGGCCGTATCATCCGATTCCAGCCGCGCCTGACCAAAATCGGCCAACCGCGGCTTGCCGCTTCGATCGAGCAAGACGTTGCCCGGCTTCAAATCGCAATGCAGGATCCCCTTCCCGTGCAAATGCATCATGCCGGTCGCGATTTCGGTAAACAACTCGGTCGCCTCGCCAGCCGACATCCGACTGCCGTGCGCCAATTTTTCTTCCAGCGACCCCCGTTCGATATAGTCCATGACCAGGTAGGGCGGGATCGCCTCCCAGCCGACATCCAACAATTGGACCACATAACGGTCGGCCGCCAGAACGACCAGTTTCTCGACTTCCTGGGCAAGCAACTGGACATCGGCCGCAGAACGTTGGGAATAGAACTTGATCGCCACACTGCGACCCGTTTTCTGGTCGCGCGCCGACCAGACCTCTCCGTAAGCACCTCGCCCCAGAAAACTCTGCAGTTCGTAACCGGGCACCTGGGCCGGTGGCTGAACCGACGACGGCGAATCGGCAGAACGGCTCGGCCCGCTTCCGGCAGGCGGATTCACATTATCAAACCGATCTTCCGACATCCGGAAAGCTGTCCTGGCAAGAAACTGAAATAGAATGGCAAGTCGCCCCGTCCATTTTTGCATCCCCCGCTCATCATTCAATTCCCAATGGGAGCCAAGTCAGGCAGAGCTGCCCAATTTTCGACCGTCCACCGAGTCGACATTCAGGCGGCAGCATGTCATGCTGAAAGGCATACCGAGCCAGAATGACCAGGGAGGCATCCGTCGAATTTGTCTGAAAAAAGAATAAAAGCCGTAGTTTTCGACATGGATGGCTTGATGTTCAACACGGAGGACCTGTACGACCAGGTCGGTCAGGAGTTGTTGAGTCGCCGGAACCGCGAGTTTTCAAACGATCTGAAAATGCAGCTGATGGGCCTGCCAGGCCCGGTAGCGTACCAGCTGATCATCGACCAGTTCGACCTGGATGATTCGATCGAGACACTGCAGCGCGAGTCGGATGAGATCTTCAGCGACCTGTTGCCCCGTGAAATCAGGATGTTACCGGGACTGGAGCAGACACTCTCATTGATCGAATCACTCAACCTGCCCAAGGCGATCGCCACCAGCAGTCACCAGGCCTTCGCCACCTTGGCGCTTGCCCAGTTTGACCTGGCGCCACGATTTGAATTCATCCTGACGCCCGCCGACGTGACCCACGGGAAACCGGATCCGGAAATCTATCTACAGGCGGCCCAACGTTTTGGGATTCCACCGGCGGCCATGCTCGTACTGGAAGATAGTGTCCACGGCAGCCGCGCCGGGGCAGCCTCGGGCGCGGTGACCATTGCAATCCCGGGGCACCATAGCGCAGGGGGCGACTTTTCCCACGCTCACCATGTGGAAACGTCCTTGGCGGCATCCCGCGTACTGGAAGTGATTCGATCTTAAGTTTAGACTCGCGGTGATGACGGCCTGCCCAGCCAGATTCAATCGATACGTCGGGGCGGAAATCGTTCAGGGGGCAACCAAGCGGAGCAAGTTTCAATGAAGGCAAACCGATGAACCCACCCCTCGCAATCGTACTGGCCGCCGGCAAGGGCACACGAATGAAATCCGACCTGCCGAAGGTTCTCTGCCAGGCCTGCGATCGCCCCCTGGTCGAATACGTGATCGACGCGCTCCGCGGTGCGGGTGTCGAACGGATCGTGGTCGTGGTCGGTTACCAGGCCGAAAAGGTCCAACAGGCATTGGCCCACTACGATCAGTTGGAATTTGCCACGCAGTCCGAGCAGCTGGGCACCGGGCACGCGGTGATGATGTGCCGGGAGCAGCTCGTCTCCCACGACGGGCCGGTCGTCGTGGTCGCCGGGGACTCCCCCCTCATGCAGACCCGCAGCATTGAACGCCTGCTGACCGATTTCAAGTCGGATCGTCCCGCCTGTATCCTGGGGACCCTGATCCACGACGACCCGACCGGCCTGGGAAGAATCCTGCGAGATGAAACGGGTGATTTTGTAGGGATCGTCGAAGAAAAAGACGCCACCCCGCAGCAAAAGTCAATTGAAGAGGTCAATATGAGCACGTATGTTTTCGATTGCCAGCCTCTTGTTTCCGCTTTGGGCAAATTGACCGATGACAACCAGCAACGTGAATATTACATTACTGATGTACCAAAACTGATGCTGGCCGACGGACTGGACATTCGAGCGCTTCCAGTCCTTCAACCGATCGAAGCGCTCAGCGTAAATACCCTCGACCAGCTTGCCGAGGTCGAATCCGTGATGACCCGTAAAAGCGATTCCGATGCCTCCTGAACTGAAAATATTTAGTGGACGAGCCAACCAGCAACTGGCTCTGAATGTCTGCCAATTCCTGAACCTGCCACTGGGCGATTGCAAGTTCCAGACGTTTCCCGATGGGGAAATTCACTGCAAGATTGAAGATGTCAGGGGACGGGATGTTTTCCTGATGCAATCGACCAGCCCACCGGTCAATGATCACCTGATGGAATTGCTGATCATGATCGACACCTGCATGCGGGCCAGTGCCGAGCGGATCACGGCCGTTTTGCCTTACTACGGCTACGCCCGCCAGGACCGCAAGGACGAAGGGCGGGTTCCGATTACGGCCAAACTGGTGGCCAACATGCTGACACGGGCCGGTGCGAATCGGGTCTTGACCATGGATTTGCATGCGGCCCAGATTCAGGGATTTTTTGACCTGCCTGTCGACCACCTGTACGCAGCCAGCGTTTTAAACCATTACTTCCTGAGCCAAAAATTGTCGCCGGACGAACTGGTGATCGTCAGTCCTGACGAGGGGAGCATCAAACGGGCCGTCGGTCACGCCACGCGGCTGGGGGGTGAATTGGCCATCATCGACAAGCGGCGTACCGGCGCAGAAACAACGACGCAGGAAAATATCATTGGTGGCAACCTGGAAGGCAAGGTCGCCCTGATGTTCGATGACATGATCGCCACCGCCGGCTCGATCTGTGGAGCAGCCGAACTGGTGAAAAAGCGTGGGGCGCGGGAAATCCACGTGGCGGCGACCCATGGCATCTTTGCCGGCAAGGCGATCGAGCGGTTGGATAAAGCTCCGATTGACAGTATTGTCGTCACCGACAGTGTGCCGTTGGAACCGGAAAAGCAACTCCCCAAGATCAAGGTCCTCTCGGTGGCCAGTATCCTGGGAGAAGCGATCAAACGGATCCACCAGCACGAGTCGATCAGCGCGATTTTCGAAGGGGAAGCTGCCCGTTCGGCCGACCTGTAGACCAGTAGCCTGGTCCACCCGGGTGAATTTCCACGCAATTTTCAGGCAGAACCGGGACAACACCGAGCCGACCGTTAACGGCAACAGTGGTCGGATCTACAAAAGTGGTCGGATCTACGTGGAAGACGGCCCAAGCGGGGACACGCTGCGATGGCAAGCCTTAGCCTCGCTCCACGGGGTCGGGCCGAAACACGGCCACGATGTCTTCTACCGGGACGACAAACAGCTGATTGTCTGCCTCAAAGTCGACCGGAATCGCGTTCTTGGGATGAAACAGAACTTTATCGTACTG
Organism: Mariniblastus sp.; assembly: GCA_022447605.1. Taxonomy (GTDB): domain Bacteria; phylum Planctomycetota; class Planctomycetia; order Pirellulales; family Pirellulaceae; genus Mariniblastus. The sequence goes on from JAKVBG010000015.1 coordinate 55,901, forward strand.
CCGTAACGGCAATTCATCGTCATGCTCGACGGCCGCCGAAATGGTGACGATTCGTCCGGTAATCGTCGGAATCTCAGCCGCATCCGGCAAGGCAATCCCCCCCTTTGTCTCACGTTTCGGTTCATCTTTGCGGACCAGCACCCGCAGGCCGATCGGTTCGACATACTCAAATTTCTGGGACCTGCGGGAAAGGGGCGGTTTTTTGGCCATAAATGGAAATTCTTCGGGGTTAAAATACGGAATCGGATACAGCGCTGAGTGGGGTACCATCCTGGACGAAATCGACGGGCGGGCCCGGTCACCCGGCAGCCTCTGGGAAACCTGGCCCATGCGAGAAGTTAATCGCTAAAAACCACGTACGCAAGACAACTTGGGCTTGAAACTAGCGAAGAATCTGCGAGAATCTTTCGATTCTGGACGATTTTTCCGGCAGCCCCCGTGTTGCCGTTTTCTATTGTATTGGCCAGCCCTCGATATGCCAAAAGGGGCCGGCCTTGTTGAAATTATAGAAACGAACAATTTTAAGGTCAAAGGTGTGGCTGAGATACTGAATTGCGAGAAACGCGAAGAAACAGGTACCTTGCGAATGCGCCGACTCCGTCAATCGGGAAGCATCCCCGCCATCCTGTATGGCCGCGGTGAGACCGTGTCACTGACGATCAGTTCGCGTGATATCTTCAATGCCGTCCGCCATGGCAGCCGGATCGTTGAACTCCAAGGTGACGTCAACGAAAGCGCGTTGATCAAGGATGTCCAATGGGATCCGCTCGGAGACGATGTACTCCACTTGGACCTGACCCGGATCGACGCCTCAGAAGTCGTCGACCTGACGTTGCAGGTACACTTGGTAGGGGAGGCCCCCGGAACCCACCATGGCGGTACGCTGAAGCACCTGCTGCATGAAGTGGAAGTCGCCTGTCCTGCCAACATGGTTCCCGAAAAACTTGAACTGAAGATCAATTCCCTGGAACTGGACGGGGCACTGACGGCCAAGGACATCCCGCTTCCCGAGGGCGCATCGATGTTGACACCGGCCGACGAAATGGTCGCCCAGTGCGTGGTCGTAGTCGAGGCCGAAGTAGAAACAGCCGATGACGCGGGTGCCGCTGCTGAACCGGAAGTCATCGGCCGCAAAACTGACGATGAAGAGGGTGGCGAGGAATCGTGAAGCAATAAAACGTGATGACCCCTGCCTGCTCCCGATATCGATCGCAATAAGGCAAGACCAGGTGTCGGCACGTTATGGAAACGGCCAGTGGTGAACCGATGAAACTAGTGGTCGGGCTCGGCAACCCGGGTAAAAAATACAATGGAACACGACACAATGTCGGGTTCGAACTGATCGGCCAGTTTGGCTTGAAATACGATGTGGGCAGGCCCAAGTCGAAATTCAATGCCGAATTGGTCGAAACAACGATACGAAACGAAAAGACGGTACTGGCTTGCCCGCTTACTTTCATGAATTTGAGCGGGCAAACGGTAGTGGAAGTAGTCAATTTTTATAAACTACAACTCGACGACCTGTTGATTGTCTGTGACGACTTCAACTTGGATGTCGGGAGATTGCGATTCCGCCCCGGCGGATCGTCAGGCGGCCAAAACGGCCTGGAGGACATCATCCGTCGTCTGGGCACCGACGCCTTTGGCCGACTGAGGATAGGCGTAGGAAGGCCCCCAGCTGGCTGGAATGTCTCGAACTACGTTTTGGGGCGTTTTGACGCTGCGGATCGTGAGACGATGACAAAAGCGATTCAACGTTCGGTCGAAGCGGTCGAACACTGGATCGAATTTGGAGTCCAATCGGCCATGAACAAGTTCAATGCCGACCCGAACAAGACAGAGAAACGTCCCGACCCGTCGGGCAACCAAACGAGGACATCGGACCAACCGGAGTCCCCAAAGAGTCAAGAAAAACTAGAACCTTAAAATTCAAATTTAGAGGAAATTGATCGTGGCTGAGAAAGTCTACGAATGCATGTTCATCTTCAATGCCAACGCCTACGCCAAGAACCCGGCGGCGGCGGCCAAGGCAGTTCAGGATGTAACCGAAACGGTCAATGGCGAGCTGATGGCGAGCCGTTTGTGGAACGAGCAGAAACTGGCGTACCCGATCAATGGGCAACGCAAAGGTGTCTACTGGCTGGCTTACGTCAAGATGGAAAGCACCGGCGTCACCAAGTTCAATCGCGCTTGCAAACTGACCGATATCATGTTGCGACACCTGGTGGTTGGCATTGACCCGCGCCTGGTAGATACCATGATTGCTGTCGCCAAGGGAGAAGCTGTCCCCGGGGCTGACGAACCGGCAGCCGAAGAGAAGCCAGAACAGGAAACGGCCACGGCAACGGAAGGTTGATGACCAAACGTGTCACGGCGTTCGGTAAGATGGTGACAGGAAGTCGGCCTTTGACGGAAGCGACTTTTTACTACCCGGACGATCAGAACGGAGAGAAAACATATGGCCAGTTTTAATCGAGTCATTTTAGTCGGCAACATCACGCGGGACATCGAGCTCCGCTACACGCCGCAAGGTACGGCCGTGACGGATATCGGGCTCGCTGTGAATGATCGTGTCAAGAAACAGGGTGAATGGGTCGACGAAACCACGTTTGTCGACATTACCTTGTGGGGACGGACGGCCGAGGTCGCCGGCGAATACCTTTCCAAGGGTTCTCCGGTGCTGATCGAGGGGCGATTGAAACTCGATTCCTGGGAACAGGACGGGCAAAAACGCTCCAAGTTGAAGATTATTGGTGAACGGATGCAGATGCTCAGCGGACGCTCCGGCTCCGGTGGATCGGGCGGCAACCCGGCCAGGCAACAGGCGCCCAACGCGGCTCCCAGCCCGGCTCCCAGTGCCGCTCCCAGCCAGAGTGTTCCCCCCGATGATGAAGTACCCTTTTAAATCAAGAAATACCCTTTCATTGAATAGTTGAGTTTGTCATGCCTAGCGCAAAACTAAGAAAGAAACGCCGAGCAAAGCCCGCCGGATTGACGCGGTTGCCGAAAGGCCCCAATGGCGGGATCGAACTGTTGCTGATCCAGTCGGTCGACCACCTCGGCAAACAGGGTGAAGTCGTCGAGGTAAAACCTGGTTTTGCCAACAACTACCTACTGCCCCAGGGACTGGCGACGATTGCCAGTGAGCACCACAAGCGGATGGTGGAAAAACACAAGGCCAAGCTCAATGAAATCGAAATGGCCCGCCTGAAGGATCTCAACAACCTGGCCGAGCTGGTGTCCAAGCAGAGCATCACGATCGAAGCGAATGCCAACGATGAAGGACACCTCTACGGAAGCGTGGGAGCAGCCGATATCGTGGCGGCCCTGAAGCAGAACGAGATCAACCTGACCAATGACCAAATTCGTCTGGAAGGGGTGCTCAAAGAACTCGGCCTGTACACCGTTAAGGTTCACCTGCACCAGGAAATTGAAACCGAATGTAAAGTTTGGGTCGTCCCGGCAGTCGAAGCGGATTCCGAATAGACGGTGGCAGGAGGCAGACAGACGGATAATGACAAGTTATCCATGACCATTCACTTGGAACAGAAAGCTCGTCGAGGCATTCCCCCGGCGGGTTTTTTTCTGCGCCGTTGCGGTTGGCCGGCGTGAAACCGTTTTGTCTCCAAAAATCCGAGTTGACGGTTGTTTGCGCCGGTCGGAGCCGTAAGATACATTTTGCTGACCTGTCAGCTCGGACCGAGTCAGAAAACCGGCTCTGCCGAACAGGCGTCGAACAAGGATTGAATCATTGGCAACGCAACCGAAAAAGTTCAAGAAGCGTCAAGACCGAGGCAGTGAACAGGCGGAACCGATTGTCGATCGGCCGCCTCCCTTCAACCTCGAGGCAGAAACGGGTGTACTGGGCAGCCTGATGCTGATGCCCGAGGCCTGTGACGAGATTGTCAACATTCTCCGCGCCACGGACTTCTACGATGAAGCACACGGCCAGCTCTTTTCCCACATCATGGAGATGCATTCTGCCGGGAAAAAGATCGACATGACGTTGCTCCGCGAACGGCTGGTCAACCACGATCATTACGAAATGATCGGGGGAGCTGCGGGCCTGGCCGAGATTTTCACGACCGTGCCGTCAGCCGCCCACGCAGTCTACTATGCGACCATCGTGCGCGAAAAAGCGACGATGCGGAACCTGATCTCGACCTGCACGGAAATCCTGACCGAGGCGTACCAGCCGGCCGAAACATCGGAACACCTCTTGAACCGAGCCGAACAGAAGGTATTCGGGATTCGAGAAAGCCGCCAATCGAGCAACCTGTCCCAAATCGATGAAGTTCTCGAGGTCGCCATGGACCGCCTGGAGGCCCGCGTGCGTGGTGAATCCCAACCGGGAACCGTTGAGACCGGGTTTTCCGATCTCGACCGATTGACGGGCGGTCTGCACGCCTCGGAACTCGCCATTCTGGCTGCCAGACCGAGTATGGGTAAAACGGCTTTTGCCATGAACATTGCCGAAAACATCGTGCTGAAATCACGCAAACCGGTCCTGTTTGTCAGCCTGGAAATGGCGGCCATCGAATTGATCGAGAGAATGCTCTGTAGCGTGGCCAAGGTAAACGGCCATCGCCTGCGCAATGGCACCTTGTCAGCTGAGGACCGGAAACGATTGGTAAGCGTGGCCGGTGAACTGAGCCAGGCACCCCTGTTCCTGGACGACTCCCCGACGCGAAACGTATCCGAGATTGCGGGTGCCGCGCGACGTGTGTTGCGGAAAGAAGGCGAGCTTGGCTTGATCGTGATCGATTACCTGCAGCTGATCCAACCCGACCAGTCGACGGATCCACGGCAGGAACAAGTCGCCAAAATGGCCCGCCGTCTGAAAGGTCTGGCAAGGGAACTGAAGGTCCCAATCCTCTGCCTGGCCCAATTAAATCGCCAAGCCGAGGACTCGCGCGACCATCGCCCAAAACTGAGCCATCTACGGGAATCGGGGGCGATCGAACAGGATGCTGACGTCGTCATGTTCGTGCATCGAAAAGACTACTACGCCAGTCAAGACGATGATTCCAACCAACAGGGTGAAGCGCTGATTATCGTCGGCAAACAGAGGAATGGCCCGACCGATGACGTCGAGTTGAGTTGGCTGCGGGAATACACCAGATTCGAGGACCGGGCGGCAGAACGGTTCAGTGAATTCGATCAATTTGAGCCCGCCTCATTCGACAGCCCGGGGTGACCGGCAGCCGAAAATCGGGCCAATTCTGTCCGATTTGCCAAAATGGGACGTGTCCGTTGCTTGACAGGAAACGGCAAGTCCCGATTATTGTTACAAAGACGTTGGATTCAGACAGATTGGATTCTGCGAGATTGGATTGGTACGACGGGAGGCAATCCAGAACGATTGCACCCGGCTTGAAGTCAAGGCAATTTTTCTGTTTTTGAAATATGTCCGTTCAGAGTTCCGGCGATATCGTCATTCTTGACGAAATGGAGACCTGTCCTTACCTCTCCGACAAGACGGCGCGGATGCCGCTACGCCTGCCGGTCGTTCAAATTTCGCCCCGTGAAGCGGACGCCCGTTTGGCCCAGGGCCATCGCCGAACCGGTGAGTACCTGTACCAGACTCGTTGCCCGAATTGTGAGGCCTGTGAACCGATTCGGCTCGATTGCCAGGAGTTCCAAATTCGTCGCAGTCAGCGTCGCGTTTTACGACGGGGTGACCGGGAAATCAGTTTGAACATTGGATCGGTCAAGGCGGACAATCGTCGAGTCGAACTGTTCAACAAGCATCGTCAGGTGCGAGGCTTGGCCAAGATCGATTCGCTGATCGATATCGAGGAATATATCTGGGGATTCGTTCGCAGTTGCTTCAACTCGTTTGAAATATCCTATTGGATTGATGACCGCCTGGTGGGTGTCGCTATCTGTGATCAAGGTCAACACAGCCTTTCGGCCGTTTATACATTTTACGACCCAGACTTTGGGCGTTATTGCATTGGCACCTACTCGATTCTCAAGCAGATTGAATACTGTCGTGATCACGGGCTGAGATACCTGTACCTCGGTTACTACATCAGCCATTCGCCCCACATGAAATACAAAGCAAGCTTTCGCCCCAACGAGCGACGCATCAACAGCGAGTGGGTAAAATTCGATGCCGAAACATGATTCAACGGCAGCCGAGGCCCAAGCCAGACAGTCCCCCTGTCCGTCCCGAACCGGGAGCAACAGGCTAATCCCAACGGCTCGGCTTGCCGTCAACCGACCGATTCGTTTTGATCAGGATGAAAACCAGTGAAAGCGCTTGTAACCGGTGCCAACGGATTCCTGGGACAATCCCTGGTCGAACAGCTGATAGATCTTGGCCAGGACGTGCGGGCCATGACTCGCAAGCCGTGCCCAGCATTGGAATCGCTCGGTGTGGAACCGGTTCATGGCGACCTGCGTGATTTACCCACTTGCCTGCGGGCAACCGAGGGGGTGGATGTTGTCTTTCACACGGCGGCGATTTCAGGAATCTGGGGCAAGTGGAAGCTGTTTTATGAAACCAACACATTGGGAACTCGGCATATCGTGGAAGGCTGTCGGCGAAATGGCGTCCGAAAACTGATCTACACCAGCAGTCCAAGCGTCACCTTCGATGGTCGTGATCAGGTCAATATCGATGAGACCGCCCCTTACCCCAACCGGTGGCTCTGCCACTACCCACACAGCAAAGCCTTAGCCG